>NZ_AP019400.1:5177500-5777500 GCF_004295585.1 Cohnella abietis | reverse complement strand
AGCAAAGGCGAGACAGTTCTTAGTACTAAATATGAAGATGTTGGAGACTTCCATGACGGCTTGGCTTCTTTCGAGGAAGGCGGTAAATACGGCTTCATCAATAGAAGTGGCGAGGTTGCCATTAAACCAACATTCGATTCGGTCGAAGCATTCAATAAAGGACTTGCGCGTGTCGTTGTAGGCACGGAAGCAAAACTAATCAATGTTAAGGGTAAAGTTGTTGCTAAAGCTGCATCTCCAGCAGTTGAGGTAGCTGCCCCAACACCTGCACCGGCAACCACTCCAGCGCCAGCAGCTACGCCAGCACCAGCGACTAAATAAGAAACATAGATAGGCGAGAAGGGCTTCTGCGATCCAATAGGATTGTAGGGGCTCTTTTTTATGCACACAAAGATAACTGGGAGATTGTTGTTGACATTCTATCTTCTCGCTGATAACCTTAAACGTAATCGTTACTATTAACAAATTGTTTCGGTTTTATTTTTATCATCTAATCGTAATTATTACGATTTAAATGAAGAAAGTAAAGGGTGAGTACTTTGTTATTGGCTTCAATGAAACAGGTCGTCTTTGGCTATGGGGATTCACCCTGCTTGGAGGACGTGGACGTAGAGATTCATTCAGGTGAATTTGTTGCTGTGACAGGTCCCAATGGTGCTTCGAAAACTACGCTGCTAAAGCTTGCACTTGGGCTGCTTCAGCCTTGGAGTGGTGAGGTAAGTAGGGTTCGATGTCGCAAAGATGGCAAAAAGCTGGCTGTGGGCTATGTGCCGCAGCAGGTCGCAGCGTTTAACAGTGGATTTCCGAGTAAGGTGCTTGAATTTGTATGTTCAGGTACATACATGCGAGGCTCCTGGCTTAGAAGAATCAACCGCAAAGACAGGGAGTTAGCTGAGCAAGCATTGAAGCAGATTGGAATGTGGGAACAGCGGAATCGGAAGATCGGTGAGCTATCAGGCGGGCAGAAGCAACGGATATGTATTGCAAGAGCGCTGGCACAGGAGCCTGACTTGCTTGTGCTGGATGAGCCTACTACTGGGATGGATGCGCAGAGTCGTGTTCAGTTATATGAGTTGCTGCACAGTTGTGTCAATAAGAGAGGGGTAACCGTAGTTATGGTAACCCACGACTTATCTGAGGCGGGCTCCTATTTAGATCGTATTATCCAGCTGGAGCGAAAGGAGGTAGGGGGATGGAAATGCTGCACTACGACTTCATGCAAAGGGCATTTTTCGCTGGTGGGGTCATTGCCTTAATTGCTTCAGTGCTTGGCGTGTATCTCATGCTGAGAAGGCAGGCGTTGATGGCGGATATGCTATCCCATGTTTCATTGGCTGGTGTGGCGGCGGGCGCGCTGTTGAAAATAAATCCGGCATTATCAGGTTTTGTAATAGCTGTTATCGGAGCCATAGTCGTTGAATATGTGCGTAGGTCGTATAAGTCCTATTCTGAGGTTTCTATCGCAATTATTATGATAGGCGGACTTTCAACCGCTGTAGTCTTGATGTCCATGAACCCAGGCATTAGTCGAGGATTCTCTTCGTACTTATTCGGATCGGTTGTCTCGGTGCAAAGGACGGAAATCATTCTCGTCATTGCTGTTGCGTTAGTAGGAGGGTTATTTTTCTACCTTCTGAGAAAGCCATTATATCTAATTACTTTTGATGAGGAAACGGCGAGAGCAAATGGAGTTCCTGTTAGGCTGCTTTCACTACTGTTCAGCATTATAACAGGGATGATCGTCGCTGCTGCTATGCCTATCGTTGGAGTGTTGCTAGTTTCCTCTTTAATTGTCTTGCCTGCAGCGTTGGCGATTCGACTGGCTCCTAGCTTTTCTTGGGCACTGTGGCTTGCGATGATAATCGGAGTGGTTGGAGTATTTTCCGGTTTGACGGCCTCTTACGAATTGAGTACTCCTCCTGGAGGGACCATCGCATTAACTTTATTAGTGTTCCTGATTGCAGGAATTACGGGTAAGAAAGTGTTCGTGAAGTTAAGCAAGTTAAGGAATAAAAGATATGTGACAGAAACGGAACGGCTTCAGCTAGAACCGCCAGTCATTCATTAATTCATATTTTATAGTTATCAGGAGGAAATCAGAAATGAAAGCATTAAACAAAGGGTTGTTAAGCATTGCAATTGCATCATTGGTTATATCGGGCTGTGGAAACACAAATGGGAGTCATACGTCTAATGGGGATAAATTGAAGATTGTGGCCACGTTTTACCCTATGGTTGAGTTTACTAAGCAGGTTGCCGGAGATCATGCCGAGGTTGTGGGACTCATTCCATCTGGTGCTGAGCCGCATGATTGGGAGCCATCGCCAAAGGATGTCGCTGCCATTCAGAAAGCAGATGTGTTTGTATACAACGGAATCGTGGAGAGCTGGGTGGAGAAAACCCTGGCTAGTGCGATAAATGATAAGAGGGTAGATGTGGAAGCGAGTAAAGGCATCGTATTAATGGAAGGTGTAGGCGAGCACGAACATGAGCACGACCACGAACATGACCATGACCACGAGCATGCGGAAGGGGACGTAGATCATGATGAGGATGGTCATGAGGCCGAGCATTCTTTGGACCCCCACGTATGGCTGGATCCATCATTAGCTCAGCAAGAGGTTCGTAACATTCAGGCAGCATTAGAGCAAGCAGATCCTGATCACAAAGACGAGTATAAGGCGAATGCAGATGCATATGTTGCGAAGCTCAAGGCTTTGGATGAGAAATTTAGGGAAGATCTTAAGGACTCCAAGCGTAAGGAATTCGTTACTCAGCATGCCGCTTTTGGCTATTTGGCAAGGACATACGGATTGATCCAAATTCCGATTGCTGGATTATCGCCTGAGCAGGAGCCGTCTCCGGAGAAGATGGCGGAGGTTATCAAACTTGCTAAAGAGCATGATGTCAGGACCATTTTCTTCGAGACACTTGTTGACCCTAAAATAGCCAAAACGATTGCGGAAGAAATCGGTGCGAGCACCGATGTATTGAACCCTCTTGAAGGCCTGACGGAGGAAGAGGTAAGCAAAGGCTTGGATTACATTGGCATTATGACTAACAATCTTGCTGGTCTTATAAAAGCTTTAAATAAATAAGTTAAGGGGTTATGAAAATGAATACTAATAATAAGAAGCTTCCTGTCACTGTATTGAGCGGGTATTTGGGTGCTGGCAAAACAACAATTCTTAACCATGTGCTTAACAATCGGAAGGGGATGCGCGTTGCTGTAATCGTGAATGATTTGAGTGATGTAAATATTGATGCCGACCTTATTAAAGATGGGGGCGGGCTGTCTCGTACGGATGAGAAGCTCGTTGAAATGTCCAATGGTTGCATCTGCTGCACGCTAAGGGAGGATTTGCTGCGAGAGGTAGAGAGATTGGCTATGGAGAATCGGTTTGACTATATCCTAATTGAGTCAACAGGAGTGGGTGAACCTATACCGGTCGCTCAGACCTTTACTTATATTGATGAAGAGCATGGAATTGACCTGACGCAGTTTTGCCGATTGGATTGTATGGTGACTGTGGTTGATGCTTATCGATTCTGGAATGATTACTCATCGGGAGAAACATTGCTGGATCGCAAGCAGGCGGTCGGGGAAGAGGATACTCGCGAGGTAGTTGATCTGCTTATCGACCAGATCGAGTTTTGCGATGTGCTTATTCTGAATAAGTGTGACAGGGTAGAGGAGACGGAACTGCTTGAGCTAGAGTCGGTACTGCGCAGTCTTCAGCCACGGGCAAAGCTTATCCGAGCTCAATTCGGACAGGTTGAGCCTTCTGATATTTTGAATACGGGACTATTTGATTTTGACGAGGCAAGTCAGTCGGCGGGCTGGAAGCAGGAAATGGATAAGGAGTTCCATGTGCCAGAAACAGAGGAATATGGCATCGGCTCCTTCGTCTATGAACGTATCCGACCTTTTCATCCTGAGCGGTTAATGAATTGGATGAGCGAATGGCCAGCGGAGGTTGTAAGGGCGAAGGGTTTAGTTTGGCTTTCAACGCGCAATGAAATCGCCCAAAATTTCAGCCAAGCGGGTCCTTCTATTCAATTTGGCCCTGCAGGCTATTGGGTAGCATCGTTGCCGACGCAGGAGAGAGACCAGATTCTTTTGGAGGACGAGAAGGTAGCTGGCTACTGGGACTCTACTTACGGGGATCGGATAAACAAAATCGTATTCATAGGTCTGTCCATGAATCGTAAAGAGCTGACAGATGAATTGGACGCTTGTCTGCTGACGGATAGTGAGATGAGTATGAATTGGAGCTCCTTCACAGATGAGTTCCCTAATCAATTGAACGTCCAGCTTGAGGAACAATTTCAATGAGAATGAGTTATAGACTTAAGTAACATTCGATTCACAGTGAAAAAAGCAGGGTGCCCCATAAAGATGGGACAACCTGTTTTTTGTTGTGTAGCTACTAACACCCGCGCACTCAGACACTTTTCCCGCAATAACGCACTGAGGGCTACTAAAATCCGCGACTACAGTCACTTTTGCCGCGATAACGCACTGAGGGCTACTAAGGAGCGCGCACTCAGATACTTTTCTGGCAATAACGCACTGAGGGCTACTAAGGAGCGCGCACTCAGATACTTTTCTGGCAATAACGCACTGAGGGCTACTAAGGAGCGCGCACTCAGATACTTTTCTGGCAATAACGCACTGAGGGCTACTAAGGAGCGCGACTCCAGACACTTTTCTCGCAATAACGCACTGAGGGCTACTAAGGAGCGCGCACTCAGACACTTTTCTCGTACTAACGCACTGAGGGCTACTAAGGAGCGCGCACTCAGGCACTTTTCCCGCAATAACGCACTGAGGGCTACTAAGAGTCTCGAAACGGGATACTTTTCCCGCGATAACGCACTGAGGGCTACTAAAATCCGCGACTCCAGACACTTTTCCCGCGATAGCGCACTGAGGGCTACTAAGGATCGCAGGTTCAAGTGGTTGCCCCGCTTAGACGTAAAGATATAATTGGTCGGAAACCGAGTATGGGTGGGGTAAGCCACAGCGAGCGATCTAATTAGTTGAAAGCCGAGTATCGGAGGGTATTGCAACTGCCAGAGGTCTAATTGGTCGAAAAACTGGTCGAAAAAAAGAGCAGCCCCAAAGTTTTCACTTTTTGGGCAGCTCCTATTATAGCGACTATGGAAAATTTATTCAGCCGCGATTAGTTAGTTCTTCGACATCTCGAGGAACGATTCATCTGCAGCCAAGAGTGTTTCGTCGATCTCGGCGTCGGTGTGGGCGGTCGTTAGGAACCAGGCTTCATATTTGGAAGGGGCGAGATAAACGCCACGCTCAAGCATGAGCCGGAAGAATTTGGCGAATAGCTCGCTATTTGCGCCTTGAGCTTCTTCATAGTTCGTAACGGGATGGTTACAGAAATGTGTAGAGAAGGCTCCCGCGATCCGGTTTATGGTAAGGGATACGCCATGACGGACAGCTGACTGCTGCAAACCATCTACCAACTTAACGGCTAATCGTTCCATCTGCTCATAGACGCCGGGTTGTTTAAGAACCTCTAAGCAAGCCAATCCCGCTAGTACGGAAGCGGGGTTGCCCGCCATCGTTCCTGCCTGGTAAGCGGGTCCCAAAGGAGCGACCATCGCCATGACATCGGCCCGCCCGCCATATGCGCCAATAGGCATTCCGCCGCCGATTATTTTGCCAAGTGCAGTTAAGTCAGGACGGATCAAACTTTGATCCGGAAAAGCGTGGAAGGTTTGAGCCGAGCCATAATGGAACCGGAAAGCACTAATAACTTCATCATAAATGACTAACGCTCCTGCATCACGCGTCAGCTTACATAGCCCTTCCAGAAAACCTGGCTTAGGCATGACCATACCGAAGTTGCCGACAATGGGCTCGACCATAACTGCTGCAACCTCGTTACCCCAACGCTCCAATGCAAGCCGCAAGCCGTCCAATTCATTAAATGGCACAGTAATAACCTCACTAGCGATGCTAGGAGGAATTCCTGCGCTATCGGGAATGCCAAGTGTCGACGGACCTGAGCCCGCAGCGACTAAAACAAGGTCGGCATGCCCATGGTAACAGCCGGCGAATTTAATGATTTTGTTCCGACCAGTAAAAGCACGAGCAACTCGAATTGTCGACATGACCGCTTCCGTACCCGAGTTGACGAATCGCACCTTGTCCATTGAGGGAATAGCTGCTTTAAGCTCTTTGGCGAGCTTGATTTCATGCTCAGTGGCTGTGCCCAATAACGTTCCGTTGTGTGCAGCTTGAACAATGGCTTCGGTAACTACAGGGTGAGCATGCCCCGTAATAATAGGTCCAAAAGCGGCTAAATAATCAATATATTTGTTACCATCAACGTCCCAGAAATGAGCGCCTTGTCCTTTTTGCATGAATACAGGAGCTCCACCCCCAACTGCTTTAAAAGAACGAGAAGGGCTATTTACTCCTCCAACGATGTGCTCCTGAGCTTCTTCATATAATTGTTCTGAACGTATTCTTTGCATTTGGTTAAGGTCCTCCAACTCATATCTAAGCTGCTTGCTTACTTAGTAAATACAATATAATTTCTTATCACAATCTTATTTCTTATCAATACTCGGGCTGGATGATGGAGACGCTTCTGGTGAAGTTACGCTATCATCCTTGTTTAACACTTCTTGCACGTAGCCCTTGAGAGCGTCTAGATTTCTTACTCCCAATACGGCAGAGCCATTAACAACTATATCCGTTACAAGCTCCATCGGAGGAAGCTGTGCCGAGCCTGCTTGATTCGACTTATAGCCTAGCCTAGCTAGCTTGAGCATATCATCAGCAGACATATTTGATTCCATGAAAGGAGTGACTTTGCCCAGAATGTCTGGCAAACGTATTAAATTCCAACCCGTCTGCATCTTGCCAGCGATCGCCTTCAGGAATTCACGCTGACGCTCCGTGCGGGTGAAGTCGGATAGCTTGTCGTGCCGGAACCGCACATACTGCAACGCTTTATCGCCATCTAAGTGCTGCTGGCCCTTTTGCAGATTAATATCATACACATGACCGTCTGCAGAATCGGAATACTTCATGTTTTTTTCCACGAAGAAATCGACGCCGCCTATCGCATCCACGAGCTTGATGAATCCTTGGAAATCGACATACACATAATATTGAATATCGAGACCAGCCAGGTTGCCGATTGTCTTCATCGCAAGCTCAGGTCCACCTAACGTGATTGCTGCATTCACGCGGTTATCTTTGAATCCGGGGATAGCCACTTGTGTGTCTCGAAGCACGGAAAATAAATGTATTTTTTTAGTGGGGGGATCAATGGACACAATAAGCATAGAATCAGATCGGGCAACCTCACCTTTTCTAATTCCGCGCTCGTCTCCACCCATCAGCAGAATGTTAACTCGTTCAGAGCCTTCCCATTCAGGTGGCTGAACCTCAGGCTTTTCTTCAAATTGTTTGAACCGTGATTCTTCTTTAGATTTCTGGATGTTATCCATTTGATTGTAAGTACTATAAACTTCCCAGCCTACAAAACATAGAACGATAAAGATTAAGCCAAGAACGCTGAATAAGGTGTATCTCCACTTTTTGCTCCATTTTTTGATCATGAATAGATGTCCTCTCGGGGTACTGTATGATAAAATTATAAAGTTTCGGCAAGGGAATAAGCAAGTTATTGCTTAAACAGGTTAAATGAAAGTCAATGGATTTGAATTGGGAGGTACGTATGTTAGCAATAGATGTACAACAATTGCGCAAGCAATTCAGGGTTCAGAAAAACCGCGAAGGTCTCAAGGGAGCTTTTAAGGATCTATTTAAGCGTGAGCATACTGAGGTCACGGCGGTTAAGGATATCAGCTTTCAAATCCCTCAAGGTGAAATATGTGGCTATATTGGAGAAAATGGTGCCGGTAAATCAACAACAATTAAGATGCTAACTGGCATTCTGGTGCCCACCTCGGGCAAGCTTGTTGTTAATGGATATATTCCTCATAAGGATCGCGAGAAATTCGTGCAGGAAATCGGTGTTGTGTTCGGGCAACGGAGTCAGCTTTGGTGGGATATCGGTGTTATTGAGTCGTTTCGTCTGCTTCGCAAAGTGTATCGGGTGGGAGAGGTTGATTTCCGCCGCCGATTAGATGAATTGGTTGAGACATTGCAGCTACAGGAGCTACTTAATCGACCTGTCCGCAAGCTGAGTCTTGGACAACGGATGCGTTGCGAGCTTGTTGCGGCGCTTCTTCATAATCCGTCGATCTTGTTCTTGGACGAGCCGACTATTGGACTTGATATCGTTGTTAAAATGGAAATCCGCGAATTTCTCAAACGATTAAATCGGGAGCAAGGAACCACTATCCTGTTAACGACGCATGATTTGCAGGATATTGAGGCGCTTTGCTCTCGCGTTATTATGCTCGATGATGGCCGTATTATCTATGATGGCGGACTAGAGGAGCTTAAATCGCGTTGGGGCAAAGGGCGTGAGGTGCAGTTCCAATTTACCGAACCGGTAACATTAAGAGAGATTTCTCTTCTGACCGGTGGTTTGGACGTTCGGTGGTCTATTGAGAACGATGTGACTGCCAAGGTTTGGATTCCACGTGAGATGAATGTTTCTGAGGTGCTTTCCCGTGTTGTCGGTTTAAGAGAAATTAGCGATATCAAAATTTTTGAGACAAATACGGATGAAATCGTTCGGGAAATTTATCAATCAGGCAGTGCCGATGCGCCACGGGACTTGTCAGCTCTGTCCTCGGAGGATGCTGGTGGCATTGAATCGGACAAAGCAGGGGCTGGGAAGCTATGACCAGTGCCTATTTGGATTTCGTTCGCATCCGGTTTCTGATGATGCTTGCTTATCGTGTGAATTATTATAGCGGGATCATTATATATGCGATTAATATTGGGGCTTATTATTTTCTATGGAAAGCCATTTACGGAAGTGCTGAGACGCTGCAAGGCTTTACGGTTATCCAGATGTCTACTTATGTAGCTGTATCTTGGATGGCTAGGGCGTTTTATTACAATAATCTGGACCGAGAAATATCGAATGAAATCGTGGACGGTAGCGTGGCCATCCAGATTATACGACCCTATTCATATTTACTCGTGAAAATGATGCAGGGCTTCGGAGAAGGCTTGTTCAGGTTACTATTGTTCATGGTTCCGGGAATGGTTATTGTTTCGTTTATTTTTCCAATCACATTGCCAACAGACCCTGTGCAGTGGATTGTGTTTTTCGTGATGATTTGGTTCAGCTTTCTCATCAACTCGCAGATCAATATTTTAACGGGACTAGGCGCATTCTTCTTTGAGAACAACCAAGGCATTATGTCCATGAAAAGAATCATGGTCGACTTACTGTCTGGAGTTATCGTCCCTATGGCCTTTTTCCCGGGATGGGCTATTTCAATTATGAACTGGCTTCCCTTCCAAGCGATTACGTATTTGCCTGGCTCTGTTTTCACAGGGCGGATTCAGGGTGATGCCGTATGGAATGCTTTGCTAGTTCAGGTGATTTGGACAGCCGTACTCATCGTACCCATCATGCTGTTATGGCGTGTGGCGCGACGGCGGTTGTTCGTGCAGGGAGGTTGATCGAATGAAAAGACTGTCGTTTCTATTGAGCTTATACCGAGATTATTTTGCCAATTATATGAAAACAAAGCTCACCTATCGGGGGGACTTCCTCATTGAGGTTCTATCCGATTTGATGTTTAACGGCATGAATCTTGTGTTTATCTTTATTGTGTTCCAACACACACCATCGTTAGGGGACTGGAGCGAAGCGGAGGTTGTGTTCGTATATGGCTACTTCATGATTGCTTCAGGGCTATTCTCCACTTTCTTTAATGTGTGGAACTTCAGCGAGCGTTATATTGTTAAAGGAGAGATGGACCGTATTCTAACGCGTCCGGCTCATTCTCTGTCACAGGTTATGCTCGAAAATATGGATCCACCCGCTATTGTCGGTTCTATCGTCGGACTTGTTATCATGATTACTTCATGGGCGACGCTTGGACTTCCATTCCATATATATGATCCGTTTGTTCTAATTATTATGGTGCTCGGCTCATGCTTTATTTATATGGGGATTTATACGGCTCTTTCGGCGATATCCTTCTTTTCGGACGCGCCAACGGGCATTGGTCCATTGATCTATAACATCCAGAATTACGGCAGATACCCGGTCGAAATTTACAATAAGGCCATCCGGTTTCTGCTGACATGGTTGCTCCCTTTTGCATTCGTGGGCGTATATCCAGCTTCGTTCTTCCTAGGACGGTTAGATGATTGGTGGATGGCGTGGCTGACCCCAGTTGTCGGTGTAATTGTTATGTCTTTGGGCCTTTGGTTTTGGAACTATGGCGTGCGTCGTTATCGCGGAGCGGGCAGTTAAATATTCGTAGAAGAAGGAGCCTTTTATATGGCGCAATTACAAGTGGGGCATCCAGTCCCAGATTTTGAGCTTCCTGCTACGAACGGGGAAACGGTCCGATTAAGTGAGTATCGCGGTCGCAAGGTCATCATTTATTTTTATCCGAAGGATATGACTCCCGCTTGTACGCAGCAATCCTGTGATTTCCGCGATGCGAGTGTAGCCTTCGGAGATGCGAATGCAATCATACTAGGTATTAGCACGAACGATCTTAAATCCCACTACAAATTTATTCAAAAGTACGAGCTACCTTTTCTACTACTCGCAGATACGGAGCACCAGGTGTGCGATTTATATGGGGTGTGGCAGGAGAAGAAGCTGTACGGTAAAACCTATATGGGCATCGTGCGCTCGACCTTTCTCATTGATGAATCAGGTGTTCTGGTTCAAGAATGGCGTAATATTAAAGTCAAAGGTCATATCGATAACGTAAAGCAAGCCCTTCTTGCAAGTTCGTAATAACGTGCGCGTCGTTACGAACCTTCCTATGCTTTCAATTGAAAGCGTAGGATATTTTTTGTGCTTTTCGAGCGTAGGATGTTGTGCTATTATATTCAAACAGGAGATGATCTGATGAATTTGAATAATCACTCTAATTCCAAGGTTACGTTCCAAGCGCTTAATCGTACAAAGCTGGTGGATGACGTCGTTGTTCAACTTCAGAAGACCATCTCAAGCGGTGAATTGCAGAACGGTGACAAAATCCCAACAGAGCCTGAGCTTATGCAGCAATTCGGAGTGGGCCGATCCACCATTCGTGAAGCTGTGCGGGTACTTGTACATGCGGGCCTCTTGGAAAAGAAGCAAGGCTTTGGAACCTTCCTATCCGCGAACTCTGTCATTCAAGAGCCGCTTGAGAATAGATTAAGAAGGGCAGAAATCGTTGAGGTATACGAAGTAAGGAAAATGCTTGAGCTGGAAATCTCGAGGCTAGCCGCACAGCGACGGGACGATCAGGATCTTGAGCAAATGCGCCAGCATCTCGATCAGCGTAATGAGGCTTTGAGCAAGGGAGACACGAGTGGATATCTAAATGCAGACATCGAATTCCATCTTTCCATTGCTGTAGCGAGCAAGAACAATGTCGTCGTCGATCTCTATCGGACGTTCTCAGCTGTTCTTCGTGAGTCGCTATTAAAGCTAGCTATGGTTAAGGCAACACATGATCCCAACACGCATATCCACGAACTGATGTATGAAGCTATTAAAGCGAAGGATGTAGCAGCTGCAGAAAATTGGACGTTGCTGAATTTGGATGAAACAGTTAAAGAGTTGAACGAAATGAACACGGACAAAGAATAAGCGATTAGCTTATAGCAGCTATTGGGCTGCTTATGTCCACAAACGTCTGATGATAAGATGAAAGGATGTTCAGTATGAGTAATCAACAGGATTCAACTGCCAGCTTACAGATGAGAACGGCTTATTCTATTTTGTTTTCCATCAGTATCGTCCATTTACTTAATGATTCGATTCAATCCGTAATACCCGCAATTTTTCCGATATTACAAGAATCTATGGCACTTACCTTTGCACAAATCGGCTGGATTGCCTTCACTCTAAATGTAACGGCCTCCTTGCTACAACCATTGATAGGCTGGTATACCGATTCAAAGCCTAAGCCTTACTTGCTTCCAGCTGGCGTTGTTTTCTCCATGCTGGGAATGGTCGTATTGGCATATGCTAACTCCTATTCGTTAGTTATCTTATCCGTTGTCTTAATAGGCCTCGGTTCTGCAGTGCTCCATCCAGAGGCGTCACGTGTTGCCTACATGGCTGCGGGAGCGAGAAGAGGACTAGCACAATCTATTTTCCAAACGGGCGGTAACATCGGTCAAGCATTGGCACCTATATTCACTGCGCTCATATTCGTTCCTTATGGCCAATACGGCATTATATGGTTTACGATAGCGGCGGGAGCGGCCTTCGTTGTACAGATTTTTGTAGCCAAATGGTACAAAAGCTATATAAGTCGTCAGGCTGCGATGAAGAAAAAAGTTGTGGAGAAAAAACAGCTTTTATCGAAAAAGGCAATCGTGTACGCCATGACCGTTCTTATTATGCTACTGTTTTCAAAATTCGTTTATGTGGCAAGTATGACTGGATTTTACTCCTTTTATCTCATTGAACACCACGGCATTACAACGGAGCGTGCGCAAATCTATATTTTTGCCTTGCTTGCTGCTGGAGCATTAGGTACGTTCATGGGAGGACCTTTAGCAGATCGGTTTGGCAGACGGAATATGATTTGGTTCTCCATTCTAGGCACCGCGCCATTCTCGTTAATGCTTCCTTATGCCAGCCTGTTCTGGTCAGTCGTTCTATGTATTTTTATTGGATTTATTTTACTCTCTGGATTTTCGGTAATCGTTGTTTATGCCCAAGAATTGCTACCTGGTAAAGTAGGAACAGTATCGGGATTATTTTTCGGGCTTGCTTTCGGTCTAGGTGGGATAGGCTCCGTCGTATTAGGAACGCTGGCGGATGCGACAAGTATTGTATTCGTCATTAAGCTTTGCGCGTTCTTACCGTTGATTGGGCTTCTAGCCGTCTTCCTCCCAACGGATCGTAAATTAAATGTTGTGCAGTAATGAGGCTATAAAGTTCAACAATTGAGTGTCTTAGCTGTCTCTTGGGTGCCTCCTAGCTGTCTCCCGCCTTGACGCTGCCGAAGCCGCAAAGCTATAATAACTTCAATGATTTAACCCGCGGAACGGATATTACCGTCAGTAACGGCGATTTGAGGTTTACGCTTAGGAGGCTAGGTTTACCCAGTGACTACTAACCAGCATGAAATGATCGTTGTACTGGATTTCGGTGGACAGTATAACCAGTTAATTGCCCGTCGTATTCGGGATTTGGGCGTGTACAGTGAGCTTCTTCCTTTTAACACAACGGCGGACAAGCTCCGTGAGATTGCACCTAAAGGGATTGTTTTTTCAGGAGGACCTGCCAGCGTTTATGCAGAGGGAGCTCCTACGATCGACCCGGCTATTTATGAATTAGGAATTCCTATCTTCGGAATTTGTTACGGCATGCAGTTGATCACGCACCAGCAAGGCGGTAAAGTTGAGCCTGCGCACAAGCGTGAGTATGGCAAATCAGACGTAGATTTCAACGAAGGCTCTGACCTAGTAAAAGGCTTAGAGACTCGTCAAACAGTTTGGATGAGCCATGGCGATCATGTAACTGAGCTGCCTACTGGCTTCCGCGTTGATGCAAGCACGGAGCATGCGCCTGTTGCTGCAATGAGCGATCCAGAACGGAAATTTTACGCTGTACAGTTCCATCCAGAAGTTCGCCACTCTGTGCATGGTAATGAGATTATTCGTAATTTCTTATTCAGCATATGTAACTGCAAAGGCGATTGGACGATGGGGTCCTTTATTGATGATATGGTTCAAGAGATCCGCAATGAGGTTGGCGACAAGAAGGTGCTTTGCGCCTTGTCCGGCGGAGTAGATTCGTCCGTTGTTGCGATTCTGATTCATAAAGCTATCGGTGATCAATTGACATGTATGTTCATTGACCATGGCTTGCTGCGCAAAGACGAAGCGGAAAGTGTAATGGAAACCTTCGTTGGCAAATTTGATATGAATGTTGTCAAAATAGATGCAAGCGAGCGTTTCTTGGGTAATCTGAAGGGTGTAGATGATCCGGAGCAAAAGCGCAAAATCATTGGTACCGAGTTCATTCGGGTGTTCGAGGAGGAGTCAGCGAAATTCGATGACTTTACTTTCCTTGCCCAAGGTACGCTGTATACCGATATCGTCGAGAGCGGCACTGCAACGGCACAAACGATTAAATCCCACCACAATGTGGGCGGCTTGCCGGAGGATATGAAGTTTAAGCTGATTGAACCGCTCAAAACTTTGTTTAAGGACGAGGTTCGTAAGGTTGGCGCGGAATGCGGCTTACCAGAAGCGATCGTTATGCGTCAGCCGTTCCCAGGCCCTGGCCTTGCGATTCGCGTATTAGGCGAAGTGACGGAAGAGAAGCTTACAATCGTTCGTGAGTCCGATGCGATTCTGCGCGATGAGATTGCTAAAGCTGGCCTAGATCGTGAGATCTGGCAATATTTCACCGCTCTCCCTAACATGAAGAGCGTAGGCGTTATGGGTGATGGACGTACTTACTCCCATACTGTGGGTATTCGTGCTGTTACCTCCATCGATGGAATGACTGCGGATTGGGCACGAATTCCGTTCGATGTATTGGAGAAAATCTCCGTCCGTATCGTCAATGAAGTACAGAACGTTAACCGCATCGTGTACGATATTACGTCTAAGCCTCCTGCTACTATTGAGTGGGAATAGAAAATAAGAGTAAGTAGTATAGAGCCAGGGGCTGTCCCATAAGTGATGAACTTATGGGCAGCTTCTTTTTTTATATCGATTGTGGTTATACGGGGATGTATCTCCTTCCGGTTGCTCCACCCCGTAAAGTGAAGATAAGCTTTGTAGTAACATTTCCGAGTACTTTACGGGGACCACGGGTTGAGATCGTGAAATCTGAAATGGTAAAACATAACAAGGAGATTTCACGATCTCAAAGACAAACGCTGTCGCTCCTACAGGAGATACATGCACTCTTTTTTTTATCAATTTAAGGAAAAAAAGCCCAAAAGCCATTCCCAATCATTTTTACAATCATATTTTGCGAATCCTGTATTTGTCGAAGTTAGTAGCCGTGAGTGCGTTATTGTAGTGCATGTGCCTGAATTTGCGAATCTTAGTAGCCGTCAGTGCGTTATTGTGGTGGGGGTGCCTGAATTTGCGAATCTTAGTAGCCGTCAGTGCGTTATTGTGGTGGGGGTGCCTGAATTTGCAAATCTTAGTAGCCGTCAGTGCGTTATTTCGGTGGAAGCGCGAGAAACCGCAGTCCTTAGTAGCCCTGAGTGCGTTATTGAGTTGCGGGCGCCTAAATTTGCGAAGCTTAGTAGCCCTGAGTGCGTTATTTCGGGGAAAGCGCGAGAAACCGCGGTCCTTAGTAGCCCTGAGTGCGTTATTGAGTTGCGGGTGCCTAAATTTGCGGATCTTAGTAGCCGTGAGTGCGTTATTGTGGTGCGGTCGCCTAATGTGCGAGCTTAGGTATGACTAGTGCCACCCCGGCGTACAATTTAGAATGAGATGCACGTCAACATATGCTTTGTTTTCGCTTTCAATGGAAATGGGACAATATCTTCGCAAGGAAGTTTGTTAAACCCGAACGATACTTTCAACAAATAGGGTCGAATATTCGTAAATAATCGTTGACAGATAAGGTCTTACGACCTAGAATATGGATTGGACAAACAACTGAATATCTTTTCGTATAATCCCGAGAATTGGCTCGGGAGTCTCTACGAGGTCACCGCAAATGATCTATCTACGGAAAGGGAAGCATGCTAAGGGGTACGCAATTCTCCTTCAGTATGATTTTCCTGGTTGTGCGGAACCTAGAGTAGTATTCTCTGGGTTTTTTGTATGTTTTGCCTTAGTTTTCCACATTCATTCAAAATCTGAAGGGAGAGTTTATCGAGACATGGAACGTTTCTTTAAGCTAAAAGAACTGGGAACGAACGTACGCACTGAGATCATGGCCGGTTTGACAACGTTTATGACTATGGCGTACATATTGGCGGTTAACCCAAGCATATTGGGTGGAGAAGGATTATTGGATCCTTATGCGGTATTCCTCGCAACAGCACTAGCAGCAGGTATTTTCACAATCGCAATGGGTTTGTTCGTTAACTTCCCAGTTGCACTGGCACCAGGTATGGGACTTAATGCGTTCTTCGCAACAACGGTTATTGCATCGAAAGCGACTGATCATCCGATCACGCCTTCCATGGGATTGGCAGCAGTATTTATTTCGGGGATAATCTTCCTCATACTTACGATCACACAAATTCGTCAAATACTAATCGTAGCGATTCCTGATGCACTTAAGCATGCGATCACGGTTGGTATTGGATTATTCATTACAATCATCGGCTTGAAAAACAGCGGTCTGATGACAATAGCTGTGGATGGAGTTACCGCGGATGGCCAATATAAAGAATTGCTCGGCTTCCAATCCATTATTCACATGGGCAACCTTGAGAATTCTACCGTCTACATGACTATTGCTGGTCTGGCTATTATCTCGATCCTTATGGTATTAAAGATTCGCGGCGCGATTCTATACGGAATCCTGCTCGTGACATTGCTCGGATTTATTCCGGGAATTGATATCGTAAGCTTCGACTCACTTAAAGGACAAGATTGGGTTCCTCAATTAGATAAGCTTAACTTCTGGGACTTCGATTTCGCTGATTTGTTAACGACAGGTTTGCTGACAGCAGTAGCGACCTTCACGTTCGTTGAATTGTTTGACACATTCGGTACATTGGTCGGAACGGCTAACCGTGCAGGATTTTTCAAAGATAAAGAAAAAGGTAAGAAAATCGTTGGTAAAGCAATGTTCGTTGATGCAGTAGCAGTAAGCGGTGGCGCAATGCTCGGTACAAGTACAGTAACGGCTTACGTTGAAAGCTCTGCTGGTGTAGCGGCTGGCGGTCGTAGTGGTCTGACTGCCGTATCAACCGGAGTATGTTTCATTATCGCGTTGTTCTTAGCACCAGTTGCTTTGCTTATTCCACCATCCGCAACTAGCGCAGCACTGATCATTGTGGGTGTATTGATGCTTCAATCTGTTAAAGAAATTGACTTCTCCGATTATGTTGTCGGAATTCCAGCTTTCTTGACAGTTGCTCTTATGCCTTTCACTTACAACATCGCAAACGGTATTTCCTTTGGTGTCGTTTCTTATGTTCTGCTCGCGTTCATTGCGAACCTTGCTGGAGACAAGAAGCACCGGATTCACTGGTTGATGTGGGTACTATTCTTTGTCGTAATCGCCCGTTACGCATTTGTTGGTTCACAGGGCTAATTTCTAGACGTTTATGAACCGAGAGGTTCATGGCATAAATCAACCCCGCTTCACTTCCGAATTAACGGAGGTGGGGCGGGGTTTTAATTTTAATTCCGAGTTTCCCTATGATGGAAAATGGAATGCTTCTCTCTATATATAGAAGAAACATGTGACATCCGAATGTTATGTTTTATATCCTTCCATAATTAACCTTACAGAAAACTAAATTGGTTGTTTTCTGGCATTTATTTCAATTGAAAGAAGAAACATGAGTCTAAATCCGAACATTAAAATTTATTAGGTTAAAAAGTGTTCGCCTTTGTTTGACATCCCAACTGGTCTAAGGTAAACTTAAGAACGTCAAATAAGCATTTTTCTTGCCTACCGAGGCAAGACGTGAAACGCGTATAAGTCGGGAATCGGCCCGAACGTCTCTACCTGGAAACCTTAATTTCCAGACTACGCTGCAATCGTCAACGACACCTAAATAGAAGCGCGGGCCATCCCAGGTTCGGGCTTCCTCTTGTCGCCGTTGTTTGATGCGTATACGTAGTAGAGAACTTAAGGGTCGATTGGGGAATACTGTCGGGAATACTGTCGGTAATCACATCGGTCTTTTTTTATGCCTAATGTAAAATTATTCAAAGTTTGCAACAGGGGAAGGGTGGAATCATGTCGTCACTTGTCGGCGTCATCATGGGAAGCACGTCGGATTGGGAAACGATGAAGAAAGCGTGCGAGGTGTTGGAGGAATTAAACATCCCGTATGAGAAAAAAGTCGTCTCCGCGCATAGGACGCCGGATTTGATGTTTGAGTATGCTGAGTCTGCCGCATCCCGCGGCTTAAAAGTGATCATAGCCGGTGCCGGCGGCGCTGCCCACCTACCAGGTATGGTTGCCGCCAAAACTGTTCTGCCCGTTATCGGAGTGCCTGTACAGTCTAAGGCCTTGAACGGGCTAGATTCGTTGCTATCCATTGTGCAAATGCCTGGAGGAATTCCTGTGGCAACGGTCGCTATCGGCACAGCAGGGGCTACCAATGCAGGCTTGCTTGCAGCGCAAATGATTGGCTCCTTCGATCCTGAAGTTCAGGCAAAAGTATCAGCACGTCGTGATCGGATCACGCAAGATGTGCTGGATAATGGAGAACTGCCATGAGCGATGCTAATAAGCTAGTGAGCTTGTTTGCGGGTGCAGGCGACATTTGCGGTGAATTGGGCTGTGAGGTGCCAGTATATAAAGAAGAGATTCCTCAAGCTAGCCCAAGGACGATCTTACCTGGTTCTACGATTGGTGTGTTAGGCGGAGGGCAGCTGGGACGTATGCTGGCTCACTCAGGCAATCGTCTGGGCTACAGCTTCGTAACCCTTGATCCAACTCCTGATTCCCCGTGTGGGCAGACAGCTAAGCAGATTGTTGCGAATTATGATGATCAGCAGGCAGCACTAGAGCTTGCGAAACAATCTGATGTTATTACTTATGAATTTGAGAATGTGGATGCGAGCGTTGCAGCCATGCTGGAGAAGGAATCTTACGTTCCCCAGGGAAGCACGCTACTGTATACGACTCAGCACCGTCTGCGCGAGAAGAAAGCGATAGAAGCTGCGGGTGTTAGAGTTGCTCCTTATGCGGAAATTGTAAGCCTTGAAAGCTTAAGGGCTTCTGCATCTGCTCTGGGTCTACCTGCTGTGCTGAAAACAGCGACCGGAGGCTATGATGGCAAGGGTCAATGGGTTCTACGTGCAGAGGATGAGCTAGAACAGGCGTGGAATGAGGCAAGCCGAAGCGGAACACAGCTGGTGCTTGAGAAATTTATTATTTTCGACAAGGAAATTTCCGTGATAGCGGCGCGTAGCCCTTCGGGTGAGGTTAGAACGTTCCCTCCAGCGGAAAATATCCACATTCATAATATATTGCACCTATCTATCGTCCCAGCTCGTATTGAAGAAGCGGTACGGAATGAAGCTGAAAAGCTCGCCGTCTCTATTGCCGAAACTCTCGGTGTTGTCGGATTAATAGCTGTTGAACTGTTTCTGACAGCGGATGGACAATTGTTCGTTAATGAGCTTGCTCCTAGGCCGCACAATTCTGGTCATTATACTATGGAAGCATGCCGTACCTCGCAGTTTGAGCAGCACGTCAGAGCGATCTGTAACTTGCCGCTTGGCGATTCGGCGCTTCTAACACCAGTTGTAATGGCAAACATTCTTGGAGAGCATATGGAACCGCTGCTGGAATGGATGAAAGAGCATGATGTTGTAGCTGAACAGCTCGGCGTCGAACCCAAGGTACATCTTTACGGTAAAGCAGAAGCTAAGCATAAGCGAAAAATGGGACATCTCAACGTGCTCGCCCCGAACGTGGAAGCGGCGCTGGAATGGATATCTCAATCGAATATATGGAGGGTTTAACTTACGATGCTAGAACGATACAGTCGCCCGGAGATGCGGGCAATTTGGACAGAAGAGAACAAATATAAAGCTTGGCTAGAAGTTGAATTATGTGCTTGTGAAGCTTGGGCGGAGCTAGGTGTAATTCCTCATGAAGATACAGTGGAGCTGCGTAAGAACGCTAAGTTCGATATCAATCGCATTAACGAAATCGAGCTGGAAACACGTCATGATGTTATTGCATTTACTCGTGCGGTATCCGAAAGCTTGGGAGCAGAGCGTAAGTGGGTGCATTATGGACTGACTTCTACAGATGTAGGAGATACGGCAATTGGGTACCTTTTGCTGCAAGCTAATAACATACTTAGAACTGACATTAATAATTTCATAGCTATTCTTCGCGACCAAGCGATTAAATATAAAGATACTCCAATGATGGGCCGTACGCATGGCGTTCATGCTGAGCCAACAACCTTCGGTTTGAAGCTCGCACTGTGGCATGAAGAGATGAAGCGGAATTTAGAGCGTTTTGAGCGTGCTGCTGATGGCGTACAATTCGGTAAAATTTCTGGAGCTGTCGGAACCTATGCGAACATTGATCCAGAGGTTGAGCAATTCGTTTGTAACAAGCTAGGCATTAAGGCAGCTCCTATCTCGACACAGACACTACAGCGTGACCGTCATGCGGAATATATGGCGACTTTGGCATTGATTGCGAGCTCTATCGATAAGTTTGCGACGGAAATTCGTGGCTTGCAGAAGAGTGAGTTCCGCGAGGTTGAAGAGCCGTTCGGTAAAGGTCAAAAAGGCTCCTCAGCTATGCCGCACAAGCGCAACCCGATTGGCTGCGAGAACATGAGCGGCTTATCCCGTGTTATTCGTGGACATATGCTGACTGCCTATGAGAATGTACCACTTTGGCATGAACGCGACATCTCGCACTCCTCCGCTGAAAGAATTATTTTGCCGGATGCGACGATGCTCCTTAACTATATGCTTAACCGTTTCGGTAATATTGTGAAAAACCTGACAGTATTCCCAGAGAACATGAAACGTAACATGTCCCGTACTTACAATGTGCCTTTCTCCGGTCGCGTAATGACGAAGCTGATTGATAAAGGCTTTAGCCGTGAGCAAGCTTACGATACAGTTCAACCACGTGCGATGCAGGCTTGGGAAGAACAACGCGATTTCCGTGATATTGTGGAATCGACTGCGGAATTTACAGACGTTCTGTCTGCGGATGAAATTGCGGATTGTTTTGATCCGACTTGGCATCTGAAGCATGTGGGTACGATTTTCGATCGACTGGGATTGAAGTAAAAGGTACGCAACAAGGAGGCAGACATGACTACCCAAGCTTTGGCTACGGCCGAAGGGCTCGTAAACGCCCCCCTTATTCATAAGGGTAAAGTCCGGGAGCTATATGATCTCGGCGAAAATTTACTTATTGTAGTAACCGACCGGATTTCCGCTTTCGATTACGTGCTGGACCCTCCGGTTCCTGGCAAAGGTAGTGTGTTGAACGGTCTGAGCTCTTATTGGTTTGAAAAAACGGCAGAATTGCTGCCTAACCATGTGGTGCATACCGATGTTGCGTTGCTAGGCGATATCGTAACCGAGCCGGAAAAGCTTGCGGGTCGTATTATGGTAAGTCGCAAGGCAAAGCGGATTGACATCGAATGTGTTGTGCGTGGTTACATTACCGGCGGTGGGTGGCGGCAATACCAGACGAATGGCGAGGTTAACGGAATTAAACTTCCGGAGGGCTTGCATAAGAATTCGAAGCTGGAACAGCCGATCTTTACGCCTGCAGGCAAAAATGATATCGGTCACGATGAGGATATTCCGTTTGAGGAAATGGCGCGGAGAGTTGGCTTGGAGCTTGCTGAGGCTTTACGCGAACGTAGCTTGAAGCTGTACGAATTCGGCCGGGATTATTGCGCGAAGCGCGGGATTATCCTTGCGGATTGCAAGTTTGAATTTGGTTTGATTGGCGATGAAATCATACTTATTGATGAATTGTTCACCCCGGATTCCTCGCGTTTCTGGGCGGAAGAGAATTATAAGCTTGATGTCGAAATCGACAGCATGGATAAAGAACCCGTGCGCGCGTACTTGGCGGGCTCGGATTGGGACAAAAATAGTCCGCCGCCGTCGTTGCCAGCTGCTGTCGTCGAAGCGACCACTTCGAGGTACCGGGAGATCGCTGATAGGCTGACTAGGGCTTAGCGGTAGTAGCTATCCGACGAAAGTCGGGTTAGTTGGCGGGCTGGCCGGCCGGATGGCTAGCAAGATAAGGAACCTAGGGTTCACTAATGAGACGAAAGTCGGGTTAGCTTGCTGAATAAGGAACTTGGGGTTCACTAATGCGGCGAAAGTCGAGTTAGCGGGCCGAATAAGGAACCTAGGGTTCACTAATGAGACGAAAGTCGAGTTAGTGGGCCGAATAAGGAACCAGGGGTTCACTAATGAGACGAAAGTCCACACAAATACCAATTCCACACCACATATCAGGAGGAATACAACTCATGAAAGCAAAGGTTTACGTGACGATTAAAGAGAACGTGCTTGACCCGCAAGGTAACGCGGTGCAAGGTGCATTGCATACGCTTGGATTCAGCGAAGTTGGTCAAGTGAGAATCGGCAAATACCTGGAAGTGGAATTGGATACGAACGACCGCGCGCAAGCGGAGGAAAGACTTAAAGTAATGTGCGAGAAGCTTCTAGCGAACACGGTTGTAGAAGACTATCGTTTCGAATTGGAGGGCTGAGGCACTCATGAAATTTGCAGTTATTGTGTTTCCGGGCTCCAACTGTGACATCGACTGCTTCAAGGCAGTAGAGGATACGGTTGGACAGTCTGTTGATTATGTATTCCATACAGCTACTGACCTTTCAGCATATGACGCTATTCTTGTTCCAGGTGGATTCTCCTACGGAGACTATCTGCGTTGCGGCGCTATCGCCCAGTTCGCTCCTGTAATGACGGAGGTTCGCAAAGCAGCCGAAGCAGGTAAGTTCATCTTAGGGATTTGCAATGGGTTCCAAATTCTTACGGAAGCGGGACTTCTTCCAGGAGCACTCATTCGTAACAACTCATTGAAATTCCGTTGTCACCAAGTCAATCTCGTTGTGGAGAACACCTCGACTGCTTTCACGAATGCATATGCACAAGGCGAAACCATCGAAATTCCTATCGCCCACGGCGAAGGAAGCTATTATGTAGACGATGCTACGCTAGCAACTCTTAAAGCGAACAATCAAATCGTTTTCCGGTATGCCGGAGAAAATCCGAATGGGTCTGTCGATAATATTGCCGGAGTTAGCAACGAAGCGGGTAATGTTGTTGGAATGATGCCGCATCCAGAGCGGGCGATTGCTGAAATCCTTGGCTCGTCAGATGGAGCACGCATGTTTACGTCAGTACTTAATGCTTGGAGGGAACGCAATGGCGCAGCAAGTATCAGCTAAGGAACCAACAGCCCTGCAAATCGCGGAACAAAAAATATATAAACAATTCGGAGTTTCCGATAAAGAATATGATCTAATTTGCGGCTTCATGGGTCGTCAGCCTAACTATACGGAAATTGGTGTTTTCAGCGTAATGTGGTCCGAGCATTGTGCATACAAAAACTCTAAACCATTGCTGAAGCGTTTCCCAATTACAGGACCTCGCGTTCTGATGGGACCCGGCGAAGGCGCGGGAATCGTAGATATTGGCGACAATCAAGCGGTAGTGTTCAAGATTGAATCCCACAACCATCCCTCTGCTATTGAGCCTTACCAAGGCGCGGCAACAGGTGTTGGCGGTATTATCCGGGATATTTTCTCCATGGGTGCACGGCCAGTAGCTTTGTTGAATTCCTTGCGTTTCGGTAAGCTAGAGAACGAGCGTGTTCGTTACCTTTTCGAGCACGTAGTAAGCGGTATTGCTGGTTATGGTAACTGTATTGGCATTCCAACGGTTGCTGGGGAAGTTATGTTTGACGAGGCTTATGAAGGCAATCCATTAGTAAACGCTATGTGCGTAGGGTTAATCGATCATGATAAAATCCAACGCGGCGTAGCTAAGGGAATCGGAAATCCAGTGTTCTATGTTGGGCCAGCAACTGGTCGTGACGGGATTCACGGAGCGACTTTTGCATCCGAGGATTTGTCAGCTGAGTCTGAATCTAAGCGTTCAGCGGTACAGGTTGGAGATCCGTTCATGGAGAAGCTTGTTATGGAAGCAACGCTTGAGTTGATTGATTCCGGTATCGTGCTTGGTATCCAGGATATGGGTGCAGCTGGTCTTACTTGTTCTAGCGCAGAGATGGCGAGCAAAGCCGGTAACGGTATGGAGCTATATCTCGATGAGGTTCCTCAGCGTGAAGAAGGAATGACTGCTTACGAAATGATGCTATCCGAGTCGCAAGAGCGGATGCTGTTCGTTTGTGAGCCGCAGCACGAAGCGCAAGCTAAGGGGATTTTCGAGCGTTGGGGTCTTCACTGTGCGAAGGTTGGTAAGGTTTCCGATGACGGTCGCTTGAAATTGTTCCACAAAGGCGAGCTAGTTGGCGACATGCCAGTACAGGCACTAGTAGATGATTGTCCGATCTATGAGAAGCCTTCGCAAATTCCGGAATATTATTTGAAAAATGGTTCAATCGATACGAACAGCTACGAGCAAGTGTTGGATCTTAATGCTGCACTGAAAAAAGTACTAGGCTCCCCGTCGCTTGCGAGCAAAGAGTGGGTCTATAACCAGTATGATTACATGGTTCGTACAGAGACAGCTGTTCGCCCAGGCTCGGATGCGGCAGTCGTTACAATTCGCGGCACTCGTAAAGGATTAGCAATGACAACTGACTGTAATGGTCGTTATGTGTACTTGGATCCTGAAGTAGGCGGTAAGATTGCGGTAGCTGAGGCTGGCCGTAACATCGTATGCTCAGGTGCTGAGCCACTTGCCATTACGGACAACCTGAACTTCGGTAGCCCTGAGAAGCCGGAAGTGTTCTGGCAGATGGAGAAATCCGTCGACGGTATGGCGGAAGCTTGCCGTGTGTTCGAGACACCAGTTATCGGTGGTAACGTATCCCTGTACAACGAGAATAAAAAAGGCGCGATCTATCCGACCCCAGTTGTCGGTATGGTTGGTCTAGTTCATGATATCGATCACATCACAACACAAGAATTCAAAGCTGAAGGCGACGTCATCTTCTTGCTAGGAGAGACGAAAGCGGAAATCGGCGGCAGTGAATTTCAATATGCAGTTCACGGCGTGACGGAAGGTCGTCCTCCTGAGCTTGATCTTGCAACAGAAAATAAGCTGCACAAATCGGTGCTTAGCGTTATTCAACAAGGTCTTGTCGCTTCTGCGCATGACTTGTCTGAGGGCGGTCTGGCTGCGGCATTGGCTGAAGCAGGATTCGGACGCGGACTTGGCGCTAATGTAACATTCGAAACTCATCTTCGTCCTGATCTCGCATTGTTCAGCGAATCACAATCTCGTATCCTGTTATCGGCTAAGCCGGAAGCTGCGGACAAGCTGGCCATAGCTCTTGAAACAGCTGGTATTCCTGTACAACGCCTAGGTGTAGTTACAGGAGATCGTTTAGTTATTACTGTTGGTGGACACGATGCGATTAACGCGTCGATTGCTGAGCTTCGTCACGAGTGGAAAGAAGCCATTCCAAGCCGGATGAACGGTACTTCCAAATGACATCAAGCGTAGCGAACGGAGGGGTGAAGGTGGATCGCTTCTGGACCGGAGACTACTATAACGAGGGAGTCGGCGGTAAAGACTCTATTTTCGATAAGCTTAAAGAGGAATGCGGAGTATTCGGGGTGTTCGGACATCCCGATGCCGCTAACCTATCCTACTATGGCCTCCATGCTCTACAGCACCGGGGAGAAGAAAGCTGCGGGATTTGTACGTCAGATGATGACAGCTTTCATTATCACCGTGGAATGGGCTTAGTTAAAGAGGTTTTTGATCGTGATCGTTTGGAGGCTTTGACGGGTTCTCAGGCCATTGGCCACGTTCGTTATTCTACTTCTGGAGCTAGCCGATTGGCGAATGCTCAGCCGCTTGTTTTTAAATATCGCGGTGGCGATTTGGCAGTGGCAACGAACGGGAACCTAGTTAACGAACCGGGCATTCGCAAAGAGCTGGAGGAAGCAGGCTCGATCTTCCAGACGACGAGTGATACTGAGGTTATTGCCCATCTTATCGCTCGTTCACCTAAGGATCTTGTAGAGGCAGTCAAGGAAGCCTTTGCTCGTTTGATTGGTGGGTTTGCTTTCCTTATTCAAACAAAGGATCGTCTAATCGCTGCTTGTGATGTGCACGGACTTCGTCCACTTGTGATGGGGCGCCTCGGTGATGCTTATATTTTCGCCTCGGAATCCTGTGCATTGGAAACTATCGGTGCTATCTACGAACGTGACGTTCAGCCAGGTGAGCTACTTGTGCTTGATAAGGATGGACTGCATGAGGATCGGTTTGCTCCGATGGTACGTCGTGCAGTATGTGCGATGGAGTACATTTATTTTGCTCGGCCGGACAGTGATATTTATGGTGTAAACCTGCATTCCTCGCGCAAACGTATGGGTCAGCAGCTTGCCCAAGAAGCATTCATTGATGCGGATATCGTAACGGGTGTGCCGGATTCCAGTATTTCTGCTGCAATCGGCTATGCGGAGCAAACAGGTATTCCCTACGAGCTTGGCTTGATCAAAAATAAATATACCGGTCGTACCTTTATTCAGCCTTCCCAAGAGCTGCGCGAAAAAGGTGTGAAAATGAAGCTGTCAGCTGTTCGCAAAGTCGTTGCAGGCAAGCGGGTTGTCATGATTGATGATTCGATTGTTCGTGGAACGACATCCCTGCGGATTGTTAACATGCTTCGAGAAGCAGGTGCCCTCGAGGTACATGTGAGAATAACATCTCCTCCTTTTATGAATCCTTGTTACTATGGCATTGATACACCTAACCCTGCGGACCTCATCGCATCAAGCAAAACAGTCGAGGAAATCCGTCAGGCCATTAATGCCGACTCGCTCTATTTTCTAAGTGAGACAGGTTTGAAGGATTCCGTCGGTGGTCATGATGACGAATTTAATCGCGGCCTATGCCTAGCATGCTTCAACAACGATTATCCAACACCAGTCAAGTTCGAGGATGCTAAACTAACTTCTTGCGGCTGTGACTAAACGTGTGGAAATCACATAACGCTTTTAACTAACCACATCATTAATAAACACCTGCGAGATATGAGCAGGTAGCTGCCCTTAATGTTATAAAAACTCAGGAATCGCCCTGAAGTGGCGGAGGGACAACCATCGGGTGTAGAGTTTACGTCCTGCCTTTGTATTCGCGTGATTACCTTCTAGCCTAATCAAAGATCACGCGAATACAACAAGCAGGCGGAACCCGATGGTTCGTCACGGAGCCGCGAATGCGGGCGATATCCCCCCTAGGAGTGAAACCATTGTCCGAAGCGTACAAGCAAGCCGGAGTCGACATCGCAGCGGGTAACGAAGCTGTAGAACGAATGAAGAAACACGTAAAGAAGACGTTTCGTCCAGAAGTGCTGACGGGGCTCGGCGGATTCGGCGGGCTATTCGGTTTGAACAAGGACAAGTATGAGGAGCCTGTTCTCGTTAGTGGAACTGATGGCGTAGGCACTAAGCTAAAGCTGGCGTTCGCAATGGATAAGCACGATACAATCGGTATCGATGCAGTAGCGATGTGCGTCAATGATGTAATCGTTACTGGCGCGGAGCCTCTCTTTTTCCTTGATTACTTGGCATGTGACAAAATCATTCCAGAGAAAATCGAAGCGATCGTTAAAGGAATAGCCGATGGCTGCCAGCAAGCAGGCTGTGCTCTAATCGGTGGCGAAACAGCGGAAATGCCAGGCATGTACCATGACGGTGAGTACGATATTGCTGGTTTTACAGTGGGTATCGTTGATCGCAAGAAAGCCATTGATGGTTCCACCATTCAGGCTGGCGATGCGGTTATCGGACTTGCATCAAGTGGTATTCACTCCAATGGATTTTCTCTTGTACGTAGACTTCTGCTTGAGCAGAAGGGCTATGCCCTGACAGACAAGCCTTCTGAGCTTGAAGGGAAAACGCTCGGAGATGTTCTTATCGAGCCAACTCGTATTTATGTGAAGCAAATCCTTAAGCTGCTGGACAGTGTAACGATCAAGGGTATGGCTCATATCACAGGTGGCGGATTTATCGAGAACATTCCACGTGTATTGCCGGAAGGCGTTAACGTTGATATTACCCCTGGCTCTTGGCCAGTGCTTCCTATATTCGGGCTTATGCAGCAAGCAGGCAGCATTACCGATCGTGATATGTATACGACATTCAACATGGGAGTCGGCATGGTGCTTGTCGTTCCTGCTGAGCAAGCTGAACAAGCTTTGGCGCTTGCGCAAGAGCAAGGTGAGCAGGCTTATCGGATAGGTACTGTGACTGAAGGCTCCAAGGTCGTAACTTTCGAAGGTGTTGAACTGCCATGACTGCAACGAGTGGGGGAGATCAGGTAGCACCCAAGCCTGCCGCCCCAATTAAGATAGCTGTATTCGCATCGGGAAGCGGGAGTAATTTCCAAGCCCTTGCGGAAAATGTTCGGGATGGACGAATTCATGCGTCCATTGAGCTAGTCGTGTGTGACAAACCATCGGCTTATGTGCTTGAGCGTGCTCGGAATTTTCAAGTGGAAACGTACACCTTTTCGCCTAAGCAGTATGCATCCAGACAAGCTTATGAGGAAGAGATTGTAGCGATGCTACAAGCTAAAGGTATTGATCTCATTGTTATGGCTGGATATATGCGACTCGTGACAAGCGTGCTCGTTGAGCCATATTATGGACGTATGATTAACATCCATCCTGCACTGCTGCCAGCTTTCCCAGGTATCAACGGAGTAGGGCAAGCGCTTGAATATGGGGCGAAGATCACTGGAGCTACCGTTCACTTCGTAGACGGCGGAACGGATACGGGTCCGATTATTGCTCAGCAAGCGGTACAGATCGATGATCAGGATACATTGGAAACGTTGGGAGCCCGGATACAGAAGGCCGAGTACGAGCTGTTACCTAAAGTCGTCGGCTGGATTGCAGAAGGTCGGGTATCCCTTGATGGACGGAAAGTAACGATTAACAATTGAACGGAGGATCATTCGTGGCGATCAGAAGAGCGCTAGTCAGTGTCTCGGACAAAACAGGTATTGTGGAATTGTGCCGAGAGCTTGCGGAGCAAGGCGTACAGGTGATTTCGACAGGCGGAACAAAGACATTGTTAGAGAAGGAAAAGGTACCCGTTATCGGTATCTCTGAGGTTACTGGCTTCCCCGAAATTCTAGACGGTCGCGTAAAGACGCTTCATCCTGCCGTACATAGCGGATTGCTCGCTGTTCGTGATGACGCTGAGCATATTAAGCAAATGGAAGAATTGAACTTAGATTATATCGATCTTGTCGTGGTGAACCTGTATCCTTTCAAAGAAACAATCGCTAAGCCGGATGTTTCCTATGAGGATGCGATTGAGAACATTGATATCGGCGGACCGACTATGCTACGCTCTGCAGCTAAAAACCATGCATTCGTTACTGTTGTCGTGGATGCTGGGGACTACGCTCAAGTGCTGGAGGAAGTACGCAGCGGTGGAGACACAACACTCGAAACCCGCAAGCGTCTCGCAGCCAAAGTATTCCGTCATACTTCCGCTTACGATGCACTGATTTCGGATTATTTTGCCAAGCAGTTGGATAACCCTCTTCCTGAAAGCTTGACGTTCACATACGAGAAAGTACAGGAGCTTCGCTACGGCGAGAATCCGCACCAGAAGGCTGCTTTTTATCGCAAGCCGTTATCTTCCGAAGGCAACATCACTTCGGCTGAGCAATTGCACGGCAAAGAGCTGAGCTACAACAATATAAACGACGCTAATGCTGCGCTTGCTATCGTTAAGGAATTCGATGAGCCTGCTGTCGTAGCGGTCAAGCATATGAACCCTTGCGGTGTAGGTATAGGCTCAAACATTGATGAAGCTTATGTAAAAGCTTATGAATCCGATCCAACCTCCATTTTCGGAGGAATTGTTGCGGCAAACCGGACAATCGGAGCTGAGACAGCGGTAAGATTGAATGATTTGTTCCTAGAAATCGTTATTGCTCCTGATTTTACACCAGAAGCTTTGGAAATTCTTCAGCGTAAGAAGAACATTCGCCTCATGCGTATTGGAAACCTTACATCCGCTGCAGAACGTAATTCCGAATGGCTCGTAACGAGCGTAGAAGGTGGTATGCTTGTACAGCAAAGCGATGTGCATAGTTTAACTGACGCTGATATTACAGTCGTTACGAACCGTGCACCGACGGATGAAGAGCTGAAGCAATTGCTGTTTAGCTGGAAAATCGTCAAGCATGTGAAGTCGAACGCTATTTTGCTAGCTAGCAACAATATGACGGTCGGCGTTGGTGCTGGACAGATGAATCGTGTCGGTGCCGCTCGTATCGCGCTTCAGCAAGCTGGAGATAAGGCAGTTGGTGCCGTATTGGCATCCGATGCGTTCTTCCCTATGGGAGATACAGTAGAGCTTGCTGCAAAAGCGGGTATTACCGCAATTATTCAGCCAGGCGGTTCGATTAAGGACCAAGAATCAATCGATGCAGCTAATGCTAATAACATTGCTATGATTGTAACGGGCGTTCGTCATTTCAAACATTAAACCATTAACGAGGGCGTTCCCTAGCGGATCGCCCTTTATATCAACGATCCGAAAGTAACGGCGAAGCCGTTTTACTTGCACGCCAGAAAGTATAAATTCCTATGTCTTTATACTCATCTGATCGCTCGATACAAACGTGTACCGCCGTCCTAAAGACGGCGAAGCCGTTTTACTTGATAGGAGGACTATGGAATGAAGGTTCTAGTTATAGGACGCGGCGGGCGTGAGCACGCGATTATCTGGGCGCTTAAGAAGAGTGCTAAGATCAAACAAATCTATTGCGCTCCAGGTAATGCTGGAACGGCTCAATTAGCGGACAATGTCGATATCGGGGAATTGGAATTCGAGCGCCTCGTGACATTCGCGCGGGAGCAAGCCATTGATCTCGTTGTAGTCGGACCTGATGATCCGCTTGCTGCAGGCATTGTGGATGAGTTCGAAGCGGCAGCTATTCCGGTTTACGGACCACGTAAAAATGCGGCTGAAATCGAAGGTAGCAAAATTTTCATGAAAGACCTGCTGCGCAAATACAACATCCCGACAGCTAAATACGAGACTTTTACTGATTACGCGACAGCTTCGGCCTATCTCAAGCAACAGCCTTTACCCATTGTCATAAAGGCGGATGGTTTGGCTGCTGGTAAAGGAGTCGCAGTTTGTTTCACTGCTGAAGAGGCTGATAAGGCACTAGCAGAAACAATGGTGGACAAATCATTCGGTGCCGCTGGAGACAAAGTTGTAATCGAAGAGTTTCTAGAGGGGCAAGAAATGTCCATATTGGCTTTTGTCGATGGGGATACGGTTCGTGCAATGTCTCCTGCTCAGGATCATAAGCAAGTATTCGATAATGATAAGGGGCCGAACACAGGAGGAATGGGTACATACTCTCCGCTTCCTCATATCGCCCAATCTATTATTGATGAGTCAATCGAGAATATCATCAAGCCGACCGCTCGTGCTATGGTTTCGGAGGGTCGTCCATTCCGTGGAGTTTTGTTCGCAGGTCTTATAATTACGAAGGACGGCCCTAAGACGATTGAATTTAACGCTCGTTTTGGAGATCCGGAAACTCAGGTGGTTTTGCCGCGATTACAGACGGATTTGCTTGATATCTTCCTAGCTTCCATTGATGGAAGTCTACAGGACATCGATATTCAGTGGAGCGATGAAGCTGCAGTATGCGTTGTGCTCGCTTCTGAGGGGTATCCTGGCTCTTATCCGAAGGGATTTGCTATTGAAGGACTGGATAAGGTTAGTGAGCAAGAGGCGTTGGTATTCCATGCAGGGACCGCTCTTAAGGATGGTCAGGTTGTTACGAACGGCGGTAGGGTGCTAGGTATAGTCGGGCGTGGCTCAGATATTGCACAGGCACGGACTAATGCTTATGAAGCAGCAGAGCGTATCACGTTCCAAGGCAAACAGAACCGCACAGATATTGCGGCTAAAGCGCTACGTTAATTGCATTTTACAATGTAATGCCACCGAGGATCCTTGGGCGTCAGCCAAGGTGAAACGGTGGCTTATTCTTTGTAAAAAAGGGATTTACGATGTGAAATGACAAACCAGACTGCAAATGCGATACCTGCGATTAAAAAGGTAGTCAAAGTATGGTGGGATATCCATTTTACAAAGCTCTCCATGCGATAGGTCATCCTTTCTGAGTTGACGGGAATAGGTGTTATTGGAGTATAGGTTTCCCTGCTGACTCTAATTCAAATCCAATCCGGGATTGGTTTGAATTAGAGTCATTCAAGAGTAAATAAGCCGCGTCACCGACTAACTCTCACCGCCGGAGTGATCTTGAGTAGTAATTAAGCCGCGTCACCGACTAACTCTCACCGCCGGAGTGATCTTGAGTAGTAATTAAGCCGCGTCACCGACTAACTCTCACCGCCGGAGTGGTCTTGAGAAGAAATTAAGCCGCGTCGCCGACTAACTCTCACTGTCGAGGTGGACTTGAGGAGTAATTAAGCTGCAACGCCGACTAACTCTCACCGCAGAAGTGGTCTTAGGAGTAATTAAGCCGCATCGCCGATTAACTCTAACCGCCGGAGTGATCTTGAGTAGTAATTAAGCCGCGTCACCCATTAGCATTGCATGAAATGAAAAACCACTTGTCAATCCTCGCAAACGGCCGGTAATGGTTTACTGAATTTTCTGAAATTTAATTTGTCGCTCAAAAACGAAAAAACGGCAGGGACTCTAACAGAAGAGAGTGTTGTCCACAATTTTACACTATTGTACTTTTCAGGCGATTGGGTCGTACGTCAAGTCGTCCAGGTGGTCGCATTCGCCACTTTCGTATTGTAATTGAGTTTCTTTAAACAGTCGTTCTGCTTTTGACTTTTGCCTGCCCCCAGACTTTTGCTTTGGTGGTCGAAACAGCAACTTTACGAAGTGTATGAGGTTTTCGTACCAACACATTCTAATGCTTTTCGTTAATTCCCAAAGCGTACCTCTGTAGTGAAGCTCATCTCGTGTAAGCAGGACCAAGCAATAAGCGATTAATGCTGCATAGATCTGATTGTACACCGCATTTCTGCTCGTTCCGTAGAAGTGCTTCACATGCAAGTGTTGCTTAATCCACTTGAAAAAGATCTCGATCTGCCACCGATTACGATAAATATCGGCGATCTCTTCCACACTCAGTTCAAAATCGTTGGTGCAGATGAGCACTTGCTCGCCCTTTTCGTCGAAGCATGTGATCAATCTGAGCGGATTTTTCATTTTGTATGCCGAAACGTCGCTACCGAGCAGAACCGTTGCATCACCTACATTGGCGTCAGATGCCACAGCGCGTTCTTCCAACACTTTCATGCATGCGCTTTGTCTCAGTCGGGTGACGAACCGAACGCCGTTGTTGCAGTAGGTATCAAACTTCTTATAATCGACGTAACCGCGATCGAAGATATTCAGTACCTCTTTATCCGCAGAGACTAGCTCACCCATGTATTTTCGCTCATGCACGTTTCCACTGGTTAAAACGACCTTTTCAGGAAAGAAAGCGGCGTCCGAATGAATGAATCTGAGGTGCAATCTGACGCCAGCTTTTTTCTTCGAGTATGTCGCCCAACGATACTTCGACAAGCACATCGTAATGGTAGATGCGTCTACGAGATGAAGCGCACGGAGCTTCTGGGTGGTTTTCGCCGAACCGAATTTTTTGGTCGCTTGCCCTGCAATGTGGCCAAACACATAAGCGAGAAACGAGTGATCTAAGTCTCGCCATTTGCTAGAGAGCTGCGCCGTACTAATGGAGGAGAGACCAACTGTCTTTTGAAGCTTCCTGTTTGTATTCAAAAGCAAGCTAAGACTGGCGTAAGATGGGGTTTGCATCAATTGGGCAAACACGAATAATTGTAAGGCAACAAATGTATGAAGCTTTTTGACGTAACGATCTAATCCGCGACTTTGAATGGCAGCCAATAAAAAATTGTGGTTTAACGGGGAAAGGTATTCCGTTATGACCGATTTTGTAGTATTCTTGTCCATGCGGAAGTTCCTTTAATTAGGATTTGGACAGGACACCCTCTCCCCTAATTATAGGAGCTTTTTTATTGTCTGATTAAATAAAATCATACAAATTTAGCACATTTTACTTCGTGGAAGTAACCTTGACAACCTGCTGAAATTTTAATGCAATGCTACTGCGCGTCACCGACTAACTCTCACCGCAGAAGTGGTCTTGAGCAGAAATTAAGCCGCAGCCCCGACTAACTCTCACCGCCGGAGTGGTCTTTAGGAGTAATTAAGCCGCAGCCCCGACTAACTCTCACCGCCGGAGTGGTCTTTAGGAGTAATTAAGCCGCAGCACCAACTAACTCTCACCGCCGACGTGGTCTTGAGTAGTAAATAAGCCGCAGCACCGACTAACTCTCGCCGCCGGAGTGGTCTTGAGGAGTAATTAAGCCGCAGCCGCGACTAACTCTCACCGCCGGAGTGATCTTGAGTAGTAATTAAGCCGCGTCGCCGACTAACTCTCACTGTCGAGGTGGACTTGAGGAGTAATTAAGCTGCAACGCCGACTAACTCTCACCACCGCAGAAGTGGTCTTGAGCAGAAATTAAGCCGCAGCCCCGACTAACTCTCACCGCAGCAGTGGTCTTGAGGAGTAATTAAGCTGAATCTGCGACTAATTCTTATTACCGACGTAGTATTGAGAGGAACTTTTGGTGGGTACCGAGTATCGGTGTGCTGCAAGCCACTAAAAAGCCTAATTGGTTAAGAGAGCAAATGAAAGTGTGCCAAAAGCCACTGAAAGAACTATCTAATTAAGAGGTCATCCAGCCCACCTGGCAAGCCAGCAACCCGCATAGAGCCTCAATCGCGACTGTACACACTGTATCGCATACGCTCTAAGCACCGTATGTATTCCTGCTATTTGACACAAAAATGTGCTGCATTTGGCTGTTGACATAAGAGCATGACGGTGTTAATGTTTAATTCATAGTATTAACATCGGAATTAAATGAAATGAGGGATTTCAGATGGAAAGACCATTCACAATACAACATGACATTAATATTTCTCTGGCAGCGACCATTCATTATCCTTCCAATGAAAGCAAGGAAACGGACAAAAAAATGCCCTTGGTTATTATTTGCCACGGATTCGTAGGTAGTCGGATCGGGGTAGATAGACTGTTTCTGCTGGCAAGCAGGGAATTGGCTAACAAGGGGTTCCTTGTTCTGCGTTTTGATTTTGCAGGATGCGGAGAAAGCAGTGGGGTCTATGGAGAGCACGGACTGGATTCGATGATTGCTCAGACTCGTTCAGTGTTAGATTATGGACTAAGCCTAGATTGCGTAGATCCGCTACGAGTAACCTTGCTAGGACATAGCTTGGGTGGTGCAGTGGCGTTGTTGACGGGAACGAAGGATCGTCGTGTAAAATCATTGGCGCTTTGGTCGCCGGTAGCCCATCCGTTCAACGATATATTAAAGATTGTAGGACGCGGTGTATACGATGAATCGGTCAAGAAGGGTTATGCAGATTACCACGGCTACCGATTGAAGCCAGAATTTTTCGAGTCGCTGCAGCAGCATCAACCGTTTCAGGAAGCACCTCAGTTCAACGGAGATGTGTTCATCGCACATGGAACCTCCGACGACACGATTCCAACAGATTACAGCTTTTTGCTAGAGAAAACGTTCTGGCTAAGGGGCGAGGGTCGCTGCGATAAGAACATTATTTTTCAAGCGGACCATACCTATACCCAAGGTGCACACAAGTTTGAGCTGTATCAATCGACAGTAGATTGGTTGGGAACTCACGAGAAGCGTCAGCAGGATTGGCAGCATTGGAGTATTTAAGGGCGTGTATACGTTGCAAAATAAAGGGGAGCTGAATACGGTTATGAGGTGAGAGGAGTCGATAGGATGAGCTCGCTGTATCCAATCTATATCCAATTTCCGATTGTGCCTAAACCGAGATTCGGTGGCGATCAACCGCCGCACAGCTTTCTATACGACATTATTAACAGTAACCGGCTAGACTACGAGGTGGAATTACGCTCCTTTCTCCAATTTGAGAAGGAATTTGCAAGCATTGGAGTTCATCCCGACCCGGATAGCCCAGAGCAGCCGTCCTGGAACAATAGCTGGTTTAGTGGATTAGATGCAGTTGCATTATACGGCTATATGGCCAATGGCAATCCGGCTCGATACTATGAGATCGGCTCTGGATTTTCCACCAAATTCGCTAGACGAGCAGTTGTAGACCATGGATTGCAAACGGCTATTGTCTCGATTGACCCTTTTCCAAGGGATGAGATTGATGATTTATGCGACAAGGTTATTCGGCAGCCACTAGAGGATACCGATATTCGGTTGTTCGAGGAGCTCGAGTCAGGAGACATTCTGTTCGTTGATAGCAGTCACTATGTATTCCAGAACTCAGATGCCAATATTGTATTTCTAGAAATACTGCCTCGCTTAAAGCCGGGAGTTAGAGTCCATTTTCACGATATATTCTTGCCTGAGGATTACCCCGCATCATGGTCTCACCGATTCTATAATGAGCAATATCTGCTAGCTGCCTATCTATTAGCTCAAGGGCCATCGTACAAAATAACCTTTCCTAGCTATTTCGTCTCCCAAGACTCTGGTCTGAAGCAAATCGTGAAGCCGATAGTGGATATTCTGGAACGACAGGGTTTGCCATTCTCAGGCGGAGGCTCGTTCTGGATCGTTAAATCGTAGCGAATAATGACGCTGTCTACCCTATAGCAATCAATAGCGATACCGCGGCGAAGCTACTACAGCTAATGTTCGCGGTTTTTGTTTTTAAACATCAGGCGAGGGGCAATTTCACTACAGTTGTCGGAAAAAGGAAATCCAGTCCTTTTACCTAAGGTACGAGTATGGTTTAATGGAAGAGTACGTACTTGCGAAGGGAGAATGAGCATGACGCAACGATTACGAATCGCGATGCAGCTTACTCTTGCGGCCGCGCTCGTAGGTTTAACCGCATGCGGTGGATCTAAGGAGACTGTGACGCAGCCGACTGAAACTGTATTGCCAACGGCGAGCGCCTCTGAAACTCCAAGCGAAACAGAAACAATACCTGTTGCTAGCTTTCTTGCTCCGCTGACAGGCTTGCCTGTTGAGAGGGAAGTGACGAACAGACCCTTCGCTGTCATGATCAATAACCTTGCCCCAGCTCGGCCGCAATCGGGACTCACACAAGCGGATACTGTATGGGAGTTAATGGCTGAAGGAGGAATTACGCGGCTAGTAGCTATATTCCAAAGCAAGGAATTTACAGATCCAATAGGACCTATCCGCAGCATCCGTCCTTATTTTATTCAAGTAGGTGAATTCTACAACGGAGTTCTCGTTCATGTAGGAGCAAGTAACGATGCACTTGCAATCCTTCAGGATCAGCACAAGGAAAGTTTAGACGAGATTAATAATGCAGGCGCTTACTTTTACCGAGATAAGTCCCGTAAGGCACCGCATAACGTATATTCTACTCTAGAGAAATTAACTGCAGGCGCTGCTAAGCGCAAATACAAGGATATCGTATCAGTGCCTTTGCTTACCTTTAATAAAGCACCGTCAGCATTAATAACTGCAGCACCAGCAACCCAGGTTGAAATTAAATTCATGCTTTCGGATTATAAGGTATCCTACACTTACGATAGCACTACAGAGCTTTATTCCAGATTCATTAACGGCAAACCACATATTGATAAGAACAATGATCAGCAGCTAACGGCAACGAACTTAGTCGTGCTCTCCACCAAGCATGTTACCTACGATAAGGTAGGAAGGCTTGAGGTGAACTTGGATAGCGGCGGTAATGCGGTTCTCATGCAGAACGGTAAAGCGATCATTTGTACATGGGAGCGTAAAAAGGGTGACGTTATCCGCCTGAAGAAGGATGGGGAGGAGCTGCCTTTCCTGCCGGGAGTTACTTACTATCACGTGGTGTCTAATTCGTCCCCGATGGATAAGCATCTTACATATCAGTAAAAAGACAACAAAGGGGGCCACAAGAACCACGCTAACGTGGCTGGTGCGCCCCCTTTGTTGTTGCTTTACTCGTACCTTAGTGCCCCATCATCATGGATGCATCAGGCTTACCTTCCGTTTCCAATAGATCATCTTCTGGTTTTTTCCGCGGCTTACGTAGAATAAGGCTTAATACGACGCCCACAGCGGCAATACAAGCTGTTACGAAGAAGATGTCTCCAAAAGCAGCGGTAACAGCAGGAGAATCCCTCATAACCATCGGGTCTCCACCCATTTCTGTAATATGCTTTGTTATCCTAGAAGTCAGATAGCCTGTTAAGCCAGCAATGGCGAATGACATAATGACTTGTTGGCTCGCAGTAGTTAGTGGAGTTACCCGGCTAACGAGTCTGCGTGGTGCGGAGTTCAAAACATGGGTATTTAGCGCCATCATCGATAATCCCATTCCTGCACCCATCATGCCTAGAGGAAACATGATCATTGCTCTGGTCGTCTCCATATCGATCTGGGAAAGTATGAAGAGAGCACCGGAAATGATGCCTAATCCGACAAAGGCGAGCGGACGAGCTCCAACCTTGTCGAACAATCGACCCCCAAGTGGCATGAAAACAACGGAGGTAAGTGCCATAGGCAGCGTAGTTAATCCGCTTTTCAATGCTGTAAAACCGAGCACGTTCTGCAAGTACAAGGGCACCATAAGGATTGAACCCATCAGAGCAATTTGGGAAAACCAAGTTAGAATAACGCCACGAGTGAAATCGGACGAGCCGAATACTCTTAGCTCTAGCAGAGGTTGCTTCTGACGTAGCTCAACGATAATAAATGCGATTAGAGCAACGCCACCCACGATTAAGCCTGTCAGTGTTCGGTTAGAAGACCAATCCGCTCCCCCTTCGCTTACACCGTATGCCAGCATAGAGAACGCAATAGGAGCTAGGATCATTCCAATAATATCTAGTGCAGGTGTTTTGTTTCGTTCGATATTAGGCAAATATTTGCTGCCGACGATTAATGCAGCGATACCGATAGGTAAATTAATAAGGAAAATCCAATGCCAGGTAGCGAAGCCGATTATCCAACCAGATAGGATAGGTCCAGTGGCTGGGGCGAGAAGCATCGGAATACCGAGCATCCCCATAACGGCTCCCCTTTTGTCGGGAGGAGCTAGCTTGAAGATCATCGCCATCCCAATGGGGGATACCATTCCGCCGCCGAGTCCTTGAATAACCCGAAATAGAACGAGCTGGTCAGCTGTTTGGGCAACGGCACATAACACCGAGCCGATCGTGAATAAAGCGATAGTAATAAGGAATATCCTTTTAGCACCAAATCTGTCAGTCATCCACCCGGCTAGAGGGATAACAGCGGCCAGGGCGAGTGTATAACCAGTGATCGTCCATTGTATCGCTTTTAGCGAAGAGCCAAAGGACTGCTGCAGATTAGGAATGGCGACATTGACGACTGTGCTGTCGAGAATAACCATAATCATTCCGATAATGACGGCGAGAAGAGGTGCAATGATCTTTTTGATGGAAAACTCTTCAGATGATGGTGCGGTAGTAGCTGCTTGCTTTGCGGTCATAGGGGTTGTTCCTTTCTAGTTAACTTGACGTAAAGCCGTGTAAGTTTTAAGCTTGACTAACCGTTTTTATAAAAAACTAATTAGTCACCAACAAGTCTTCATTTTACTTCTTTTTGTTTGAAAGTCAATTCATTTTAGAGAAGGTGGATACTATTGAGTATTACAAAACAGACGATTATGGATTCAGCCATGCGATATTTCTCGGAAAAAGGGTATGCAGCAACCTCAATACAAGACATTGCTGATGATTGCGGCATCGCTAAAGGCTCACTATACAAATTTTTTCGGTCAAAGGAAGATTTAATTATTGAGCTTCACGCTGGTCAGCAGCAGGCTTTGCGGGATGCTGTTGATAAGATTAGGTCGGATAAGTCACTTAATACAAGGGAAGCGTTCATTAGGGAAACGGAATTTCACTTTGAATTTTTTCTCCAAAACAAATTTATTATGCGGGAGCTTAAAGAAATATCACCTGCAACGGAGAAAATTACTCAATTTCTAATGCATTCGCAAGCGAATCTGATGTCTTATTGCAAAATGGGGCTATTAGAATATCTTGACGAGGAAGTTCATCCGAATATTTGGGATTTGGCCTTTATGTATAAGGGGATTGTCCGTGAATTTATATTTTTTATTGTATATGATAATAAGCCGTTGCATTATCGCGAGGTTGCTGAATTTATTGTCGATCGAATGGAGGATATGGCGGCTAGCATGGCACTGAAAAAACCTAATCCGATATTACATGACGCGATAATGAATGTGCACCATTCATGTGATAAGGAAGACCAAATGATATCACTAGTGGAGCTTCGTAGTAATTTGCTTGAGAGTCTAAGCACTACGATTACAGAGCTTCCGATAACGAATTTTCGAAAACGTGAGCTTAATGATGCTGTGACGCTGCTTCGGGAGTTATATGAGGAGGAGCAGCCTAATAAAGTTATGCTAAAAGCTTTATTAAATTTTATTGCTCTTGAATATCAGCTGAAAAATATTGCCAAGCAATTGGAGAGAATAACTGTAAAATGTGATCAAATAGCGGGTTTGTGACCGATTTTAAAACGAATTAAGATGAGTACAAATAGGACTTATAGGTGAAACTTAAAAAAAGTGTCACATGTAATGTGGGGAACCTATACAAAGCCAGTCCACCCTGTGATAATATAAATAAGTTAACGCAGTGTAAACTAGTGTTAACGCATTGTAAGGTGAACGGCTACATACATGGGAAAGAAGGGCTATCCGTGTTTCGTAAAAAAGACATTTTTTTTAAGACGTTGGAGGAAATGGCTGATATCATCTTTGAAACGGTAGAGCGCTTTACAGTTGCCGTCAATGAGGATTTACCTGATGTTTCAGCATTTGCCAAGGAAATGAAGGAGTTCGAACATAAAGGAGATAAGTGCACTCATATTATTCTGACAGAGCTCAATAAGACGTTTATTACGCCAATTGAGCGGGAAGATATTATGGAGCTTATCAAAAAGCTGGATGATGTGTTGGATGGCATTGAAGCATGTGCATCGCGATTTGAGATGTATCAGATTACGAAATCCGATCCATTCATTCGCAAATTCAGCGATTGCTTACGACGTAGCGCACAGGAAATCAAGACAGCTATCTATTTGCTCGCGCAGAAGAAGCTCCTTGCTATCCAGCCGCATTGCGTCAAAATAAACGAGCTGGAAAATGAAGCAGACGACTTAATGCGCCAAGGAATTAAGCATTTATTCCAGAATGTGAAGGATCCGATCGAGCTCATTAAACATAAAGAAATATATGAACGCTTGGAAGAAACGACCGATTCATGTGAGGATGTCGCCAATACACTACAATCCATAATCATGCGCAATTCTTGATCAGCGCAAACGGGGACGGAATAGAATATAATGGATTACACAATGTGGTTAGTTGTCATTATCGTAATATTGGCGCTTGGATTTGATTTTATTAACGGATTTCACGATACGGCTAATGCTATCGCGACATCTGTTTCAACGCGCGCTCTTACTCCGCGCCGGGCTATCATTCTGGCTTCCGTAATGAACCTGGTCGGTGCCCTCATGTTTACGGGGGTAGCCAAAACAATTGGCGGTAAAATAACAGATCCTTTCAAGCTCGAGCATGGTCTTACAGTCGTAATTGCGACTCTTATCGCAGCTATTCTTTGGAATTTAATAACTTGGGCGTACGGAATTCCTTCGTCCTCCTCACATGCGATTATTGGAGCCCTCGCAGGAGCGGCTATAGCATCTGAAGGCTGGGCTGGCATTAATTATTCGGGCTTTACGACCATTATTAAATGGCTCATTCTATCCCCTATAATTGCATTTGTGGTGGGCTTCTGTATCATGTTCATACTTAAGCGTATTTTTGCGAACTCTAGTCCTCATCAAGTCAATAAAGTGTTTCGCTCTGGGCAAGTGCTTACAGCTGCATTCCAAGCTTTCACGCATGGTACCAATGATGCACAGAAGGCGATGGGAATTATTACGATGGCGCTTGTAGCAGCGGACATTCAGTCAACACTTGATATTCCACTATGGGTTAAGCTGTCCGCAGCGATTGCTATGGCGCTTGGAACCTCAGTCGGTGGTTGGAAAATTATCAAAACAATGGGTACGAAAATTTTCAAAATCGATCCGATGAACGGTTTTTCAGCCGATTTGGCATCAGCCTCTGTTATATTGACCGCGACCTTGTCGCAAATTCCAGTTAGTACAACACATGCGATCACCTCCTCTATACTAGGAGTTGGATCTGCAAAGAAATTTTCAAATGTGAAGTGGAGCATGGCAGGACGAATAGTGATGACTTGGGTCATCACAATACCGGTAGTTGGGTTGTTGGCAACACTTATCTATTATATTCTCAGTTTGTTCCTCCACTAATTCGGGTACATTGAATAAGAAAAATAGGCGCGGGATCACCCAAACCTGAACGCCCGAGATTACTACAATAGAGTATGGAAGTTTCATCTCTATTTAGTCTGGAGGACACCCATGCTTGCATACACAGATCAGGCCAAATCAAGCGTCGATTTATTAACGGAGTTCACTGCGATCAACTCATTTTCTACCGGGAAAAAGCTTGTTTTCTCAGGAGTGGGTACCCGTGACGTTTATAATATAAGCGCTCCGTTCCTGGACAATGGGGAATTGGTTATTGCTGGGCGGGTAGAGGATAGGGACAAGGAATCGTCAGAAGTGATGTTCTTTGTCGAGCGTAAAGGGGAATGGAAACCGAGAAATGGTGCACCCATATTCGCTTTGCAGGATCCTTTCTTCACCTTTATAGGTGACGAGCTCGTATTCGGCGGTGTTGAGGTTTATTTTGACGGGGACGACCCGCACTATGTAACCTCATGGTGTACTGTGTTTTATCGGGGGCATTCTGTTAATGAGCTGGCGCCATTTGCCAAAGGGCCTCTAACGATGAAGGATATCCGATTAGTTGAGCTTAATGATGGCCGAATCGGTGTGTTTACGCGTCCGATGGAAGTAGACGGCGCTCGCGCGTTGATCGGATATGTGGAAATAGATACGCTGGAACAAATGACCGAGGAGGTCATATCCGGTGCAGATTTACTTCGTAATCAGTTTCTTCCCGAGGAATGGGGAGGGGCGAATGAAGCGCATTTGTTGCCTGGAGGTATGATAGGAGTGCTCGGACATATTGCTCGCATGGAAGAGAATAACATTCGGCATTACTATCCCATGGTATTTGCGTTTGATCCGGAGAATCAACGGCATACTCCAATTAAGCTTATCGCCACAAGGAGCATGTTCCCGGATGGTCCAGCCAAAAGACCTGATTTAGAGGATGTTATTTTCAGCGGGGGACTTGTACGCCATAAGGATGGAACGGCATCTTTGTATACGGGTGTCAGTGATGCCGAGGCCCATGTTATCGTTATCCCCGATCCATTTCTAGAGTATGAAGGTTAAACAATAAAGGAGCTATTCCGCTGGCTTGCGGGATGAGCTCCTTTTAAGATTTTGCTAAACAAAGGATGTTTAGCGCCGTTTGGCGGGCTTCCGCGCACGTGATTTGCCTGAGCGACGACGCACGGGCGTTCTCTTGCGGGGGGTAAAGCCCTTGTTCGTGTCGGCTGATTTGCCTTTATTGCCCATGAATAGCTTAATCATTGGGGCAATTTGCTGCATGGTAGCCATGAATTTCTGGAACTTGCCTAAGTTAGCCATGACCCCTTCGATTCCGCCCATGCGTTCAACAATTCCTTTGATGTCGCTTAGGTTGGAGATGTTGAAAGGGAGACTGCTTTTGGTGGCAGGTGTAACAGCTGTTTTGGCAGGGATGACGGTTGGATTAATGACTTCGGGAGAGCTGGGGATTGTTTGCTCAATGCCAGGGAATTGATCCTGTCCGAAGAAGCCTGATGACCAACCGTTCTGGGAAGAAGAATGCTGTTCGTCCATGAAGTCACACCCTTTTTAGTATTATGTTATGAGAAGTCAACGAAACGGGCATGGACGCATGCCTAGAAGATGAGATATTTTACCCCTGTAATGCGTGACTACGGTGATGCTTGAACTATTAGCAGGAACGCAGTACAATTGAAACAAAGTGTGTTGGAGCTTGCATGCCAGTGGCATTGTATGCAAGTCGGTCCATAATGTACGGGAAATAGGAAGGGTGTGAGCTTATGCAACTGAAGAAGCTGAATGATAAATCGATAGACCAATTATTCGAGGCTATTCTAACTCTTAAGGATGTTGAGGAATGTTATGTGTTTTTCGACGACTTGTGTACGGTAAATGAAATTCAATCCTTATCGCAACGGCTTGAAGTTGCCCGTATGCTAGGAAAAGGACATACTTATAACCAAATTGAAACAGAGACGGGAGCAAGCACGGCGACCATTTCTCGTGTGAAACGCTGCCTTAATTATGGGAATGACGGATATAAGCTTTCCTTGGAGCGCTTAGGTCGTTTTGGCTCTGACGAGAAGCCTGCGACAAGCAAGTAAATCGCGTTGCTAATTATCGTGAATGCATTAATAATAGGCAATTGATTGGGCTAACCATTAAGGTCTTAGATGACCGAGATGGTTAGCCTTAATCTTTGAATTGCTGCTTTGTGTCGGGATGATGTCAAACGTTGACATTGTGTTAACGTTTCGCTAGCATGAATAAGAAGATGGAACAGTCAGGAAAGAAAGGGGCAAGCTCTTTCATGAAGCCAGGCTTACTGGTTATTAGCCATGGGTCGCGAGAAGCCGGCTGGGTCGCTCTCGTGGACGAGGCGGTTGAGGCTGCTCGTGTCTTATTAGGTGATGAACTACACATAGAGGCCGCATTCCTTGAATTGGTGGAGGGGCGACTCATTCAAGACGGGATTGATAGGCTAGAGGCTGCAGGAATTACTCATGTGCTTGCACTTCCACTGTTCATATCCTCAGGTAGCACTCATGTTGATGAGATTGGTTGGGCGCTTGGTGCCTATCCGGAGCCGAAGCTTGAGACGGATTTGGAGAAGCTACAGATTTCAACGGGACTTAGTCTCAGCTATGGTAAGCCGATGGATGACGATTCGGAGCTCGTAAGCATTGTTCTGGATAGATTAAGAGAAATGTCTCATGATCCTTCTCAAGAAAGTATTTTACTTGTCGGGCACGGTAGTCAAGAGGCGGGGTTCCAGGAAGCATGGGAACAGGGTCTTGCTGCTATTGCTAAGCGATTGACGGAATTAGGCGGCTATCATACTTGTTCAACTGCATTATTGCTACCGAATCAGGTTCCAGAGCGCTTGAAACAGCTAAGAATTAACAATACTCATAATGATATTTTGATTCTGCCTTTATTCCTAAGCGAAGGTTATTTCACGAAAGAGGCTGTACCACGTCGCTTGGAGAAATCAATGCCTTCGCAAGCTTACCGTTATGAGGGTCGAGCGTTAATGCCCCATCCCGAAGTAAGCAGCTGGATCGTTCGGCGCGCTCGAGAGTGGGCAGAGAATTTACAAAAGTGATAAAATAAAAGTAAATAATGATTAGCGATTGAACGTGAGATGAAGAGGGGATCCTGTTGGATACGATTCGAGCCCGGTTAATATATAATCCGACTTCTGGCCGGGAGGAAGTCAAACGCAAGCTAGCAGCAATTTTACAGCGCCTTGAACGAGGCGGCATAGAAACATCCTGTCATGCTACAGAAGCTAAAGGGGATGCCATTAAAGCTGCATCAGACGCGGTGGAACGCGGCTTCGACATGATTATTGCAGCTGGCGGAGATGGTACCCTTAATGAAGTCGTTAATGGGATGTCAGACCATGAGCGCAGGCCATCGCTAGGTATTTTGCCGTTAGGAACGACTAATGATTTCGCACGGGCGCACGGCATTCCTCGTAAGTGGGAGCATGCGTGCGATTTGTTGACTCGTCGTCATACGACTCCAGTGGACGTGGGGAAGGCGAATGATCGTTATTTCATTAATATTTCAGGTGGCGGCTCATTGACAGAGCTGTCTTATGATGTACCTAGCAAGCTGAAGACGATGGTTGGCCAACTTGCCTATTATATGAAGGGCTTGGAGAAAATTACGCGTCTTCATCCTACTCGAATGCGGATATCAGCCGAGGGGATTGGCGATTATGACGAGGAGTTTATGCTCTTCTTAATAGCCAACAGCAACTCTGTAGGGGGATTCGATCGTCTCGCCCCAGATGCAAGCACGAGCGATGGCGTATTCGATGTACTTGCTTTGCGTAAATGTAATATAGCAGAATTTCTTCGTATCGCAACATTAGTCATGCGCGGAGAGCCTGTTCTAAACGATTCCCATTTTCTTCATTTTCAGACGAATAAGGTAGTTGTGGAATCAGATCATCGTGTGCAGCTTAATGTGGACGGAGAGTTCGGGGGTACGCTGCCCTGTACCTTTCAGCTACTGCCTGCGCATATTAACGTTATCGTGGATGAGCTCGGTATTTCTTCTTATCGGAAAAACGGAGCAGGGCGGGCATTGCAGCTATGAGTGGATGGAAAGGCAAGGGCAGCAGGAGCAGTCATACGCATTCGTCTCATAAAAGCCCAACTGGGCAAAGAAGAACAACGGGTAACAGGGCTCCAGCTAATATTGTTGGAGTTCCTGTTGCTGCGGGACAGCAGGTTACATGCGATATTATAGGATTGACGCATGATGGAGAAGGGGTAGGCCGGATTGAGGGCTATACCCTTTTTATTCGTGGCGCGCTTCCAGAGGAGAAGGTGCGAGCGGAAGTCATGAGCATCGGCAAGTCGTTCGGACGAGCTCGGATGACGGAAGTGCTCGTACCCAGTGCAGGACGACGCAGTGCTCCTTGTCCCATCTATGACACTTGCGGCGGATGCCAGCTGCAGCACTTGGATTACATGGAGCAGCTTCGCTGGAAGAGACAGCATGTGGTGGACAATTTAGTGAGAATCGGGAAGCTCTCTGTTGCTGGGGAACCTGATTTGCAAAATAAAGAAGGCGCTGCTTCCTCTCGTTCGTCTGTTCTCGTTCATTCAACAATAGGGATGAGTGAGCCATGGCGTTATCGCAATAAAGCTCAGGTGCCACTTGGGATGTCTGCTGGACGGCTAATCGGTGGATTCTATGAGCAAGGTAGCAACGATATCGTGGAGATGGACGCTTGTCTTATCCAGCAGGAAGAGAACGAAGAAACCGTCCGTGCGGTGAAGCAAGCGGCAAGACTGTTAGATATAAGTGCCTACAATCGTGCTACAGGCCGAGGTCTGCTTCGTCATGTCGTCGTTCGTCATGCGAAGACAACTGGGCAACGCATGGTTGTTCTAGTCACGAACGGACGCGATATCCCTCACGCTCTTGAGCTCGTTGCCCTGATTAGGGAAAAGGTATCAGGTGTCGTGAGCATATGCCAGAACGTGAATACCGCTGCAACACCCGTCGTCTTCGGAGAAGAGACGAAGGTGCTGTGGGGAGAAGACGTTATCTATGATGAGATTGACGGCATCCAGTTTGCGATTTCTCCGCGTTCCTTTTTCCAAGTGAACCCGGACCAGACAGAGCAGCTGTACCGTAAAGCGGTGGAGTATGCCGCATTGACCGGAGAAGAGACAGTGATTGACGCTTACTGCGGAGCAGGGACGATTTCATTATTCCTTGCGAGGCACGCTGCTCGAGTATATGGCGTTGAGATTATCCCAGAAGCCATCGAGGATGCACGTCGGAACGCACGAGTGAACAGTATCCCTAATGTGGAATTCGCTGTGGGTGAAGCTGAGGTTGTGATGCCTAGATGGCAAGCACAAGGAATTACCCCCGACGTCATCGTCGTCGATCCCCCGCGCAAGGGCTGTGATATCGCATTAATAACCTCCATGCTGGAGCTTCAGCCCAAACGTATCGTTTATGTGTCGTGTAACCCGTCGACACTAGCGAGAGATTTGAGGCTACTCGAGGATGGGGGCTATCGAACCGTCGAGGTTCAGCCAGTGGATATGTTCCCTCATACGGCACATGTGGAGTGTGTGGTAGGAATGCAACGAATAGATGTAACCCCCTAATATACCCGTGATATTCGTAATAAACCCGTGCTAAAAATCGAATAAAGATGTGATAACAGCGGGGAATGGATGCAAATGACACACCATTTTATTTCTTCAACCCTCCTACAAGTGTTATGCTCAAGCCGAACGAAATTCAGGCATTTCCCCTGAATTTCGTTCGGCTTTTCTTTTCTCCAGGATCCTTCTTCACGTCACACAAATGCTCTCCCAATCCTTTTCTCCGACTTTTCCTCTCGCTTATAAAAGTCCTCCAATCCCAATCCACATATACATTTTTCAGGATTCCCCCGGATTTTTCCCCCTGCTTCAGAAGGTCGTCTCAGATCTCTCCCCGTATCTCTTATCGATTTTTTTCCTACTCGTTTATATCTGCTCGTTCTCTTGATTTTTTAGCTCTCACATTACCCCGATTCTCCTTTGAATTCTCTGTCTTTTGACTGCTTTTCCCCTGTATTTATATCAAGATATTATTCAGATTTTAATAAAGTTGTGATAGAAAAAGTTGGGTAAAAAATTGGGAGAATGAGTGTTTTGTAGCAAGAGTTTATTTATGAGGGCAACGGTGGAATGCGGGTTGAAGGGCTGTTTTTTAGCAGGAGTTTATTCATTTTGAACAGAAGTAAAACAAATTATTGGATGGGAAACCTCCAAAGAATCAGAGAAATTAACCCGTTCCCTTGGCCGTTAACCTGGGCGGGTTATTTTCGTTTGTGTAGATAAGTGAGCAACGCCAGTAAGAACATGCCAAGCATAACGCATCTGATGGAGAATATTCCGCTAGTCTTTCCAAAGCACCTTTACCAGCTTTTATTCCGAGTTAAGCGGCGACGATTACGTGACCAAGCCGTTTAGTCCAGGAGTACTCATGGCCAAGATCAAGGCTCATCTTCGAAGAGTAGAAAGGAACAACTATTGGAGCTACCTGGCTTAACGCTTGATTTCTACGTACATTCCGTCAATATGGGGAGCGAACCTATCTTTTTATCGAAAAAAGAGTTCAGTCTACTGTCCTATATGGCACAAAACGTTAATCGTGCCGTTAGTGTCGATGCGTTGTTTCAGCTCATCTGGGGAACAGAGAGTCTGGAGGATACGAGAACGGTCGCTGTACACATCAGTAACTTACGCAAGAAAATCGAGGTTGACCCTGCCAATCCTGAGAGGATTGTTACGATTTGGGGGACGGGGTATATGCTGGTTGCCAGAAGTGCGTTGCAAGCTTGAACATAAAAAAATGGGACAATGGCGCTTAGGCATTACTTGACGCTGTTGACCCATTTTTTGTTCATTCCACTTACGAACTTAAAGTTTTCTTTATGTTTCACTAATGGGCTAATCTACCATGTTAAGATAAAAGGAAAAAAATCGTTGAGAGAATATTCATGAAAAAAATATTTTCTAGTTTTAATTTTCACGATGGTATTTAGTATGTTTTTTCGTCAGGTGATAGGAATGTCACAGCTTCAACTGGTGAGGAGGTTCCCAGGTTTGAAGCAGTCGATATAACGGATACGACAGCTACTTTAGAATGGGACCCAATTGATGGAGCTGTAAGTTATTCATTACACCTATTCGAGACGGAACTCTTTGGCTTTACGCCAGATAAGTTCAGTCATTATGTGACAGGTTTGACGCCTAACATGGTACAAGAAGCGACTCTGTATTACCGAGATGCCGCGAATGAGACGTTCGAAATAAAACATGAGTTTACCACTGCTCCATTGATTTTAGCACCTCCAGCTAATGTAAGGGTTTTGAATTTACGGTAAGCTGAATGCGGCAGAACCCTATAATGAAGAAGATGGGTTCAGGACCAACAACTCGCTTTGTACGATGTTGCTTCGTTACGTAAATAGGTCTAGAAGATTCTGCGGTATATAAAAAGCTTAGCCAAGCGAACGACCTAGCAAGTGAATGGATAAAGCAGTTGATGGCTTTGTGACATTATCTGAGGCGATTCGACAAAATCTTACCCTTATTAGGCAAATATAGATTATTATAGAGTTACTAATTTAGCGATTCCTTGTAAGAAGTTTATAATACTGTTCATACCGCAACATATGAGAAAAAAATTGAAACAAGCGGTGATTACTAAAGGTTAATATTTGCCAGCAGTGTATGATATATTGTCGACCATACAGGTAGCACTAGGACAGCCTGTTGAGGAGACTGTAATTAAGCCTGAGTTTATCAAAATGCCGGAAGAATCGATTGACTATGGTATTATGGAGAAGGTAGATGACATCTATGTCATTCCATGTCGATTAGGCTGGGATTACGTGACACTGATTTGTGCGAAAGACAAAGCACAAGAAGTCAAGAGGTTGCTTAATGAGCTTCGTTCTCAGCAACTTGAAGAATACTTATCATTTTTCAATGAGATGGGGAACGAAGATGGAAAAAAGTGCATTAGTTACAGGAATTATTGGGCAGGATGGTTCGTATTTAGCCGAGTTATTGTTGGATAAGGGCTACAAGGTGTATGGACTGCGTCGTCGAACAAGCATGCCGATGATGGATAATATTGACCATATAGCGAAGGAAGTTGAATTCATCGATGGAGATTTAATGGATCAAGGTTCCATAGCTCGTGCAGTTATAGCATCTCAGCTAGATGCTAGGTTCTATCAAGCATCTAGCAGTGAGATGTTCGGTAAGGCAGTAGAAACGCCGCAGAAAGAAACGACTCCATTCTATCCACGTAGTCCATACGGTGTTGCTAAAGTATATGGTCGATAAGCCAGAAGATTTCGTCATTTCGACGGGTGAGACACATACGGTACAGGCACTTGTAGAGATTGCGTTCGGTCATGCAGAGTTGAACTGGAGAGACTATGTGGTTATCGATCCTAAGTTTGTTCGACCTGCTGAGGTAGATTTACTGCTAGGAGATTGCACAATAGCGAAGACGAAGCTCGGCTGGAAGTTGGAAGTAGGTTTCGAAGAAATGATTCGGTTAATGGTTGAGAATGATCTGAGATTGAATCGTCAGGCAAAGCTTGTGGGAGCTTAAAATAAGCTGTTATGGGGGCCTAGCTCCCCTATTTAATGTTTAAGGGGAATTAAAGGAATGATTAAGAAAGCTAAGGAACTCTACGCCTATCGGCAAATGCTCAAGAGTCTGGTACTGTCAGACTTACGAACCCGCTACAAAGGTTCGGTCTTAGGATTTCTTTGGACGTTTATTAACCCGTTGCTGACCCTTATTGTATATACGGTCGTCTTTACGACTGTAATGCGAATGAATGTGGAGCACTATGCGATATTCATGTTTATTGGTTTGCTCCCTTGGTTAAATTTCTCCAGCTCAATCCTTTCTAGCGCAGGCGCTGTGAGGCGCAATTCGAATCTGATTAAGAAGATATACTTTCCTCATGAAGTCCTTCCGTTATCGAATGTCATCGGAGGAATTGTCAATTATTTGTTTGGGATGATTGTGCTGTGCATCGCTATATGGATAGTTGGAGTTAACTTCTCCTATCATGTTGTGTACTTCCCAATCGTACTGCTATTGCAATTTATTTTCACTATGGGTTTATCACTGATTGTCAGCGCTGTGACGGTTTATTTCAGAGATGTTGAGCATATTTTGGGTGCGTTGATGATGGCCTGGTTCTACTTCACTCCAATTGTTTACCCTAATTCGTTGATACCAGAAAAGTATCAATCTATATTTGAAGCCAACCCGGTTGTATCCATTTTTGCATCTTATCAAGATATTTTTTATTATCACCGCAATTTAGACTGGTACGCAGTTGGTGTAGGCTTTATCATTGCGTTTATTTTGTTATTCATTGGCTGGTTAGTATTTAGTCGGCTGAAGCGGAACTTTGCTGAGGAACTATAAGGGAGGTACTGACGCTTGCATGTGATTGAGATTAAACAAATGTCTAAGAAATTCAAGAATTATAGGGATAAATCTAATACGCTCAAAGAGCGCTTGTTAAAGATACGTAAGAATGATAGTAAGGAGCATTGGGTCCTTCAAAATATTAACCTTACGATTTCAAAAGGCGAGTGTGTTGCTTTAATTGGAAGGAACGGCTCTGGTAAGAGTACTTTACTGAAGTTGATGACCAAAATTTTGTATCCTAATAAAGGTGAAGTTATTGTTAAGGGAAGAGTATCTAGTTTATTAGAGCTAGGAGCGGGGTTCCATCCTGACTTTACCGGTAGAGAAAATATATATATGAATGCTTCTGTTCTTGGTTTATTAAAGCGAGAAATCGATGAACGCATGGAAGCAATCATTAAGTTCTCAGAATTAAAAGAGTATATTGATCAGCCAGTTCGGATATATTCATCTGGAATGTATATGAGATTAGCATTCTCGATAGCGATAAGTATCCAACCGGACGTTATGTTAATCGATGAAGTATTAGCTGTAGGAGATGCAGCTTTTCAAAATAAATGTATTAATAAAATTGAGGAACTAAAGACTAAAGGAACAACCATTGTGATTGTGGCACATAATGGAGGAATTATAGAGAAGTTATGTGATCGTGCAATATGGCTTAGCGATGGCGAAATTATGGATGACGGTAACCCAAGAATGGTGAATATGAAGTATATGCAGGCACTTTCGGAGAGGGAGAATGCAAGATTACTGGAGGAAGAAGCTGAATTGGCCCAATTGGAGAAGAACAACCGGATAGAGTACCCTTCTACAAAAGCTTCTGAACTCTCGCCAAGAGTGGGTAATCGCAAGGTTGAGATTACTGCTGTTAAATTAATGGATGACCGTAAAGTGTGTCGTAAAGATTTTCGAACAGGTACAAGCATGAGCATTTTAATTGAATACAAGGTGAATGAGGCTTTTGAGGAGGTCTCTTTTGGGATTGGATTTTTTACGTCGGAGAATATTTGTTGTTATGCAACGAACACAAAGATAGATAGATTCACGATCAAGGAGTTAGGTTCACGAGGTGTTATTAGCTGTGAATTTTCAGAACTATCCTTACTTCCCGGAACCTATATGTTGGATGTGGCGGTTTTACATCCCAATAAAAATGAGCCCTATGACTATCTAAGTAAACAATTTAACTTTCAAGTATCATCCGATGTTAAGGATGAAGGGATAGCACGATTAAAGCATCATTGGGCTGTTGAGGTGATTAGTTGATGAGCAATCTAAAGTTTGATGTTGAAGACATCCGAAGATCTATGTACTACGTTAAGAACCGAGTAAATAAACAGCATGAGGATCAAGTAAATAAACAGCATGAGGATCAAGTAAATAAACAGCATGAGGATCAAGGTAGTAGTCAACATAATGAACAAAGTCAGTTGGTCGTTGAGCTTGGTCTGGTCAATCAATTATGGAATGTCAATCCTGAGTATGAGATCACCTCTCATCGTCCAGTGATTGGCAAATTGATTGTGTTTGGAAAAAAAATCGCGCGCAAGTTATTACGCGGGTATGTATCTAATGCTTTTCATAAACAACGTGAGTTTAATGCAAGTGTTACGAGGGCATTGAATGCACTAAATGAGAAGTTAGATGAAGAGCTTTCGGTGTTACAAGGGCGTATTCTGCAGTTAGAGATGGAACGTACTCAGCAACTAGCTGCTGAAGCAGACAGAAAAGCGAAGGTTGAGGAAAGTAGAATTGATTATGTAAAATTCGAAGATCAATTTCGTGGTACGAGAGCGTCTATTATTGAACGCCAACGACAGTATCTTCCGTATTTTGGTAATAAGAAGAATGTACTTGACATTGGTTGCGGTAGAGGCGAATTTATACAGTTACTTCAGAGTGAAGGTGTTTCTGTAAGCGGTATCGATTTGAATGCGGACATGGTGAAATATTGTAAGAACAAAGGTTATGATGTGCATCATGCCAATGTGCTTGAACATTTGGCTACGGTTGACGATAAAACTTACGATGGGATCTTTATGGCGCAAGTTATCGAGCATCTATCCTATGAGGAATACATGCCGCTTCTCAAAGAGATTTTCCGAGTATTGAAACCCCAGGGTGTTGCTATTGTTGAGACAATTAACGTAGAAACGGTAGTGGCAGTAAACTACTCTTACTATCTAGACCCTACTCATGTAAATTTAGTACACCCGGAATTACTTCGTTTTATTATGAAAGAGATAGGCTATTCGAATGTTGAACGTAGAGATTCAGCTCCTGTTGAATTCCGTCCACCGTTACTGACTTCGAATAACGAAGAATCGAGATTGCTGCAAGCCTATCTTGAGCAGGTTCATGCACTACTCTATGGAAATAGGGACTATGCTATTATCGCAATTAAATAATGAAATGAAGGGAAGCCTTAACATGAAAAGAAAAAAGAAGGTTGCGATATGTCATGCACAAGTCCCTTTTGTGAGAGGTGGCGCCGAATTACTCGTAGAGTCTCTACAAAGCGAGTTGATTAAGCGCAATTACGATTCAGAGATTATTGCATTACCATTTAAGTGGTATCCGGATCAGCAGCTTGTGCAAAGTATGTTGAACTGGAGATTAACGGATATAAGTGAAAGCAATGGGGAATCGATCGATCTAGTGATTGCTACGAAGTTTCCTTCATACGGGATTACACATCCCAATAAAGTGACATGGCTAGTTCATCAGTATCGACAGGTGTATGAATTGGTTGGCACGGAGTATAGCTCCTATGGCCATTCGGCCGAAAGTCTAGCGCTTAGAGAATTAATAATGCGCTACGATACGAATACGTTGACGGAGTCGAAGAAAATATTTTCGATAGCACATAATGTAACGGATCGTTTGCGTAAGTTTAACCGGATTGAGGCAGAGACGTTATACCATCCGCCTAAGCATGTAGGTCACTACTATTGTTCTCAGTTCGATAAATATATTTTGTCTGTTGGAAGATTGGATACGATTAAAAGAATAGATCTTCTTATTAAGGCGCTTAAAAACACGGATTCTAGCATGAAATGTGTGATTGCTGGAAAAGGACCTGAGAGAGAAAATCTAGAGCGTTTAGTTGCGAGTCTGAATCTCGAAAACCGAGTGGAGTTTCTAGGGTTTGTTGAAGATAAGCAATTGCTGGAGTTATATGCGAATTGTACAGCCGTATATTTCGCTCCTTACGATGAGGACTACGGATATGTGACGCTAGAAGCTTTTTTATCCAGTAAACCAGTAATTACATTAGCGGATTCAGGTGGTGTGCTGGAGTTCGTAAAACATGAACATTCTGGTATTGTAGCTAATTCTGTAAATGATGTATCAGAGGCAATTAATAAATTGGGTCGGAGCGCTGCGACTGCGCAAGAACTCGGTTATAATGGTCAGCTCGCTGTAGACCACTTTTCTTGGGATCATGTCATTGATCAATTAACAGCTACACTAAGGTAGGTGAAACTCTTGAAAAAAGTTGCGTACTTTTCTCCTTTGAATCCGATTCGATCGGGAATATCGGACTATAGTGAAGATATTCTTCCTTATTTGGCAAAAAGCTTTGAAATCGATCTCTATGTTCCCACGGGATTCGTACTCGAAAATGAGAGTATTAAGAGTGAATTTTCAGTTCGATTTTTCTCAGAGTTTGAGAGGAAGTATCGTAACGAAGCATACGATATAATCATCTACCATATGGGTAACAATTATGAAGCGCATCGTGAGATTTATGATCTGTTTCTTCGTTATCCAGGTATCGTCGTTCTTCATGATTATTCGCTCCATCATTTTTTTGCTTCGAAAACATTAGCTCAAGGGCACAACGAACAATATTGTGATGAAATGTTGTATAGTCATGTGGACAATGGTTTAGAACAAGCGCGACGATTTTTGTCTAATAAAATCCGTCCGTTATGGGAAACGGCGTCCTTGACTTACCCGTTAAATTTAAGAATTCTGAATCGCGCTCAAGCTGTAATCGTGCATTCGGAATTTGCGAATAAGCTCCTAAGAGACCAGGCTTCTTATGTGCCGATTTTCTCGGTTCCAATGCCGAGTACGCATGTAAGCAGATTAGAAGATTTACAACAGGAGAAGGAGGCAGCTAGACAGGCGCTAGGTATAGCAGGCGATGACATTGTGATTGCGTCACTGGGGCATGCAAATCCAACGAAAAGAATACATAAAGTGATTGAAGTGTTAAGTTATCTAAAGAAAAACAAACAATTAAAGCGTTTCAAATACTATGTTGTTGGAGAAGTAGCCACTTCTTATCATTTGAGAGAAATGGTAAAGCAGTACGGTCTTCAAGATCATGTGATTATTACTGGATATGTTAAGTTGGACGAGTTCGAGACGTATATTGCAGCATCAGATATTTGTGTGAATTTACGTTACCCTACCCAAGGTGAGAGCTCGGCCAGCTTGTTGAAGATACTTGGTCATGGTAAGCCCGTTATTGCGACGAACATCGGTTCGTTTGGTGAGTTTCCAGCCGAGATCGTACACAAAGTTGGTTATGATGATAGTGAAGTGAGTGCTATTGCGAAGGCTATTGTACAAATTTGTGAGTCCGATCAGCACATGATTCAGAAACAAGTACTTGAGTTCGTTAATCGTCATCATACATTGCAAATATGTGCGGACCAGTATGCTAATCTCGTTGATGAAATCGTTGAAAGCAAGCAAGCGAACGTTTTTATTAGTTTGGAGAAAGTAATAGAAAACTACACGGAGAAGGTTATGGAATTTGGAACAGGGCAGACTTCCTTAGAAGAAAGTCTGCAACGATTCGCGAATGAAGTTGTTGGTGTTTTTAATCGAGATAATCCATAATTTTTCGAACGGATTCTCCAATTGAAAGCTGGCTAGTATCTATAATAATATCGGGATTCTGAGGAATTTCATAGGGGGCGGATACACCTGTGAAATTTGGAATTTCACCGGCAAGTGCTTTTTTATACAGTCCTTTAACGTCACGCCTTTCACATTCTTCAATCGGACAATCAATAAATACTTCAATGAATTCCCCATCAGCAAACAAAGTTCTAACCATAGAGCGGTCCTGTTCATACGGAGAAATGAACGCTGCAATGACGATGAGTCCAGCATCGACCATCAGTTTTGCTACCTCCCCAATCCGCCGGATATTTTCTGTACGGTCCTGGGGGCTGAAACCTAGGTCGCGATTAATTCCGTGTCTGATGTTATCACCATCTAGGACATAGCTTCGATAATGGCGGCGAAATAGCTGTTGTTCTAATGCGAATGCGAGCGTTGATTTCCCTGACCCGGATAACCCTGTGAACCATAACACGCGGCTCTTATGTTTGTTGAGTTTATTACGATCCTCTTTCTTAATCGTAGAGTGTTGCCAGGTGATATTTGCAGACTTCGGTTCCAAATTGTTCACTCCTATAAAGATAGTAAAACTGTAGGTAGGCTTATATGAAAGATAGACGTGATTTAATCTTATCACAGGAGCGATTTCATGAATAACTTTTTTGATCCATTCTCCAGGTTTGCAGATTTAGATACAAAGCTTCTAATAAGCTGCCCTCATCTAAAAGAGCAACATGGAGGTCTATTTGTTGTCGATTTCGCGATGAAAAATATTAGTAAACTTGTATCAGCGGATTGCCGAGGGATAGCTCGAGATGACCGGTATTATTATGTGGCTACAAACTCACATGGTATATTCAAATTCGATCACGAAATGAACAAAGTGGGTGTTTATAATAGTTCTAAGCTTGATTATCATGGCATGGCAATCGGACCGGATGGGTTGATCTACATTGTCGAGACGGCGCGCAACACAATTGCTATTCATGAATCGACTTCATTCCGTAAGGTAGATGAGATTGTCATTAATAAGATTCAAGATAAAGACATAAATCATATTAACGATCTTAGTATTGTGGGTAATCGACTTTATCTCTCGATGTTTTCGATTGACAGCAATTGGGGAGAGAGTAGAGATTATACACGAGGTATTATAGCAGAGTATAATCTGATCACGAATGACTTCGTTAAAACTCATGTTGAAAATCTGCATATGCCACATAGCGTTAAGATCATTGAAGATGAGCTCTACTACTGTAATTCATTAGGGTTAAGTTTGAATAAAGGGAACAATCGTATCGCAAGTTTAGGAGGATTTACGCGAGGATTGGCTCATGACACTTGGAATTATTATGTAGGTCAAAGCGAGATGAGACACCTCAGTCGCGCGTTGAAGCATGTACCGAATTTTTCAGTAGACTGCGGGATTCATATTATTGAGAAAACCACCAAATCGTCTCGATTTCTGCATCTGCCGGCATCCGAGGTATATGACATTGTTATTCTGAGTGAGGGCGAAAGAAATTTCCCTGATTCTTTCGATCCAAGTAACGAAAGTTTAATGAAGTTGTTCATCTCCCTCAGCGATTGGAATTTTGGTGAGGATACGCATGTATGGACGGCGGCTAAGCAAGCAACAGTTCAACTCCATAAGTACCGTGGCCGTGACAAGTTGATCTTAGATTTACGGAATGGATACCCGGGTGAACTGGATTGCGATATATTGGTTAATTCCCGATTAATAGGAACAGCGAAGTTCACGGAGCCAGAAGATCAACAACTGCAATTTTCTCTTGACTCTGTTCACCCAGGGCCCATAGCAATAACGTTATCCGTATCACGCTTATGGTCGCCGGTTGATGTTTCTGAGAGTGATGATAATAGGATACTTGGTATTGCAGTTAAGTCAATTCAGATTAAATGAATAATGAGGTGGTGAATTATGGCGTCATCATACTATAATGAAGTCGTAACATGGAAGTAATGTCGAGACGATCCAGTCTGTGCTCGGGCATTTTTTATATTCAAGCGAATTTAAATCGCCGCTCACTCCCTCATGGGAGGCGAGCGGCGATTTTCTGTTATTGTTCTATTGCTTCGATGAAATTAACTTGGAGTTTCTAGTTAATCGAATATTGTATGGATAAGAGTCTCGAGGGATTTGCCCGTTCGTTCCATCGATGAAGAACCGTACTGTCGGCAGACCAAGTGTATGAACATCGCAAAGAAGTGTATGCGGCCGCAAAAGCCAAGACCCTAATCGCTGGTCTGGTGCTATTCGTGACTGGAGCTTGGATGATGAAGTCTGGCTTAATCCTGAAAGGGCCACGCTTATTCAGGCTGTGAAAAAAACGCTTATGTTTTTCCTAGTAAGTCGCGACAACTATCTTGACAAATACCGTGAACGAGCTCTCATTTGAGATCTCAAATAATAAGCTGATAATAAAAGTACTAAGCTTATAAATGATAATAATACCATTTTCCAATACGTCGGCTTGCTCTCCTCAATAATAACTTCGAAACTTAGTGGAACATTTTGGGGGTTAATTAAGTGAAACCAAGCCACTTCTTCTTGAACAACACTAATGGTAACTGTATAACTACCAGTGCCACTGGTTGGAATAATTTGTCCCCTAATAATTTTAGTTTCTCCTGGCTGGACGTCAGGAAGTAGTTTAGCAAATCTGCCCTCGTACAAATAATCACCATTACTTGTAACGGTATAGCCAGGATATATAAGAAACTTATTGTTCTTAAGTCCTTTGGCAGGCCAAATTATCGGGCTAGTATTTTTAATAGAAAATTCAACGTCTATTGGTTCTCCTAATTGAACCACTGTATCCGCTTTGATTAAGGAGATTTCAAACTGAAATCCTTCCATGGGCAACGGGTTTTCAGAAGTAGTAGCATACTGTTGATTGACATTGTTCGTTTTTGCAAGAGTTGGTTCAATTTGTGTTATCACTTTGCTATTTTTGATTTCTTTAATTAGTGATTCAGTTCTTAATGTCATTCCAGTTTGATTTAGATGGTAAAGAGAATCGAAGAACAAGTTTATATCTTCGTAAATAAACTCTTTCGGTGTGCCTAGTACATCAAAATTATTCGTATTGAAATAATCAAGTAGTTGTTCAAAGTATGGATCGTTAATTAACGGTTCTGATCCAAGTACAGCTGGAAAAGTAATATACAGATTAATATTGTTCTGTATACACCAATCCTTAAATGACTTTAGTCGCTGTAAACCAAAAGTTTCCTTGAAATCTGGTAAACCATTATAAGGAGTGATATCAGGCACATTGAGATCAATGTTCGAAGTATAATCACCGTTTTTATTTAATGATTTAGAAGTATATCCTTCACCAATATTGAATTCCGATCCATCGAATAGATACTGTTCTTTTAAGCCCTTCAAGTAATCTCTAGCGCTAATATGGAAAAGATACTCTAGCTTCTTATTAAGGGGTAGCTGTCGATAATAAGCTTTATCCCAAGTTAAGGAGTAAAATACCATTTCTTTACTGATCTCTCCTTCATAAATTAAATATTCATATTCGAGTGGCATGATGATGACATCGCCACTCTTAGCGACTTCCTTGGTTCGATAAATTATATAATCGATTTGAAGAGCGGCATTGGTTGCAAAGTTAACGGTAGGAATTCCTGTTTGTTCTTCGATATCTTTAGCGCGTATACCGAATAGACCGTTGCTACCGCTTGTTATCAGGATCTTGTTTCCCTTTACTGAATTAGCGTAATCTGATTTTAAATCATATGTATTTTTTATCCAGTTGGTCGCTATAGGTGTAGCAAATGTACGATATAGGACAAGGAGATAACAACCGAACAACAGAAAGCTAACTACAAAAAAAAGTATTAATAAGCGAACAGGCGAAACCTTTTTCATTGCTTAATCTCCTTCTTTAGAAATTAAAATATAGGAAGTGGGTTTCACCTTGTGCTACTTGCATAATGATAAGAGATACAGCAAACATAACTGCGCTTAACGTACAGAAAACGATTGCATTTCGGTTATCCATGAATCGTTCTGTTAATATGTTGGATGTTGACGAGGCTAAAACGATAATAAACGCAATAATAAGCATAACCGATACGAAGATTAAAGGGGGATAATCTATGACTAGATCCAATAGCGAATTAAGGTTAGTTTGTTTAATGAAGCTAAGTAAGGTGCTTAGATACTGACCGTACTGGAGGTGCTCGGTTACACCGTAGTATCCAAACATAGTAAGAATAATTCTTCGAGCATCTTGTAAGGAATCCGACCGGAATATTACCCACCCAATATTTACGAAGTTAAAAGTGAGAAACCAACCTATAATAAAATGAAGCCTAATATTGAGCTGGGACCAGATTCTGTGTAAGATTAAACCTAGTCCGTGGAAAATTCCCCAACATATAAAAGTCCATCCAGCTCCATGCCAGATACCGCAAACGAGAAATGTGATGAAAAGATTAATACATGTGCGAATAAATCCCTTTCGGCTTCCGCCGAGAGGGAAATAGACATAAATTCTAAGTAGCCTGCTTAGAGTCATATGCCATCTTCGCCAAAAGTCAGAGATTGATAATGCCTTATAGGGACTATTAAAATTTTGTGGAAGTACAATGTTGAATAACAAAGCTACTCCTATGGCCATATCGCTATAGCCACTAAAGTCAAAATACAATTGGAAGGTATAGGATAGTGAAATTACCCAAGATTGTGTAATTCCGAGGCTGTCTACATCACTGAATCCCTGATTTGCCCATAATGCAAAATAATCGGCAATGACTACCTTTTTAAATAATCCAATGCTGAAAATAAATAATCCCTTCAATATATTTGAGATAATCGGTCGTTCATTTTCGCTTTTATCAAACTGCGGCATCATCATTTTATGGCTTGTAATAGGCCCTGCGATTAGATGAGGGAAGAAAGTTACAAATACCGTATAATTAATAATCTTATTATTGGTGACCTCTCCTTTGTAGCAATCAACAAGGTATTCAATTTGTTGAAATGTAAAAAAGCTAATAGCTAGTGGAAGGAGCAGGTTTAGTAATTGGAGATCGCTATTAAAGATACTGTTCATTGTGGAACTAAAGAAATCCAAGTATTTAAAGAAGCATAACACAACAATATTCGAGACTATTCCTATTGATAAGGTTAGTTTTTTTGCTCTTGTGGATGAAGTTTTCAAAATAAATGAACCCATTATGAAGTTTACAATTATGGAGGTGATAATGAGAGGAAGATATTTGATATTCCACCAACCATAAAATACAAGAGAGCAAATAACCAAAAGAACATTCGAAAGTTCAATGGACTTTCTTCTTACAATAAAATATAGAAATAAGGTAATTGGCAATAATAAAAAAAGAAATTCGTTAGAATTAAATAACATTGTTAGTCTCCTATTTAATTATTAACTTGGAGTTTCTAGTTAATCTAATATTGTATAGATAAGAGTCTTGCGGAATTTGCCCGTTCATTCCATCGATGAAGAACCGTACTGTCGCATTTCTCATATTCTCACTGCTTGAGCTGAATTCAAAGGAAAAGTTATTGAACTGATCTGTCAGACCTTCATTATAGAAATCAGGCATATCATCTGGATACAAATCCATGTTAAGTGCATAATAACCTTTCGCTGTGTAAGAGAGCGTATAACTTTGATTCGGTTCTAATTGTAAAGGCATACTTTCTAAATATACCGTGGCACTACCGTCTGCTCCCTTTTTTATATGGTATCCCTGTGTACCGTCAATATCAATTTTATCGACATACTCCTGATTGGTTTGAAATTCAATGTTCTGGGAAGACAGTAAGGAAGCAGCATCATCAATAAATTCATATCTAGATAAATCTCCAATTGACGCCTCGTTAATCTCTTGGATAATAATATTGTGATTGATTACTTCATTATTCCAGTCAATATGTTCTGGGACACCTAGGTCTTTAGGAAAATTTTTTCCTGGGTTAAACAGTCGATGAGTGTTGTAGTAATAGTATTGATCTAACGTTGAGAAAAGGTAATTTTCACTAAGCAATTCAATTAATTCTTTAGCGAAACTGCCACTTTCAATAAAGATCGAAGGTAATGAGGAGTAACCTTCCTTATCTGTTTCAACATTAGGCTTAGGAACAGTGTAGTTCACAGGCGCTTTCCATAGATTCAGCGCATTTCCTATGTCTCGGTTAGACCCATATGGAGTAACATAATCGATTGATTTTAGATTCAGTTCAGGAAGTGATATTGATGGGTATAACTTGTTTACTTGTTCGGTTAATTTTTGAAGCGTAAAAAAAGCACCCGCATAAGTCCAATGAGTACCCTCTTGAGGGAAGATAGGGGTATGTTGTTTATTTTCCATAGAAATACGATGACCGTCGATATAGTTGATCTCATACTTATCAAGAAGAGGCAGGAGTAAATCATAATTTCTTGGTTTAGAGGATGAGGAGACACTCGGTAGAAACTCCGGGTAAACGGCTGCTTTACTTGGTGTTATTAAAAAAATGAATGTTTTGCCGAGTCGGGTTATTTCATCCTGCACTACTTTCATTTTTTGAACCCTGTCCTCTAAGAGAGACTGATCCCGCAGCGGGATCTGATGATTATACTCCTGTATATAGATGTTCTCATATAATTGGTTTGACTTGCCCACTGTATATTTACTATTGGGTGGGGTTTGACTAAACCACGAATAGTACGCTTGGTTGTTCGTTTTTACTGCAATGCTCCTTAGATCATTGTGCTGCTCTATCCACTTTTCAGTTTGTTGCTGTGCTTGACCTGACCAAAATGACTGTAGGGTTAAGGTTGGTTTTGGTGCAGGTTCGGTTGCTCCAACAAGCGAGACATCAGAGAAGAGGTTTAGTTTATGTTGAATAAGGGGAGACATAAAAATGATCACGATTAAAAGCAAAAAAACGAACCGAAAAATATATATTTTTCCACTCAAAACGACTCCTCCTACTAAAACCTGAAATAGATAAATGGACTGTAAGTTGCTGAGATACACCTAACCATGGAAAATATCAATAACAGTAATATCAGAGCCATTTTACATATTTCATGATGAATAATGGCCGCTACCTTAGGAGAGTACGTCTGATACAATCGAGTCGCAGGCATGAAACAGATGAGCAGACCCAAGAGTAAGAAAAATAGAACTGAGTTCGTAAGGCTAGGCGAGTATAAGGCAGAACTACTATCAGATAAGAAAAACATTTTTTTTAGGTATGATACGGCATCTGGCAAGGTATTTGCTCGGAAAAATACCCATGCAATTAAGACTAACAAGTAGGTATAGATGATGTTAAACCATTTAGGTAGTGATTTTGAGAGCTTTAACCAAAATATTCGTTCCACGATTTGATAATTTCCGTGAATAACGCCCCAGATTAAAAAGTTCCAGCTGGCTCCGTGCCATATTCCAGAGACGACAAATACGATCCACAAGTTGAGGTAAGTTCTAAATGTAGAACGGCGATTTCCACCGAGAGGGATATAGAGATAGGATTTCATCCATGCCCCTAATGAAATGTGCCATCGTCTCCAAAAATCCGAGATATTAAGAGCCAAGTAGGGTCTGTTAAAGTTTTCGCTGATTCGGAAGCCCATCATTCTGCTTAATCCAATCGCCATGTCGGCATAACCAGAGAAATCAAAATAGATTTGCATGGAGTAACCTATAATCGCAATCCAGGCCGTGGTTGTATGAAGATTGGATATAGGAGAATCGAATACGTTGTCGACAAAATAGGCGATATTGTCTGCAATCCATACTTTCTTGAACAATCCGATTGAGAATCGGTAAAGTCCATTTAATACATCTTCGTACTGAGTGCTTCTGCTTCTTAACTGATCAGATATATGTTGATATTTAATAATTGGTCCTGCGATGGACATTGGGAAAAGCAATATGTAAATGAAATAATGATTCATGGCCTTTGTTGGTTCCTTCGAACCATAGTATACATCCAAAATGTAACTGATTTTATGAAATACAATAAATGATATTCCAATCGGTAGGATGATGTCCGTCCATACGATTTGGTGTGAAAGCGGAAATACCGAGTTCAAATTGAAGAAGATGAAATTCGTATACTTAAAATAGACGAGTAAACCGATGTTTAGTGCCAGTAAAAGTCCTAACGTGAGGTTTCTTGAAGCCTTATCTTTCAAACGATGCATGGCATTAACTAAGTGCCAATCAAGAGCTAATGAAATGAATAGAATGGGAGCAAAGGATGGAGCGCCCCAAAGGTAAAATAAAATGCTCCCTGCTAGAATGATATGATTTCTGTACATGGGGGGAGTTAGATAATAAATAACGAAGAACAGAGGGAAAAAGCCGAATAAAAAAAGCACAGATGAGAAAACCAATGGGATGCCCCCGAGCATGGTGTAATGAATTCAGTTGATTCAAAGTATATCACAAAGCATAGCAATAGCACCCGATCAAATTGGGAAGTTTGCCGCAGTAAGGCAGTACTTGGGTTTTTTTACGTATAAATATTACTTTTTTAAAAATCTCTTTAACGCAAGATAGATTTCGTTATTCTCTTTGATTACATAGTACATAAATTTCGGATCTTCGATCTGTTTAAAGGCAGACATCAGCGTGCTTGAACGATTGTACTGATTGACCTCGCCATAACCGGATAGATTGCATCGTTTAGTTAACTCGGCAATTAGTCGCGCTGAATTTGCATCGCTCTTAGTACGTGCAATGGGTATCTCTGAAGACAACACTTCCAGATTCCCGGATGTCAAATCGACGGATTGGTTCGCAGGAGCAGTCAATGCAGCAGCTAAAGCGGGATTTGTTGATGGTACCTTTAGACCAAATGCCAATATTACCAGTGAGCAAATGGCGGTGATGATCACTCATGCCATGAGTTTCGCCGGCAAAAAGACAAATGCCGATGCAAGAGGCTTGTCCGTATTTACTGACAGTCCATTCTTCAGCAGCTGGGCTAAAGATGTCGTTGCTCAATCGGTGAGTGCAGGCGTGATTTACGGTAGAACAGCTACCACCTTCTCACTTTAAGAGAATGCAAGCCGCGCAGAAGCGACGGTGATGCTGAAGCGGATGCTTCAAATTTTACAGTTCATTAACTAGCAATGAAGGCGGAAATAGTAAAGAGGGGCGACGAGTCCCTCTTTTTTGTTACTTGACTTGTTCTTGTATTGATTCTTGCCACTTGTTTAAATTGACTTAGTGGTGTACGGGGGAGAAGTTATGAAAGCACCGGAGGAATTTATTATTTGAAGAGTATGTTTTAAGCATGACAACTTGGTTTAGGTATCCCGTTATTTTGAAATAATATGTGTTGACTCTGATTACTCCACACATGTGGAGTGCTGTGTGTCGCTCGTAAGGAAGTAAAACAAATTATTGGATGGGAAACCTCCAAAGAATCAGAGAAATTAACCCGTTCCCTTGGCCGTTAACCTGGGCGGGTTATTTTCGTTTGTGCAGATAAGTGAGCAATGACAGTAAGAACATGCCAAGCATAATCACATCTGATGGAGAATATTCCGATAGTCTTTCCAAAGTACCTTTACCAGCTTTTATTCCGAGTTAAGCGGCGACGATTATGTGACCAAGCCGTCCAGTCCGGGCGTACTCATGGCCAAGATAAAGGCTCATCTTCTTAGAGTGTCGACGGGCAGAAGGGAACAACTGCTGGAGTTACCGGACTTGACGCTAGATTACTACGCACAGATCGTCATCATGGTAAGTGAAACGATCTTTTTATCGAAAAAAGAGTTCAGTCTACTGTCCTATTTGGCACAGAACGTGAATCGTGCCGTCAGCGTCGATGCGTTGTTTCAGCTCGTTTGGGGAACGGAGAGTCTGGAGGATACGAGAACAGTCGCTGTACACATCAGCAATTTGTGCAAAAAAATCGAGGCTGACCCTGCCAATCCTGTGAGAATCGTTACGATTCGGGGGACAGGCTACATGCTGGTTGCCAAGGATGCGTTGCAAGCTTGAACATAAAACAATGGGACAATGGCGCTTAGGCATTACTTGACGCTGTTGACCCATATTGTATTCTATCCGCTAGCTTTGCAATCGATCTTATGTAATGAATTTCTCAATACAAGTCTGCGCTTTTCCATCCTCGTCAAACGATGTGCCGTCTCTCAGAAGTGCGTTGCAAGCGCGAACTTAAAGTTTTCTTTACATTTCACAAATGGTAAGTCCAAAGTGATAAAATTCACTCAGTATGGATATGCAGTATCGTTTTATCGTCTCCAATAAGACGAGAATCGTGGTGGTATATCACAAATTTACTACGGAGGTATGCATAATGAAGTCTTTGAAACGTTCGATGATGTCCTTATCTTTAGCTATTATGGTATGTGTGAATCTCATTATTCCGAATGTTAGTTTCGGTGCGGCGGGCAGCATCAATGACTTTGTAAATACCGAGAAGACGGGCATGACGGCGTCTTTTAGCTGGTCTGCGGCTAGCGGAGCAACGAGTATCGAAATCGATCAGTCGCTCTCCGGCAGTAATGTTTGGACAACGTCCAAGACGGGTACAATTTCGACCGCTGCGACGAGTGCGACGGTGACGGGCTTGAGTATTGACACCGCGTATGATTTCCGGCTAGTCGTTACCGGTGGAGCAAACGCAGGCATCTCGAACGTTGTTACCGAGACGACCTCGAAATGCATCCTTACATTTTATAAATCGGATCTGGATTATAATATAAGATCTGTCTGCGGCGTAACATTTGTTTTAGAGTCGGATGCCGGGTTTCGAGGGTATGATGAGGATCACAACGCGCTTTCTGTAGGGGATCTTCAGATTAGCATAGAAAGCAATTACTCGTTCGATTTATCTGCGTTAAGAGCTACGGCTAACAACGATATTACAGTTTATGTTGTAGATAATTCTTCGAGTCGTTACGTGAACTTAATATCTTCTGATGTTGTTTCATCAACTAAAAATCTATTCAAAAATGTCACATATATTGATTTTATGGCTCAACCTGGTTACCCTAGTATGTTTTTTCAGGATTTAGAATTTACGAATATCAAACCGGTCCGGTATGACCAGGAAGTGGTGGAGGCGGCTAAGGATAGCCTAGCGGTAGGTTACTACGGAAGCGATAGGGCGACGAGCGTCACACAGAACGTTATGCTGAGCGATACGGGAACAGACGGCGCGAGCGTCGAATGGAGCTCGGACAAGCCGAACGTGATCTCTTCGACCGGCGTGGTCACTCGCCCAAGCCATATAGCGAGCGACGCCACGGTGACGCTGACGGCGACGATTACTAAAGGAAATGATTCGGACACGAAGATGTTCACGCTGAAGGTTCTCAAGCAGCAGACGGACGCGGAAGCGGTGGCGGCGGCTAAGGGCAGCGTAGCGGTAGGCTACAACGGAAGCGATAGGGCGACGAGCGTCACGCAGAACGTTACACTAAGCACGACGGGAGCAGATGGCACGAGCGTCGCGTGGAGCTCGGACAAGCAGGGCGTAATCTCTTCGACCGGCGTGGTCACTCGCCCAAGCTATACAGCGGGCGACGCCACGGTGACGCTGACGGCGACGATTACCAAAGGAAATGATTCGGACACGAAGACGTTCACGCTGACGGTTCTCAAGCAGCTGCAGACGGACGCGGAAGCGGTAGCGGCGGCTAAGGGCAGCGTAGCGGTGGGCTACAACGGAAGCAATACGGTATCGAGCGTCACGCAGAACGTTACGCTGAGTACGACGGGAACAGACGGAACGAGCGTCGCGTGGAGCTCAGACAAGCCGAACGTGATCTCTCCCGCCGGCGTGGTCACTCGCTCAAGCTATACAACGGGCGACGCCACGGTGACGTTGACGGCGACGATTACCAAAGGAGATGATTCGGACACGAAGACGTTCACGCTGACGGTTCTCAAGCAGCCGCAGACGGACGCGGAAGCGGTGGCGGCGGCGAAGGGCAGCGTAGCGGTGGGCTACAACGGAAGCGATACGGTGTCGAGCGTCACGCAGAACGTAACGCTGGGCACGACGGGAACAGATGGAACGAGCGTCGCGTGGAGCTCGAACAAGCAGGGCGTAATCTCTACGACCGGCGTGGTCACTCGCCCAAGCTATACAGCGGGCGACGCCACGGTGACGCTGACGGCGACGATTACCAAAGGAAGCGAAACGGACACGAAGACGTTCACGCTGACGGTTCTCAAGCAGCCACAGACGGACGCGGAAGCGGTGGCGGCGGCGAAGGGCAGCATCGCGGTGGGCTACAACGGAAGCGATGCGGTATCGAACGTCACGCAGAACGTAACGCTGGGCACGACGGGAACAGACGGCACGAGCGTCGTGTGGAGCTCGAACAAGCCGAACGTGATCTCTACGACCGGCGTGGTCACTCGCCCAAGCTATACAGCGGGCGACGCCACGGTGACGCTGACGGCGACGATTACCAAAGGAAGCGAAACGGACACGAAGACGTTCACGCTGACGGTTGTCAAGCAGCCGCAGACGGACGCGGATGCGGTGGCGGCGGCTAAGGGCAGCGTAGTGGTAGGCTACAACGAAAGCGATACGGTGTCGAGCGTCACGCAGAACGTTACGCTGAGCACGACGGGAACAGATGGGACGAGCGTCGCGTGGAGCTCGAACAAGCAGGGCGTAATCTCTACGACCGGCGTGGTCACTCGCCCAAGCTATACAGTGGGCGACGCCACGGTGACGCTGACGGCGACGATTACCAAAGGAAGCGAAACGGACACGAAGACGTTCACCCTGACGGTTCTCAAGCAGCCACAGACGGACGCGGAAGCGGTGGCGGCGGCGGCTAAGGGCAGCGTAGCGTTAGGCTACAACGGAAGCGATACGGTGTCGAGCGTCACGCAGAACGTTACGCTGAGCACGACGGGAACAGACGGCACGAGCGTCGCGTGGAGCTCGAACAAGCCGACCGTGATCGCTACGACCGGCGCGGTTACTCGCCCAAGCTATACAGCGGGCGACGCCACGGTGACGCTGACGGCGACGATTACCAAAGGAAATGAAACGGACACGAAGACGTTCACGCTGACGGTACTTGCGCTTCCAGCACCTCCGGACAGCAGTTCCAATTCACCGATATCGACTTCTAATCCACCGACATCGACTTCCGATCAAATTGGAGTACTTGTAAATGGTAAGGGTGAAAAAATCGGAACATCCACGACAGCACAGGTCAATCATCAGTCTGTCACGACGATAGCGGTAGATCAGCAAAAGCTGGAAGACATGCTAGCGGCAGAAGGGCTTGGCGCGACGGTCACCATTCCCTTCGGTCAAAAGTCCGATGTTTCTATTGGTGAGCTGAATGGACAAGTGATTAAAAGAATGGAGAACAAACAGGCCGTTCTGGTCATTAAAACAGAACAAGCCACGTATACGCTGCCTGCCAAACTGATCAACATTAGCTCCATACTCGACCAGATCGGCCAATCGGTTGCCCTGCAAGATATTAAGGTCAAGATCGAAATTTCCGATCCTTCCGCAGATACGGTGAAGCTGGTGGAGGATGCGGCAGCCAAAGGCACATTTACCTTGGTTGTGCCGCCGATTGATTTCACGGTAAGCGCTGCTTATGGAGACGAATCTGTCCAGGTTTCCAAGTTTAGCGCCTATGTCGAACGGACGATTGCGATTCCTGACGGGGTAGATCCGAATCAAATCACGACAGCGGTCGTCGTGGATCCGGACGGAACGGTACGCCATGTACCTACAAGGATTTTACTCGATAATGGCAAATATTACGCTAAAGTGAACAGCTTGACCAACAGCACCTACGCTGCCGTCTGGCATTCGGTCGAATTTGCCGATGTTGCAAGTCATTGGGCGAAGCAAGCGATCAACGACATGGGCTCACGGATGATTATCAAGGGCACTGGAAATGACAGTTTCCGTCCGAAACTGGACATTACCCGCGCCGAATTCGCTTCCATCATCGTTAGCGGTTTGGGGCTTAAACCGGAGAGCGGAACTTCGCTATTCTCGGATATTAAGCCTTCGGACTGGTACAACGGCGCAATCAACACGGCTTATTCGTATGAGTTAATTAACGGCTTCGAGGATGGGACTTTCCGTCCGAACGATCGGATAACACGGGAACAAGCCATGGAGATCATTTCTAAAGCGATGAAGCTCACAGGTTTGAAAGCAAAGCTTGCAGCGGCTTCTACGGATACCTTGCAACCCTTTGCTGATGCGGCGGATGCATCGACTTGGGCGTTAAAGGGCATTGCAGAATGCGTGCAAGCGGGAATCGTAAGCGGAAGAAAAGCAAATGAGCTTGCTCCTCAGGCTTTCATTACGCGCGCAGAGGGTGCCGCGATGATTCAAAGACTGCTGCAGCAATCGGAATTGATTTAATTAATAATAGGGCGATATTGCACGGTCAATTAGGCTGTTGCAATATCGCCCTATTGCATTTGTTATACAATCGAGACGACAACCTCGCTGGACGGAACGTGAACCAGTCGAGTATTCTAGGCTCGATGTTGACCATTCAAAGAGCTAAATATGATCATGGAGTCTTCAATCGAATTCGTGGGCAGGAAAATCATGATGTCGGATATTTTGCCTACAATGAAAATGGTAACAGTCGAGTTGGTGAAAGGAAATCAGATGCTGATTAGTTTAGTCATCGAGGACAGCAAAATACTGGAGGGATACTTCGATAATTTGTCTGTTAGTGGCCATGCGATAATGCCGTTATCCGACACTCCTTGGTCTTCGTGCTTTGGAATGCTGGTGGATAAGTTTGGGGTATCCTGGGGACTTATTCTATGGAGATTGAAAACTTGATTTCAACAAAATCGAGAGAAGATTTGAGGAAATGGCTTCAGGAAAATGGAAAAACTAAAAAGTCCTGTTGGGTCTTGATTAGTATGACTCCTACTCCTAATAGGTTGTTATATTTGGACGTGGTCGAATTCCGTTGTCAATGTACCGTTCAAGATCGACGTAAGGATAGACGAAGCCCTTATCGTATGGACGGACGACAACGCCGAAGAATGGCCGTACATGAACGATATGAAACGATGGATTGACGTCGAATAATCGGCGTCTTTTTTGGTTTGAATATTATTACAGATAAGCAAAGATAATTGCGCGGTTTGGAAAAAATATGATACAGATGAAGTCGATGCAAAAGATTTTGCGAAATGGCTACTGATAAATGATCCGATTCCGGGCTATTCAATGAAGGAAGTTCAGAGTCGTTTGGCAAACGGGGCAGAAGTAAAACATTTATTGTTTGAAAATGTAAAGGAGATGTATTTCATAATCGACAGGAACGGCGTACAGATTGAGCTTGTACAGCCTGAAAAAATATCTTCTGTTCTGATGGATGGTCAAAGAATGATGATTACTTCCGCTATATCAGCCCAGATGCTGAAATCATTTTATGACTTGTTAGTGTCGAACAATATACTTTCGGAAACTCATGCAGAACAAGATTATTCGGAAAGAATTAAGTATCTTGAAAAAAATCTTCCTTACTTTATCGTGACGAAATAAAGGTGGGTTACCGTCCTTTATGAATAACCAATCGAAATACTAGTGTCTACTTGCATTCCACTATTGATCTTATTTGGAGAATTTATTTCATGGTGTTTGTGCAATACATTGAAATATAGTTATTAATATGTTAGTGTTCTAATATTTGCATTAGTATTCTCTCACAAGACGGGTTGTTCAAAGTCATCTTCTGCCTGAACAAGTCTGGGAGTAAATCTCAAGGTCAATTTTTGATAGAACAGACCTAAACAAAGGATGAAATTAATGAAAAAAATTGTGTTTGCCGGAAGCTTTGATCCTGCGCATAAAGGTCACTTAAACACCTATTTGCTTGCAAAAGAAAAGTATAATCAAGAAATAACTATTTGTATTAGTCGCAATCCATTAAAGAAAAGTTCAAGATTCAGTATTGAGGAACGATTACTGATTGCTCAATCTATTTTTAAGACCAACGAAATCCGAGTAGTGACTGATGTTTCTGATATAATTAACTTAATTAAGGAGTATGATGTAATAATCCAAGGGTATCACGAAATATCTGAAATAGATAAATTACGTCCACATTATAAACAGTTCAATTGCGAAGAACTGTTCGAAAAGAATGACTTCTTGAAAATTCAAGACGACTTTGCAGATGTTACATCTACAAATATTGTTAGCAACTTCTTTAACAATGAACAATTTGCCAGAGACAACCTGTCACCTTTAGGTTTTGAGATGTTAAAGAAAAAATTAGTGAGTGAGAATTTATGATGATAATTTTGAAGGAATTATTTTCAATGCTATATTGGATTGGCATCCCAATACTTTTGAACCCTGTTACGAAGAGAAGTCGTGAATTCGGAAGAAAACTTACACATATTTTTGTGCATTCTTGGTGGTTTCTGTCACTAATCCTATTTGATAATTTTTGGTACGCTGTAGCTATTCCAGCATTTTATGTAATTATCGGAACTATTTTTGCCTTAATGAAAGAACCACCGTCTTTTCTTTCTGATGTTGAAAGAGAGAACGAGGTTGGGTCGTTCAAATTTTCATACATTGCGTCTCCTTTAAGTATTGTTGTTGTCATTTTTTTTCAGTATTTTATATTCAAGAATGAATATTTAGCTGGATTTGCGGTTTTGGCATTGTCTTTCGGTGATGCAGCTGCCGCACTAGTCGGGAGCAAGTTTAAATTTGGCGAATATCGTATCGGAAAACATGTAAAAACTCTTGCTGGTTCTTTATCTATGTTTATTACAACATTTCTATTGTGTATTTTATATTCGTACATTATTGGGTTTTCTTTGGACATAATGGTTTTTTGCATAATTATAAGCATTATTGCCACAGTAACTGAAGCAGTTTCTGTAAGAGGACTTGATAACATTACAATTCCCACGGTTTGCTGTGCATTTACTTGGATATGTGCTAATAACCTTTGGATATAAATCCTACCGAATAAGTGTCTAATATAAATGAAATTATAGAATTAGAGAGGAGATTGTTATGCTATTCAGCAAGATTATTAAAATACCTATTATAGGTTGGATAATGTCCATGTGTTTAAACTTATATAGACTACCTAGGATTATGACTGAAATGGAAATTAAACTATCTAACAAAATGGAAACCAATGAACAGACTTATTTGAAAAAGTTGGATTCATTACATAGTACGATTATGACTGAAATGGAAATTAAAATCTCCAACATAATGGAAACCAACGAACAGATTTATTTTAATAAAATAGATTCTCTACAGAGTGTCGTTGAATTAAGTAGGGCTGAAATATTAGATGAAAATAAACACAAGATCGATAACTCTATATCTCATTTAAAAAAATCCTTTTTGCGTGATTTGGAAACTATCAATATTAAACAACACAACCTGAAGCCGATTTTAGGATCCGAATCAACGCAATCAAATCTTATATCGTCGATAAATAATAAGGATGAGGAGTATGATTCTTATAATTTATTACCTGTAGAAATATTGTATGCACTAGTAGAGGACAAGACAGCAGTGATAGGCCACTATTCTAATGTATTTAATAATTATGCAAACATAAATAATCTTCCTGAAGTGAAGGCTTTTAAACCTAATATTAGAACACTTATAGAAGATGTGACAGGTGTAGATAATATCATAATATCTAACATAAATTTATCTTCACTTATCCTATTGAGCCAGGAACTTTTATTTGAGATGGGCCAGAAAATAAAAGGAAACTTATACCTTCCTGTCAGAACCTCGAAAGACCCGATTTGCGTTGTTTGGGAGGAGGGTTTTTCTATTTCTGAAAAAAATGATGAAACTTATTTTAGATGGGCAGAAGGAGATAGTAAAAAGGCATTAATTAAGCTTTATAATACTAATCTATTCTCTGTAGAAGCAGAAATCAACTTTACTTCTTATGCATTGTGCGGACATGGATATTTGTATATACGCGGTTCCTTCGTTCAGCAGTGTTATGACTTATCAAAGCCTGCAAACATAAACATAAAATTTATAGTAGATCCTGGCGAAAACGCAATATTCTTTGATTTTTATGGTGATATTGTAAGTTCAGGAGTTGACCATAGAAAACTTTCCTTTAATATATCAAATTTCAATTGCAGGGTTCATGGAAATGAAATTTCTCAAACTGCGCTAAATTGCACATATCCAGTTTATCTGAATGACGATTATATCAGAAAAACTCTTCATAAAAGTGGATTTTATGAAGTTAGTGCCAAAGTTTATAGAAATCATGGATTTTTCTCTAAAGATCTTCCTATATCAAAATATCTTTATCCCGATGGATATCAGATACAAGGTCAAGTGTCAGATTATTACGAATCTAATGACCAAATTACACTGTACAGGGCATATCGCTTGGAAAACAAAAGGGAGGATTGATATGAATAAAACGTATATATTTTTTGGTATTTCAAGTGAATATGTGTTGAATCCCTTATATAGATATATGAAAGATCAGGGTTATTCCTGTGTGGAAATAACGAACAAAACTAGCAAAAATATTAGAGAAGATATGCTTAGATTTAAAAATGATAATGTAGTTCTTATAACATCCGCGCATGTTTTTTTAGATTACGATTACTATAAAAGGGTTTATGATTACAGCATTAATGGGCTGACAACAGTCCTTGAGGCTATTGACATTTTGAAACCAGTTAAAACTGTACATTATCCCCATGACCTTGCAACTCTTATGCATAATAACGATTTACCGTGGCTTAAATCTATTTTTGAATTAATTTTATTTCCTTTAGACGGCTATGCTCATCTTTCATGCGAAGGAAGAGATGTCTATAATGTGGGTTGGATAAAAAAGGTCAAAAATATAGATGATGGGAATAAAAACATTGTTTATCATGGACTTTCGGATTTTGGGTACTATAAAGATGTTAATTTTGCCTTACAAACCTTTTCTCCAGTTTGGAATGAAGGAGTAATTGTTAAACTTCCTGATATCGGTGATTATATGGAATATGTATCAAATCTGAAAGCACGCCATGTGGATTTGACTAATTCAGAAAGAAACATTTTTGAGTTAATTGATCATGGAGAAATAATGATTACAAATGGGCTAACATCAGTAAATATTGAATCATCGTTGTCAGGAAGATTCACTATAAATATGCTAGACGGTTGTTTTCCTGAATCCGAACATAGAAGACACTTTGAAGGTATGCCGAACCTAGAAATGTTATCAATCAGTGACACTGAGTTACTATTAAAGGATTATAGAAAAGGAAATTTTGTTCCTAAAAAAGGAGAAAACCTTTTAAAATCTTTTGACTTCGAAATGGCTACAAAGCTTATTACAAAATAAAAAAATAAGCAGCTTGCTGAACTCGAAGGCTCGCCAGGTGCAGCAATTCGCGATGTACCAGTCATCGATGCAAATGGCTATGCCGATGCAGGCAAGTGGGTGGGTCGTGAATTCGCTTTATTAAGCGATATAGGAAATGAACAACGATTTACAGATAAAGGATATAATCATTCAAAACCCGCTTGAGTAGATAAAAATCTATTCATGCGGGTTTGTCTATGTTGTAGTTCAAAAACTGTTCGAGCAACCCCGCCGGACGGAACGAGAAACAGTCGAGCATTCTGAATGACATTACCTCGTTCGCGTGGTCAACGCCTCGCAAATATTTGCAGGGTACATTTTCCTTTAATGATGATATGATTTAGATAATCAACTTACTTATCGCGCATCTTGGAGATTGGGGTAGGGTTCATCATGAGGGGGATTCTTCGATTCGGTTCTCGTACGATCTTGTTTTATATAATTGGTGCTGTTGTGGTCGGTTTGGTTGCAGGCTATGCCGTCATCTCTGCACCGGACTCCCCTAAGTTCCAAAGTGAAGAAGGCATTCTGGATTTAACACAGGTTCATGTCGTTGAGAATCCGCTAAAGTTAAAAGGGGATTGGGAGTTCTACTGGCAAGAGCTACTGTCGCCTGAGGACATACAGATTCGTTCAGCAAGGGACGGAAATCATGTTCGCTGGATCAGCATCCCAAGCTCCTGGCTAGGCTATCGGTTAGATGGTCAGCAGCTGAACGGTACAGGCTTTGCAACCTTTCAGGTGGTCATAAAGCTTAGCGAGCAGGATCGGAATGAGCGGCTTGCTCTGCGGCTGCCTACCATTTTTCATGCGTATAAATTATGGGTTAATGGAGAACTGCTGGCAGAAGTCGGTGTAGTGGGTCAGGACAAGAGCAGCGTAACACCGCAACTGGCAACGAAGCTGGTGTTCTTCCAGCCTGAGAGTGACAGGGTGGAACTGGTTATGCAGGTAGCCAACTTCCATCATAACCGAGGGGGCATCACCAAGTATATCGAGCTGGGCGGCAGTGATGCGTTAACGGTCAGGACCAATCTGAAAATCGCTGCCGAAATGTTCATAACCGCAAGCCTACTGGTGATTGGCGTGTATCATCTGCTGTTGTTCATGCTGCGACGCAAAGACAGGGCTCCCCTATATTTTGGTCTGTTCACCTTGTTGTTCGGTATCCGCTCCTTACTGGTCGGCGAGCTTATGATCACACAATTGTGGCCAGCGTTTCCATGGGGATTACAGTTCAAGCTCGAGTACCTGATTCTTTGTAGTGGTGGTTATATCATTACGATGTACTTTGATTGCATTTTTCCGAATTATGTATCGCGTTGGTTTCGTCTGGGTACGCGGATCGTAACCGGCGCATTCTGTATCGTTGTTGCGGTGACCCCTGCACTCATATATTCAAAAATGTTACTGATAATCGGCGTGATGATTGTTCTGCATATGGTTTATCTAATGGTAGGGCTAGTTCATGCGGCTGTGTGGCGTAGGGAGGGGGCGCTGATCTTCCTGCTGGTGTCAGTGGTTGCTCTTTTTAGCGTCGTCAATGATTTTCTCTATTACAATGAATGGTCCCCAATCGGAAATACATCTCCGCTTGGTCTGTTGGTGTTTACGATCGCACAGATGATGTTGCTTTCTTCAAGATTTACGAGGGTGGCAACGAACGAAGAGAGGATTGCCCGTGAGCTGCAGGAGGCCAATAACAAACTGACCGAAATGAATACGAATTTGGAACAGACCGTTATGGAGCGCACACATGCCTTATCTGCAGCACATGATGATCTCCGCACTTCGTATGATCGATTGCTTCATTCCGAGCAAGGGAGGAAGAAGCTACTTGCCTATATCACCCATGATCTGCGTATGCCGCTGTCCAGCATGCTTGGATATGTCGAGGCTGTGCAGGACAGGGTCAAGCCGGAACGCAATGAACAGTACCTGAAGTATATCCAGGATAACACGATAAGGATTAACCGCATGATCGAGGAGTTATCCTTCTTGTCGCATTTGGAGACGGGACAAGTCTCGTACCGGATGGAGTCGGTTCATGTGACTCACTTTTTGCGTCGGTTCTATGAACAATATGAACTGGTTGTGCGTGACGCAGAGCTGGATTTCAGGCTGGATTACAGTGAGATGGAAGATCAAGGGGCTAATTCGCCTGTTGTCGAGATGGACACGCAGAGGCTGGAGCAGGCGTTGTTTAATCTAGTGTCGAACGCGATGAAGTTCACCTCTAGGGGGGGGCTGGTGCGTATTGCGCTAGCTGTGGACGAGGTGAATGATAATCGCTATGCGATCCTAAGCGTGCAAGACTCTGGCACGGGTATTCCGCCAGATCAGCTCGAGCAAATCTTCGATCGTAATTACAGGTATGATCGACCTGGCGTAGACAAGGGAATAGAGGGAAGCGGGCTCGGGCTGGCGATTTGCAGGGAAATCGTACAAGCGCATGCAGGGACGGTTCGAGCGGAGAGCGACGGCAAGACGGGGGCGATATTCTATGTATCGCTTCCTTGTAAATGAAGGAAGGTGACAGTTTGGCGGACACTCACAAAATAATGATCGTCGATGACGATCCCCATATCTGCGAGATTGTTCAGGTGTATTGCGAGAGGGAGGGTTTCCTATCCGCTTACAGTCATAGCGGGTCAGAAGCCATGAAGCTGCTTGCGTCTTTCGAGCCGGATTTGATTGTACTGGATGTAATGCTGGCTAATGAAAACGGCATTGATTGGTGCATGAACGCACGTAGCTACACGAATGCGCCGATCGTGTTTCTGAGCAGTCGTGAAGAAGACGAGGTGAAAATCAGCGCGTTATCCTATGGCGGCGACGATTATGTGACCAAGCCGTTCAGTCCGGGCGTACTCATGGCCAAGATCAAGGCTCATCTTCGCAGAGTATCGACGGGCAGAAGGGAACAACTGCTGGAGTTACCGGGTTTGACGCTGGATTTCTTCGCACAGTCCGCCGACATGGGAGGTGAACCCATCTTTTTATCCAAAAAAGAGTTCAGTCTACTGTCCTATATGGCACAGAACGTGAATCGTGCCGTTAGTGTCGATGCGTTGTTTCAGCTCATCTGGGGAACGGAGAGTGTGGAGGATACGAGAACGGTCGCTGTACACATCAGTAATTTACGAAAAAAAATCGAGGCTGACCCTGCCAATCCTGAGAGGATTGTTACGATTCGTGGGACAGGCTATATGCTGGTTGCCAGAAGTGCGTTGCAAGCGCCAACATAACGTTAACTTTTGACTCCAGCGCTCCTGCTTTATCAGGTAGATAACGATAGCCGGTTGCACGGTATTCGACTCTTCGCAACCAAGTAAACGAATAAAATCCCGCTTGAATGGACTAGCCTCAAGCGGGATTTTATCTGATTATTACTCCTTGTATCCGTCTATCCTATCAAGCACTTGCAGCGTCCGAATCAATACAACAGCGGCCTGAGCGCGTGTCGTTTTACCTTTCAGACTGAACTGGTTCGCGCCCGTGCCTGTCATAATGTGAAGCTTGACCATCAGGCGAACGTCTTCCAAGTAGGCGGAGTCCGCCTGGGCGATGTCCTTGTAGCTATCCAAGCTTACAAAATCCTTGGTAAGCGGCAGCTCCTCAAGTTCTACGACCGCCGCCAGCATACTTGCCATTTCTTCACGGGTCAGGGGTTGTTCTGGATTAAAGCTTGTACCGCTTACGAAGTCCAGCAGGCCGAGCTCCTTCGCTGTCGCTACCTCCTCGTAGTACCACGCTCCCGACTTCACATCGACATAAGACACTGCACTGCCGATTGATAGGCCGCGTCCGAGTGCCCGGACGAGCATGGTGGTGAACTCCGCTCTTGTCACGGTTTTGTTGGGTGCAAACTGTCCGTCCCCAATGCCTTTGACAAGTCCCTTCGCCGCTGCTAGCTCAACAAACGATTTGCCCCAATGCGTAAGTGTATCGGTAAAGGTTGCCGCATTCTCGACTATAACGTGCGGGGTATTGAAATACGAGTTGATTTTTACATACCTTATGCCACCGATTTGTACCGATTTGGCGGCTACAAACTCAAATTTCTTCCTAGATTCGTTATACCGGAATGCTCCCCATTGCGCAGGCATATCCTTCATGCTCTTCGGCATCGGAATGTATTTCGTCAGCGTCTTCGTGAGCTTGTCTGCATTTCCGATGGTTTGCTTTGTATTCGTGTTGATGATATCTATCTGATAATCGACAATCTCGCCCATCACTTTACGCTTTGGCAAGCTATCCGCCAAAGCAGCTTGGATTTCTTGATCGCCGGACCGATCGATCAAGGTCATCTTGAAGCTGATATCTTCGCTCTTGAGGCGACTTGCAGCAAGTAAGTCCGCTAGTCCGGGAATGAACGACGCCAATTGGACTGGCACCTGATAGCTGCCGAAGGGAGCCTTGATATCGAAGTAAAAGGCAGCGTTCTTTTTCGCAAAGTCCGTTACAATAGTGGCCGGAATACTGACATAGGCCGCACCATCCTTTGGCGTTACTTCAAACGCGACGAATGGTTTCGTGGTGTCGATGCTGTCCGGGTCAACTGTCGAGCCATTGACGTCGATAACCAGCTTGCGAACGGCAGATGAATGGCTCACTGTAATCGCAAGCGTCTGTGTCGCTCCACCGCTAAACGTGAACGTCAGACTTGTCATTCCAACCAGCTGCTCCGCCAAGTACGCCTTGCTGATGGTAATCGTGTTGCCCGACACGGTATAGTCCGTTCCTGCTGCCAGATTCGTCGCGCCGTTGGCGATGCTTGTCAGCGTATCGCCGTTAAGCTCAAGGGTCGTCGATACATCCGCAGGACTATATTTATCGAAGCTCGCGCTCGTCGGGCTGATCGTTGGCGTCGAATCGCTCACTGTAATCTCAAGCGTCTTTGAAGTTCCGCCGACAAACGTGAACGTCAGACTTGTCGGTCCAACCGGCTTCGTCGCCAAGTACGCCTTGCTGATGGTAATCGTGCTGCCCGACACGGTATAGTCCGTTCCCGCTGCCAGATTCGTCACGCCGTTCGCGATGCTAGTCAAATTATAGCCGTTGAGCACAAGTGTCGTCGATACATCCGCATGACCCGCCGATCCGGTATATTTGTCAAAGCTCGCGCTCGTCGGGCTGATCGTTGGCGTCGAATCGCTCACTGTAATCTCAAGCGTCTGTGTCGCTCCGCCGCTAAACGTGAACGTCAGTCTTGTCGTCCCAACCGGCTGCGCCGCCAAGTACGCCTTGCTGATGGTAATCGTGTTGCCCGACACGGTATAGTCCGTTCCCGCTGCCAGATTCGTCGCGCCGTTGGCGATGCTTGTCAGCGTATTGCCGTTGAGCGCAAATGTCGTCGATACATCCGCATGACCCGCTGATCCGGTATGTATGTCGAAGCTCGCGCTCGTTGGGCTTATCGAGTTCGGTGGCACCGAGTAAAAGGAATAGGCATTGGCTACTCCTGCGGGAACTCCATCCCCCTGAGCTTCGAGAGCCAAAACAAAAAGTTCATGCTGACCATAAGTTATCGAAGACACCGTTGCAGTCCAGTCGCTGCCAGACGGGTTCGCCTGCACCCATGGTCCTTGTGTTGTATCGAGCTGGAAGTACACGCTTTGCACCACCGAGGCATAAGGACTATAACCATTAGTTACCTTGAAAGTAAACGTTGCCTCCGTTCCGTAAGCTTTGTTGTTGGGCAGTGGCAGCACTTCAACTTTTAATGGATTTGTTGTACGTCTAGCGTCATCAATAACCGTTACGTTATGGCTATCACGATTGGTGACATAGATTTTGTTCGTCACCGGATTCACCGCGACTGCTTCTGGATGGCTTCCCACCGGTACCGTCGTCGTCGTATGGGTTACGCCGTCAATGACCGTCACGGTGTCGCTAGAAAAATTGACGGCATAGATTTTGTTTGTCACCGAATTCAACGTGAGATAACGTGGAGTGGCTCCCACCGGTACCGTCGTCGTCGTATCGGTCGCGCCGTTAATAACCGTCACGTTATTACTACTACTATTGGCGACATAGATTTTGTTCGTCACCGAATTCACCACGACGACTTGTGGAAAGGTTCCCACCTGTACCGTCTTCGTCGTATTGTTCGTGCCGTCAATGACCGTCACGGAGCCACTGACCATATTGGCGACATAGATTTTGTTCGTCACCGGATTCACCGCGACTGCATATGGAGCTTCTTCCACCTGTACAGTAATCGTCTGATTTGTCGCGCCGTCAATGACCGTCACGTCAGGACGATTCCCATTGGCGACATAGATTTTGTTCGTCACTGGATTCACCGCGACTGCATATGGAAGTCCTCCCGTTTGTAGCGTCGTCGTCGTATGGGTTGCGCCGTCAATAACCGTCACGGTGCCATAGCGTTCGGCGACATAGATTTTGTTCGTCACCGGATTCACCGCGATTGCAGCTGGATTTCTTCCCGTCTGTACGGACGTCGTCGTATGGGTTGTCCCATCAATGACTGTCACGGAGCCGCTAAACATATCTGCGACATAGATTTTGTTCGTCACCGGATTCACCGCGATTGCAGACTGAGCGTGTCCCACTGGTACCGCCGTCGTCAAATTGTTTGAGCCGTCAATAACCGTCACGTCATTACTAGCATTATTGGCGACATAGATTTTGTTCGTCACCGGATTCACCGCGACTGCATATGGAGTGGTTCCCTGTACCGGCGTAGTCGTATGGGTCGCTCCGTCAATGACCGTTACGGTGTCGCTACCAAAATTTGAGACATAGATTTTGTTCGTCACCGGATTCACTGCGACTGCACTTGGAGTGGTTCCCACCTGTACCGACACCGTCGAATTGTCCGTGCCGTCAATGACCGTCACGGAGTTACTTATCTTATTGGTGACATAGATTTTGTTCGTCACCGGATTCACCGCGACTGCAGATTGAGTGTGTCCCACCGCTACCGACGTCTGCGTATGGGTCGCGCCGTCAATAACCGTCACTTCATTACTAGCACTATTGGCGACATAGATTTTGTTCGTCACCGGATTCACCGTGACTGCACTTGGAGTAGTTCCCACTTGTACCGTCATCGTCTGCGTATCGGTCGCGCCGTCAATGACCGTCACGGAGTTACTTATCTTATTGGTGACATAGATTTTGTTCGTCACCGGATTCACCGCGACTGCAGATTGAGTGTGTCCCACCGCTACCGACGTCTGCGTATCGGTCGCGCCGTCAATAACCGTCACTTCATTACTAGCACTATTGGCGACATAGATTTTGTTCGTCACCGGATTCACCGCGACTGCATTTGGACTCTGTCCCACCGGTACCGTCGTCGGCGTATTAGTCGCACCGTCAATGACCGTCACGGAGTTACTGATCTTATTGGTGACATAGATTTTGTTCGTCACCGGATTCACCGCGACTGCACTTGGAATGGTTCCCACTAGTACCGTCATCGTCGGCGTATCGGTCGCTCCGTCAATAACCGTCACGGAGTTGCCGCCCTCATTGGCGACATAGATTTTGTTCGTCACGGGATTCACGACAACTGCAGTTGGACGGACTCCTACCTGCACCGGCGTCTTCGTATTGGTCGCGCCGTCAATGACCGTCACGGAGCTGCTCCCATTATTGGCGACATAGATTTTGTTCGTCACCGGATTCACCGCGACTACAACTGGCTGGTTTCCCACTGCCACGTCACCCAATTTCATATCTGCCGAAGCCGATGACGGAGTTGCAAGAAGCGCAGTCATTAGAAGACAGATTACGAGAAGACAAGCAAGCCCACTTTCGAGTTTTTTAACGATAGCATTACAATAATTCCGTTTTACGTAGGTTTCCATATATTGATCTTCATCCCTTCTTCAATTGGGAACTTGGGCGGCGACTTTTTGCTCAGATCGGCACGCCCAATGCCCTTAGATGTCTGACTTTGTACCCTCGCTTACTGCGCAGGCAACAGGAGGGGCAAGCTCAGTAGCAACACTAAATACAAGCTGACTATCCTGTGTATCTTATCATAGTAGATTTGCCCATTGATGAAGTTTAAAGAAAACTTTAAGTTCGCGGTCGAGATAAAGCATGCAACGGAGATTTATTTCCCATGTACCCTGCCAATCCTGAGCGAATTGTTACGATTCGGGGGACAGATTATATGCTGGTTGCCAGAAGTGCGTTGTAGGTATGAACATAGCGTTAAGGTTGGTTAGTAGCCTACCATAAGTAGGGTTGAATATACTAAAAAATGGGTCGAAGCGATGTGACTTGGCGCTGTTGACCCATTTTTTGTTTTTTCCGCTAGCCTTGTCATCAGCGTCATCATCGGACGCAAGCTCGAACTTAAAGTTTTCTTTGTAATCCACAATTGACCCCATTCACCATGATAGACTAGGTGGAAATTCGACATAAATTTCCCTGTGTCGGCGTTATCATTCAATTTTCACGTGGGGGCGATTAAACGGTACAAGCAGACGAAGGCCAATCTATTTACATAGAAGAAGACGGGTGCTATAGGGCTATTAATCTGACAGCCCTGACAGCATGGGGGATGAGAGAGCAGTAGGGCAGTAAAGAGGTTCATAACAGCAACTAGAGGAGATGTATAGGTGTGAAGACGGCAACAAAACGAGGTAGAAAGTTAGCATCACGGATTTTGGTGTGGATGCTGATCATCAGCATGGTGATGAGCGAACTGCCGGTACAGCAGGCGACAGCTGCCGAACTGCCGGTGCAACAGGTGGCAGCGGCCGAACCAAGCGGGTTCCAAGATGTTCGACCAACGGACTGGTTCTACGATGCGGCCGTCTATGTCCAGAAGAATGGTATATTCAGCGGAACGGGCGCGGGCATCTTCTCGCCCAAGGGAACGATGACGCGTGCCATGTATGTGACGGCGCTTGGACGAATGGCGGGCGTGGATGTAAGCGAGTATTCCACCTCGACCTTTGCCGATGTGCAGAAGGGCATTTGGTATGCGCCGTATGTAGAGTGGGCGGTTAAGAAAGGGATTACCGCCGGAATGGGCGACGGGATCTTTGCTCCGGATGCAACCGTATCCCGAGAGCAGATGGCGACGATGACTTTGCGGTATTTTGAAAGCTATCAGATTCCCTATGAAACTAGCAATCGCGTAACCACAAGGCCGGGCGATCTCGCGAACGTTTCTTCTTGGGCGGCCGACGCGGTCGTCAAGCTGTGGCAAGCCGGCGTGTTCCTTGGGGATGTAAATGGCAAGTTCAACCCGCATGCCCAAGCGTCTCGTGCGGAAGCGGCTGTTCTCTTCATGCGTAACAACGCGATTGTGGAGGCGTGGGCCAATCAGAATCAAGAGACACCGACGCAGACACCAGTCCCGATGCCGACACCAACCCCGATGCCGACACCCGGACCTGGCGGAAATAGCGGCAACGGCGGCGGAGGAGACGAAGGCAGTACAGGAACCGAATATACGCTTACGTTCGAGAGCAACGGAGGCACGGAGATAGCGGATCAGAAGGTACGGCAAGGGAAAGCGCTGAGCCGCCTGCCTGCCCCGGCGAAAGAAGGGTATATTTTCCAAGGCTGGTTTAGGGACAGCGATTTATCGCTCATCTTCGCGGAGGGCAGCACCGTTACCGCGGACACGAAGTTGTATGCGAAGTATATAGATAGCGTGAATAATGCCGTACAGAGCACTCCCAGCTACTCTAAAATGGATGTCGCTCCGGGCTTCACTATCGCTGTCAACGATGCGACCGGCAGTCTGACTGCGTCTGAGGTACAAGCGGGGATAGCGTTCGAGGATACCTCGAATCCGGATTTCGCGGGGATTACCGTCACCGGAAAGAACGGTCTCTTCACCGTAGCGTCCGCAGCCGATGACGGTCTGTTCACAGAAGGCAACACCTATCAACTGACGTTGACGGACGACAATCTGTCCTTCCAAGATCAAGATGCGACGACGAGCATCTATGTGTTTAGCGTTGCTAAGGAAGAAGTTATGAACATTGCACTTAATCCGAATATGAAATATCTGCGCTTCGCGGATGTCACGGATATGATGATGAATGGCGCGGAAGTAGGTTCGCCTGCAATTCCGGTAATCACGACGACGGTGGGGGGCAGCGAGACCGGTCTTGTCGCGGCGAATGCGAACAGAGGAACGTTCGCGTATACCGGAATCCTCGAGCTTCAAGTTGGCGATACTGTCGCCATCTATGAAGGGGTTCGCCCTGATCTGCGGACGGTAGACACAACCGGTGTCGACGACGGCGATGTCGCCTATGTCCAGATCACAGCGATTAACGGCAACACCTATACCTATGATCATGCGGATGCCAAGCAAGTGTTGTTCAAGCCGGATGTTCTGCCTGTGAGCGTAGAAGCGGATACGGATGGAGACCCGGATAACGGCTCAATCACAGTAGTGCACACCGCGATGAACTACAGCGACAGTAAGTATGCGCCGCTAGGTTTGGATGAACTCACCACCGTCGATGTCGGCGATTTTATCGCTTTCTATGAGGGTAAATTTGGCGGACAGGACTCCAGAGTAATCGGTTATGGACGCATTACGTCGATCACGCCCGACGCGGAGATGGATATCATAACTTATACCGATGCTACAGAGGAAGATATCGTGCATATCTTCGACGTCTATCAGAAGCAAGCGATTGACGGCGACCAACTGCTGTCGAAGGAGGATATCGCGAAGCTCGAGGATCAAATTAAGAAGCAAGCGATAGCCAGCGGATTCGTCGATCAAGCCGCGAATTATCTATCTACTCTGGCCATGGAGACGGATGCATTCAAGACACAGATGGAGGTCAGAATGCTATCGGCCTCAAAAGTTGCAGGCAAAATCAGTGTGGAGAATCTGACCGTCGTACCTTCACTTGGTACGAGAGTGAAGCATATTGCCGGACAAACCTCCGGAGTCAGTGCTTCGCTTCAAATAGGAGCCGATATTGTCATTCGTATCCATGAAGAAAGCGACCTCGTCATCCATATGACCGGTACATTCCTTCAAGAGATCAGCTTGAATCTCGGCGTCAATGGGAGCACGGAATGGGGGGAGGTATGCGTCTGGGTTCTCTGCATCCCCTACCCGAATGACTATCGTGTCACCGCTGATCTGGATACCTATACGTATACCGGGATCAACATTACGGCGAAGATGGCCACCGTCGAACACGATAAGCTGCAGGATGCGCTGGATGACTGGGATAAAGCAGCTACTGGCGGCAAGCTAGGCAAGGTTCGTGACATCGCGACAGAGATGCAAGCGTTAATCAACGGTGTGCAAGATACCTCAGTAGACTCGGCGGTATTGAAGGCACAGTATCAAGAGATGATGGAGAAAGACACGGATTGGGTTCCGTTAATCAAGAAGAAGCTCTTCGAGAAGAGCGTGCGCGTGGTTTTTAGCATCATTGAAGTCAACTTTTCAGCAGAATTCGTAGTCAGCGCCAATGTGAACCTGACGATCGGGGCCGATTTCAACTATACGACGGCCAAGCGCTACTCGGCTACCGTGCGTGTGCTTAGTTTCACAGGCACGAGCAGCACCGTAAGCTTGCCAGGTGACGGCAATTACCAGTTTACGTTCTATGTCATGGGGTCGCTCGGATTGCGGGCGGGCATTCTTCTGGAGCTTAAAGCGGGGGTTGGAAGCGTTAAGCTGAATAGCATCGGGCTGTCCATCGAAGCCGGTGCTTATGTGAATCTGTGGGGGTATTTCTATTATCAGTTGAAGCAATTGAACGGGGTGCAGACCACCAAGTCAATGGGCGCTCTGTATGTAGAAATAGGCATCTATCTGGAGAGCGCAGTAGGCGCCCAATTGGGCGACGGATTGCTCTCGGCCAAGGTGCCGATATACGAGAACACATGGCCGCTGTACACGGTTGGCCAGCAACAGGTTATTGACGACTTTGCCTATTCGCAGGATGAAGCGCCCGAGCTGATCTTGGCGGGCTCCTCGTCATCCATCGAAGTGCCGCAGATGTTGTTCTCGATGAGTGCGTTTGATTTGAAGACAGGCAACACGGATACCCTGGAGTATGGCTTGAGATATGATCTTTTCGATATCCGGTTGGACGGGGATTGGAATTTCATGAGCAGGTCGACTAAGGAGAAAATCGTAATCGAAGTGATCAACAGGAACTTACAGACGAGCCGGGGCAGCCTGGTCATCACCTGGAAGGGGAAGGCGCCGCTGTCGTTCACGTCCCAACCGCTAAAGCGCACGATTCCGGTGATTTGGATGGCCAGAGCGGGCGACAAAACTCTCCAACTGGACCCTCAGAACGGCGGAGTGAACCAGCTTATCGTTGCCCCTTATAGAGCGGCGATCAGAGCGACCACCCCGGTATATCAGGGATACAAGTTTGACGGCTGGTATACGGCTGCTTCCGGCGGCACGAAGACGACGGTTCCGAGTGTCATGCCAGCGGAGGATCAGAAGCTGTACGCGCACTGGATCGCGAACACGAATACGCCGTATACCGTTCAACATTATTTGATAGACCCGAATACCAAAACAGCGACTTCTCCTGTGTATACGGAAAAGAGAACCGGAACAACGGGTACGGAAGTTCGGATCACCTCGGACAGGTATAAGAGTATAGGCTATAAGGACGGTACAGTAAGCGGCGTGTTGATCAAGGGTGACGGCTCGACAGTTGTCAGGCTTGATTACTATCCTGCGAATCGCACGATGACCTTCGTTGGGGGTTATACGGGTGCGCCCGGAAGCTCGCTAACGGAAGCAACCGGCAAGAACATCGCGGCTCGTATACCGCTGCCGACAAGACCGGGATATACGTTCGCTGGCTGGTTGCCGGATGCTCCAAGTGCGATGCCGGATGTGGACACCACGTATACCGCGAAGTGGACAGCGAGAGAGGACACGCCTTACCAGGTCGTATACTTGCTGCAAAATATCGGAACCAACACCTATACGGTTGCGGATACAGAATTGTATCGCGGGACAACCGATACCGAGGCGAGCCTGACGAATCCGACAAGATCCTATGAGGGCTTTACGTTCAACGGCAGCGTTCCGGGGACTGTGCTGGCGGCTCCAATCGCGGGCAAAGGCACAACGGTGCTGAAGCTGTACTACATGCGCAGTAGCCCAGCCATGACGATCAATTACAATGGATCCGGCGTTGCGACTAAAGTCGTTGACGTACCGTTCGGGGCAACGACGGAGTTGTACCTGGGTACTCCGACCCGGCAGGGGCATACATTCACGGGATGGTTGCCCGCTTCTCTGACCACGATGCCCGCCCAGGCTGTCGAGTTCACCGCTCAGTGGACGCTGAACACCCATACGGTGAACTTCAACAGCAACGGCGGTTCGGCGGTGGCTGACCAAACAGTAGGCTACGGCTCTCAGGCAAGCGAACCGGATGAACCGACGAAGGATGATCTGGTGTTCGGCGGTTGGTACAGCGACAGCGCTCTGGCAAGCGACTATAACTTCGCAACACAGGTGACGGCAGACCTCACATTATATGCGAAGTGGCTGCGCAGCTACACCGTGCGATTTGATAGCAACGGCGGGTCGGAGGTGGCTGACCAGAAGGTAAACGAAGGAGTCAAGGCTGCGGTTCCTGGCGCGCCGACGAAGGAAGGCTATGTGTTCGGAGGCTGGCACAGCGACAGCGGCTTGACGAGCCGCTATGACTTCGAAGCGAGGACAGTGGCGGCTAACATTACCTTGTATGCGAAGTGGGCGATTGCTCCCAAAAACAATTACACGGTGAGCTTCAATAGCAACGGCGGCACGGCAGTGGCTGCTCTGACGGTAGAGGATGGAGCCGTGGCTACGGCGCCCGGCACACCGACCAAGGCAGGCTATGTGTTCGGAGGCTGGCACAGCGACAGCGGCTTGACGAGACCTTTCAACTTCTCGACGACACCGATCGAGACTAACCTTACGCTGTACGCGAAGTGGACGACGATCAGCTACACGGTGAGCTTCAACAGCAACAGCGGGTCGGCGGTGGCTAACCAGTCGGTGGGATATAACGGCAAGGCTGCGGCGCCTGCTGCACCGACGAGGAACGGCTACAAGTTCGTCGGTTGGTACAGCGATGCCGCTCTGACAACAGCCTACAATTTTGCGACGGTGGTGACGGCTAACCTTACGCTATATGCGAAGTGGACGGCAGTCTACACGGTCAGCTTCAACAGTAATGGCGGTTCGAATGTAGCCGCCCAGACAGTGGAATATGGCGGCACGGCTGCGACGCCTGCCGTTCCGACGAAGACCGATTATACATTCCTCGGTTGGTACAGCGACAGCAGCTTGACGATCGGCTACATCTTCACAACGCCGGTGACGGGTAACCTCACATTATACGCGAAGTGGAAATCTAACAAATTCACCGTGAGCTTCGACAGCGACGGCGGGTCAGCCGTAGAGAGTCGGTCGGTGAATCCTGGCGAGAAACTATGGTCAGCACCTTCTAAAGCACCGAGGTGGATGGGTTACAGGTTCGAGGGTTGGTACAGCGATCCCGAACGGACGCTCGTCTACGACTTCACGACGCCGGTGACGTCAGACATCACCCTGTACGCGAAGTGGATGATGACAACGTGGCTAGATTTGGGTGAGTTGGGAGAAAATAGGGTGATTAAAGCGTCGAATATCGTGTTCGATCGCCGGGGTACTCCTTATGTTGCTTATGTGAATAGTGATAGCTATGAAATCCGTGATTTCCAGGTATTCGTGATGAAATACGAGGAAGGCGAGTGGCGGGTCGTTGGCGATTTACCCGCTGCCGCATTCTACACCAACGATAGTAATCATACAAAAAAGCTTGAAATAACGCTTGCCATGGACAGCGAGGACACGCTTTACGTTGCTTATTATGGTAAATCCCAAACACTAATCGTGAAGAAATATATCGGAGACACTTGGGAAGACGTAGGGAGTATACCAAAAGCGGGGTTCGGCGCCTCCATTGCCTTCGACAAGGCTGGCACTCCTTATATGTCTTATATCGAAGAGGTTTCGAGCACCGTTCGCTACGTCAATGTGGTGAAGTACACAACTGGCAAATGGGTGCAGATAGATCGTATTAAGGCCTTTAGCTATAAAACAGTCATCGCGTTAGACCCAAGCGACACCCCCTATGTATTCTATGCGTTTGAACCTAGCGAAGGTGCTTATTATAGAACAGCTGTGATGAAGTATGAGGGAGTGGGGGATGTTCGGAAGGATATATATCCCCAAGCAAATCAATTAGCGCATGATTTCAGTGCCTCATTCGCGCTTGATCCAGATGGCGTACCTTATATGTTTTATATCGAGATGAATGGGAGTGCTAGAGCACGCGTGGAGAAATATACGGGCTCCGCTTGGGAGACTGTAGGTACTACCGTACTTCCTGCCAAGCCGCATTATTCGGCTGCTGGGGCTGACGACGTAAGTATCGCCTTCGATAGCGAAAAGATTCCTTATGTTGCTTTTCGAGATTCTACACAAGGCGATAGGATGACTGTGGTGAAATACGAGAACGCAGCTTGGAACCCCGTAGAGAATGCCGGCTTCTCCGAGAAGGTCCCATCAGGCCTAAGCATCGCTATAGACAGCACCGACAGCATTTATGTGAACTACTTTGAAATGGGTAAAAATTTGACCGTACTGAAATACGATCCGTACTTTCATCAACGTTGACAGATCAGACTGGCAGAACAGCCTACTCCTATCGGAGTAGGCTGTTCTGCTGTGAGCCCGGCATGGGCCATAACGGGGGACAAGCTATATGCTGGTTGCCAGAGGTACGTTGTAAGCGCGAACTTAAAGTTTTCTTTACATTCCACAAACGGACTAATCCACCATGATAGTATATGGATATATTCATGTGGTTCATGAGAAGGGAATAGAGGGAAGCGGGCTCGGGTTGGCGATTCGCAGGGAAATCGTACAAGCGCATGGAGGAACGGTTCGAGCGGAGTGCGACGGCAAGACGGGATTTGTATCGCTTCCATGTCAGGTAAAAGAAGGAAGGTGAAGGTGTGGTGGACACTCACAAAATCATGATCGTCGATGATGATCCCCATATCTGCGAGATTGTTCAGGCGTATTGCGAGAGGGAGGGTTTCCTATCCGCTTACAGTCATAGAGGGACAGAAGCCATGAAGCTGCTTACGTCTTTCGAGCCGGATTTGATTGTATTGGATGTAATGCTGGCTAATGAAAACGGCATTGATTGGTGCATGAACGCACGTAGCTACACGAATGCGCCGATCGTGTTTCTGAGCAGTCGTGAAGAAGATGAGGTGAAGATCAGCGCATTATCCTATGGCGGCGACGATTACGTGACCAAGCCGTTTAGTCCGGGAGTCCTCATGGCCAAGATTAAAGCTCATCTCCGCAGAGTATCGACGGGCAGAAGGGAACAACTGCTGGAGTTACCGGGTCTGACGCTGGATTTCTTCGCACAGTCCGTCAACATGGAGAGTAGAACCATTCTTTTATCGAAAAAAGAGTTCAGTTTACTGTCCTATATGGCACAGAACGTGAATCGTGCCGTCAGTGTCGATGCGTTGTTTCAGCTCATCTGGGGAACGGAGAGTGTGGAGGATACAAGAACGGTCGCTGTACACATCAGTAATTTACGCAAGAAAATTGAGGCTGACCCCGCCCATCCGGAGAGAATCGTTACGATTCGGGGGACAGGCTATATGCTGGTTGCCAGAAGTGCGTACGCGCAAACTTAAACGAACCATTTCCGCCACTCCCCACATTTCAACATTGGAGGAATAACTTTAACATGGTTATACATTTCGCTTCTTCGGGGGCTCAGCTTGGAACTTTCGAGCCTTTTGAAATTGGAGACGCAGAGGTCGTGCTTACGGGCGTATGGCTAGATCATCTAGATCCTTCATATCGGATCATGTTTGAAATTTAAATCGGATGGGATAAACCGATCCACGCCGATTTAGGCGAATTGGAAATCATGATTCGAAAAAGAGACTTTACCGGGGATATCGTCGATTGGACCCAAGAAACGTGCTTCAACACTGCTTTAACGATTATCGATGCGAGTACGGTGGAAGGATCGCCTTATCAGAACTATGTAGCGAGCAATGACATTGTCGTTACAGGAGTAAGGCACGGAGAAAAGTGGCATGAAAAGTTACTTACGAATGAAGAATCAATGATCGCGAAAGAATTGGATAGTTTTTATAGAATTCCGGCCGACCATCGGGAGTTGAATTACAGCCATGATTATGTGAGCGAAGGCATTAGTCCTTATCTTGATAGTGAATATTCTTCATGCAGCGCCAGACGGCTTCAAATAAGCGATATAAAAAGCAAATTACTGACATTGGATTGTATACAAGAAGCAATGGGCAATGGGGGGAGGAATTGTCATTAAATACTTAATTATCGGCGCTGGAGGTATGGCGGGCCACTTAGTTACCCTTTACTTAAGAGAGCAAGGTCATTCCGTTACCACGATTACTAGACGTGCACTGTCGTTTACTCCCTATACGGTTTGCGATGTGAGAGAATTGAAAAAATTGAATGAAATGATTATAGCTGAACAGTACGATACAATCGTCAATTGCTCGGGAATTCTTAACCGCGAAGCCGATTCCCGGCCATCTGAAGCCATTTTCGTTAATAGTTTTCTGCCCAATCACTTAAGCGATATTACGAGGGACACGAACACGCAAGTTATTCACATTAGTACGGATTGCGTCTTTTCAGGCCGTCAGGGAGGATATTCGGAACACTCGTACCGGGACGGAATTTCTTTATACGATCGTTCTAAAGCGCTTGGTGAAATCGATAACCATAAAGATCTTACCTTTCGTACTTCTTTAGTTGGACCGGACTTAAACCCCGACGGTATCGGATTATTGAACTGGTATATGAAACAAGAGAAGGAAATGGTCGGATTCGTCAAAGCGATTTGGACAGGAGTTTCGACTTTAACGCTAGCGAAAGCGATAGAAAAAGCGTCTATCGTTAAGTTAAGCGGGATCTATCATCTAGTTAATCAAAACTCTATTCATAAGTTCGGTTTGTTACAACTGTTTAATAAACATTTCACCGATAACAAAAGAATCATTCATCCAAGCGAAAGTTTCGTTGTGGACAAATCTCTTATCAACAACAGGACGGACTTTGAATTTATCGTATCGTCATACGAAACAATGGTCACCGACATGAAAAATTGGATGATACAGCATAAAGAGTTGTATCCGCATTACTTTAAAGATTGAAAGCGCACCTGTCATTATTTGAGTGATCGAAGTGTATGGAAGCACGACTTCTCGGTTATACACAACAGCCCTAATACTTTAAACCGAAACGGCAGAGATGCCGTTTTTTGCGTTTTACAATACTTACCATCCACTCATCTAGAGTCAGTCATAATATTTACATCTAGTTTACATAACTCTGTACGCTAATCTAATAATAAACTCGTAAACTGGTATTTGTATTGTTAACAGGGGATCTAAATGAGTCGGAATTTCAGAAAGGATAAAATAATTTGAAAAACAAACTAATGAAGAAATGGAAAATATGGCTGCTAATTATCATTTTAGCTATAGCAGCGATAATGATAGGTTTTCTAGCTGTAAACAAAAAGAACAATGAGAAAACATTATTGTATCCTATACAAGTCGATGGGAAATGGGGCTATATAAATAAAATGGGGAAGATCGTCGTAGAACCAATTTATGCATGGGCCGATGATTTTTATGATGGTGTTGCCATCGTTCTAATAAAAGACAGTTCAGATGGCAGCAAAGATTCGAAGGAAGGTGCTAGTTTAAAATATGGTGCTATTGATACTACCGGAAAAATGGTAGTAAAGCCGGATTTTTCATCCATAACCATGTTTAACGAAGGTGTGGCAGGTGCGGTTAAAATAGATGAAATGACGTATGATCTTACATACTTCATCATAGATAGAAGGGGGAAAATTTTAAACACTTTACCTTCTGAAATGCAGATCGCTTCTATGCTGTTCAATGGAATGGGTATGCAGACGCAAAGTGAAGGTCTGATATTAGTACAAGATGATAAAACTGAAATGTACGGGTATATTGATCGCTATGGGAAAATTATCATTCCATATCAATATTATGAAGCCTATAGCTTTTCAGATGGCTTAGCTTTAGTAAAGAATGATAAGCACTACCAGTATATCGACAAAACAGGAAAAGTAATGATTGACGCTAGTAAATATATCTTCGGCAAAAGCTTCTCGGAAGGATTAGCAGCCGTAGCAGTGGAGAATAAAGAACGGTCCACTGTTGAGTACGGATATATTGATACAAAGGGCAATATGAAGATAGAACCTAAATATGCAAGGGCATATCGTTTTTCAGAAGGGCTTGCAAAGGTATGCGTGGGCGAAAGCATCAACGAATATTCAATAGGATATATAGATGAATCCGGAGCATATAAAATTGGCCCTACATTAAGTGATAGCTATGGTGAGACACTGATTTCAGAAGGCTTAGTTCCAATTGCAGATGGGGCTGGCGGGTATATGAATATGGAAGGGAAACTTAGTATTGATCCGGTTGTTACGCAAGTTGAGGACAATTACTTAAAACACAATATGGCCGGAGAATTTAGAAATGGAATTGCAAAAGTAAGCTTGTCCGATGAAAGCATTGGATATATCGATAGAACCGGAAAATATATCTGGGACCCTCGTAAATAACTAGTGAACTTAATCATTTAAGAACAAGTATTTGACCTGGATTTAATAATGAAATGATAGATTTGGTAGGCATCGAATATTACAACCGATTTCTGCAGAACTAGAAGCAGAAACAGAAAAGGAGAACATATATGGCGGTTTTGCGATGGCGCTTCTTTCTGTCAATTTTCATGACGCTGCTAGTACTACTTCTGTCGTTTGAGCATCGAGCGGATGCTCATGGCTATAGCGCGACCTATTCGACATTGGAATTGTATAAATCGAAGACGGAGTTTATTTATGCACTCGATGATTTATCGGTCATAGAGCTTGTGGGGGGTGATACCAATAATGACAGAACGCTCGATTCAAAGGAATTCGCTGCAGTGGATCAGAAGCTGCTGGAGATTCTGAAGAGCAAAGTCGATTTGAAAATTAACGGAGAAAGCACGGAGTGGACTCAAATTGAGAGTCTCATTATGCACGGCAAAAAAGCGATTCTGAAGGCATCCTTCCCGGCGGTAGCGGCAGAGCAGCAGATCCAACTGACCGATCAATTGTATATGAATGACACAGCGAGCAATTACGTAAACCTACTGACGATTTATTACGGAAACCAGAAAAGCACAGCGGCAATCGCGGGCAGCAACCGGACCTGGACGATGCAAATAACGGAAAATGATTATGCCGGATTGCAGTCGGGCGATGCTTCGCCTCAGCAGCAACAGCCTGAGGAGGCAGCTTCATCAAGCACGATGGGCGGCTGGCTGTCTTTTTTCGTGCTGGGGATGAATCATATTTTATCGGGATACGATCACCTTTTGTTCTTGTTCTCTCTGCTCATCGCAAGGCAAACGTTCAAGCAGTATGCGGGGACGATCACAGCGTTCACGGTTGCGCATAGTATTACCTTGGCCTTGACAGTCACAGGTGTGATCCATATTTCCTCCCGTATTGTGGAGCCGCTCATTGCGCTGAGCATTTGTTATGTCGCTTTGGACAATTTAATTCGCAAGAAAGTCAGCTACCGATGGATATTGACCTTCATCTTCGGACTGATTCATGGGATGGGTTTTGCGGACATCTTGACGGAAATGAACATTCCGAAAAGCGAATTGGTGGTGAATCTGATCAGTTTTAATGTCGGCATTGAAACCGTTCAGGTGATCATCGTTGCCCTGTTGCTGCCTGCGTTGGCTCTTCTTTATCGCTGGAAGCACTCGAGACGCGTTGTTGTTGCCTGCTCCGCCGTGGCCCTGATGCTAGGCGGACTGTGGCTTGTCGAACGGGTATTTACGGATTTATGAATTTACTGGATAGTTTTCAATGTGGATTTTACGACAGCCCCCATTTATAAGTTGAACGAAACCGCTAATGGTTTAGAGGTTCTATCCATACTTACATTTTTTGAAAATATTAACACAAATGAAATCATCGGGGAGGCAGCGAGACAAAGCGGAGGTCAAATCGCTATCCAGCTAACTTTTCGGATCCTTTCACTTCATGCGAATTTTTACAATAAATCAGTCAACAAGGAGCGAGGACATGAAAGTATTAAAGAAATCACTTATAAGTATCTTGGTGTCGTTATCATTAGTAATGAGCAGCATATTGCCGACATTACCGGTAGCAACCGTTTCCGCTGCAATCGACGCCAGCAACAAATCCGTTGAAAATCCGCCGCAAGCTATTGTGGGGAAAACGGATGTTGCAACCTGGAGCTATGGAACCCTTGCAGATGTAACGGCTGCAAATGGAGACTTTGTCGCAACAAGCGGTTATTACAAGACGCTGACATCTTCCAATTCTACCTTGCAATTATTCAAAAATGTCAGTTCAGTCAACACAAAAGTAACTACAGGGTTTACATTCACTAGTTCTATGATGACAAGCTCTGGCTTCAATGGGCAGACGGATAAAGAATATTGGTATATTAAGACTTCCTCCGCTGGTTTTAAGGATCTGATCTTTAATTTTAGCGCACGTTCTTCAGGCACGGGTCCTCGTGACTTTAATACAGAGTGGAGTACGAACGGAACAGACTGGACCGTGTTTGGGACACCGGTTGGAACCACCCCGCCAACTTATATCGTTAAAATCGAGAGCACTAGCGGTGAACAATTTGGTATGGTTTTACCGGCAGGGGCAGCAAATCAAGATACCTTATATATTAGAGTCATTCAGAAATCTGAAGTTTCTCAAGCAAATGGCACAGTAGCTTCGACTGGTACTAGCAGTATTAATAACATTCAACTCTACGGAACCAAGGATCCAGCGTTTACTACGCCTGCGGTAACCGCATCGCCAGATACAGCTGGCGCCATATTGGATGTCACACCGATCACTTTGTCCAATACTGATTCGAATGCGCAAATTTTTTACACGACAGATGGTACGGCTCCGACGACAACAGTGGGCGGTTCCACCAAATTATATACAGCGCCATTCACGGCTCTTTCCGAAGGCGGTTTTACAGGAACAAACCCGTTTGTCGTTAAGGCTGTAGCGAAGTCACCAACGCATCTCTCGTCAGATACCGTTACATTATCCTTCAATCAACAAACGGTTACTTCGAATGCGGATGCCAAAAATCTTGCTACTGGACAATATGCCTTGGTCAAAGGCATTGGCACGTACTTGAACGGAAACACGACCTTGTACATTCAGGACGGCATGAATGCCGGTAGTGGTCTCGTTATCTATAAATCCGGTGCAAACTTCTCCTCCTATGTGGGCAAAGAAATCTACGTCTATGGGAAAACTTCGCCGTATAACGGCTTGATGGAGATTGTTCCAGATGATGTGGCAGCGAATGTCGTCGTACGCAACCCTAATCCGACTCCTCCGACCCCGACCAAGATTATGTTCAGTCAGCTTGCAGACAGAACTTATGAGGGAATGTTGGTCGCATTCGATACGGTAAAACTCGACAATGTCACTTCAACAGGTGCTTCTTATTATAATCACACAGTAAGCCAGGCAGGTATACCATTTACACTGCGCAGCACGGCTATCACTAGTTCAGTCGGCAATAACGGAACTTATGTAAACATTACAAAGGCCGTTGCAAGTTATAACACCGCTACCGGTTACAACGGAGTACATCTGTATTCCGGGGATTCGGCTGATCTCGTCGCTGCTACAGCACCGACTGTTGAGTTCATGACCGCTAGTGTACCTAGCGGAACGGCATTGCCGCTTAATTCCAAGGTGACGCTTGCCACAGTAACAACAGGCGCGACAATAACGTATAGCTTAAATGGAGGAACCCCTGTAACAAGTACTGGAAAATCTGTTGATATTACATTCGATGCATTCCAAAACGGAACGGCGACGATTACGGCAACTGCTTCAGATGGCACCTATACAACAGCGTCTCAAACGTTCACGTATACGCAAATCAAGGCCGCTAATGTAATCGCAAGCCCAGGAAGCTCTGCAATTACTGCCGCAACTGCAATTACTTTATCATCGGCTACGGCAGGTTCATCTGTTCTTTATTCTGTTTATAAAAATTCTTATTCTACCACAGACGGTACGCTGGTTGGTACAGCCAATCAAACCTACACAGGTCCGATCGTATTGGATGCCTCTTACTTCCCGGTAAGAATAGTTGCCAAGGCAACGCTTATCAATTATTTGGACAGCGATCCTTCAACCTTCGCCTATACGACCAAGAAAGCTACTGGTGATGAAAAGAACTATTACGGATCACTTCATGCGCATACATTGAACTCGGACGGTCAAGGAACCTTGGCAGAGGCGTATACTTATGCGAGAGACCAGGGCAAATTTGATTTCTTTATCGTAACAGACCACTCCAACTCTTTCGATTCTGCAACTTACAACGTCACCACGGATCGCAATATTAACAATTACAACGATACGAACACCGCTTGGCTTGCCGGCAAAAAGGCGGCGACAGACGCAGCCACTCCTGCATACGTGACCGATTACGGTTATGAGATGACATGGTCCGGCGGCCCGGGACACATGAATACGTTTAACACAACAGGTTTTGTCAGCCGCAACAATGCTACTTTAAACAGCAAAACAAGTGATGCTGGCCTTCAAACCTATTATCAAATGCTTAAGGGTACGCCTGGCTCCATTTCAATGTTAAATCATCCCGGAGCTACATTCGGTAACTTTGCAAATTTTGGTTATCATGATAATGCGATTGACGATAAAGTTACTCTTGTTGAAGCAGGCAACGGCGAAGGCGCCGTCGGCTCCGGCGGATACTTCCGGTCTGTCGACCAGTTTATTTTGGCTTTAGATAAAGGCTGGCACGTGGCCCCAACCAATAACGGCGATAATCATAAAAAGGGCTGGGGAACATCCAATACCGCTGCGACGGTCGTTTACACGAACGATTTTTCATTGAGCGGAATTTATACGGCGTTGCACGATCGTTCGGTATGGTCGACGGAAAATAGGGATTTGGATGTCACCTATCATCTGAATGACGGGACGGAAACCTACAGCATGGGCGCTATTTTGAATGCTCCCCCTGCGACCGCAAACATTACGGTAACAGCAACCAATAAAAACCCCGGCACATCGACAAGTAATATCGCATCTGTCCAGTTGATAAGCTCCGGCGGGAAAATTGTGAATAAGCAGACTTATCCTGTTGGAACCAGTAACGTTGATTACACCTATTCGATGACGGCGCCTTCTGCCGGTTATTACTTCGTGATCATCACGGACAACCAGGGTTTTCTAGCCGTCACCGCGCCGATATGGCTAGGTTCAGCGCCGAAGGTCGGAATCACCTCGGTAAGCAACAGTTCAGTCATGCCTGTTACTACAGAGGCGTTGAATTTAACAACAGAATTCTTCAATAGTGAAAGTGCACCCGTCACACTTAAGTCTATTTCTTATACCGTAGACGGAGATTCCACGGCCAACAAAACGTATACTCCCGGCATAAGCATCGCGTCCTCCGGTGTCGCTAAGCATGTATTCAGCTATACACCGACGACTACCGGAACCAAAATAGTCACGATCAGCGCCGTGATTACAGTGAACGGTGACGATAAAGCTTTTACGACGACCAGCACGATGAAAGTTGTAGATATAAACTCCGTAGTGTTTGTCGGGCTTGACGCATCACACGGTAATGAGTATGTCAGCGGAGGAAGCTATCCGAATTCAATGTCCAATATGATGACTCTCGCGGGGTCAAACAGCGTGAGAGTTGTACAGTTGAATACGTCGTCGGAATTAATCGCCGCTGCCAGCAATCCGAAATACAAAATGATCATTTTGAATGCCCCTACAAGAAAAAATGTTGCCCCATGGCCGATTCCGACAAACTACACGGCAACGGAAATCGCGGCTTTGAAAGCATTTTCGGAAAACGGTAATACGCTTGTCCTCGGAAATATCGCGGACTACGCGGAATTAAACAACGCGGATCCATCTTCACCGAAAAAACATATGTCCGAGCTGCAAAATGAAGTCCTGGCAGCCATCGGCTCCACGCTACGTACAAGCGACGATCAAGTGATGGACGATGATAAGAACGGCGGACAAGCATTTCGTTTGTATCCGACTGAGTTCAATATGGCTAATCCGTTGCTGAAAGGCGTCGTTGAAGGACAGACCTACAGCCAATATTCAGGCTCAACCATTTACGCTGTAGACAAGGCGACCGGCGAAAGAACCTCAACGTTGCCGGCAACGGTCAGCCCTCTTGTTTTTGGCTTCCCAACCACTTATTCGTCTGAAAGCGACAATGACAACTTTGGATATGGGACGACCATGCCTACTTTTCCTTATGTCACAGTCGGAACGTACAAAACGGATAAGGGAATAAGCAATTTACAAGGGCTTTATATACCCAAATATGTAAATCCAAACAGCAAGGTAGCAACAAACCCGGAAGAAAAACTGCTGGCGGCATCTGAAACTGTCACGCATGCGAACGGTAAAACTTCTCTTGTCGTTGTTGCCGGAGGATCATTTATGAGCAACTTCGAAATACAGGTAACTTTAGACAATGCAGGGACGTTGCCGTATGCCAATTACAATTTAATGGATAATCTTTATAAATTGGTCAATCCGATAACAATCACAAGCATTGCCGACGCCAAGAATCTGCCGGATGGAACGGATGTCATCATTGAAGCAACAACGACGAGTGAGGTAAATACTCAAGTCGCAAATCCAAATACGAACAAAGGTTTCTTCGACTCTATTTATGCGCAGGACGCAACGGGCGGTATCAATCTATTCCCGGTTGCCTCAGGCATACAGGTAGGACAAAAAGTAAGGTTTGAAGGTACGATCTCGCATTATCAAGGCGAAGTACAGTTGAACGTCACCAACAAAAAATTCACTGTTCTTAATTCAACTATCAATAAACTCGATCCTACTGATCTCACGACATTGGCTTCCATGTCATCCGACAATACTGGACTTTTGGTAAGAACAGAGGGCATCGTATCGAATGTCTACAAAGAGACGGACGGAACGATCGACCAATTTACGATCGATGACGGTTCCGGACCTGCGACTGTATTCATTAACGGATATATCACGAGCGGAACGACCCTTCCGTTCATTACGGACGGAGCGAGAGTATCCGTCGTCGGCCTGGCTTCGATCGGCGAGGTTTTCAGCGATTCGGACATGCACCCGAGAATCCGGGTCAGAGACCGTTCCGAGATCGTGAACGTTTCGTTAACTGTGGATAAAACTGTATTAAATACAGCAATTACCGGTGCGCAGACGCTACTCGGAAGCAAAACGGTAGGTGCCGCTGATGGCAATGTATCGCAAGCGGGTCACGATGCGCTCCAAAATGCAATTAAAGCAGCCATAGCAGTACAGTCGAATGCGAATGCAACGCAAGCGCAAGTAGATGCGCAAGTGAGTGCATTGGCGACAGCAACAATAACATTTAACAATGCAATTATTAACTTAACTGTGAATAAAACTCAATTAAATACAGCAATTACCGGTGCGCAGACGCTACTCGGAAGCAAAACGGTAGGTGCCGCTAATGGCAATGTATCGCAAGCGGGTCACGATGCGCTCCAAAATGCAATTACAGCAGCCATAGCAGTGCAGTCGAATGCGAATGCAACGCAAGCGCAAGTAGATGCGCAAGTAAGTGCATTGAAGACAGCGACGATAACATTTAACAATGCAATAATTAAGAACAACAATGACAACGGCGGTGGTGGGGGTTCCACTCCGACTACTCCACCTGCAACTCCGATTACGTTGCCAACGGTACCAACTTTGACTCAGCCGATTTTGAGCACTGCTCTGTTGGTTGATGCGCAAGCACTGCAACAGAAAATCAAAGATGTGTTGCACCAAAATGCTTCTCAGCCTGTTGTGTTCCAAGATGTCCTCGCGACAAGCTGGAGCGCAAATGCTGTGAACGTGGCGGCTCGACTGGGGATCGTCGCTGGCAAACCGGATGGTAACTTCCACGGTGGCGACAATGTAACCCGTGCTGAGTTTGCATTGATGATTGTACGTGCTCTGGGTCTTGATACCTCGAACGCAACCAGCAAGGGTACTTTCTCGGACACGAAAGGTCACTGGGCTGAAGGAGCAATCAACGTACTCAAGCAAGCTGGAATTCTTACTGGTGTAGGCGACGGTTCCTTCAAGCCAAACCAACAGATTTCCCGCGCTGAGATCTCGGCAATCCTTGCACGTGTAATGCAAATGGTTCCTGCATCGACTTCTTCCTTCTCGGATACGTCGAGCAGCTGGGCATCGCAATACATCGAGCAACTGCACAACGCTGGTATCATATCTGGCACTGGGAAAAACCAGTTCCAACCGAACGCTCATGCTACTCGCGATCAATCGGTGGCTATGATCCTACGGATGCTCAACAAGACGCTTAACCTTGGTCTTGATTTGTAAGTTAAAAGTTTCATAACAGCTAAGGTGGATACTGTGAAAACGGTGTCCACTTTAATTTTTAGTTTATTTTAGGAAGTGAAACCGACTAATTGCCGGCAGGAATTGATCTAAATCGAATTACAACAGGTGTCGTAGTTGAAGCGGAAGGGTTTTCCATTACATTTATTCTCCCGATCGAATACCCATTCATTTTGACTTTTTGGGCAGGAAAAAACAAAAAACCTACTTAGAGAACCCTTTACATTGTTAAGATTATGACCTTTTTTAATCCTTATCGTGTTAAAAAAAGGTCTACAATTTTTTGAATATCTTGTTTAGTAAACATAGGCGTTCCAAAGGGATTGCTTCTGGAAGCCTGATAGGTCCAACTAAGTCCATCTAAGATAGCATCTAAATTTAAAGCATCCACTCCGGTGATACCGGCACGAGCGAATACTTCTAAGGTAGGGGGGGAGATCCTCCACAGAGAGGATCTAAATAGGAGTAAATTGTATTTACCATTGTTTTTTGAATCGTCTCATCGACAATTGCTTGAATTTGAGCAATTGTTCTTGGGTATAGCGTTGCAATGGTTTCCAAATCGTATTGGAAGGCGGATAGGTTTTCTGCTGTGACATCCTTAATTCCCGCATCGACCAATGTCGTCTCATTAACATTTTTCCATCTGTCCGAGTCAGATGATGCAGATGCAGCATTGATTTTCATAGCGATTTCCCTCCTTGTATTTTATCGTGGTAGATTAGCCCATTTATGAAACCTAAAGGAAACTTTAAGTTTGCGCTCGAGATAAAGCATGCCAAAGAAACAGATTACAAAGATAAAAATTCCGCTTATCTGAACTCTTGAATGTTCAGCGCAGTCGGCTTTTTTTGCGTGGAAGGAGGATTGTTGGATGAGCAAAGTAATCGCTAGCACATTACGATTACAAAAGACTCAAAAAGTCGAGTCGGATAATGGAATGTATAGAGATGCGAGTAGATGCCCATTCGAGCAACCTACTATACTTGAAACAAAGGGATACACCAAAGTCAATCTCCGTTTGCTCATAATGAGACTTCTCTCGGTCAGTTAATACTATTGATTTCTCATCTTTTGGGACATCTATGCTTCCTATTGGGCGTTGAACGATATTTTCGACCAACGTGGTCTAGAGGCGGCACGTCCGGAGGGAGATGTACGATATTTTCGAGCAACGGGGTCTAGACGAGGTACGTTTGGAGGGAGATGTTCGATATTTTCGAGCAATGTGGTCTGGAGGCGGCACGTCCGGAGGGAGATGTACGATATTTTCGAGCAACGGGGTCTGGACGAGGTACGTTTGGAGGGAGATGTACGATATTTTCGAGCAACGGGGTCTGGATGAGGTACGTTTGGAGGGAGATGTACGATATTTTCGAGCAACGGGGTCTGGAGGCGGCACGTCCGGAGGGAGATGTACGATATTTTCGAGTAACTTGGTCTGGGGGCGGCATGTTTGGAGGGAGATGTTCGATATTTTCGAGCAACGAGGTCTGGACGAAGTACGTTTGAAGGGAGATGTACGATATTTCCGAGCAACGTGGTCTGGACGAGGTACGTTTGGAGGGAGATGTACGATATTTTCGAGCAACGGGGTCTGGAGGCGGCATGTTTGGAGGGAGATGTACGATATTTTCGACCAACATGGTCTAGATGCCACACGTCTGGAGGGAGCTGTTCGATATTTTCGAGCAACGGAAGTCTTGTCTGGGTGGGTTTGGAAATGAGATTGGGCGTAATTGGTTATGGCGGGCGCATGAGGGATGTGGTAATAGACAAACAGTAATTTGGAAGTAAACTAAACTACCCTCCACTATCTTTAAAAAGCGTAGCAGAGAAGATCGGTGTTTCTAAACTACGTATAGCAGAAGCGTATACATGATACCGGCGGTGACGATAGGGAACAAGAATAAAAAATCAATTTTACAGGGATATGCCAACATTTTTCGAAATGTTACTAAAAATGATATATTTAGAAGTATGTCTGGGTTAGGGGAATCACATTTTGATGGTATCTACATGCCCGAAAAGGATTAGGCAGCGGATAGACTATCTGAGCTAGATAGCCATAAAATGTTTTTAATCGTAAAACAGCCGTATGTTTGCGTTTGGTTGCTTTTTATATAGTGCTTCTGAAGCTGTACGAAGGCCACCGCTTGGTCAGTCCTGAGAATATTAGTGGGGGATTGTTGATATGGTCAAAATACTTATTGTGGACGATGATCCGAACATTCGATCCCTCATGCGCCTATACTTAAAAAATGAAGGGTTTGATGTGACCGAGGCGGACAACGGCGTCGATGCACATGCCATCGTCAAGGGACCGGGAATCGATCTGGTCATCCTCGACATCATGATGCCACAAATGGATGGTTGGGATTTATGCATAGAGATTCGTAAAAGCGATCCCGAAATTCCGCTCCTTATGGTTACGGCCAAAGGCGAATCGGGAAATAAGATAAAAGGCTTCCAGCTCGGGACCGACGATTATATGACAAAGCCGTTCGATCCAGCGGAGCTTGTGATGAGGGTTAAAGCGCTATTGAAGCGATACCGTATTGCCTCGTCTCAGGTCATCCCGTTGGGGGAGATCGTGCTGAACAGGAAAACGTATAAAATTATGCGAGGAGGCGAGGAATCGACCTTGCCGCTGAAAGAATTCGAGCTGCTGTTCATGCTGGCCAGTCATCCCGGACAAATCATTACTAGAGAGCAGCTGATCACCCAGATTTGGGGCATGGATTATGAGGGCGACGACCGGACCGTCGATGTGCATATCAAGCGGCTGCGGGAACGCTTTTCCGGAGACGTCCACCACTTCCGCATTGAAACGGCACGCAGCGTCGGCTATCGCCTGGCGGTGAATCCGGGATGAAAACGTTATACGTTCGCGTCGTGCTGACTTTCCTGGCCACCATCGTCATCAGCTTGATCTCATCCCTTCTTCTCTCCCTTGCCCTATTTCAGAGTAATCTTAACACTACGGGGAAAAACGATATGATCGCGGCCGGCGATCGTATGATACGCGTATATGAACAAACGAATCCTTCGGATTTGAATGCTTTTATGGATAATATGGCCGAATTGGTTTCCTATACCTTGCAGCTTTACGACGCCAATGGCGGGATGAACTCCTATGTGCCGACCAAGGGCAAGAAGGTCGAAGCGATTAACCCGGAATCGGTTCGCATGGTACTGCGCGGAGAACCGTACCGTTCGCAGGGAAAAGATAGCGGTACTTTCGTTGGCCTTCCGTTTTCGTCCGAAGGAAAGCGTTATGCCTTATTTTTGCAGAGTTCTACCAAGAACGAAATTACACTCATCCGTTTATTCTTCACTATTCTGTTCCTCATGCTCGCGATCGGAAGCTTGTGTATTCTCATTGCCGGCAGATATCTGGTGAAGCCTCTTCAAGCGATGACGGATGCGACTAAGCGATTGGCTAAAGGGAACTTTGAGGTTGAGTTGAAAATCAATCGCAGAGATGAGTTGGGAACTCTCTCGCGGAGCATTAACGACATGGCACGGGAAATCAAGCAAATGGAGCGGATGCGACAGGATTTCGTATCGAATGTGTCCCATGAAATCCAATCGCCGTTAACTTCCATCTCCGGATTCGCGAAGGCGTTGAAGGATGGTAATCTGGTTATTGCGGAGGACGATCGCGTCCAATACTTGGAAATTATTGTTACCGAGAGCGACAGATTATCCAGACTCAGCGATAATCTGCTGAAGCTCGCTTCCCTCGAATCGGATCATCATCCGTTCGAGACGGAATTGTTTAACCTAGATGAGCAAATTCGACGAGTCATCGTCGCGTGCGAGCCCCAGTGGTCGGACAAAAGCATTCGCGTCGAGATAGAGTCCCCTTCGGGTTCCGGAGTCAAAATAACGGCCGACCGAGATCAACTGAATCAAGTTTGGATGAATTTGCTCGGGAATGCCATTAAGTTCACGCCTCGTGACGGAGAAGTCCTCATTACGATTAGCCGACCCCATCCTCATGAGATTGCCGTTGCGATAAGCGATTCCGGGATCGGCATTGCGCCGGAGGATTTAAGCTCTATTTTCGAGCGCTTCTACAAAGCAGACAAGTCACGGGCCCAAGACCGCAGCGGCAGTGGTCTCGGTCTTGCCATCTCCCACAAAATCGTTTCTCTCCATCGCGGAAGCATAGAGGTGAAGAGTACCATCGGACTGGGCGCAACGTTTACCGTGACGCTCCCCGCTATCCCTCCTTCAGATTCCGCAATTTGAAAATAAGTTCACGCTCCGTTCATATTTCTCCAATAAGCTCAGTGTGAATTACATTGAACCGATCGGAGGAGTATGTACGATGAGCTTTATTCAAGATGTTATTGATTCGTTGAAATGGTTGACTGTCTGGGAAATGATTTTATGCGCGCTAAACTTGTTCGTTTTGCTGAGGTATGCTTTGCCCCATTTCAAAAATAACCGGTGGTTTGATTTTATACCGAGCGCGGGTGTAATCATTGCGGTGATAAGCCTTATCGATGGAGACTCCTCTATACTGGCTCTGCTGATTTACTCCTCTACGGCCATCCTTTTCTTATCCAGCGTTAGAAGAATCTTTAAATCGGCGAACAAGCCGATGTCCTCTAGGATTCGGCTGGTCATGGTTATCGTTTGCGTTCTCGCTTCATTGCCTACGCTATTGGCTTTAACCATTGCGGGAGAGGTTCGGTACAATCCTGTTAGCGATTTAAGCCATAAGAGCTATTCCAAAGCTTTCATCGCGATGAACGAAAGGTTGTCCGCAGAATACCCTTTTGGAGACTGGAAAAAAATCGATTGGGAAGCAAAGAAAAAGAAATACGAGCCTCTATTCCTCCAAGCGGAAATCAATCATGATCCGAACCTCTACTATAAAACTTTAAGAGATTACCTCTTTTCTTTCCGCGACGGTCATATCAAAATCGCGAACGAACGTCTATACGATGATAATAGGATGTTTAAAAATGAAGTCGGTGGAGGAGTCGGGATTAGCGCGGTGCGATTGGATGAGGGCAAGGTGCTGGTTAGCTTGCTGTTAGCGGGTAGCCCGGCCGACAAAAGCGGAATCAAGCTTGGAGCCGAAATCATCTCGTGGGATGGGAAAGACGTTCAGCTAGCTTTGGACCAAACGTCCTGGAGCGAGAACCCGTCGGCAACGGAAGGAGATCGGATTCAAAATCAAGGGCGGTTCTTGGCAAGAGCTCCGATCGGCAAAGAAATCCAAGTCGAATTTCGGAATCGGGACGATCAAGCGATCATGACGGCGACGCTTACAGCCTACGACGATCATTACGAGACGTTGAAGAAAACGAAAATTAAACTAAAAAAAGAAGATCCTCCCGTAGAAGGTGAGATCCTTCGTGAGGAATACGGGTACGTGAAAATCAGATATTTTCTTCCCGGAACGACGCAATCCGATCCCGCGCAAGCACTGGAAGACAAATTAAAAGAGTTTCAAGAGAAACGCGTAAAGGGAGTCATCATCGATCTAAGGGATAATCCGGGCGGAGACGATGACCTTGTAGCTCAAATGGCAGGACATTTCGTGAACGAGAAAAAAAACTATGAATACGTCAGTTACTACAATCGAAATACGGGACGTTTCGAAATCAACCGCGCCGAAACTAGAACCGTTCATCCTTCGCAGCTTTACTTTTCAGGGAAAATCGCCGTCATCATTAATTGTAACACCGCGAGCTCGGGGGAAGGTTTGCCTTTGTTCTTAAAAGGAATGCCCAATGTCAAGATAATCGGCTTTACGTCCACGAACGGTTCGTTCGGAGTCGTGACCTCTCCTATAGAAATGAAAATGCCGGAAGGATATACCGTGCGGTTCCCAGACGGCAGATCGCTTAATCAAAACAAAACGATTCAAGGTGATAGCACTGAACGCGGATATGGCGGAGCGATTCCAGATATCACGGTTCCGATGAACGAGCAAACATTTAAGATGAAATATATCGATGGGCAGGACGTGGAATTGAAATATGCATTAGATTCTTTCAATGGTTAGTCGGCTACCTGAGTAAAGTTGAGGGGCGAGTTCATCAATTGGAGAATTTCATGTTGCAGTCTCTTCAAAGAGCAGTCTACCACTGTCAGGACTGTTGTCGGTTAAATCCGCGACTGCAGAAAAAGCATTAATTAAACTGTAAATCTAACGAATTCTTGTTAGACCGGGATATTCGCCCCGGTCTTTTTCATCATATTTCTCGATGAATTGCAGGAAAGTCTATTAAAAGTTGGGATATCCCCCGTTTGCGCAGTTCCGCGAGAAGCAGTAGAGACGATGGCTATATTACGACAGGTTGACCACCGGAAAGCCGGGACTGTTCAGCAGCAAAAGCGATGAGATGGCTTTGCAATGAAGCGGTAGCTGATGTTAGGCCACTCGCTTGGTCCTTATCAAAACGCCGTACTTCTTGGACAAAGGAGCGGACAAAATGATCGTCCCCACCGCCGTGTCCATCATGCGTGATATCGAACTGATGCTCAACGCATTGACCGGATGCGAATAGATAAATTTTGAAGCGTCCCTCTTCCATATTTCCTTGAATTTCGCCATGTGTCCCCATAATTTGTACCGTACGGGCAATATAGCGGGTGAAGCCAGACAGCGTGAATGAGGCATTAGCTCCGCTTTCGAATTCCATATTCACAACCTGATGATCAACGACATCGTTGTCGCAACGATACACACAACGACCATAGGGACCTTCTTTAATCGCTTGCAAAGTATTGGCCGGTGTTGGGTCATTCGAGATATGGCGGGCATAATTCGGTTCTTGCGTCTCCATATAAATTTTTATCGCGGAGTAAGGACAATTCCTCTCTACTGCACAACCATCCGTGCATCGAGCTGTTGAACCGACAGGCGCCTGATCTTCACGGAAATGCATTAAGCTGCCAAAAGAGCTGACGCGGTTACATTTCTGATCCATGAGCCATGAAATCAGATCTAGATCGTGGCACGATTTGGCCAGAATAATTGGACTGGATAGGGTGCTATTACGCCAATGTCCGCGTACATAGCTATGGGACATGTGCTGATGCCCGACGTTTTCCGTAAGCTGAATAGAAGTGACTTGTCCAATACCTCCATCGGCAATTACCTTTTTAATACCTGCCCAGAAGGAGGAGTAGCGCAGAACATGGCTAACCATCAAGAGACGTCCAAATTTATTAGCCGCCGCCTCCAACTCGATACATTCCTCCTGAACTGTGGACATCGGTTTCTCAAGAATAAGGTGGTAGCCCAGCTCAAGAGCTTTCATTGCTGGTTCAAAGTGCATGCGGTCCTGCGTGCTGATGATAGCTGCATCAGCGATTTTACCTTGTGCGAGCGCTTCTTCCCATGAAGCGAAGCATTGCTCCGGCGGAATTCCGTGCAAGGCAGCAAAAGCTTCTCTTCTATGCTTGTCAGGTTCAGCAACGCACACAAATACAAGGTCGTTTGGATATTTTTCCGCGTAAGGTCCGTAAATATAATTTCCTCTGCTGCCTGCACCTAACAATAAGGCTGTAATAGGTTTCATTCGTGAATAACTCCTTTGTCTTCTATATCACTGTTTTACAGGGGCGGTAGTACCACCCTCGAAGCGCTCGAAATTCGTAATCAGTGATGAGAACGTCCCCTCGTGATTACGATTGTTAATAATCTCAAGCAACTTGGATACCGTTTTAGCCTTTTCCTCTAAGGTGACGTAATAGGTTGTTAGTTGAGGGCTACTGACTTTCACTAGCTCTGATAGACCAGAACCAATCAGGCTAATATCGTGAGGTACGGAAATACCAGTGCTCTGCAGGTACTGCAGTGCGCCGAATTGGATTACCGTATTCGCGCAGAAAGCAGCCGTATAATTCAACTGCAGCATCTTTGTTCTTTTGCATAGCTCATAGCCATTCTCGTCATTGCTAATCTGAATGAGAGAATAGTCCAAGGGAATTCCATTCGTTTCATGCGCTTGTCGAAAGCCCTCCAATGTTAATTGATGGATATGGTAATCAAGGCTTCCCATAAACAAGGCGATCCGGGTGTGACCTAACGAAAGTAAATATTCGGTGGCATCAAAAGCTAATTTTCTTTCATCAAAAGCGACTAAATTGAGGCAGTTTTCTTTATCTTGTAACGGCATCCCGTGAAAAATATAAGGTGTATTAGAATGACGAAAGAGATCAACAATTTTCTCGTCAACATCACCTGCTATAATAAATCCCTCAATCTCCTGATTGGCCAATATCTTTTGCATTTTCTTCAATGACTCGGGGGCAGAAGTAATATTCATGTATACCAAGCCGTAGTTGAATCGACTGACTTCTGATTCGATGATTTGTAAATCCGCCATATATCGCGGGTCATTGGCATCGCGATCGTAGAGTACGAAGCAAAGCTTAGGTGTAAGCTCAATATCCCGATAACCAAGCCCCTTGGCTGCTTGAAGTATTTTATTACGCGTTTTCGTAGAAATCGTACTGCTAGGCGCATTATTTAATACGAGAGAAACAGCAGTCCGGGAAATACCGAGGTGCTCCGCGATCTCCTTTTTCGTTATCATAGGGAAGATCTCCTTCTTCTATAAGCAAATAATATAACGTACGTTATATTATATACATAACTGTTCATATTCGTCAATAATTGGCGATATGTAAGCTTATTTAAGTAGGAGATCTTAAAGTGAAAGCCGTCAACATAAGGTTTCTCATGCAAATAAATACTTTGCTATTGTTTATGGAGTAACGATGGGTATGATACTTGTGAAAGTAAGCGCACAATGGTAAAAGATCCAAGTATCCCATAAGATTGTGATGCCAATATGGCTAAGTAAGAATAGAAATAGGGCAGAAGCTGCTCTTATTCTTCGTTGCTCAGTAGCATTCCATAAATTAGATAACTGCTATATAACGTGGGTTATTCGCATCCTGATCTTATTTTCTCCGCCATCTCCCTTTCCTCTGCCCTAAGGGCAATCTTCTTTTTTGAGATTGAGTATAACATTAGTTATATTGTATGAAAAGAGGAGTTATTATTCAAATTTCAACTGAAAAGAAAAGGTATTAACGAATTTAATTAACAATGTAAGTGTTTGCAATTAACAAAATGTGAAATATATATAGAGTTGACAACTAAATATAACGGGTGTTATGATTCCGTTAAAAATTAGTTTACCGATGTATTTCCGGTAAGGGAGGGATCAATAAACGTTGTGCGTCAAATTACTGCAATACTCGTAGGAGCCGGTGCTAGAGGAAGGTTCGTATATGGAGAGTATGCGAAGAAGTATCCGAAGGAGCTAAAAATCGTCGCAGTAGCCGAGCCGAATGAAGAAAGACGGCAGCTTGCAGCTAAGGATCACGGACTCTCTTCTAATCAGTTGTATGAAAGTTGGGAGCAGGTTTTAGATGGAGCAGTAATGGCGGATGTTGCTGTGATATCCACGCAGGATCGGATGCATTGTGCGCCAACGATTAAAGCTCTTGAGCTGGGGTATGATGTGTTGCTTGAGAAACCAATGTCCCCATTGTCTGAGGAAGTCAATACCATGGCAAATGCATCCCGCAAGTATAATCGCTTATTGACTGTTTGTCATGTACTAAGGTATACCCCGTTCTGGTCGAAGATCAAAGAGATTATCGTAAGCGGTGGAATCGGTCAGATCGTCTCTATACAGTTAAGTGAAAATGTAGGTTATTACCACATGGCACATAGCTTCGTTCGCGGAAACTGGAATAAAGCTGAGGAAACGAGTCCTATGATCTTACAGAAATCCTGTCACGATATGGACATCTTATCTTGGTTAATTGATCAGAGGTGCACGAAAGTCAGTTCTTATGGCTCACTCTTACACTTCCGTCCGGAGAATGCACCTGTTGGTTCAACGCTCCGTTGCACAGGGGGATGCGTAGTCGAACGCGAGTGTCCTTATTCGGCGGTTCGGATTTATGAAGAGGATGATCCATGTAATGAGTGGAATCGCTTTATTACGAACAAGTTAACGCCCGAAGGGATCAGAGAAGCAATCGAACATGGACCCTTTGGACGCTGCGTATATCGTTGCGATAATAATGTGGTGGATCATCAGGTCGTCAACATGGAATTTGAAAGTGGTTCGACAGCTTCATTTACGATGTCTGGGTTTTCACATGATATATCTAGAACGGTACAAATCATGGGTACTCTGGGCGAAATCAGAGGTTATATGGAGAAGAGTGAAATTGTTCTTTTCCCTTTTGGAGGAGAAGCAATTGAAGTTCCAGTGACCGTTGAAGAAGGAGGGCATGGAGGCGGCGATGAAGGTCTCATGCGGGAATTCCTGAAGCAGGTTCGGAATGAAAATAGCAACGACGATCAAGGGCTAACCTCGGCTGAAGCTTCCTTACAAAGCCACTTGATGGCTTTCGCTGCAGAACGCTCAAGGCTAGAGGGTGGAAAATCTGTCACTATCGCGGAAATGATGGAGCTGCAATTCACTCAAGTTAAGGGAGTTGCCAGCCCTAATAAAGTGACCTAAGGATGCTGGTTATCTAGAAACTTTTCATTTGGAAACAGAGAGGGGGTGATAATGGAATAGAGGATTTATGAGAACGTTTACATACTTACTAAAGGGGGGCAGGTATCACTAATGTATCCATTAAAAGATGATAACAGCTTGCAGGGAATTAATGATGATCTTGATGGAGCAGAAGCAACTTTAAGTAGGCTCGATATTGAAGGTGTAAAGGCATCAAATGGAACAATAATTGTTGATCTAAGTTATGTTCCATTACTTGATCCTTTGATTGAAGATTTCTCCGTTTATCAAGCCGTAGGGGATCAGCCACCAGTTGCTGTAATACCAAATGCAATAACGTGGTCATCCCAAGCAAAGAAAATTGTACTTTCGGTTCCAGTGTTGCTTTATGAATCATTGGAGCAAGAAGTCATTTACAGTGTTTCCTACAAAAAGGGGACAACAGTTAGTGGGGAAAGGATTAAAATCTCACAAGGGTTATCGATCATCTCAGATGGATCTGCTAAATGTGTGATTGTAGCTCCTCAGAAGGAAGAAGATGCTCGTGCTTATGCAGCTGCTTGTAAACTAATCAAGTATTTGAAGCTGGCAACGGGCATAGAGCTGACTCTTTTACCCTGCAGTTTTGAAATCCCAAAACATCTTTTGCCTGTTTATATTGGTGTAACGGGTTTAAATAATCGCGATGTAATCCATCGACAATTACAAGAGCTGGATGGGGATTGTTTTATTATCGACTGCAGTGTCGAGGCAATTACGATTATTGGCTCAAGTGGCTGGGGGACGGAATTTGGTGTGAATGAGTTTTTAGAAGCATTCGCAGGAGTACGTTGGTTATTACCAGGAACCGATGGGGAGCATGTACCTATTATTTCTCGATTGACTGTTCCGATAGGTGCAAAAGTGGAGAAGCCTACTTTCTTCTCAAGAACCTTCGGCTCAGCAGACAAAAGTGAGAGCTGGAATAGGGACAACCGCATCTATCCACGAATTTTCACCAATCATGTCATGTTCCACTTATTTGAACCAGATAAATATTTGGCTGATCATCCAGAATGGTATCCAACAACAATTAAACCTGAAATGATCGGCGGATGGCAACCTTGCTATAGTAATTTGGAAACGGCTGAGAAGGCGATTGAGCTGATTAACAAATACTTCGAGGAGAATCCAAACGCTGAATCGTACTCCATATCGGTTAATGATGGTGGAGGATATTGCGAAGAAGATCCACATCACCCGTCTTATCAAGAGAAGAAGCTTAATTCTCTGGGCATGTCACATATGTCTGATCATTATTTTAAGTGGGTACAGAAGGTTGCTGAAGAAGTGTTAGCACAACACCCAGATAAGTACTTGGCAGCGCTTGCTTATCATGAAACCTACGATCCACCTTCAATAGAATCTAATGTGAAGCTTCCATCGAATGTTCTGGTCTATATTACGGATGAAAGAATGAATTGGGCTAGTTCAGAGAGACTGCAGGTGGGACATAGCCTAACAGAAAGATGGCTAGAAGTAGCCCCAGGAGCCTCCTTCTATGATTACTTCTATGGAGGACCTTATGTGCTTCCGCGACCGTACTTTCACCAGCTGGCAGATAATTGTCGTTATGCGAGTGAAAAGGGTATTGCAGCGTTCACCTCGGAGTCTCCAGCGAACTTTGGCGAAGGTCCCAAGATGTGGCTGGCAGCGAAGCTGAAGTGGGATGCAACACTTGATGTGGATGCACTGCTACATGATTGGTATGTACATGCAGTAGGGGCAGAAGCGGCTCCTTATCTAGTCAAGTATTATGCGCACTGGGAGGATTTCTGGCAGAGAAGGGTTTATGAAACGGAATGGTTTAATAGTTGGCTGATGTCATTCCCGAAAACGAACTTCATGTCCTTCACAGATGCAAGCTATCTTAAAATCGTAGATTCATCTGAGATTGTTCAAAGTCGACAGTGGCTTGAAAGTGCTGTGACAGTCGCTAAGCAATATGGTACCTCCTTGCAGGGGAAACGCGCTGAATTGCTGTTGAGAGCATTTGAATACTATGAAGGTTCTGTGCTGACATACCCAGGCAATCTAGAGGCTGCAGGTGAAATTCAAAGTACTGATCATGCCTTAAACCTGTTGGATATTATGGTCGAAAGACTGACGATTTCCGAGAAGAGGATAAATCTTGTAGAGGAATTTAAATCTGACCCCATATTATCTATTCATTGGCCGCCGGATATTTATGGAATGCTGTGGTCAAGTACGAAGAGCAGTGATGTACATGCTTTAGCAGAATGGGTAGGGCAGGAGCCATCTACAGGGGCAGTAAGAAGTAGGATAAATTCTATCATTACTACAGCGTCTTCAATGTATGCGGTTCATTATGCCAAGCTGCTTCTTGCGATCGCTGACCAATGGGAGACGGTCAATCATAATTCTTCCTTCGAGCAGGGTGACGGCATTGTTGCAGATGATTGGTGGTATTGGTTGGAATACGGACAAACTTCTGAGATTAATCTGCACAGAAGTCAAGAGAAGCCCCGGACTGGAAATTATGGACTTAAGATGAATGGTCTTTACTGGGGTGGGCCTGTGTACGAGATTAGTCAAATTAGTTCTGGATATTATGGAATGTCGGCGTATTACTATGTCCCAGAGTTTAGTGATACGAAGGGTACATTGCAGATATTCGTATACTGTAATGATGCGAATGGTCAATGGCTTCATACTTTTGGGAACGAAGACAAGGTAGTTGCTAATGAAGGTCCAGGATGGCATCTAGCGGATTGGGTTGGTCATATTCCAGCATTTATCGATGGGGTTAAAGTTGAAAAACTTACAATTGGACTTAAGCTGACCAAATTTAAAGATGGAGAAATTTTGTATCTGGATGATATCAAGTTTTTCAATCTAGGATAAGTTACATCGAAACTTAACGAATAAATAAAAAAAACATTTTATGGAGGATTGAACAATGAGAAATTTGAAAGCGACACCATTCGTACTGGCTCTAGTTTTTTTGTTTACATTAATTATGACAGCTTGTTCCGGCAACTCGAATAATAACTCATCGCCTAGCGCATCTTCCAACACACAAGAGCCTGCTCCGTCTACAGCAGCTGTAGAAACGCCGAAGGATCCTGTGACTCTGAAGTATGTCACCTACTTTGTTGGTCAATATCAGGCAGAGTATGATTTATTCCATAAGAAATACCCATGGATTACGATTGAGCCGATTGTAACCGACGATGTTCTAGGAACAGTTGTATCAATGGTTGCTGCTGGCGATTCCCCAGACCTTGCAATTGTCGATAATATGACGACTTTTGTGCAGCAGGATTTGCTTGAGGAGTTAACTCCTTATATGGAAGGCAGTGAAATCCTTAAAACAGCAAAGATTAGAAATGAAATTAGTAGTATATATAAGCTCGGTGACAAAAACTATGCAATGCCAATTTCTGACGTTCCATTATGGATGGTAGTTAACAAGGATTTACTAGAAAAGCATGGACTTGAGATGCCATCTAACGATTGGACTTATGATGATTTCCTGGAAATTGCTAAGCAAGCGACGGATCTTAAAGCGGGAGAATACGGTGTAGCTTATGACACGACTTTCAATTCCTGGTTTACTGAGATCTATGCTATGGCCAACGGTGCAATACCTAACTTCGGCTACATGAATGAAGATTTAACGCAAACTGTGTTTAATACGCCAGAGGTTGCAGCTAGTCTGCAATGGGTTTCTGATTTGACTTACAAATGGCATGTCCGTCCTACAACGCAAGAAGCAGAAAGCTACGGATGGGATTCAGGCAACAACTTCTTGGCAGGGAAATCACTATTCGGTATCGGTGCTGACTGGTATGTACCTGGCTTTAATGACAATGCAAAATTTGAGTGGGATGTTCTTCCATTCCCTGTCGGAAAGAAAATGCAAGCAACGATGCATCTTAATGCTCCGTTTGGGATTATGAAAACTTCCAAGAACAAAGAAGCGGCTTTCCTATGGTTGACTTTCCAATATGAGCTTGAAGCTCAAAAATGGATGATAGAGAATTCAGGAACTGCATTTGTTGATTATCCAGAGCTAGGCGCATACTACGCAGCCGTAGATGTTTGGAAAGGTAAAAATGTTGCTGCGATTGAAAGAACAGGTGAAATCTGCTGTTATACAAAATCCCCTGCGATACTGGATGTAGATTGGATTAATGCCAATATGCTCGCTAATCTCAACCAATATTTCTACGCGAAGGCTGATCTAACGCCATTCTTCGCTGCAGCAGATCAATATAATAGCCAAATCGTTGTAGCAGCAAGAAAAGCGCTTGGTTTAGAGTGATCTTTAATAGGTAAATAAGAGGCTATTTAAGACTTTCGCTGCATCGTTATTTGCAGCGAAAGTTGCTTTTAATACCAGAATTGACGGGGGTATCAGATACGTGGGAAATGTAGTTTTTCAGCATATATACAAACATTATAAGGGCGAATCTTCCCCCTCAGTTAAGGATTTTCATCTAGAGGTGGCTGACGGAGAATTTCTAGTCATGGTAGGTCCATCGGGCTGCGGAAAATCAACGACATTGAGAATGCTTGCCGGACTTGAGGAAATCTCTGAGGGGGATCTCTATATTGATGGTAAGTTTTCCAATTATGTATCACCTAAGGATAGAGATATTGCAATGGTTTTTCAGAATTATGCCTTATATCCCAATCTATCCGTATACGAAAACATGGCACTAGGTTTACAACTGCGGAAGGTAGTTAAGCATGAAATCGAAGAACGTGTGAATCGAGCAGCCAAGATGCTTGAAATTTCTAATCTGATGACGAAGAAGCCGGGACAGCTATCTGGCGGACAGAAGCAGCGCGTAGCGCTAGGTAGAGCACTCGTTCGCGAACCGAAAGTATTCCTTATGGATGAACCGCTATCAAATCTTGATGCCAAATTACGCGCGCAGACAAGAGCTGAAATTATTAAAATACATAATCAATTGAAGACGACATTTGTTTATGTAACGCATGATCAAACTGAGGCTATGACAATGGGCTCCAGAATAGTGGTTATGCGAGATGGTGAAATTCAACAGGTGGCTGCACCACAAGCGTTATATGACAACCCCAAAAATATGTTCGTAGCCGGGTTTATTGGAACACCGCAAATGAACTTTATTGAGGGAGCATTAGTGAAAAACGCAGATGGAGTGCACTTTGAAAATCGTAGATTTAGTATACCGATGTCAGATCAATATTCGAAATATGTACGAACTATGAAGTCAAAGGTTGTATTAGGCCTGCGACCCGAGCATGTCTTAAGCGATGGAGAAGCTTCACAATTAGAGGGATATGAGAAATGGAAAGTACAAGCGACAATTGAAATGAAGGAGCCAATGGGCTCAGATACCTTTGTGCATGCGAATTGGGGCAACGGTACGTTAATTTCTAGAGCTGAAGCGCATACGAAGGTTAATGTGGGAGATTCTGTATCCTTTGTTCTACGTATAGATAAGGCTCATCTATTTGATGGGGAAAGTGGGGAAGTGTTAGCTGGTCGGGAGGATACGCTATGAAAATGCGGAAAATTTACCGACGAGTCTTCATTATAGCCATACTGTTATTAGTAAGTGTCATTTGGCGCATTTCGAGCAATGGACAGGATAAGCAAGTGTATCCTGTAGTCCCAGTCAGTATGCTTCAGATCAAACAGGAAAGTAACGAGGGAGCTTCATCTATTCCAAGTTATACGAACTGGAGAGAATCTCGTGATACGAATAGATTAGAAGAGATGCAGAAGGGCGCTGGTATTCCTCAGGCACGAGCACTTCAGCTTCAAGCCATTGAATATACAGCTGCGTCTGAAGACATTCAATTAACCATACGCCAGGACGAGCATAAGGGTTCAGTTATCGACTGGACGAACGCTAATGGATGGATTGAGTGGGTTATTGATGTTCCACAGGATGGATTATACGAGCTTCATATGGATTATTATCCATTAGACGGAAGCTTCTCCAATATCGTCAGGGGTGTTCAAATTGATGAAAGCTTTCCCTATCAGGAGGCACAGTTTATAGCGCTTGAACGCCTATGGAAAGATAGTCAGTATCCCTATGAGCGTAATAAATTGGGCAATGAAATTCGTCCTGTTCAACAGGAAAATAGACAATGGCGCAACGTTGCATTGTCGAATTATGGCGTATCTTCGGAGTCATTGCTATGGGATTTGACGGAAGGTAAGCACACGATCCGACTTACGGGTGGTAGAGAGGCATTATCAATAGCAGCGTTGACGCTGACTACTCCGAAATATATCCCGAGCTATGGCGAATATGTCAAGGCAGCGGAACAGTACTCGAGCTCGGCAGTTACTGACGACAAGGGCTGGTATAAAGTGATTGAAGCTGAGCATTTTTCTGTCAAGTCATCGAATGCCATTCATACAGATAGTATGTCTGAACGGTTCATTTCTCCGGACCCAAAGGGACGGCTTATCTACAATACAATTGGAGGAGATAGCTGGAAACAGGCGGGTAACTGGATTGAATGGGAATTAGAAGTTCCAAAGAGTGGCTGGTATGTGATCGATTTCAAATATTTTCAAGGCTACAACGGGAAAGCCAATGCGTATCGCACTGTAATGCTGGACGGTGAGGTGCCATTCCGCGAATTACTCCATTACACCTTGCCTCCTAATAAAGGCATGGAGATTGCTACATTTTCTGATGAGAAAGGTGAGTCTTATTCTTTCTGGTTAGAAGAGGGGACGCATCAGCTACGACTCATTGCGGATAGCTCTTTGCTAAGCCCTGCCTTAGAATCATTGAAAAAAGTGCTTGCAGATATAGCAGTCGTAGATCGGGAAATCCGTCTTATTTCAGGAAACTACGGAACTGGCTCTGGGGCGAATCTAGATACAGCGAGAAGCTGGCAGATTAAAACCTATGATCCCAATATCGAATTAAAGCTTACGAAGATGATCGATCAATTGCGATTAATTCGTGATTATCTAAATGGATTGAACCAAAATACGACAGATTCGACGAATGCGATTTCTTCGTCTATGAACAGGCTTGAGAATTTGCTAAAGGATGTTAATAAAATTCCCAACCAGATTAAAGTGTTTACGGACATACAGACAAGCATTAATACATGGTTAAAGCCGATTGAGAGTCAGGCTGTCATGCTTGATTACATCATTGTACGTGCTCCTGAAGCAGATCCGGGTTTAAAAACACCGAATACTTGGGATAACGTGAAATACAGTATGGCCAACTTCACAAGAACATTTTTCTTGAAATACGATTTGAAAGAGACGAATGACGAAGATGCTATTACCGTGTGGGTACAGCGAGGAAGAGATTATGTAGATTTACTACAAAAAATAATAGAATCGGATTTCACTCCAAAAACGGGGATCCATGTGAATGTTAACCTTATGCCAAGTACAAATGTGTTGGTTCTAGGCAATGCAGCGGGAGATCAACCAGATGTTGCTCTTGGCGTTGGTATGGAGACGCCAGTTGAGTTCGCAATGCGCGGCGCGGCGATGGATTTATCAAAGTTTTCTGGCTTTAAAGAAGTGGAGCAACGGTTTAATTCAGGTGTAATGCGTTCCTATCATTACAATAATGGCGTATTTGGTCTGCCAGAGACGCAGTCTTTTCTAGTGATGTTCTATCGTACAGATATTATGGAGGCATTAAAGCTGTCACCACCGGATACTTGGGATGAATTACTCGAGCTACTGCCAACACTGCAGGAGAATGGTATGAACATCTATTATCCAGCCAAAGAGTACGTAACGCCTTTCTACCAACACGAAGCAGAGTTCTATTCATCTAACGGCATGCAAACCATTATTGATAATAAGGATGGACAAGAAGCATTTAAGTGGTGGACAGCTTTATTTAATGTACACAACATGCCAATGGAAGTGCCTGCTTTCTTCAATCATTTTAGATTTGGAGATATCCCAATCGGAATTGCTGATTATAATACCTACATTCAATTAAGTGTAGCAGCTCCTGAAATTATTGGTAAGTGGAAGATGGCTCCTTTGCCTGGAGTAGTAAATAAAGAAGGCAAGGTAGTACGTTGGTCTGCACAAAGTACGACGGCAGGTATGATTATGGAAAAAAGCGATCGGAAGGATGATGCTTGGGCGTTCTTGGAATGGTGGACTTCTACAGAAACTCAGGCAAAATACGCGAATGATATTGAGTCACTAGCCGGAATGGAATATCGCTGGAATCCAGCTAATATTGAGGCATTGCAATATGTGCCATGGCCGAGCGAAGAAATGAAAGTATTAGCTGAGCAAGGGCAATGGGGTAAAAACATGCCGTATGTACCTGGCTACTATTTCTTGGGCCGTGAGATGGAGTTCGCGTGGAATAATACAATCCTGGCCAATATGCCTGCTAAAGAAGCCCTTCGTAAAGCGGCAGTCTCCTTACAACGTGAGATGACGCGTAAGCAGAAGGAATTCGGATTCGGATCGGATACAAATCTGATGCTATCGGATCCTAAGACAAACCTAGATGAAAGCTTAGCTGGAGGAGGACAAAATGTTGCGAAATAAAACTTTTCCGGCGAAAGGACCACGGTTTGTACTACGGTTTAATAGCTTCTTACAGGATTGCTGGAATGCTCGATTATCCTACTTGTTATTGGCACCCTTTCTAATTGCCTTTAGCTGCTTTATTTTAATCCCTGTATTTATGTCTGTCCTGCTAAGCTTCACGACATTTAATGGATTCGAGTTTCCAACCTTTATCGGATTCGACAACTTTATTAATTTGTTAACACAGGATTTTGTTTTTATGAAGTATACATTACCGAATACATTTAAATTTGCACTTATTACAGGACTAGGTGGTTACTTTTTATCATTTGTATTTGCCTGGCTGATTCATCAGCTGCCTCGGAGCTTAAAAGATTATTTCACTTTGGCCTTCTATGCTCCCTCGATGGCAGGGGGTGTAGCCTTATCGGTCATCTGGATTGCAACCTTCAGCGGGGATCAGGTTGGTTATTTAAATAACATTTTACTTAAATATGGACTTATTGAATCGCCGCAGCTATGGCTTCAGGACCCTAAATACTTAATGATTGTTATGATCATTGTCACGCTGTGGACAAGTATGGGGGTTGGGTTTCTGGCCATGCTGGGCGGATTACAGACAGTCAATACTGAGCTCTATGAGGCAGGTCGCATTGATGGTATCAAAAGCGCATTGCAGGAAGTGTATTATATAACGATTCCTTCCATGAAGCCTCAGATGCTATTTAGCGCAGTTATGACAATCGTGGGAACGTTGAAGGCAGGTGCAATCTCAACACAGCTTACAGGCTTAGCGATTACACCAAGCTACTCAGGTCATTTAATGACCAATCACATTGATGATTATGCTTTTATACGCTATGAGTGGGGCTACGCCTCGGCGCTATCTGTTGCATTACTTATATTCTCCTATTTAGTTATGAGATTTTGCTATCGTTTGTTTGCGACGAAGGAGGGAGAATAATCTAATGCCGTGGCTTTCACAAAATATGATTTCCAGATTAAAGAGAATCTCCATATCCCAGTCGCTGCTCGTCATCTGTTTTACTGGTCTGGCTATATTCATGCTACTCCCGATTATTTTTCTTTTTAACAATGCATTCAAGCCTCTCAACGAGCTGTTTTTGTTCCCGCCTACGATATTTGTAAAAGAACCGACAGCAAGTAATTTCGAGAAGCTGTTTCTGCATGCGAATGCGGCTGTAATTCCCTTCACCCGATATTTGTTCAATAGTATTGTAATTGTCGGTCTGTCTCTCATCTTTGTAATTATTGTTAGTACATTGGCTGGCTATGTAATATCCAAGCATCGCTTTCCGTTCAAAACGTTTGTTATGGCAATGATTATGATCTCGCTCATGTTTGCACCTGAGACGGTAGCAATCCCGCGATATTTAATCGTCAGCAATTTAGGCATAATGAATACCTATTTTGCTCACATACTTCCCTTTATTGCTTCCCCTGTCGCTGTATTTTTAATGAAACAATTTATTGATCAGATTCCAGATTCATTGTTAGAGGCGGCCAAATTAGATGGTGCAGGCGACTTTTATATTTTCATTAGGATTATTATTCCGTTAACCGCTCCTGCCGTTGCTACAGTATCTATTATTACTTTCCAGGTCGTCTATTTAGATATGGAAGGCTCTACGCTGTATACGACCAATGAAACGATGAAGACGCTTGCGTTCTATGTGAGTAGTCTAACGGCTAATTTACAGAATAGTGTTGCGGGTCAAAGCCTTGCAGCTGCAGCGGCATTACTCATGTTTATTCCAAACTTAATTATGTTTCTTCTCTTCCAGCGTAAAATGATTCAGACGATGCTCCATTCGGGGGTGAAGTAATTGAAGCTGCAATCTTCTTACAAGCTTGTAATTGCATTAACACTTGTATTCTCAATTCTATTTCCGTTGACAGCTTCAGCGAGATTGCCCTATAAAACCTGGTTTGTAGACGATGCGACAGATCGCTGGCTTGACATACAAGCGCTTTACGTCCCGAAAGGCACGATTGGGTATGGAGATATTGATATTCCGATACAGGGCCCTAGTGATCTGTATATTGACAAGGATGATTATGTTTATTTAGCCGATACGAATAATAATCGTATTGTTGTGTTTGATGCGGATGGTCAATACATGAGGTCCATAGGGAATGCAGAGGGTGAGGGGGCATTAAGTTCACCTGGAGGTGTGTTTGTGACGGATGAAGGATTAATCTTTGTCGCAGATACAGGGAATAAACGTATAGTTGTTTTTAATCAAGAGGGTCATTATGAACGTGCCTATGAGAAGCCGGAATCTCCGTTGCTACCAAAGGATTATCATTTCGTTCCGAGTAAAATAGTCGTGGACAAGCGTGGTGTAATGTATGTCGTTGTAAAAAATTCCTATCAAGGTCTGCTGCGAATGAACGATATCGGTGAATTCACGGGATTCTTCGGATCTAATAAAACGGAATTAAGTCTATTAACGAGATTCAAAAATATGTTTCTCAACCAGGAACAGCTAGAGAAAGAAGTTGCAAATCGCCCAGGTGCGATTGAGAACGTAACGCAAGCCGACAACGGTTTTCTTCTAACGACAAGTTCTGGGACCTTCAAAGGTCAAATAAAAAAGCTAAATGCTGGGGGCAAAGATGCCTTCTTAAATAAAGGCTTCTTAGAGAATCAGCTCATCGATACTGCGATCGATTCGGATAATTTTCTGTATGCCATGAGCGGTGAATGGGGTGAAATCTCGGTCTATGATCCCTATGGAAACGTCCTTGCCTATTTTGGAGGCACGGACAAGGCGGCCTCTCAACAGGGAATATTTAATTATCCAACGAGCCTTGCCATTAATAGCAAGAAAGAAATATGGGTTGCGGATAGTAGTTTGAGTGTAATTCAGATTTACTCGCGCACAGCATTCGGAGAAGCCTTCTTAAAGGCGACAAAATTGTATGTTGAGGGAAGCTATGAGGAGAGCAAGGTTTATTGGGATGCTGTTGTTAAGCAGAATGGAATGCTTGATCTTCCCTATAAAGGTATAGGTAAAGTTCTGCTGCAAGAAAAGTCCTATGAAGAGGCAATGCAATATTTTCAAGAGTCCTATGATGCAGAAGGATATTCAGAGTCATTCTGGAGTGTTCGTGAGGAATGGATTCATAATCATATCGTGAATGCTGCACTCCTCTTAATTGTTCTCAGCGTACTCCTTCGATGGATGTATAAACGTTTTAGTGGTAGGGTGTACAATCGTTTACAATCTCCATGGCTATCTAAGTACTTAGAGGAAATTAAAGATTTTTGGTATGTCATGTTGCATCCGTATGAGGGCTTCTATCGATTGAAGGAGAGAAGGATATCCTTACTTATAATCGCTACGATCATTCTTCTTGTCATTGGCCTTCGCTTATTGTCTATCTATAGTATGGGATTTATTTATCACCCGTTTGATCTCGGGCGCGTAAATGTGTTGCTAGAGGTAAGTTTATTGATCGTGCCATGGGCAACGTGGAGTATATCCAATTATTTAGTCAGCACAATTAAAGGTGGAGAAGGACGCTTTCGAGAAGTGCTTCAGGCAAGCACCTATGCTCTTGTACCCTATGTGGTATTGATGATTCCGATTATTTTTCTTTCCAATCTAGTTGTGCTGGAGGAGCGAATAATTGTTGATTCTCTTATATATGTCATGTGGGTTTGGATTGCAGTTAATTTCTTTATTATGACCCAAGTCATTCATAATTTCGATTTTATGGAAGCAGTCAAAAATGTTGGAGTTACCATTTTCACAATATCAGTTATTTGGATATTTGCAGTAATATTGTCGGCCCTTAGCTACAATTTGTTCGACTTTATGAAGCAAATTTATCGGGAGGTAACTTTATATGTCTAAGACAGAAAATTCGAGCCCCCGTATGCTTAGGACTAAGAAATATTGGTTACGTGTAGGTCTGATTATTCTCTTCGTAATTATTGCTCTAGTCAGTACGATTATTTATAGCAATAGGGATACTCTTCCTAGACTTGAGGATAACGGGATCCATCTTCTGGAGCTTCCGCCTACTCCGTTGAGTATAGGAGAGGAATGGCTCCCAGGGAAGCTTGATAATAATGGCTTCGCTAAAGTTACGGAAAATTCCAGCTACGTTCTTCTTATGGAGCCAAAGACAACGCAAGTAGCCATTCTCGAGAAAAGCAGTGGATTCTTATGGCGAAGTAACCCCACGAATGAGCAGGTTGAGAATGAAAATCTTAAAGGACTATTACGTACGAATCTTCAATCTCCCTTTTTGTTGGACTATGTGATAAATGGGAAAACACAGCGTAATGCGACTAATGCCCTGGATCTAAACATGACTAAAGGTTTTGTGCTTACAGAGCATGGTGTAGAAGTCATGTATCACTATACGAAATTAGATCTGAGCTTTGTGATCCGCTATGAGCTTACAGAGAAGGGGCTAGAGCTAACAGTTCCGATATTGGGCATTATTGAAAATGCGGATTTCCAAATATTCGCGTTACAGCTTCTCCCCTATTTCGGAGCCGTGCACCGTACAGATGAAGAAGGTTATCTATTTGTGCCGGATGGCCCAGGCGGCCTGATTTATTATCATACGGACAGGCCAGCGGTTGGAAACCGGTACGAACAAATGCTATATGACAATGATCCTGCTAATTTACAAGAAATAGCTGTTCCGAGAGAAGCGATTGCTTATCCCGTATTTGGGATGAAACGTGATGGGCATGCTTTTGCAGCGATTATTAAAGATGGCAAGTATACAACCAAGATTTCGGCAGCGCCTGCTGGAACGCAAATAGGGTATCACATGATCGCAGCGAAATTTGTGTATCGAGAGGAATATTTGCGCAAGGTTAGTACGATGACCTCATCGGTGAGTAGCATTCAAAAAGAGCGTATTCATCAAGATCGCAAAATTGAATACCGACTACTATCTGGACAGTCGGCGGATTACAGTGGGATGGCGACCGCTTATCGTGATTATTTAATAGAAACTGAGCAATTGCCAAGCACGCTACCAGAAATTAAAAATATACCGCTACTATTGGGGATAGTGGGTGGCGGTACGAAGGATGTATTTGGTGGTGATAGTTATGTTTCTGCCACAACCTTCGAGCAAGCTGGTCATATTATTAATAATCTTGAGGATGCGGGCATTCAAAATATGATTGTCTACTATCAAGGATGGCAAAATAGTGGACATAAAGATACGAATCAACGGTTCCCAATTCAACCAGAGCTAGGTGGCGGAAATGGTCTGAAAGCACTGACCTCAATGTTAGCGGAGAAAAATATTCCGCTCCTACTCGAGGATTACTTAACTTGGATGAAGGTTAGTAAAAATAATCCGATTATGAGAACCGATGGTGTTCGCAGCATTGATACAACGGTGCTACAGAATATGCGGAAAAACGCTTATCTTTTGAACCCCGTGATTGGTGTTAGAAATGCAATTGATACGATAGATCGGCTCAAGAAGTTAGGTGTGGGCGGTGTTCTGTTCACTGGGGCTGGTAGTACAATCTATAAGGATTATGGCTCAAGTAAATTAGAACGTGAAGATACAGGGCATCTCTTCAAGTCTCTTCTTACTTATACTAGGGAAAAGCTAGGTCTAGCTGTGACTGATCGGGGTAATGATTATGTGCTGAGAGCTGCAGATTTAATAACTAATTTCCCATTGGAAGGAAGCTACGATTTCGTCATTGATGAGAATGTACCCTTCTATCCGATGGCTGTTCATGGTTCAATTCTCTATACCGGTTTAGAAGGAAACTTAAGGAATGAATATGAGAAGGAACAGCTTAAGTTAATTGAATATGGCGCAATCCCTTACTTCAGATTAACTTATTCAAGCAGTCGTGAGCTGAAGGGAACGGATTATGATAGGTTATACAACAGCGAGTACGCTGTGTGGAAAGATCGGATCACCGAAGAATATAACAAGCTGAATCTATTAGCATCACTTCTCAATCGACGTATGTTGAAGCATGAAAAGCAAGCTGAAGGGATTTATCAGATGACCTATGATGATGGTACAAGAGTCAAAGTGAACTATAAGACGAACGAATTTGAAGTAATCAAGAAAGGGGGTCTACAGTGAGCTTACATAAGGAGAATGTAAAAAGTAAGCGGAGAAGTGGGCAGTTGAGATATCGTTGGAATAATTACAAAAGTGGTTATCTTTTTATGCTTCCTTGGGTACTAGGCTTTAGTATTTTTGTGGCTTTCCCAGTTGGCTGGTCGTTATTTAATAGTTTCCATAATGTAAAGCTAAGAGGCGGTAAATTCCAGTATGAATTTATTGGCTTAGACAACTTTCGCCGCATTCTTACGGAAGACAACGTGTATCCGGTAGAGCTTCTCCTCTACTTTCAAGAGATGCTACTTATAATCCCTCTAATTTTATTTTTTTCATTGGTCGTCTCGTTACTTCTCAATCAGAAGTTTGCTGGACGTGGACCGATTCGGGCAATTTTCTTCTTGCCCGTGATTTTCGCCACAGGACAAGTATTAATGGAATTATTCGGACAAGGTGCTGGCGAGCTACCTTTTATAGAGCAGTATAATTTAGATGGAATAATACGTGAATACGTTGGGCCGCAGTTGGCTGATCCCATTATGGGTGTTTTGGGCAAAGCCGTTATTATTTTATGGTATTCGGGTGTGCAGATTCTGATCTTCATAGCGGGATACCAGACGATACCACGTTCGGTGTATGAGGCAATACGTATTGATGGTGCTACCCCATGGGAAAGCTTCTGGAAAATAACATTGCCAAGTATGATTCCGTTTATCGGATTAAATGCCGTATTTACAATCGTCGATCTGTTTACTTTCCCTATGAATCCGGTCATGGAGCAGGTTCGTAAAAATATGTTTGATGTAAAAACGGGATATGGCTATGCTAGTGCACAGGCTTGGCTATATTTTACACTTATCCTCTTATTACTGGGAATTGCATTGTGGATCACCTATCGTTCTACTGTAAAGAGAGGGGGGTATCGATGAAGATAATTGAGACGATCAAACAAATGAATGTTACGTTTAATGCAAGGCTAAACAATCGTCAAGCACAACGTATGAAAAAGCTGATAGTAGGTCAGCATGTGAGCGATGGCATGCTTATGAAACTGGTCATTTATTTTCTGCTAGCCATCATCGCATTCTTATATTTGCAGCCGCTTTTATATATGCTTTCAACGATGGTCAAGTCTTCAGGTGACTTAATAGATCCCGTCGTACAGTGGATTCCACAGAAGCTGCACTTCCAAAATTTAAGTGATGCTTGGCGAGGGTTAAAGTATCCTGACGCCTTTAAGAATACGATGATGATTGCTTTAATCTGTTCAATTTTTCAAGTGGCTTCTTGCGCGATAACAGGTTATGCCCTAGCACGGCTGGAGTTTCCGGGAAAAACAATCGCGTTTATCTTAATTATTGTTTCCTTTCTGGTTCCACCTCAGCTTACCGTTATTCCGCTTTACAGCATTTACAGTAGTCTAGGAGTATTGAATACGCCATTGGTGTTCATTATACCGGCAATATTTGGTCAGGGGCTTAGAGGTGCACTGTTTATTATTATTTTTAGACAGTTCTTTCTTACGCAACCGAAAGCTCTGGAAGAAGCAGCGAAGATTGATGGTGCAAGCGTGTATCGACTATTCTTCAAAATCATGCTACCGCTTGCTCGTCCAGCAATTATCGTCGTCTTTCTATTCTCATTTGTCTGGTATTGGAACATGTATTACGAGCCTTCAATGTTCCTTAATCAAGCCTATCAGCCATTATCCATTCGACTCAACCTGCTGGAGCAGGAGCTCATGGGAAATAAATTAATTAATTTTGCAGTAGCTGTGGGAAAGGATCCGCTCACGGAAGGGCCTAAGATGGCTGGAGCATTTCTTATTATATTCCCGCCTCTGCTCATTTATTTGCTTACCCAGCGCTGGTTCACGGAGGGAATTGAACGGTCGGGAATGGTAGAGTAGTTACTGCTTATACCCATAGGAAAGAAGATGGACAGCCTCGTGTAAATCGAAGGCTGTCCTCTCTATGCAATCTGACCCTTAATCTAATCTTACGGTATGTCCTAGAATCGCCGATTCGTTCGCAGCTAATGTAACCTCTAAAGTTACAGCGGCTTCAGAATAAGAGCATAATACGAGGTCTTGATTTTTTTGTCGGATAGCTTCTATGAAGGTTTGAGCTTGAAGGAGATAGAAATCATCCTGTGAAGTTAAGGTCACATCTTGCTCATTATCGACAATATGCAGCGTCATTCCGTCGATCTTCAAGTAGAAATCTTCGCCATAGAATTCGACTGTATTACTGCCAACATACTTGGCTAGACAAGTGCTAGTAATATTACCTACTGTGCCGGACTTGAGCACGAAGGATACTGTCCCTACATCGTAAGCAGTTGCTTGTGGGTCGGCTTTATGTATGGAACGCTGTTCATGGATGGCATGCACCTCTTGAAAATCCCCGGCTAAGTAACGGATTAAGTCAAGCTGGTGAGTGGATTGTTCCACGAGCTGTCCGCCGGATAGCTCTATCTTATTCCACCAGGTCAAAGGCGGAATGCCGCCGAGGCGTCTGGCCATGATGAGATCGATTTGTTTGGTTTCCAAATAACCCTTAGCGCGCTGAACAATGTCCAAATAGCGGAGGCAATAACCTGAGGAGTGAATAATACCGGATTCAAGAATGACCTTTTCTCTACGACGCACGCTGGTAAGCTCTAGTCCAAGCGGTTTTTCAGCCAATAGATGAATACCTTTACTTGCCGCCAGCTCTTCGATGGAATTATCTCTGGTGAAAGGCGGTGTACAAATATACAAGGCATCCACTTGCTTGGAATCTAACATCTGCTCGACACTCTCATAGGATAGGGCCCCGTATTTATTAGCGATTTCCTTGGATCTTGATTGATTGAGGTCGTATATGCTGGTGACCTTTGCGTGTGAAATATTTTGTATTTTCTTAATATGATGCTCCGCCATTTCGCCTACGCCGACAAATCCAATGTTCACAATCATTTTTCTGATCCTCCTGAGTATGTTGAAGTGATTGATATGAAATAGAATATATTAATAGTCAGTGCTTGTATTTATTCAAATCGCAAGATTATTTACGCAAAACCTATCATTTCCGTCGTGAAAATGCTTGAATATCGGATAATGGGGAGATATAAACAAATGAAGCCAGAGGTGCTAGGCGTAAGGGGCGCGATCTCTACCCATAACAATGATTGGGCGGACCCGGGATTTCATAGTCAAACAAGCTGGGAGATCAGCGTTGTCTTGGAAGGTAGCGGTATCTTTGAATGTGAGAATACAAAGGAGAGAATTGAAGTCGGTAAAGTAATAATTACTGCTCCGGAATTGCCGCATCGATTCGAAGGGATGAATAGAAACCGATTTGGTGTCATTCATCTGGAGCATCTCACTGGATGCCTGATGGAATTGTTGAGTAAATTGTGTGCAGGTATGAGCTTCCGTATTTTGTCCTTATCCCGCTTAGATAAGATCAGGTATGAGCAGTTGTTTCGAGAGTGGCTGCGTATTAAGGCCTCGTTCCTAAAGGAAGAGAACCGAAATAATGAAGCTTGGATGGAAGTGCTGATCCTGTTCTTATTAGAATATACGAAGGATGGCCAACAAGCGCTTACGATAACGAGAGCGGCGGATTATATTCGGGAAAACCTACATAAGGGTCTTCAAATCTCAGACTTGGCGGTGCTCTCTGGAATGACCGAAGCGGGATTCCGCAAACAATTCGAACAAATCTACCATATTAGTCCTAAGCAATACCAGCATCAATGCCGAATGGTGGAAGCCAAATGGCTGCTTAGTTCATCTGTTAAGGAGATGAATGAGATCGCTCAGCAGATCGGCTTTGAAAGGCTGCATTCCTTCTCTCAGTGGTTCAAGAAACAGGAAGGAATCTCACCATCAGAGTGGAGAGCACTTCAGCATGCGTGATCGAAGGACCAGAGATATGGAACGATAAGGTCTTGATGTAAAGGCAACCCCAAGTGTACAATGTCATTCTCAATACTAATGAACAATTAGAAGACGAGGGTGACAACGAATGAATAAGCTCCGAAATTCTTTTTTTTCTAAATTAATCGTGATCCTACTGCTGGTAAATATACCAGTAGTCATTGGCATGCTCATCTTTTTTTATCAAAGTATGTCTTCGTTAAAAGTTAATGCAATTGAATCAATCCAGCAAAATCAGAGTGATTTGATGAAAATGGTAGAGAGTGATATCGATTATGTAAAGCAACAATTGTTCAAGATATCCAATATGAGCGACTGGAACGAGCTTAACATTAGCAGTCCCGATGGGATCGGCTATAATGGAATCTCCGCAATCAATCGCTTTCGAGAAAGATTTCAAAACACAATGGATACCAGTCGGATTTTTTCAGATGTTTGGGCGAATATACCTTCCGCCAACAGGCGTTTTTCAGCAAAGAATGGCTTGGAAAATTACAACGCGGAAGAAGATAACAAGATTAGGTCTTTCTATCACGATTACAAGCGTGTCGTGGTGTGGGACGGAAGAATGTTTATAGCCTCAAAAAGCGGATATTTAGAAGATGCAGCGGTGAATATAGCAGCAGAAATTGATATGCAAAAATTATGGAAGCTTGTGGACACTCAGAAGAGATTTACGAATGAGGAAACTATTTTTGTTTTTCATGGTAACGAAGAAACGTATCTGTATAATCCAACGAGCGTGGCTGCACGGGAGTTGATACAATCCGACTTTGCTATTAAGAATACGGATATCCCTCATAACTTATTAATTCAAACCTCCTCTTCTCTGGGGGATTTTACTATTTACAGTCTTGTGCCTACATCTAGCGTTTATTCCTTTTTAGAAAGATTTTATACCAGTATGTTTTATGTGCTTTTATGTACGGTGGCGGCCATTGCCTCTTACTTTATCGTGGTGGGGCGGCTTATTAAAAAACCGATTAGGAAGCTGATAGATGGATTTAAGCAAGTAGAGAAAGGAGATTTTTCTACACGGCTTGAACGCAAAAGTAACGATGAAATCTCCTATTTGTATCGGAACTTCAACACGATGTCCGTGAAGCTGAGTGACTTAATTAACGAAAACTATGTTAAAGAGATTTATGCACAGCGTGCAATTTACCAGCAGTTACAATCGCAAATCAACCCGCATTTTTTATACAACAGCTTTTATGTTTTACATCACATGATAAAAGAGGGCGACAACGAGAACGCAGAGGAATTCTCGATCAGTTTGAGTCAGTACTATAAATTTCTGACCAAAAATTCGCGCAGTGATGTGCTGTTGCAGGAAGAAATGCTGCACACGGAAGCGTATATGAAGATCATGAAAAAACGTTACGGCTCCAGGGTATCTATTGATGTGCATTATGAAGATCCATCCCTTTTGCAGGTAGAGGTGCCGCGGCTTATTCTGCAGCCCTTTATAGAAAATATCTTTATGTACGGTATTGGATACAAACGCGAAAGTCTGCAGGTTGTGTTAACAATTAGGCAGGAAGGCGAAGAGCTTATTATTCTCATTTCTGATAACGGCAAAGGGATAGAGGATGAACTATTAGAGAAATTCAACAAAGAGCTTTTGCTGCCGGACGCACCTTCCGATTCTGCTATTTTTAACATCAACAAGCGGTTAAAAATCAAATTTGGAACCGATTACGGTGTATCTGTAACCAATGCCGCAAGTGGAGGCTGCCAGATAGAGATTAAAATACCCTATAGCTCATAAAACACGGAAACGAGAGGTGTAGAAGCATGTATCGAATGATTGTGGTTGATGATGAAGCGGCAATAACCGATTGGCTTGAACAAGCCATATCTGAGCATTTTGGCGGGATGGTTGAGGTATACAAAGCTTATTCTGCGGATGAATGCCTTGATTTGATGGCAATGGGAAGCTTTCATATTTTGATGACAGACATTAGTATGCCCTTTGTATCTGGCCTCGATTTGTTGAAAGCGATTTCTGTTTATCATCCTAAAACGAAAAAACTAGTGTTATCTGCTCATGACAATTTCGACTATGCAAAAAGAGCCATCGGCTTTGAGGTGACAGCGTATGTGCTAAAAAGCGAGGGTGACGAGGTTTTATTTGAAGCTGTGGAAAAAGCAATTGCAGAGGTGGAAAGTGACCAGGAGATGTTCAGACTGACGGAAAAACTAAAGCTGCAATCCCAAAAGTGGGATGGCGCTATAAGAAACAGTCATCTACGGTGCCTGATATATGGTGAAATCGGTTTGGATGAGTTCGATGGAAGAGTAGGCGGCACATTAGATTTCTCACGTCCAATGGAAATGGCGTTGCTTGCAATTGAAGTGCGAGATGTCTCGCAGCGAGCCTTTGTGATGATGGCACTCGAGTCTTCACTGGCGGAATTTCTGAAGCCTCATTTCTCTTATGAACTGGTGGAGACAGGTGTATCAGAGGTTACATTGCTCGCACAGCTCAACAATCTTGGTGGGGTCTATGGAGAAGCCGCCATATTCTTAAAATCTCTCTTTGTTATGTACGAAAATACGCAGGAAAGCTTTTATCATTTGACAGGGCAGTATGTCAACATCATCTATTCCACACAGGCTGTTAGCGTAGCGAGTTTACACACAAAGTATATTCAGTTCAAAGAAACGATGCAAAAGTGCTGTGATTTTAATTGCTCTATCATTTTACCCGAAACGACGAAGTATGAAGCCTCCTCCCCTTCTAATGCAACCAATGGTATAAGCCGAGAAATTGGAATCGTACTTAAATATATCAATCAAAATATGGACAAGGATTTATCACTCATCATGCTTGCAGATGTCGTGTACTTAAATTCCTCTTACCTGTCACATTTATTCAAACAGCAGGTTGGAATGAACATATCTGATTATGTAAAGGTCGAACGTATCCGGATCTGCAAAGAAATGCTGACAGACCCCAAGTATAAGATACACGAGATTGCGCACAAGGTTGGCTATGATAATGCCTCGTATTTCAGCCGTTTTTTCAAGAAAATGACTGGAATTACGCCTCAAGAATACCGAAAACACCTTTCAATTGAGTAAGAATCAACGGAAGAGTCAATAAAAATTTCCAACGAAAAGTACATAAATACAAAGAAAACGTAACTATTTCTCAAGTTGAAAACGCATTACCATTAAGGTAATCGAAAGCGATTGATAAGGAATAATGATCTGTTCCTAGACCATTCGGACTGCATGACTACCACGAGTAAACAAGGAGGATATTTATGAATCGTCTGTTTGTAAGCGCGATCATCGCAGCATCTCTTTTCACTTTAACCGCTTGTTCGGGCTCGTCTACAAAATCTGGAGGGGATAACAACAGCCAGAGTAACTGGAATGAGACGGCAGGAAAATATGAGCCCAATATTACCCTAACGGTGGGAACTGCAGAGGCGGACCCTGCTAGCGAGAGAATTGCTGGTCAAACGCAAGAAGACAATGTTTGGATCGATGCATACCGGGATGAGCTAGGGATCAAATTTGAAGATATGTTTGTCGTAAGTAGTTCGCAACTGGAAGAAAAACTGAATTTGCAAATCGCTTCAGGCCAAATCCCTGACCTGATGGCTGTAAATCGCAAGCAGTTTGAAATGCTAGTTAAATCGGGCTTGGCTGCAGATTTGACCGAGGTATACGAAAAGTATGCCAGTGAAAAAACCAAAAAGTTTCTTGTCGCAGACAGCGGTATTAGTATGGAGATGTCCAAAATAAATGGAGCTCTGTATGCACTGCCTGCTACTCAGGGGTACCTTGAAAGTGCCGGAGTCATCACCTGGGTGCGTAAAGATTGGTTGGATAAATTGAAGCTGGAAGTTCCCAAAAATTTCGATGATTTATATAACGTTATGAAAGCCTTTACTAATGGTGACCCTGATGGTAACGGTTTGAAGGACACTTATGCCTTTACGACAAGTAACACGTTGGATGAGTTGCTTGGCTTGTTTGATAGCTTTGGGTCGCATCCTAAATCCTGGGTGAAAAATGCTAACGGGGAAATTGTGTATGGTGGCACACAGCCAGAAACCAAAGCTGCGCTTGCATTCTTGAGTAAAGCTTTCAAAGAAGGCTTGATCAACCGCGAGTTCGGTGCCAATGACTGGAATCAGTTTATCAAAGCCATTGACAGCAGCAAAGTAGGCGTTACTTGGTTGCCTTGGTACGCAATCGATTGGCCGCTAGGGGCTTCTCACCGCGAGATGGGTGCAGAATGGATACCTCTCAAAATATTTGGTGCTGATGGCGGCGACGCCAAGGTAATGGGTGTTGCAGGTCCAGACACTTATTATGTCATTCGCAAAGGCTATGAGCATCCTGAAGCACTTGTGAGAATGTTCAATATCTGGTTTGAAAAAGCATATGGCGACAAGGAAAGTATTCTTAAATACCACAAAAATGAAAAAGGCGAAATGCCAGCTAATTTTAGTAAGATCAAACCGTGGCTTGCCCATGAAGATATCGGGTACCATCTAAACATTCAAGATAAGCTGGCGGGCAAGGATGTGGGCGAAATGTCCCCCTCCAACGAGATGTATTATGAGAGTGTGATGCGGTACATGAAGAATCCCTCCGAGGATGACTATACTAACTACAAAATGTATGGCCCCGATAGTGCTAGCGGTATTCTGAACTATTATATGAAAAATAATCTCGTATTGCAGGAAGAATACTATAGCACCGGTACAGAGACGATGAAAAAGAAGTGGGGCGTACTTGAAACGAAGAAGATCGAAGCCTTTGTAAAAATTATTATGGGCGCAGCACCTATCGAAGCATTTGATGATTTCGCTAAAGACTGGGATGCCAGCGGCGGCCAGCAGATTATAAAAGAAGTGCGAGAATCGGTACAGCAGAATAAGTAGAGGTGTAACCGTGAAGCAGAAACAAGGGCATATCCCACACAAAAAGTTAAACCGGTATGTTTTGAAAACGCAGCTTACCTATCATGGCCTTATGCTGCCGGCTTGTATTTTTCTCATCCTATTTTCTTATGTACCTATGTTCGGCATCATCATGGCTTTTCAAGACTATACTCCGGCTTTAGGCATCACTGGCTCTAGCTTCGTGGGGTTTGAAAATTTTGTGCGGCTGTTCACGCTGGACAACATTCAGCAGATCATGTTCAACACGCTTTATATTTCTATCATGAAGATTATTCTCGGTCTGCTAGTGCCAATCATTTTTGCACTATTGCTAAACGAGGTGCGTAACAGATTATTTGTCCGTTCGGTACAGACCATTGTATATCTTCCTTATTTTCTTAGCTGGGTCATATTGGCGGGTGTCTTTATCGAGATACTGAACCCTACCAACGGGTTGGTCAATAATGTGCTGAACATATTCGGTATCGACTCCATTTTCTTCTTGGGGGATAAAAATTGGTTTCCCAATGTGATGATCATTACCGATACGTGGAAAAGCTTCGGGTTTGGCACCATCGTGTATTTGGCAGCACTTACGAGTATTGATCCTTCCTTGTACGAGGCGGCCAAAGTGGATGGAGCAAACTATTATCAGCAGATGCGTCACATAACGCTACCAGGTATCATCAACATTGTGGTGCTTATGACGGTGCTCTCCATAGGCAGCATCCTTGATGCTGGATTTGATCAAATTTATAACTTGTACAATCCAGTCGTATATTCAACAGGAGATATACTAGATACGTTTGTCTACCGATTAGGTATCAAGGATATGTTGTTTTCGATATCGACTGCCGTGAGCCTTATTAAGTCAATCGTCTCCTTTGTGTTAATCGTTATATCTTATAGGCTGGCATATCGTTTAACCGAATATAAAATTTTCTAGGAGCTGCTATGAGAACAACAAAGGCGAAGAACGGAATAAAAACCAGTTGGCAGAGAAAAGCGTTTATGATTTTTAACCTAAGCTTTCTGAGCTTGATCTCGCTAATATGCATACTTCCTCTAGTGCATGTACTCGCTCTCTCATTTAGCTCCTCTTTCGCCGCGTCCAGCGGGAAAGTTAGTATCTGGCCGGTAGATGCAACATTGGAGTCTTACAAATATGTGTTACAGAACACAGCGTTCTGGCACGCATTTGTTGTTACGCTTAAACGCCTGCTATTCGCTGTGCCACTCACGCTATTTATTGTGTTTATCACAGCCTATCCTTTGGCGAAGAACAGCCAAAAGTTTAAGGGGAGGGAGCTTTACACTTACTTCCTACTTATCCCGATGCTGTTTGGAGGCGGACTTATACCCGAGTATATGACGTATATGAAATATGGTCTTATCAACAATATTTGGGTTTTGGTGTTGCCTGGTTTAATACCGATCTTTTCTATCATTTTGTTGATGAACTTTATGAGAGATTTACCTGCAGAGATGGAAGAGGCTGCAAGCATCGACGGCGCAGGACCATTAACAAGCTTATTCAGAGTCATCTTACCGTTAGCAACACCCGCTATTGCAACCATTGCGCTGTTTAGTATTGTGGCACATTGGAACTCGTGGTTCGACGGTATATTGTACATGAACCATCCCAAGAACTATCCTTTGCAAAGCTTCTTACAAAAAACCCTTACTGCGTTCGATACCAGAACGATTAGCTCTAAGGATTTAGGTATGATGCGGTTGATTTCGGACCAGACTACCCGCGCCGCTCAGATTTTTGTCGCAACCTTACCCGTATTGCTCGTATATCCTTTTCTGCAAAAGCATTTTACCAAAGGATTGGTTATGGGAAGTGTTAAGGGGTAGAAAGGTTCGTAGGCTCGTAGCCATGCTGGAGAAAGTCAAAATCGAAAAAGTGACCTCCCCCCAAGGGAGGTCGCTTTTACAAAAGGCAAGGATGAAACGACTCCGATCGTTTACATGAAAACCCAATTAGGGAGAGAAAGGATGTCATGCTCATGAGTACGAATCAAACGAAGCAAGGTCGCCTTTATTCAAAAGTAGCCATCGTCACGGGGGCGGCATCGGGAATCGGCAAAGGAACCGCACTGCTCTTCGCCGAAGAGGATGCGAAGCTTGTACTGGTAGACTTACACGAAGATAAATTAAACGAGGTAGCCGCTGAAATCCGCGAATCGGGCGGAAGCTGCGAAATCGTATGCGGGAATGTCGGCTTGATGGAAACAGCGGAACGCGCGGTTGCTTGCGCGGTGAACGCCTACGGTAAGCTTGATATCGTGTTCAACAATGCAGGAATTATGCCTGTGGGCGATATTTTGGAATATCCCGAAGAAACGTGGGACGAAGTGTTGCAGGTCAACCTGAAATCGATGTTCCTGATGTGCAAAAAAGCGATTCCTGAGATGCTCAAGGGAAACGGCGGCTCCATCATTAATACGTCGTCCGTGATGGCTTCGCTGACGGAGCCGGGTTATACCGCCTACTCCGCTTCTAAAGCGGGCATTATCGGCTTAACGAAGGAAATTGCCGTCTCGTATGCCGAGAAAGGCATTCGCTGCAACGCCATTTCTCCGGGGTGGGTCGAAACGGATATGAATGTTCGACTCGCCGAAAGCATGGGAGGCATGGATAAATTGTACCCGATTATCAAACAGCAGCAGCCGCTCGGAAGAATGGCTACGACGCGCGAAGTGGCATACGCGGTGCTGTTCCTGGCCTCGGATGAATCCGTCGTCGTTAACGGTTCTAATCTAAGCATCGACGGTGCGGCATCGGCTGCGATTTGAAGCAGTAATTTGTTAATGAATCTATCATATTAATCTGGAGGTTATACCCATGCCTAAAATCAGTATTATCGGAGCCGGATCGGCTATGTTTTCCTTAAGCCTTATTAAAGATCTTTGTCTTACGCCTTCTCTTGAAGGCAGCGTAATCAGCTTCATGGACATCGACGAGCAGCGTCTGAACAGCGCTTATTCGCTTTGCGAACGGTATGCCAAAGAGGCGAATATTCATCTAGTTTTGGAAAAAACGACGGATCGGAGAGAATCGATTCGCGGAGCCGACTTCGTCGTGCTCGCTGCGCTGGTCGGTGGACATCAACGTCTGAAGGACGGCTGGGACATCGCCCAGAAACACGGGTATCGTTTTGGCGGAAGCCTCCACGTCATGCATGATGAAGGATTCTGGATCAATTTCGATCAGCTGCAATTGATGGAATCGGTTATGCAGGACATATTGGAAATCTGTCCGAATGCTTGGTATATGCTCGTATCCAATCCAGTCATGGCAGGCGTAACCTATTTGCAACGCAAATATCCGCTAGCGAAGCTGGCTGGCTTCTGTCATGGCTCTAATGCAATTAGGACCGTCGCCGAGGTTATCGGGCTTGACCCAGAGCATATTACGTATGAGATTCCGGGCGTAAACCATTTCATCTGGTTGACGGAGTTCCGCTACAAAGGCGAAGATGCATTTCCCATTCTGGATCGCTGGATAGAAGAAAAATCGGCGGCTCATATTGAGCAAGGCGGTACTTGCGATTGGTTGGGGCCGAAAGCGCTTGATCTTTACAAGAAGTTCGGCGTATTTCCGATCGGCGATACGGGGAATCCGGGAGGCGGCGCTTGGCCGGCATGGCATCACGCAGATGACGAGACGGAGCGTTTCTATAAGGAAGATCCCCAGGCTTGGTGGCGCGACCTTTATTTCGCGGGAGGCGCCGCGGGCGTAGAGAAGATTCGGAGCGTTTCCGAGAATACGGCCGTGAAAGTGATGGATAGCTACCCACCGGAGCATTCGACGGAACCGATGATTCCGTTCATCGAAGCGATCGCTTGCGATGTTCCTAGGGTCATGATCCTTAATATTTTGAACGACAGCAATTACGTGCCAGGCATTCCGCTAGATTTTCAGGTGGAGATTCCTTGTTATGTCAGCGGAATAGGCGTTCAAGGCATTAAAACGAAAGGCTTGCCTAAGCCTGTCATTCAATATGCGCTGCGCGATCGCGTCGCACCGGTCGAGATGGAGCTGCAAGCTTACGAAAGCGGAAGCTATGAAGACCTTGTTCAATTAATACTAATGGATCCGTGGACCCGTTCCGAACAACAGGCGAGGGCCATGTTGGACGAGATTCTTCAAATGCCAAGCCTTGCGGCGATGAGACAGCATTTTAATTGAGGGGGCGGGCCGCATGGCAATTGAACAGTTTGAGCTTTACGGCGAAACCGCGATAAGAGCGCGGAACGAGGAGCTGGAGGTCGTTCTTGTCCCCGCATGGGGGAGCAACTTATTGTCTTTGCGCTCCATAAGCAAAAGCCTTGATTTGCTACGATTCCCGCAAAGCCGAGAAGAGTACGAAGCGGATCCGTTCATGTATGGACTGCCGATTCTTTTCCCTCCGAATCGAATCGCCGATGGTAAGTTTGAATTTAACAGCAAGCAGTATTGCTTTAACATTAACGACCCCGCCGAACACAATCATACTCACGGGTTATTGTTCGACGCGTCGTGGAAGCTTCTGCGCGCGGAAGACGAAGGGGAACGAATCGTGCTGGAGACGATCATTCATTCGGAGGAGCACGAAGGAATTCTAGCACAGTTTCCTCATCTATTTACCGTTCATATGCGGTACGTGTTGGAGCAGAAGACGCTTACCGTCGAAGCAACGGTTAGCAGCCAAGATAGCGCTCCGTTTCCATGGGGGCTTGGTTATCATACGACTTTTAACTTCCCGTTTAACAGCTCCGGGGATCTGGATTCGTGTCGGTTTGCGCTTAACGCGGATAAGCAATGGGTGCTGGACGAACGATTCTTGCCTACGGGGGAGCTAGTAGATATCCCGTATTTGGAACAGCTGCGCGAGGGGAAAAGCCTTGTCGGGCACGAGCTGGACGATGCTTTCCAAACGGCCAACATCGGAGCGAATGAAGCGGTGCTGACGGACTTGGGCTCCGGCATTAGAGTCGTGTACGACGCCGACGAACAGTTTAAGCATTGGGTCGTTTACAATCATGATTCCAAACAAGGTTATCTTTGCCCAGAGCCGTATACTTGGATCACGGATGCGCCCAATTTGCAGCAGCTTCCAGAGGAATTGACCGGTTTCCGCGTTCTTCAGCCTGGCGAACAAGTCAAGACGACAACGCGAATTCGGATTGAAGAGGTGATCTAGACATGAATTTGCGTAGCGATCGATGGTTCAAGCATCCGTCCAAAGAAACGCGATTCCAGCATTTATCGGCGATGAGGGCGAATGGACATGTTCCGGAATCATTCGTTGGCAAACCGATCATCGGCATATTTAATTCGTGGAGCGATTTGAATAGCTGCAATGCGCCGCATAAAGAATTAGTCGAATTCGTCAAACGAGGGGTGCTTCTCGCCGGAGGATACCCGATCGAGATGCATACGATTACGGCGCCTTCGGATTTTCTGAAGCCTTCGGATTTACCCTATCGCAACTTGATGGCAATGGATGTCGAGGAATCCATACGGGGATTGCCGATCGATGGCGCGGTTATGCTTTGCGAATGCGACAAGACGACGCCGGCGCAGCTCATGGGCGCTGCCAGCAGTAATATCCCGTCGCTTCAGCTTGCCGCCGGACATCGGGCATCTGGATCGTTTCGCGGGAAAAAGGTGAATTACGGTACCGATCTGTGGCGATTAATGGATGATTACAATGCCGGACTGTTAACTGAAGAGGAATGGACGGAGCTGGAAAAATGCATTTCGTGCACGCAGGGAGGGTGCCCAGTAATGGGGACCTCCTCCAGCATGAAATGCTTGTCCGAAATGCTCGGCATGATGCTTCCGGGCACATCCACGATTCCGGCAACGCATGCCAGTCGCAAATGGGCGGCGGAAGAGACGGGGAAACGAATCGTCGCGATGGTCAATGAGGGCCTGACTCCGTCTCGCCTGATGACGGAAGCCGCATTCGATAATGCCATCAAGCTACTCGCGGCGATCGGCGGCTCCACCAATGCGGTTATTCATTTGACCGCGATTGCGGGGCGCCTTGGCATTCGCATTCCCTTGAAGCGTTATGAAGAATTGTCCGCGGGCATTCCGCTGATGGTTAATCTTCAGCCGAGCGGTGAGCATAGCATGGACGATTTCTTCGAAGCGGGCGGAATTGGAGCCGTGATCGGCAGGCTGCTGCCCCATCTGGATACGACCAGTCTTACTGCTCTGGGAAAGACGCTTGAGGAAGTCTATCGCGATGCTGCATCTTACCGCGACGATGTCATTTCCACATTAAGCGAACCTTTCAAGACGGACGTCGGCATTGCCGTGCTCACTGGTAACTTGGCGCCTTCCGGCGCTATCCTGAAACGCGCCGCGAGCTCGTTCATCAACGGGAAGCACAGGGGCCAAGCTATTGTATTCGATAGTTATGAGGAAATGCATGAACGAATAGATAGCGAAGAACTGGAAGTCGACGAGACATCAGTGCTCGTTCTGCGAAATTGCGGTCCGATTGGTGCAGGAATGCCCGAATGGGGAGCGCTGCCGATTCCGAAAAAGCTGTTGAAGCTGGGCGTGAGAGATATGGTCAGAATTAGCGATGCGAGAATGAGTGGAACAAGTTATGGGACCAATATCCTGCACGTTTCTCCGGAAGCTCAGCTCGGAGGGCCGCTCGCGGCGATCCGCAGCGGTGATTGGATCGAAGTCGATTTGGAACGGGGAACCCTTCATGTTGAGCTTACCGATAAGGAAATCAGCGAGCGATTGAAAGCTTGGTCGCCTGTTCGCTTGCACAAGCGCGGATATATGCGGATTTACGCGGATCATGTTCTGCAAGCCGACGAGGGCTGCGATCTCGACAATCTGCGCCCGGCCTCCGAAGATGAAGTTCCTTTTATCGAACCGACCGTAGGAAGAGGATAGTTAAAATCAATCAGTCCTTGTTTTCGGATGATGACTTTGGAGGAAACAGTGATGAATAGAGCACAAGCATTCGCGGCTAGTCTTGGCCTGCCGAACAAGGAGCAGTATCAGCTCCCTACAAGTGAGAAGAGATTCGAGGATGGCGCGCATTATCGGGTGGAAATCCCTTCAGTGGAAGGACCTGCAATCCTGGAAAGCGTCATCGCGGAGTCCAATAAATTCGGGATAACGGTAAATCGGGTATCTCAGGGCAGCGGTATTATGCTGTTAAGCGACTCGGATATCCGTGACATGGCACAGATGGGGAATACGGAAGGAATGGAAGTGTGCCTCTTCGTCGGTCCTCGAATGAGCTTCGATATCGGCGGGATGGCTTATAGCAGCAGTGGTAAGGTGCTTGGTGGAAGACATGCGGGGATGGATCAGCTGCTCTATGCGCTGGAGGAAGTTTTTCGTGCGACGGATCTAGGTATTCGCAGCATACTTGTTGCTGACGAAGGCTTAGTATGGCTGATCGATCAAGCCAAAAACAAAGGACAATTGCCGACCGACTTGGTCGTTAAGATCTCCGCGATGATGAGTCCGACAAACCCAGTAAGCGCGAAAATCACAACGGAGCTCGGCGGTAATACGTTGAATTTGGCCGGAGATATTACGCTTCCGCAATTGTCGTCGATTCGTACGGTCGTTGATGCGCCAGTTGATCTCTATGTCGAGTCACCGGATGATATGGGCGGGTTTATTCGGAATTATGAAATTCCGGAAATCGTAAGAGTCGCCTCACCAGTTTACTTGAAATTCGGTCTGCGCAACGCAACTAGCGTTTACCCTGCAGGAGCCCATAACAAAGAGGTTGCTAGAATCCAATGTGTGGAAAAAGTGAACAGAGCCCATCTGGGTCTGCAATTACTGGAACGGTATAACTCTACTGCTGTTCAATCCGGCAAGTTCGCCAAAGGCTTGGGAATTCCTACAGTGATCTAAAACCGCAACCAAGGATGGAGGGAAGAGGGAAATGACGATAGAGCAAGCTTATCTTAACTATATCGACGGAAAATGGAGCCCATCCTTAACGGGACGGGTGACTGAAAGTATTAACCCGGCCAATACGAACGACATCGTTGGTTATGTGCAAAATTCCGATGAAGCGGATCTAGAGCTTGCGGTAAGCGCGGCTAATCGTGCCAAGGGAGCATGGCGTAAGCTCTCGGGCGCTGCGCGGGGCGATTATCTGTTCAAGGTGGCCAACCTGTTGGAGGCAAAGTTAGCCGATATCGCGGAAACGATGATGCGCGAGATGGGCAAAACCTTAGCCGAATGCAAAGGCGAAACGGCTCGCGGCGTCGCGATTCTCCGTTATTATGCCGGGGAGGGCATGCGAAAGATCGGCGACGTTATTCCATCGACAGACAATGAGGCAATGATGTTCACCACTCGGGTGCCTTTGGGTGTCGTAGGCGTTATAACGCCATGGAATTTCCCGGTTGCGATCCCGATGTGGAAAATGGCGCCGGCGCTTATATATGGTAATACTGTCGTGATAAAACCTGCTATTGAAACGTCCATTACGGCTGCGAAGCTTATAGCTTGTTTTGAAGAAGCGGGTCTTCCGCCAGGTGTTATCAACTTGGTCACTGGTGATGGCGCAGTTATTGGCGGCGGCATTGCGCGGCATCCCGATATTCAAGGCATCACCTTTACGGGCTCCAACAAGGTAGGGAAACAGATCGGGCAAGCCGCTCTATCCCGTGGAGCGAAATATCAATTGGAAATGGGTGGGAAAAATCCACTTATCGTCGCGGAAGACGCGAACCTCGATCTGGCGGTGGAAGCGGCTATCAGCGGGGGATTGAAATCAACCGGACAGAAGTGTACTGCAACGAGCAGAATTGTTGTACATGCTTCGGTCTATGAAACATTCCGTACGAAGCTGGTCGATCAAGTGAAGCAGCTGAAGCTGGGGAACGGGAACGATGCTACAACGTGGATGGGGCCTTGCGCGAACGAAAAACAACGAGATACCGTTCTCTCTTACATTAATAAGGGGATCGAGGAAGGCGCGAGCTTGCTCTGTGGGGGAGGCGTTCCTGCCGACGAGGAATTGAAGAGCGGGTATTACGTGCATCCGACCGTATTCGACGGAGTGACCTCGAATATGACGATCGCTCAAGAGGAAATTTTCGGACCGGTGCTAGCGCTTATCCCGTTCAATAATTTGCAAGAAGCGATCTCACTTGCAAACGACGTTGAATATGGACTAAGCGCATCCATTTTCACGCAAAACATCGCGAATATCCTCACCTTTATCGCCGATATGGATGCAGGCTTAGTCCGCATTAACGCGGAAACGGCAGGCGTCGAGCTGCAGGCTCCATTCGGCGGAATGAAGCAGTCCAGTTCTCATTCGAGAGAGCAAGGGCAGGCGGCCATCGAGTTCTTTACTTCAATTAAAACGGTTTTCTTGAAGGCTTGAAAAAATTAAGAAACTGAATGAGAGTGGTGGATGGAATCGGTATTTCTCGAGCTTGAAAGGAAATAGCTTCGTGAATCAAGGTCCCAGAAATACCGATTTCACCGTTTTTTTGAGATTACGCAACAATTCGCAATGACATGATACAACTAAATTGTAGCTTCGTGTTTATTACGTTAGTGACTGTATAAGATTACTACTAGGTCTCCCGCATATTGTGGGAGTTTTTTTGTTCTTTTGAAGGATTTCTATGCCATCTTCAACTACGAGGAGCGTTGATGGAATACTCGTATCCTGCTTTTCGACTACTGCCGCGCGGCTCCGGCGTTCCTGGCAATATTAAACCTCCGTCTACCCGCAGCGTTGTCCCGGTAATATAATCGGCATCTTGGGAAACGAGCCATTTCACAATCCGACCGACTTCCTCGATCTCTGCCGGTCTGCCCAAGGGAACGATATCCTCAAAGCCGCGATAAAATTGATCGTCGTCCGTAACCCGGGTTACGCCGATCGCAATACAGTTCACTCTGATTTTATAAGGAGCCAGTTCAAGAGCGACGGATTCTGTGGCGCGAATCAATCCCGCCTTCGACGCTCCGTAAGCGGCGTCCGTCGAGTACGCTCTCTGACCGCGACTCGAAGCGATGTTGACGATATTGCCTCCCGCTCCGCAAGCGATCATCGCTTGGGCTGCCGCCTTCATGCCGAGCAACGGTGCCCGCAAATTGAGATGAAGCAATTGATCCAGCTCTTCTAGGCTTAGATCGACAAGCTTGCCGAACACGGTTACACCGGCATTATTCACCATGACGTCGAGCCGCCCGTAATGAGCCGTTGTATCGGCTACGATTTGCCCGACTTGCAGCGGATCGATAAGGTTCGCTTGCAAGACGAGGCATTCGCCACCGTATCGGCTACGGATCAGCTCTGCGGTAGCTGCGGCTTCTTCGGCTTCCGCCAAATGGGTAATTGCCAGACGATACCCCGCTTCCGCCATCATCAATGCGATCCCGCGCCCGATGCCGCGGCTAGCGCCGGTGACGAGACAAACTTTATGAATCGGGTTCATTAGACTATGCCTCCGATGCGCTGAACTTGTTGATAGGTTTGTTAACCGCATATAAGGGGGCTTCCCCTTGCAGCACCCGCATGACATTAAGCGTGCAGTTGACTCTCAGCTTCGCCTGGGATTCTTCCGAGTACCAGGCTACGTGTGGGGTCAGGATCACTTGGGGCATTCGCAGAAAAGGATGGTTCCGGTCGATAGGCTCCTGCTCGATCACATCTAGTGCGGCTCCGGCCAGCTTACCGGTTTCCAGCGCTTCAATCAGATCCGTTTCATTAATAATCGGCCCTCGGGAAGTGTTAATAATGACCGCCGTCGGCTTCATCAGCTCCAATAAAGGCTTAGCTATAAGCCCGCGAGTCGCGTCGTTCAGCGGCGTATGCACGGAAATAAAATCCGATTCTGCCATCAACTCTTCCAAAGACGACGCTTGTACGGCTCCTGCATGGACTGGACCGCCGGTTACGTAAGGGTCGTAGAACATAATTTTCATTCCGAAGGCGGTCGCTTTCGCAGCCAGCAACTGAGCGATTTTGCCGTAGCCGACCAGCCCAATCACTTTATCCCTCAAGCTGAAAATCGGAGTGCCCATCTTGTAATCCCATGACGACGTTTTGACGACTTGATCGTAGAATGGGATCTTTCGGGCCCAGGACAGTAGCAGAGCCATCGTATGGTCGGAAACCTCGTCCATACAATAATTCGGGACATTGGCCACCCAGATGCCGCGCTCTTCGGCAGCCTTGAGGTCAACGGAATCGACGCCGACCCCTAGGCGGGAAATGACCTGGCATTTTTTCAACTTCGCGATGACTTTGCCGGTAATTGGAGCATATTGATTGATGATCCCGTCCGCATCCGCCGCCAGCTCGATTACATCCGCTTCTGTTTTGCATTGGGCCTGGATGAAGAGAACATTCTTCTCCAATTGAGCAATAACGGCCTCTTCAAATTGGGTGTCCGGGTACTCGCAATCTGTCATGACAATCTTTAAAGGCTTCTGATTATGGTTCATTTGCCCTCACCTTTGATTTGGATTAGAAAGACGCTTAGTAAATATTGAATACCTCATGACCTTTTCTCAAGGAGCCGTCCGCTTCGATAAAAGCAAAGTAACCGCAATCCGCCACAGGTCCATACGGGGAACGATGCGCATCAGCAACCAGACTGTGATGCAGAAGATGCACCGTCCATCCGATGCCGCGTTTCTTCAACTCCGACAACGTAAAATGTATATTGGTTACACGCCATTCGTCGTCCTCCGATCCCCCCCAGCAGGTTTCTGTAGCAAGCAAAGGCTTGCCAGTTTCGACCGATACAGCCACGTACTCGTCCAGCAATTTCGTAAATTCCTGTTTTTGCGCCTCGTCATCCGACGGCCCAGGATAATACGGGTGGATCATTAGAATGTCGGATAACGGAGCGATCCGTTCCAATCCGCGGCGACCGTGCTTTGCGTGCACGCTGATCCCGATCGGCTGTGTCGCCCCTAATCGGCGGCAGCGTAGCGACATGCGCTCCAGCCACGCATACTCGGCCGCTTCTACTTCCGATGGAACTTCCTCCGGTGAAAGCATATAGGAGAATGGCTCATTGCAAATATCCCAGTACAAAATCCGGGCATCCTCAATGTGCCGCCCTACCACGATATCTAAATAGTTGCCGAACAAGTCATCCTGCTTCTTCTCCCACTCCAAGCGGGTCAGCCAACTCCAGCCAGGCATGAAATGATCGAAATAAATGCCTCCACAGTCCAGATCGGCGTCGTGCCAGCGGTTGAACAAAATCGGGACCGTGACGAGCCCAAGCGAATCGGCGATTTGTAAGCTGCGCTCGAAGTTCTCGGCGAATTTCTCCGGATTGCGAATAAAGGCGTCCCAGGACAACCAGGTGCGAATCGTGTTCATTTCCGGAAAAAATTGTTTGCCGCGCCTCAGTTCAAGCTCGAACACTTGCTCGTCGAAGCTCAGCCAGTTTTCCAGGCTGGTGCTTCCGTAGCTCGGCTGGTAATTAAAGCCTCTTATATCTGGGCAATTCAAGGTCTGTGTCATGATGGTAGCTCGCTTTCTGTATTGAAATAAGGGTAATCGGCGGCGCCACCGTTAACGCTTTCAGTGTATCACGCTCCTCTCTTGAAGGATTTAGCCGTTGTATCATCGAATATATCAATTATTGCCGAAAATTTTCAGTGAAATGGAGAATGAAGTATGTATTTGGACAATTTGTCCCCTTACGTAAGAGAGGCGGTCGGTCAATCCGTTCACCCCCCCTGGAAAATTGTCGAGCGTTGTCTATTCGATTATCAACTGCTGTATCTGGAGCGTGGTACGCTGTATGTAACCATTGAAGGCGAGGTTTACGAGGGCAGATCCGGCGATATTTTTCTTTTCAAGCCTAGGCAGACGCACTCCGTTCAAATTATGGGAAACGAAATGGTATCGATCAAGAGCGTGAACTTTGATTTAATTCAAAATGAGGACAGCGCTGATGTCAGAGTTTCGACTAAAACGATGCAGAACATGACGGCAGCGGAATTGAAGCATATCCGCGCCGACATCACCGAACCGGATAGCAATTGGCTGCCTAACTTCATCCGCACGAACAACTCGCTTATTTTTGAAAACTGCCTGAATGAGCTTTTGGATGAATACGAGCTGAAGCTGCCTTACTATGCTTACCGGGGTAAAACCTTGCTGGCCGACTTGTGGGTGCTTCTTCTGAGAGCTCACTATAAGTCCGATAATGCCCCTTTATTGACACGTTGGGAAGAACTGCACCGAGCCAAGCAATTTATCGAAAGCCACGCTGATACGTCGATTACCTTGGATAATATCGCGGACTACGTGAAAATGAGCAGGTTCCATCTTCTCCGTCAATTTAGCCAGCTGTTTCACTATACTCCGCTAGAGTACCATCAGAAGATGCGCATTGGCCGGGCGAAGGAATTGATGAAGCACAGCCATATGAAGGTCGGCGAGATTGCGGAGCGCCTAGGGTTTATAAATCAGCATACCTTCAGCCGTAGCTTTAAACGCGTTGTCGGCGTTTCTCCTTCGGAGTATCGCGGAAAAAAATAAAATACGGATATCGAAGAGAGGAAGGGAGTTGCACGATGAATTTAAAAGAGCTGGCCAAATCCGTCGGCGTATCGATCGCCACTGTCTCCAAGGTGTTGAATCACTATCCCGACGTGGCCGAGTCCACCCGGCAGAAGGTACTGGAAGCCGTAGCGAAAACGGGCTATCGGCTTCCTTTGCATGCGCAGTCGTTGATAGGCCAGTCCCGGCTAATCGCTTTGGTGTTTGCCTCGACATTGCCGATCGATCTCAATAACGCTTATTTTTCGGATGTACTGGACGGCCTGAAGAAGCGGGCCTCCGAGATGCGCTGCGATCTGCTGCTATTCTCCGAGCAATCCTTCTCGATGAAGGAAGACTATGTCGCTCGCTGTCGGCATTACCATACGGACGGCTGCATTGTAATCGCCGGCGATCCGACGGCTCCCGCTTTGCAGCGCCTTGTGTTAAGCGAAATTCCTTGCGTGGGCATCGACTTGGAGCTTACCGGCACCTCAACCGGTTACGTTACCTGCAATCAGACCCAAATCGGCGAAATAGCCGCCGAATATATTCATGACCGCCAGTATCAAAAACCGGGGTATTTGGGGCCAGGGACGTTGATCTCTCTGGAAAGAGAAAATGGGTATCGGACCGTTTTCGAGAAGTATGGCTATGAAATCCGGCAGGAATGGTTCGTGAGAACCCATGATTTTTTTGAATTTAGCGGCTACTTCGCCATGAAAGAGATGCTTAAGCAACCTGAGCTTCCACGAGTCATTTTCGCGGCTTCTGATTTGCTGGCGATCGGAGCCATGAAGGCGATTATAGAAACCGGCCGAAAGGTGCCCGAAGATATTGCGGTCATCGGCTGCGACGATATTTTGCACGCGAGTTTATGCTCACCGTCTCTCACGACCGTCAGGATTGATAAAGGAAAGCTGGGCATTGCCTCCATCGACATGCTGTTCGATCTGCTGAACGGACGTACTACCTCCCCCGCTTTTTTGATGGAGCCGGAATTGATAATTCGTCATTCAGGATGAGTTTTCGTAATAGTTTTCGTAGATGATTATGAATTTTCGTTAATTTTAATGATTTTCGTGAAATTACTTTCGAAAAAATGTTATAAATTGTGCATATAGGGTATTTACAAGAATAAAACCTTAAGATATGATGGGTCTCGTGAATATGTTTTCGAAAATTTCTACGAAAACGATCATTAGTTTTCGTAGAAATGAAATCTGAATTCGTATTCAAGCCTATCAATATTTCGAGGGGGTTTAAAATGTTTCGTAAAATTTTCGCTCTGTCGCTAGCTGCTACAATGCTCATTGTGTTGGCCGCTTGCAATGGCGCCGACAATGAAAAAGCTGCAAGTTCTGAAAGCGCAACCAAACCATCGGTGAAGGTCACCGAAATCCAGATGCTGCACTGGAACCAGGCCAACATCAACGCGGTGATCGATGAAATCAACGCTGAGTTCCAGAAAGAATTTCCGCAGTACAAGATCGTCTACACCAAAACGGAGCCTGATGGGCAGTTCAAAACAGCCTTACGCGCTCGTCTGTTGGCCGGCGACGTCGACATCTTCCCAGATCTTTCAGGCGTGCGCAACTCTCCGAAGGACTGGACGCCAGGGGGCACCGTGCCTTACTGGCAGGAATATATCGACAACGGTCTGATCGCCGATCTGACCGGGCAGCCTTTCATTAGCAATTATACCGAAACTGCGATCCGGGACGGTGGTACCTACAACGACAAAGTTTACGGCATTCCCGCCGGCAGCGTCGCCATGGGTGGCTTGTTCTACAACAAGAAGATCTTTTCGGACAACGGGCTGAAGGTGCCGACCACCTGGTCCGAATTCACTGCAGTATGCGAAGCGCTGCTAGCCAAAAAAATTGTGCCGATCGGCTTGGCGGGCAAGGATGTCTGGCCATTGAAATTGCCAGTATTCAACCTGCAAGCCCAGCTGTATGCCGGCGGAGATCAAAGTGCCTTCCACGAAGGCACATGGAAAGGCACGCATAAATACAACGATCCCGACGCGGTTGAAGTGCTTGAGAAGATGAAGCTGATTCAAGACAAATATTCGATTCCTAATTTCACTGGTGTAGGCTACACCGATCTGCCTGTTATATTTGGTTCCGGTCAAGTGGCCATGATCGCCGATGGCTCTTGGGATATCAGTTCGATTGAAGCAGCCAATCCCAAACTCGATTTCGGTTACTTCCCTCTTCCGGCTAACGAAAAGCCTGTCGATGTTATGGCCGGCAAATACGATATGACGTGGTTTGTTGCCGATAAAGGTCACAACAAAGAAGGCGCGTTAAAATGGCTGGAGTTTTTCTCCCGCCCCGAGCACTACCAAAAATTCGTGTCGGCAGCGGGTTTTCTTCCGACGCAAGCGAGCGCAAAAACGGACAACAAAGTACTGAACGAAGACATTGTTCCGTGGGCGACGAAATTGACTCCCGCTTATGAGATTGTCATGGTCAATCGTCCGAATATCGGCGAAACATTGGCGGCCGAAGGTGTTCATACCGAATTGCTTGCTCCGGGCGGGCCGTTTAAATCGGCTCAAGAGCTTGCGGACAAGCAACAAGAAAAATGGGAAGCGGCCAAGCCGTAACCAGCCAATCTTCACAGCTTTAATCAACGGATCGGGGACTGACAGCTTCTGTCAGACCCCGGTTGTTTGTTGACACAAACTTCTACAATTCGCAGCGCGAGGTGGTCATATGTACCCTTTCGGCAAGGGGCTAGCACGTCTTACGCCTTACTTCCTGTTGGGCATTCCTTTATTGTTATATGTCGTCTTCGCATTCGGACCCTCCGTAATGACGATCATTTATTCGTTCACCGATATGAAATTTTTGGCTGATTCATCGTTTCATTTTGTCGGCTGGGACAATTACCGCGATGTTTTCTATTCCGGTAACTCGTCCGAATATAAAGCTTCTATTTATCGATCGTTGAAATTCACGCTTCTGGTTACGGTTTTCCAGAATGGCATCGCGCTGCTGACCGCCATTATCATCAACCAAAAGCTGAAGGGCGACCGGCTCTATCGCTCCGTTCTATTCATGCCCGTCGTCCTTGGTGTCATTGTCGTCGCCCTGGTCTGGCAGCTCATGTTCAATCCTTTTGGCGGACCCGTGAACCAGCTGTATCACCAGTTCCTTAACTACAACGACGGCTTTTTCGGCAGCTACAGCAATGCCTTCAATTACATTATATTCGTTCAAATATGGCAGTATTTAGGTTATTCTATGTTAATCTTCCTAGCGGGACTTCAGACGGTGCCCAAAGATCTGTACGAGGCGGGACACATAGACGGTACGAACCGTTGGAAAGCATTCCGCCACATTACGTTCCCGCTGATCGCATCGTCGTTTACGGTCAACATTCTGTTGTCCATTATCGGGGCGATGCAAACTTTCGATATTATTGCTGCTACGACTGCAGGTGGCTTCAATACCCGGACAATGGCATTCGACGTATTTATCCGAACCACGGATGCCAACGCCAAAAATATGGGTTTGCCCGCCGCACTGTCCGTCCTTCAATTTCTGCTCATTTTTACTTTTGTCATCGTGGCCGTCTATTTACTGCGTAGAAGAGAGGTTGATCATTAATGAAAACGCTCCTCTCTATCAAAAGTTTATCTTATGCGTTCATCCTCGCGCTTATGGTACTCTATATCGGGCCGCTTATTTTCGTATTCAACGTTTCGTTTCAAACCTATCCCGAATATTTAGCTAACCCGCTTGGCCTCGTTAAAGAGCTGCATTGGTCCAATTACGCGGAAGCGTGGAGACAGGGGAACTTTGCCGTTTATATTTGGAACAGCTTGTTTTATACGATCATTGCCACGGCAGGAACGATCTTCGTGTCGATTTTCGCGGCTTATCCGATCGCTAGAGGTTACGTGAAATGGGCAGGCTTTTTATATTTCTTTTTCCTTCTATCTCAATTTCTACCTAATCCGCTTGTCGCTCAATATAAGCTGATGCTCGAGCTTCGCTACATCTTGCCGGAGATCGCTTATAACACAAAGTGGGGGTATATTTTACTCAAAACGTCAGGAACCGGCGTCGTCTTCATGCTGTTCGTGGGGTATATTAAATCGGTCAGTCGGGATTTGGACGAGGCTGCTAGTATGGATGGCAGCGGATATACGCGATTTTTATTCAGCATTTTGCTTCCCTTGATGAAGCCGATTCTGGCTACCGGCGTCATCCTGACAGCGATTGCCGTATGGAATGACTATACCGGTCCGCTAATCTATCTGACTAGTGAGAAGCATTACCCGATCACCGCCGGACTAAGGGTATTCAAAGGGCAATACGGCAACAACTGGCCTTTGCTGGCTTGCGGCATCATGATCGTCGCGGCCCCGCTGATCGTCTTGTACGCCTTTATACAGAAATATATCGTAGACGGCGCTTTGGCCGGCGCTGTAAAATCTTAGCAGAAGGTTTCGTAGTTACCCGGAAAATACGATATAATTAACAGTTAGATACTCATTATGGGTTTATTTGAATGTAGTGATAGGTTAGAGAGAGGAGTATGGTCGTGAAAATGAATATAAAAACCTTGTCGAAGCTGGCCGGCGTTTCGATCTCGACCGTATCCAAAGTCATCAACGGTTATGCGGATATATCAGAGGAAACCCGGAAACGGGTTCAGCAAGTGATGCAGGAGCACGCCTACATCCCTGCCAATTCCACCAAGTCGTCGGCAACGAACCGCTCCGGCTTGATCGGAGTCGTCTTCGCAGGCAAACAAAATATCGATTTTTCTCATAGCTTCTTTAACGAGATTATGAACACCTTCAAGAGTCAGATGGGCATTCTCGGGTATGATTTGGTCTTCTTCTCGAACGAGAAATTCCAGCAATCGGGGGAAACCTACTTGGCCAGATGCCGCCACTTGCAAATCGAGGGCTGCATCATCTTGTCGGGGCAGGATGTAGAAGAGAGCGTTCACGAGCTCGATCAAAGTCCCGTTCCCTGCATCGGGATCGATCTGGTGCTGGCTGGCCAAAATTCCAGCCACATCCTGTCGGACAGCCACAATAATATTACGAAAGTCGTCGAACACTTCTATCTACTCGGCTATCGCGAATTAGGCTACATCGGCAGCAACCGGGATTCGGAAATATCCAGCATTCGAGAGCAAGGCTTCCGCAACGCCATGCAGAGCTACGGTTTAACGATTCAAGAGGAATGGTTTGCGCACGGGCAAGACTTTTATGAAGAGAGCGGCTACCGGGCGGCCAAAGCGATGGTCGAGCGCGGCAGCCTGCCCCGGGCGATCTTCGCCGGCTCCGACCTGCTCGCGATTGGCGCGATGCGAGCTTTTAAAAAGGAAGCCGGTTGCCGCATTCCGGAGGACATCGCCATCATCGGCTGTGACGATATCGACGCCTGTAAATATACGTCTCCTCCGATAACGACAGTCGCCCAGAACAAAGCCAAAATCGGGCGTCTGGCCGCCATGATGCTCAATGATCTGATCCACAATCAGATGCAGACCTCCTCGGTCACGGTAGAAACGGAATTGATCATCCGCGAATCTTGCGGCAGCCAAATCGCTCGCATCGGTTTATAACTATGTAGGAGTAATAAAAACACCTCCGACGTTCCGTAGAAAGACGGAACGTCGGAGGTGTTTTTGCGAGAAGCAAGGAACAAAAGAGGCACGGCATAGCTGTCTTTCAAAACTTAGCAACCCAACCCCACGGTTTCCGCCGTAAGAGTATAGGCTCCCTTAGCTAAATCTAGACTTTGCGTTACGAAATTTAAAGAAGCTAACGATACGCCAAATGGCAATATAGGTTAAGGTGACTACATTATTCAGGAATCCAAGTGTCTTGGCATCGATGCCGGATATAAACAAGAAGTCAAAGAAGCGGATCGAGAAGATAACAATAATTAAAACATAAAGAGATACGTTTCTTTTATAATACATTCTGCCATCCGATTTCCGTTCGAATTGTGTCAGTAGAATTAATGGAATCGACAGAACTGCACCTATACCAATCGAACTAACAATTCTGCCAGATGTAAGCACCAACTCAGGGTCGAACAATTCAAACAAAGATGTAGAGATATAGAGAACCGGAATCAATATTCTCCGACCAGAATCGTGCAATGGCTCTTTACTGCCCCGGATAAGGCCCCTCAAAATAAGAACTAAAATGAGTATTGAGATTATTAGAGAAAATGGATTCAAAGCAAGCACCTCGTCTGTTTTTTGTGTAACCTAAGTATTGGGTATATTTAAGAATTTTATAAGTGTAATTCGTTAAGGTGACCGCCAGGTGCCTGGCACAGAGAATGGACATCAGCATCAAGGCTCGGATACGCATCGTGCTACGTCAGTCTAGATAAATTGGGATTTACTTCCTTTTGTTATGCGGAAAGTGGGTTATAATTGAGCTAATCAACTTAAGAGGAGCGTAAGCGCTACATGAGCAAAAATCTGAAAAAGGATATTAACGAACAGATAGCAAAAGGATCGGTATTTGGACTGGATACCAATATTCTTATGCATCGTCCAGAATCAGTTGTGCAGTTGTTAAAACAAGGAAGCATTGTGCTAAGTCGTGATGTTCTGAAAGAATTAGATGGCTTAAAAAATAATTCGAATCAGGTTGTTGCAGCTAATGCACGGCGAGCCTTTAAACTAATTGAAGAAGCGCAAATTAACGAGCAACACATTAAGATACTGCCCTCTGCTGACTCAGCAGTGCTAGCTCAGCATCAACTAAGCGGAAGCATGGATGACCGTATTCTTGCTTCCTATCTTCTCTATAACACGCATGGTACGCCTGTTTGTTTTGTATCCAATGACCGCGGAGCGAAAATCACAGCGAGAAACGCTGGGCTTGATGTTCTAGATATTTCGGATGGGAACCGCGCAACAAGTGGATTTTCTTTGCAAAAATTTCTAAAAAGAGGCGGATTATTCAAAATCATTTTAATTGGCGCTATTGTATTCAGCTTGTTTTCCTTTGTACAAAACAGATTTTTTCGCGATAGTTTCCAAGAAAGAAAGCAAGCTAACTATGACAATTGGTCTAAGAACAAGACACTTGCGGCATCGGAATGGTTATTACAAAAGATAAGCATAGATCCCAAGCATATTTATTATACGGCAAATGCTGATGATTTTATTGAGCCGACTAAAAAGGGCCAGGAGATTTTTAAAGCCATTGCAACACTACCAGTGTCAGAGCGTAAGTCCCCTACAGCCGAGCTAAGAGCCATACTAAAACCTCTGCTCCAACAGTATCTCCCATCCATAAACGTGGATAAATTATCGGACAAAAATATTCAGTCTGTTTTTTATTATGGCTCGAAGGATTTGAGGTTCGGTTTGTTAGTGTTAAATCGCTTTGATTCTGGATTGACAAATGCCTTGCGAGAAGTTATCGCAGTGGATTCCTCGGAACAAGGCGCTCATTTTTTTGAATCCTATGAAAATGAAGATCAGATTGTAATCCAACTCATTGACACCATGGCTTATGGACCTTTTGGTCGATAACTATATAGCAAGGCACGACAAGAGAGCGTCTTTTGTCGTGTTTTTTTATTTCCGACAACTTAGTAATCATCTCAAAATTGGATAGCCACAAATTGGTGGTTGGCGAGTCTAGAAGGAATAAAGGTAATTATCAATTAGGTTTGATTTGGGAGTGTAAATAAAAATGGCGAAGCCGTCTGAAATAGAAGAAGTATTGAAAAGCTTGTCCAAAGAAGAACTGATTCGTATCATTGTCCAAGTTGCAGGAGGAGATGATGCGTTTAAGAACGGACTCATAGTCAAATACGCCAAAGGGGATCATTCTAAACAGATTCAGTCTTGCAAGAGAGCCATTGATTCCATTGTGAAAAAATATGTCGGCAGAGAACACTTTATCCCTTACAGAGAAACTTACAGTTTTGCAATGGATATGCTTGCCTTGCTGGAGAACACAAACGGAGAACAGGATGAATCGTTAGCGCTGGAAATTGCTGTATTGGTGCTGGAAGAAGGAATAGCCGCGTTTCAATACGCGGATGATTCGAACGGCGATATCGGCATGCTGGTGGAAGAGGTATTAGAGTGTATCCGCGAAATCGCCAGTAGCCTGGATCAACAGGAACTCTCTGTCCGGATGAGCTTTTTTGAACGTCTATTGAGTGTGAGCGAGAGCGGCATTTTTCAGGGATGGGAAGATTTTCAGATTTCAATATTCCATATATGCGCCGGATTTGCGGATGTGGAGAAGCTCAGGGAACAATTGGAGGGGACGATTTCTAACCAAATTGTATCCAACGCCAATGACAGTTACCAAAAATATTCAAATGAAGCGCTACACAAGATTTTATTCCAGCTCATCCAGCAATATGGCTCCAAGGAGGAAGCGAATAAGTTTGTGAGTGAGCATCTTCATTTTACATATTTTCGTGAGCTAGCAATTAATATCAGCATGGAGAGCTTAGATTATCGCCGCGCTATAGAGTTAGCCGAAGAAGGAGAAAAGCAGGATCAGCAACTTCCCGGTTTAATTATCAAGTGGCAAGCTGCAAGACTTGAAGTTTATGAGAAGCTTTCCCTTAAGAAAGAGCAGGAGCTGCTGGCAAGGGAGCTTTTGCTAAAGGGGGACTATCGTTATTATCATTATATGGAATTGATATATGAAGGGGACAAAGACGAGCTCTATCGCGACATCATTGCGGAGCTGAAGGAGTCTAACAATTGGAAAACTAGGGAGGTGTATCTTAGACTTATATCAGACAAAAAGGATATAGGAGAAATGATGACTTACGTAGGAGCCAATCCTTCCGAGATTGAAAAATATGCCGCCCGACTGTTTGCAGATTACAGCGAGGAGGTGGAGCGGATTTATAGCAATTACATCTCCGATGTTGCCGGTTCGGCTTCAAGCAGGAAAGAGTACCAGAACGTGTGCGCCATGCTTAAGCGTTATAAATATATAGTCGGAAAAGGAAGTCAGATAGTGATCATCCTTCAATTAAAGGCTGAATATAATAAGCGGCCGGCGTTTCTGGATGAGCTGGCGAAGCTCATGTAAACCGCCGTAGCGGGATATAATCCCGCATACGGGGCATGTGGAGTGCCGCTCATTGTTAGTGCGGAAGGACAATTAAATCGGAGATGTATTGGCGGAAATAGCAAAGAGGTGAACTGCACCCAAATTGTTAGACAGTCTGACGTACTGTGGTGTGAGAAGATGGGGGCTAGTTGCCCCCTCTTACTCAATTACGCTGATGCCGATCATAGCGGAGCGCAGCCACCTAGGAAAGCACTGCGATCAAGCAGTTTTGTCCCAACCTTTGCTTGATCCTCGATCAAGGGCTGAGCGCGCGTGAAGCGGCGAGCCGGGCGATCGGCACCGCCGGAAGCGCCGTGTTCTTCGCTGGCTTGACAGTCATCATCGCCTTAAGCGGCATGCTCGTCATTGGCATCGGATTTCTCACCACGATGGCGCTCGTCGCGGCTGCGACCGTCTTTGTCAACGTACTCGTCGCGCTGACCCTGCTGCCCGCGCTGCTCGGCTTGATCGGCGAACGAATCTGCTCGGCAAAGTTGCGCGAGAAAAACAAAGTTAACTTGTCCGCTCAACACAATAAGGTTTCGTCCGCATGGGTGAAAGGCGTCGTGAAAGGCCGATGGGCCGCTATTGTCGGCATCGTCTTGTCGTTGTGGTCGCCGCGGTCATCATGGTATCCGTATTCGCCGGATTTGTTTTCGGCCATGATATCATGATCAAGCAGATCGGTCTCGCACTTGCCGTCGGTATTCTGATCGACTCGTTCCTCGTCCGTATGACGCTAGTTCCGGCGGTTATGGCCATCTTCGGTGACAATGCTTGGTGGCTGCCGAAGTGGCTGGATCGCCTCGTACCGAATTTGGACGTTGAAGGGGACAAGTTGCTCGCCGAGCTGAAAGCCAAAGAAGGTGCCGTATAAACGAAAGCGCCGTTAAATGCCCGGTTGGTAGGGCGTTTAGCGGCACTTTTTCGTTTTTAGGGACGAATCACTTCTTCTTCGCTTTCACGGCATCAGCTGGAAAAAAGAAAAACACTAAACATTCCTCGCAGTCCGTGATCGGTCTTCATTCTACTAAAATAATGTTGGTAGAAAGATTCATGGATTTAGGGGTAATCTTACGGACACCTTCAGGGGATGCAAACGAGTGACGAAACATAATTTGACATTATTTTCATTTACAATATTTACAGGAAATGTTACCATAATTCGGGGTAATTTTAAAAATAAATACAATATATCATATTTATTAGGAGGCAACGAAAAAGTGAGTAATCTAAGATTAACAATTCAAAGAAACATCGCAGCTCTATTAGTATTCATCTTATTTGTAGGGTTATTGCCAGCACAAGTTTTTGCTAATGAACCAAATAGTCTTACAGACATTAAAGGACACTGGGCAGAAGGATCTATTAATAAGGTAGTTCAAGAGGGACTATTTAAAGGAAGTGCAGAAGGTGTATTTGAACCAAAAGGTTCAATGACAAGAGCGATGTTTATTACTGTTTTAAATCGATTAGCGGAGAAGTTAGATGGTCCTGATGTTAAAGTGAAAAATCAGACCTTTACTGATGTTCCTGCGAATGCTTGGTACGCAAATGCAATAAGTTGGGCTGTAAGTGCAGGGCTTACTGATGGATATGGTAATGGGACTTTTGGTCCTAATGATCTATTGAATCGTGAGCAAATTACAGTACTAATGATGAGATTCCTTACTTCATATATGAAGTATGATCTAAGTGAATATCAATCTAGCTCTTTATTTGCTGATAGTGTACAAATTAGTTCTTGGGCTAAGGAAGCAGTATATCAAGCAGTGGCATTAGGAATTATTCAAGGAGAGACAGGAAATCTGTTCAATCCTAAAGGCACAGCAAGTCGTGCAGTAGTTGCAGTAATTACTGAGCGTTTCCTTGAAAAGTCAGCTGGACTTAAAGTTAATAAACCAAGCGAGACACCTGCTCCAACAGCAACACCAGTGCCAACAACACCATCAAGTGGTGGAGGCAACGGAGGCGATGGAGGCAGTTCCACAATTAAAGTGACAGCTGCTACGATTCAACGTAACAATAAGGAAGTAACAGGTACAGTTATTCGTTCTGGTGATCAGCTAACCGTTGCTGTTACACCTTCTAATGCAACAAAAACTGTGAAATGGATTGTTAATGGTAAAGTTAAATTAGAAGCGGAAACGTATACGGTTGAAGCTCTTGATGTAGGCACAGTCATAACTGCAGAGGTAACTGGTACTGAAAAATATAGTAATACAGTAACTAGTGCGGCAACGGGTACAGTAGTAGCGTCAGTAGATCTTGCTAATAAAAACCTAAATAATGCACCGGTTGTTGTTGCGGATAATGTGATATACGTGGATGAGGCAGGAAATGAGATATCTCTCAAAGCTACAGATACTATCTCTTTCTCAATAACAGCTTCTGCGAATGAAGTCTCTGAAAAAGAGCAGGAAAATGTGGCAGCAGCTCTTGAAAAAGAATTTGCTGATATAGAGTTAGATGTTGCTGCACTTAATATTAAGTATCTTGCAATAGATGCAAAATTGTTAGTAGAGTCAGAGGATAATACATCATCTGAAATCCATCCTGTCGGAACAACGACATTAACGCTTTCTAAAGCAAATCTTGGTTTTGGTGCAGATGAAGATGTTAGTCCGTACACGTTCCTAATTGGACATACAAATAAAAAAGGCGATCGGGAGAATTTGATTGGGAAGGTTGTTGAGATTAACGGTGAACAATATGTTCGAGTTGAGCTTAATGGTCTGAGCATAATTTATATTGGAAATATTCCTCCGTTAACAATTACTTTCGATACAGATGGTGGAAGTGAAATTGCACCTAAAAAAGTAAAACTAGGCGAAATAACTCCAGAAGTTGCTGCTCCTACAAAGAATGGCCATTTTTTCATCGGTTGGAATGTTGATTTGAATAAATCTCCAATCTATATGAATATGACGATTAAAGCTTTATGGATTGAAGGAGCATATGTTCCAGAAGAGCGTTTGACACTTGTAGATTCCAATGGTAATAAGGTTGAAGGTTACAGCTTTAATGCAAATGGCGTAATTAAAGTTGTACTATCTGAAACTATTAATTATGATGCTGATCTGCAATATACGCTAAATATTAAAGTTGCTGGCAATGCAGCTAAGTATGCACTTCGTGATTCTGTTGAGGCTGCTGCTAGTGCAAAAGTTGAAGATGCTATTGATATAAATGGAAATATTGATATTCCAATTACGATTACTAATGCAAATGCTAAAGTGATTACAGGTAATTATTCTTCTTTCATTAAGTGGTTCGATGGAGATGGAAAAGCAATTGCTTTAGAGGCTGTAACTGTTACTGTAGTAACGGATGTACGAGCAGCTACCAGAGAACAAATTTTCAATGTAAATCGTGGAGTTGGAACAGTAGAGGTAATGTTACTAGCTAAAGCTGTCGAACATGAGGACTATTATTCATACTTAAATGGCTACTTAAGTGGAGATCCAGTCTGGAATAACTATAGTCTTAATTTAAACGCTTCATTCAATAAACAAATTTCAGTACCAACTGGACCAAGTATTCAAATTGATTACAATAATTATTCTGGATTTAAGCTAATTTTTACTCCTTTCGCAGGCGAATCATATAATAATATGGATGCTAAGGTTAGCGCATATTATTGGGATGAAGATCGTACACGGAAAAATATTGATTTAGATACAAGATTAAATGATAAAGGAAACTTAGAGGTTATAACTAAAGCAAACAAAACGCTAAAAGAACTGGCTGGAACATTTGATGATTTAATTCTATATGTAACGGTTGAGGTTGGCGGTCGTAATCAGCAAGTAAATGTGAGAGTGAATGAAATAGCCAATAGAGTTGATGAAACTAATGGAACTAAAGAATATATTAATACGGACCAATGGACTAAAGTAGTTGAAGCACTTGCAGAATACAAAAATGTTTATATTTCATATTATGGGGAAGCTGTAACCTTGAATAAGGCATTAGAGCTGAAGCCCAAACAAAACCTTTATATTTCAAACTCTAACTTTACTATTGGTTCAGGCGGAGAGCTACGAGTAGTTGGTAGTGCAACTGGAGCTGGAAATGTTCATGTCAATGGAGGAATCATAGTATCAAACGGAGGGAAAATTACAACTAACTCGCAGCTAGAATCACAAAGATCGTACTATGTAGCTGGTGTGTCTTCGAAAAACACAATAACAGTAGCACCAGGCGGAGAAATTGCAGTACCAGAATACGGCTACTTAGGTATTCGTAGTGAGGATCGCTTAGTTATTAAACAAGATGGTGCATTGAACGTTAAAGGTAATCTTAGAATTAATAATAATACAGAACTTAATGGTGCACTGAACATCATTGGCGCAAATACAGATTATGCTGACTATTACAAGGGTAGAGTTGATCTTTACGGCGATCTAACCATAAACAAATTGTTGGAAGTAAAAAATGGAGCTATATCAGTTTCTGGTATGACTACCATTCAAGAAAACGGCGAGCTTCGTTTAACTAAGGGTAACACTAATTTGAACGGAAAAACTTACAACTATGGAAAGATCACTGTACAAGAGGGAGATTTAACGTTATCGAACGTTGGCTATGCAGTTAATAATGATGGTATTATTGCGCTTGCAGCGAGCGCTAGATTAACAATACCAGGAACTACATTAGTGAATAATAATATCATTTCAGGTTCTGGTAAAATTACGTTGAAAGAAGATGTTAATGCAGCTGCAAATTATAACAATGGTATTGATTATGTAATAGTAGATGGTGTTCAGTCTACAAGTAACTATAGTCGCTATCAGTTTGTGAGTGATCCAGGTGCAACGGTAACAGGTATTATTTATGGAAGTAGAATTTCTGGAACAGGTATTGTAGCTAAGCAAATAAATGTTGTTGAGATTAAAATTCCTGAATAGTACTTAAGTATAGTGTGAATGAAGTAACTTGTGAGGCATGAGTTCTGTATGTTACAGAACTCATGCCTCTTGCTATATGAGCTTATATTTCTCCACAGCATCTAATTGTCTGCGATCAACATTCAACACATTTGGAGTGCTGCACTTTATTATTTCAGTGAAGAAAGATCAAGGTGTTGTTCTTTTACTTCTCCTGAACCCAGCTATCGTGCAGCCATTTTTCTGTGACTCTGCCATTGACCCATTGGATCCCCTGTTCGAAGGTAATGACTTCTCCGTTTCTCCCGACAATTACCCAAGCATAATCATGATTTTCTTTTAAGTAGCATTTATATTTGATCCCTGAAATGATGATGTTGTCTAGTTTTTCAGCGTTCTTTATCATAATGCTTTCATCATGCTTATCGATCCATAAATTATCTAATTTAACAAAAAGACCAGACTCGACCTTGTCTAAGAACGCTTTTGCAATTTCTTTTGCTGCTTCTTTCGTTGGAAGCTCTCCGTTTAATAAACTTTTATCCATCCAAGTAAAGCCAAGGAGTTTATTGCTGTTCTTTGACACGACAAATGAAAAATGTTCTCCGCCTACACCATTGTTCTCCGCCGATGCCTTTTCATAACGGAACCACCAAACATCATTGCCGTTTTGCTGTTCGCTTTGAACTCTTTTCAATGAATATCCATCTGGAATTGTCAAAAGCTGCAAGGCCAATTTCAATGAATGGCTATAAGCCTCTTCATTTACAGTATTAGCTGCGTGATCGACATTGGTATTGGCATTGCTTGCATGAGCATCTGGGTTTGCTTGAAAGGCATGACTCATGGGGCCACCTCATTCATAATATTTGTTTGAGTAATCAATGTATCCTGATAACAATTATTGTAACCTATTTACAATTGATGTCAATATTTAACTTTGGTTACGGAGGATATTTATGAAGAAAAAAACGAAGTTTTTGACACTAGTGATGATGCCTGATTCGGAGATTTCTTTGAATTTACTAAATACTTATTAAACAGATAGGAAAAGATGGAAAAAATCATTGTTTTTGAAAAAAGAGGTGTGTTATGATCCTTTTAGTTCATTTAAATGAAATTTTTGTATATTGCGGTTGAGTTGAATATCGAAGGACCCACCATGCCATTGGAGGCCTCGCGAACGATGGAGGAATGGCATATTAAAACCAAGTTAATAATGAATTCGCGCCAGAAATTGTTATGGCCAATTCTCATTTTGGGGGCTTTTTTCGAAGGTTTCGACGACGCTGTCCTTAGTATAGCGCTGCCGTATATTGTCGATGATTTCGATGTCTCAACCCAGATGTCCGGATATGCGCTGTCCATAGTTGCGATTGGGACGATGGTAGCCTTCTTCGTATCCCGGATGGCAGATAAGATCGGGCGCCGCAACGTGTATCTGGCGAGCGTCTATTCGTATTCGGTCTTCAGTTTGTTTACTGCTTTCGCTCCTAATATCGAAGTTTTTATTTTCCTACAATTTGCTGCGCGCATTTTCTTGATCGGCAGCTGGTCTGTCGGATACATCATCCTCTGCGAGGAGTTTGAACCGGAGCATCGGGGGAGCGTCGTCGGCCGCTTCCAGCTCACCGCCGTATTCGGCGCATTGTTAATCGGAATCCTGCTCCCGATTATTACAAAGCTCGGCCTTAATTGGAGAGTGCTTTATGCTGTCGGAGTCTTTCCGCTCATCCCCGTATTTCTGTTAAGAAAGAGACTCCCTGAAACGGAAGCCTTTCTTCGATCGCAAGAGGCACGGAAGCTTGACAAGCAGCTTCCAAAAGCAGAGTTCTTCGCACCTTGGAAAAAACCATTCCTTCTCTACACCGTAATTATGTCCCTTGTGTGGTTGTTTCTTTATTTTGGCATCAAAGGAACTTTGAATTTCTTCACGTTAAGAGTGGTCGAGGAGTTGCATTGGACCCCCACGATGGTGAGCATCGGGTTGCTGACCCAAACGGTAACCGGAATGCTGGTCATTGCTTTGAACGGCAAGCTAATGGATCGAATAGGACGCAAACGCGCCGCAACAATCATTATTATCGTCGGAAGTGTGTTCAGCGTTCTGATCTTCACGCTTCATAATTTTTACGCGGTACTCTTCAGCAGTATTATTGCTGCCGGTTTCGTGAATTCGTTCCTTATTGTCGGCTCGACGCTAACCAATGAGCTCTTTCCCACTGAAATTCGCGCGAATGCAATGGCCTGGTCCAATAATATCGTAGGCCGCTTGGGGCAAATCCTAGTTCCGATAACGGTAACAACTCTCGCCCTATCGCTTGGGTTGGGGAACGCAGCTGCCCTGGCGGTAAGTCTACCCATTCTCTCTCTTCTGCTCATTTTATTTTTCTTGCCGGAGACGGGGAAAAGGGTTACGAAACAGACAGCTAACCCGCAGGAATTAACCAATTCCTTATAACTATTAAATACGGAGGTGTATGACATTATGAGTAAAAAGATGAGCCTAGGATTGTTCATTCAGTTACCCGGACAGCATCTAGCTAGTTGGCGGCATCCCTCCTCGCAATCGCATCGCAATTACGATATCGATTATTTGATCGAAATTGCGCAAGCGGCGGAGCGCGGTAAGTTCGATATGTTGTTTATTGCGGATTCGGTTGCTCGTCCTATTGAAGCGAGCTCCTATTCGGAATTAAAGCTTGATCCGCTGATGATTCTAGCGGCCATCGCCAGTTCAACCAAAAAGATCGGACTTACGGTTACGGCTTCAACGACATATAATGAGCCTTTTCATATTGCAAGAAAATTCGGATCCTTAGACCATCTATCCAAGGGAAGGGCCGGCTGGAACGTCGTCACATCTGCTAATGATCTTGAGGCGACCGTCTATGGTAAGGAAGAGCATCTGTCGCATGCCGTCCGATATGAACGCGCGGAAGAGTTTATTGATCTTGCAAAGAAATTCTGGTTCTCTATCGAGAGAGATGCCCTTGTCGTGAATAAAGAAAGGGGCCAATTCCTAGATACCTCGAAAGTCCATCCGATTCGGCATGACGGAAAATGGTTCCGTGCCAACGGATTGCTGGATGCGCCGGAACCGCCGCAAGGACATCCGGTTATCGTTCAAGCCGGTTCCTCTGGGGCAGGAAAGGAGCTCGCCGCGAGGACGGCGGAGGTTGTTTTTACTGCAGCGCCAGCCTTGCAGATCGGGAAGGCATTCTATGAAGACGTGAAGGGCCGTTTGGCTAAATATAATCGTGATCGAGATGAAGTGAAGATTATGCCTGGGGCATATATTACAGTCGCGAAGACGGAGGAGGAAGCGCAGCAAAAGCGTCAAGAGCTGAATAAATTGATCATGCCGGGCGCCGGGCTTCTATTTTTGTCAGAGTTTACGCAGATCGATTTTAGAGGCTTTCATCCGGATGATCCTTTCCCTGATTACGATACGTATGCGGATCCGACTAACCCTCGGGTACGCTATAAAATTATTTGCGATATCGCTAAGAGGGAGGGGTTAAAGACGCTTCGTGATATTTACGAACGGATTTCTTCGGCCCGCGGGCATCTTGAGGTAATTGGAACGCCGAAACAGATTGTTGATCAATTGGAGACATGGTTTGTGGAAGGAGCGGCAGATGGGTTCAACATTATCCCGCCAACTTTCCCTGAAGACTTAAATAACATTGTGGATTTCGTCATACCGGAGCTGCAAAGACGCGGTTTATTCCGGGAGGAGTATGAGGGAGATACGCTGCGCAGTCACTTAGGGTTGAAAATCCCCGAAAATCCAAATGTAAAAAAAGAGATTAGCAGCACCGTTACTAGTTGAAATAGATAAAGCTAAACTCAAGCTTATCAAATTAATAACGCTCCTCAACTCAGCTTAAGTGAGTAGAGGAGCGTTTTCTGGTTATTTCACCAATGCAGCTAGTCCTGGAACGACGAGATCCGCTTCACTCAGAATTTCCGGACTGCCGATGCCGACCACTTTGGAGCCAGAGGCTTTACCGGCTTGTACGCCAGCTTCAGCATCTTCGAATACGACGCAGTCCTTCGGATCAAGGCCTAATGCGGAGCTCGCGGAGATAAAAACCTCCGGATCGGGCTTCGCCTTTGCTACTTTATTGCCGTCAATGACAGCGTCGAATAGGTCGGCGATTTCCAATTTGGAGAGGATGAACTCCGCGTTTTTGCTTGCTGAGCCGAGTGCAATCTTAATACCTTGGCTTCTTAGTTGCTGCAAATATGTTTTCGCTCCCGGTAAAATCTCCTCAGGCTGAAGCTGCGCAATGGATGCTACATACTCCTTGTTTTTGCTTTCGGCCATTTCGTTGAATGTTCTCTCGTCGGCTTCAATCCCTCCGATTTCAAGAAGAATGCGAAGCGATTCGACACGGCTTACGCCTTTGAGGCGTTCATTATCGGTTTCGGTAAACTCGAAGCCTAGCTGATTCGCTAACGATTTCCACGCAAGGAAATGATATTTAGCAGTATCGACGATCACGCCGTCCAGATCGAAAATAGCGCCTTTCATATTGTCCAGCATATGCAATGTCTCCTTCATTGAATTGTGGTTATTGTTGTACAACCTGCGAGAGGTCTACCTTGATACCTTCAACAGTTACGTTGTACGTATGACCGTAAATCGCAATCGAGACGGCATCGCCGGATACGACTTTAATCGAAGCGCCTTGCTGGTTGACTTCTACGAGTACCTTTGATTCTTTGTATGAGATAGGGAAGCTGTAGCTATCCCACTTAGTAGGAATCGTTGGCTGTAAAATAAGGTGGCTGCCATCTGAACGCATACCGCCAAAGCCATAAACGATGTTCATCCAAGCCGCTGCAATGGAGGTTGTATGCAATCCTTCACGCGTGTTGCGGTTGTAGTTGTCCAAGTCCAGTCGAGTAGCAAATTCGAAAAATTGATAGGCCTCCTCTTTCTTTCCAATCTCCGCCGCAAGAATGGAGTGGATGGAAGGGGAGAGCGAGGACTCGTGAATGCAGCGCGACTCATAATATTCGTAGTTGGCAATCTTCTCTGCCAATGAATAATCGTCGCTGTACAGGAACATGAACATAAGAACGTCCGGCTGCTTGATCATGTCGTAACGATACAGTCGATCATAGGACCAGTGTGAGTAAAGTGGGAATTCCGTAACTGGAATCGAATGAATATCGAGATGAGGCATATCGAAGAAACCATCATGCTCCTCGAATATGCCAGTTTCATTATCTTTAGGAAGCTTCATGAAGGCTGCTTTGTGCTTCCAATCGGCTTGCTCCTCATTCGTTAAATCAATTCTGTCGGCTAACGCTTGGAATGCTTCGCTCGAATGCAGGGACATGCTGTCAATCACTTCAAGTGTGTACTCGAACAGCTTTTTGGCCATTAAATTGATATAGCAGTTGTTATTGACCATGAGTTGGAATTCATCCGGCCCCATGACGCCGAAGTACCCGTACAGGCCGGACTGTTGTCCCCATTGTCCGCGAGTGGCATAGAAACGGCTGATCTGAATGAGCATCTCCAGCCCTTTCTCATACAAGAAATCGATATCGTCTGTAATGTTCACATAGTGGCGAATACCATATGCAACTGCCGTGCCAACATGCAACTGAAGGTTTGAGTGCTGCCACAGATCACAGCTTTCCGTGCCGTCGATCGTCGCGATGGGATAGAAAGCACCTTTACAATCGAGGTCCTTCGCACGATCAAGCGCATGCGGCAACGATTTGTAACGAAATTCTAGCAGGCTCTTCGCTGCTTTCGGATTGTTGAAAATATAGAAAGGGAGGCAATAGGATTCGGTATCCCAAAATGCTAGACCTCTGTAGGCTTCGCCTGTAAGTCCCTTGGCACCGATGTTAAAGCCCGGGTTGTCACCATGATAGGTTTGATACAGGTTGAAAATACAGAAGCGGATGCCCTGCTGATTATCGGGGTCGCCTTCAATGACGATATCCGATTCTTTCCATACGTTATCCCAGTAATCTGCTTGCTGCTGCTCAAGCTCTTCATAGCTTGCGCCGACATATGCTTTTGCTTGCTCATGCGCTTTACTCCACAAATGCTCATTCGCAATGGAGAGATCTTTCTCCGCGTAGTTATTAACGAATTTATCGAAGGTGGATGCTTCGCCTTGAACAAGCTTAATCGTAATATCCTGTCCAATAAATCGGTCTGCTTCTACAAGCTTCGTTTGCAGAGCGTTTGGCACTACTGTTGTAAATCCGGAGTATAGACGGTTTTTGGTGTTGATTGTTTCTCCGAGAATAGCCGTTATGCCGTCTGCTTGTCCTTGTTGAACAGTGTGCCAGAAGTTGCGACCTTGATCCTCATGAATAATGGTGAAATCAAGTCCTGCTCGAACATTAACTTCTCCAGAGAAATTAAGCGGCTCGAAGACGATACGCTGGCAGCCGAGACCTGAAACGTTCATGCTGACGAATCGCTCGAATGTTAATTTGATCTGTTTACCGTCGGACAGCTCCCATACAAAGCTTCGTACATATTTTCCACGTTTGAAGTCGAGCTCTCTAGTAAAGTCGCTGAATTTGCTTGTGGCCAGATCAAGGGTTTCGCCATTCACACTTATTCTCGTATACAACCAGTCTACTGCGCTAACCATGAAGCGAAGAAACCGAATAATGCCTTTATAGTGAGCCGGTACTTTGCCCTCTTCGAACAGCCCGTTGAAATAGCTACCCACTAACGAGTCACCGCTGTACCCTTCTTCCGGATATGCGCGTACTCCCATATATTCATTACCTAAGGAGAAGATTGATTCAGATACCCGATTCCGCGAAGGGTCAAAGCCCTTTTCGATTACTTTCCATGTATCTACGACGAGATACTTATCTGCTATTTTTGCCATACCAGTTCGCTCCTTTTAGCGGATTTGATACCATACATTATTAGATTAGTTAATCCTTCGCGCCGATTAAATGTTCAGCTCTAATGAATATATGTGTATTTATACCGAAAATGAGGATCTGGAAATGTTTATGCCTGTCCTGTGCCTAACATTAGCGACAAGCTAGTTGTTCTGTCCACGTGCGCATACTCAACCGAAGAAGGTCGGTTGGCGGTGGTTGCCCGAAAGCGTACACACTGAAAGGTTCAATTTAATCTAAAAAGCGGCAGTCTAGGACGTTACTTTCACGTCATAGGCTACCGCTCTTTTTTTGTTATTTATGCTTAATGTTTATTGGTTTCTTGGGTGTTGTTTCCTGAACAATGGTGTTTCTTTCGGTCATAGGAATAATTCTCGAAGAGATATAAGCAACGATAGGTACGGTTAAAACAATGCCTATACATCCGCTCATTCCTTGAACGACTTCGATAGTAATTTGGTTAAGGTTCGTCAGCTGATAAAAAGGGGTTTCTAAGGCATATAGGATAATTAAAGATGTGAGAGAGGTTCCTGTAAAAGCAAGGATCAGCGTATTAGCCATCGTTCCCATTGTATCGCGCCCTACATGTAGTCCAGAGAGAAAAAGCTCCTTTTTACTAAGCTTAGGATTAGCCAAATATACCTCGTGTACGGAAGCTGCAATGGAGATGGCAATATCCATAATAGCGCCTAGGGTGGAGAGCAATATTCCTGCAAATAATAATCCTTTAAGCTGCATGCCGGTTGTAAGGGAAATGGTCCGTAATGATTCGCCCTGCTCAATATTATAACCTGAAATGTGTGCTAAATTTCCGAATCCATAAGCGATTACGCCTGCAATAGCTACACCAATCGCCGTGCCCAGTATAGCTGCCAGAGATTTGGGAGTCCAACCATTTATTAAAAGCAGTGTGACGATAGTGATTAGGATTACCACTAACACAGATGCAAAAATAGGCGAATAGCCTCGGTATAACATTGGAATAAACAAATAAATGATGCAGGCAAGCGTAAAGATGATACCAAATATCGACGTCAATCCTTTTTTTCCGCCAACCCACCATAACAAACCAAAAAATAGCAAAACTATTAATATCAAATACGGAGTTCTATATGCGCCGAACATATATATGGTGTAATCACCGGAAGAGCCAGTGTCAATGGTCACCATAATTTTCTGTCCTACTTTGCCGACCACGTTGACGTAGAGATTCACTTGGTTATTAATCGTGTGAATTTCACCTTTATGCTCTCCAGATAAGATTTTCACTTCAAGCTCTTGTGTTCCCGTGTACAAATCTTTTTCTGTCTCATTCTGCTCTAAGTCTTCATCAACAACTTTTAAAATTTTGGCTTTTTCATATTTTTTATAAGCTGTACCACCCTGTTCATTGAACTTTGTTTCAGGAGATTGGTTGAATAAATAAATGGATAGCGAAATTATTGCTAGTAATGCTAGGAAGAGAGCTACCCTTACTTTCTTTGATGCAAACATGCTGTACCTCCGTGGTGTCGTGTTCATCTGTGTTGTTCACATCCATAAATCTATCCTATGACTTTCGTATAAACAAGCTATTTTTTTGGTGTTAAATAATGGAATCAAACTTTCGCAGTTTAAAAGGTGAAGGGTTTTTGGTTATATTGTAGCTGTGCAAGTTGAGTAATGATAGTATTCAAACGATGTTATTTTAGGAAGCTATTCAGGAGGATTCGGATGTTTAAACGATGGAGTGCAACAGTTGCGATATTTTTAGCCAGTGTTAGTTTTATGTTTGTTTCATGGGCTCCTACTTCATTTGCTCATGGTGACAGTGTTGCTTTCTTGGATTTATCACTCAAGAAGGGAGTTATCAGCTCAGTAATTCAGATTGATTTGAACGACTTGCGGATGGATGCGATACCTCCAGATGAAGACCCGTTTCTAAAAACACCGGAGCATATAGATAAGTTTCTTAAGAAGTACCAGAAAGAGGTAGGAAGCTATCTATTGTCTAACATGACACTATATTCGGATTATTTGCCTCTAAAGGGGAAAATGACACAGCTCAAATATATCGAGAAGGAGGGTGAGCCGCAGCCATTCGCAGAAGCGATCTTGGAATATCCGGTAAGAGATGCTCCGAAAATAGTAGAGCTGTCCTATAATTTAGTATTAGATCGTGATCCATGGCATGTTGCCTATGTGAATCTAGAGATTGGTGAGCTGAAAAAAACCGAAGTATTCGTCGAACAGATTCGTAAGCTTCAAATCGGTCAAATGAGTGTACAAGATGCATTTCAACGGTATTTCATGCTTGGTCTAATGCATATGTTAACGGATTTTATGGTGATTTTGTTCTTGGTGGGATTTCTCATTAGCTGCAGGTATATTAAAAAGACCATAGCCGCGATATCGATATTTATTGGAGTTAGTTCTATAACCTTGATATTAGCAAGCATGCAAATATTGACAATACCCAGCAATGTTATTGAATCGGTTACTGTTCTTAGTATTATTATCGTTGCCTTATATGCTCTCTTTAGCAAGAACAAGAAGTATATTTTATGGGCAGCAGGTGGGTTTGGCTTGGTTTATGGATTTGGTTTTTCCACAGGATTGGCGGGAATTCGCGCGGAAGAGGAGCACTTAGTGCCTTCAGTAGTAGCTTTTAATGTTGGTATTGAAGTCGCTTTGATACTGATTGCACTTATTCTATATTTTGCAATCCGTTATTTATTTCGAATTAAGAAACTAGATTCTTAGCTTTAATAAATTTTCGGAGGGGTTGGATGGGTTATAGTCAATATTTTCCTTATGTAAAAATTAACATATAATTTAATGAAAAATAAATAAAGCGAATGATTTAAGTTTACAAACGCGGACTATAGTTATGTGTACTCTATAAAAGGAGTAACATACAACTAAGAGGGTGTATACTTCCGTGTCCAATTTATTCAGTCAGAAGAAGAGGCGAATTACTAGGATCAGTGCTTTGGTTTTGTTAATCACGATGGTAGTGTCATGGCTGCCAACCCCAAGCTACACAGCTAGTGCTGCTGAGTCCAATCCGGTAGTTACTGCTGCAGCTGCAAATTACCTTCCAACAAGCATCTCACTTACTCCTGGCGCAGATGTGACTAAGTTGAATTTTGCTTGGTATTCGAATGTTAAACCAGTAGCCACTATCGTTCAGATGGCGAAGAAAACTGATATGACAGACGACATATTCCCAGTTGATAAAGCTTTGGAATTCACAGGAACATCTTCTACAGCAAGTACAACTTATTATTCGAATAAAGCAGATGCTTCTGGACTTGCGCTGAAGACGCAATATGTTTACCGTGTAGGCGACGGCACAGACTGGAGCCCGGTTTATGATTATGCGACAGCAGATCCAGAAAACTACTCTATCTTGTATGTGGGTGACCCGCAAATTGGTGCAGCACAAACAGGCAGTGTTGTAAAAGATGCTGAAGCTTGGGCAAATACGCTGAAAAAAGCAGTAACGGCATATCCGGGAATTAACTTTATTATGTCTGCGGGAGATCAAGTAGAGACTGGGAATAATGAGTCTCAATATGATTATTACACAGCTCCTGGGCAACTTAGAAACCTGCCTGTAGCAACAACAGTTGGTAACCATGATATAAAAGTGAATTATAAATACCATTTCAATACTCCTAATGAATCAACATTCGGTATGAGTAAAGATGGTGTTGATTTTGGTGGAGACTATTACTATACATACGGCGATGCGCTGTTTATGGTATTGAACACTAACAATACCAGCGGGACTGAGCACAGAAAGTTTATGGAACAAACGGTTGCGGCTAACCCGAACACGAAGTGGAGATTTGTTACATTGCACCAGGATATTTATGGTGCTGGTGCACAACATTCTCAATCTACTGCTACACTCAACTTGAGAGCGGCAATTTCCCCAATTATTGATGACCTTTCTATTGATCTTGTTTTTACAGGTCATGATCACTCTTATTCCCGAACGCTTGTAATGAACAATGGTAAAGTTCAAAACCCAAACCCAGGTGACCAGCTTAAGGACGAACAAGGAAGAGCTATTAACCCTGCAGGTACAACGTTCTTTACTGCGAACTCTTCAAGTGGAAGTAAGTATTATGAGCTTGCTCCAGTTCGTGAAACTTACACTGAAGTAAGAAAGCAGGATAAAGTTCCGACTTTCTCTATTATCAATATCACTCCAAAAGCAATTACGTATAACACCTATAGAACGGACACAATGGCGCTTTATGATACGTACACGATGGTAAAAGAGCCAGAGAACGTTAAGCTTTATGCCAAACAAAATGAACAAACAGATGCTAAATCTAGTATTGAGTATTTCTATGCAACCAACAATGCCAATGCAGTGAAAAATATCGATACGACATTTAAGTTTAATAGCACGCAAATCAAACTGATTAACGCAGAGTTGGTTACACCAGACGCTGGGATCTTTTTGATTGACCGTAGTAAGGAGAATGAGGGAGAGGTAAGTATCAAAGCAACTCTTAACAAGCCAATCCACTCCCAAACATACGGTGAATATTCCGATATCTTTAAGCTCTCCTTTGAACTTGTAGATAATCAGAATCCGGCAACAGCAAGTTTGCAGCTTACAAAGTCTGTTCTTACTACTCTAAATAAAAAGAGAGATACTATCTCGAATGTAGAAACGAACAAGGCTGACGTAGCTGTTGGGGTTTCGGTAACTGATGTTACGTTAAATAAATCTGCTCTTGAAATAGGGGTAGAAGGAAAGTCTGTTCTGACGGCAACTGTGCTGCCAACTAATGCAACAAATCAAGATGTTGTCTGGAAGTCAAGTGATGAGTCAGTTGCAACAGTTGATGAGAATGGTAAGGTAACTGGCGTAGCAGTAGGTAACGCTGTAATTACTGCGACGACAGTCGATGGCGGCTTCACGGCTACAAGTAATGTTGAAGTAAGTGCTGGACCTAAAGTTCTGGCAACTAGCGTTTTAATTAATGAAGAAAGATTTGATTTAGCATTAGGTGAAACAGGTGTTTTGACAGCAACTGTACTACCAGAGAATGCAACAAATCATGATGTAAGTTGGTCCTCAAGCGATGAGTCTGTTGCAACGATAGATGCATACGGCAAGTTGACAGGCCTAAAAGTAGGTACAACCGTAATAACAGTTAAGACAGAGGATGGAAGCAATAAGACGGCAAGCATCACGGTCATCGTGAGTGTAGCGAACATAGCAGTAACAGATGTGATGCTAGATAAGCCGACACTTACCCTTACAGCAGGCGGAGCAGCGCAAACCCTGAAAGAAACAGTGAACCCGAACAATGCAACGAACAAAAACGTTACATGGAGTTCAAGTAATGAGGCAGTGGCTACAGTCAACAATGGGGTAGTTACACCGCTTGCAATGGGAACGACAGTCATTACGGTAACGACAGTGGATGGAAGTAAAACGGCAATAAGCACGGTCACAGTAAATGCGGCGACAGTACTTGTAACGGGAGTGACGCTGGATAAGCCGACACTTACCTTTACTGCAGGCGGAGCAACGCAAACGCTGAAAGAAACAGTGAACCCGAACAATGCAACGAACAAAAACGTGACTTGGAGTTCAAGCAATGAGACAGTGGCTACAGTCAATAATGGGGTAGTTACACCACTTGCAGCCGGAACGACAATCATTACGGTAACGACAGTGGATGGAGTTAAAACAGCTATAAGCACGGTCACGGTGCATGCTCAGAATACTTTATTGTCGGAAGGCTTGGTGTGGAAATACTTTGATAAAGGTTCTGATCTAGGCACAGCTTGGCGTATGGCTGACATCTCTTCATGGAAGTCTGGAAGTGCTCCGTTTGGATATAAAGATAACGGATCGATTGTTAGCTCTACTCTATTTGGTCCCTATAAAACGGAAATTGAGTATGGACCGAGCAAAAGCAATAAATATATAACTACTTATTTCCGTACGACCCTAAACATTGGTAATGTCGATTTCTATGAGAAGTTTTTAGGTAATTTCTCAATAGACGATGGTGCAGTTATGTATGTGAATGGAACTGAAATTATACGTATGGAAATGCCAGAGGGCGAAATTAAATATGACACTTTGTCTCCATCTGGTTTAGATCTTCCATGGATTAAGAAAGATGTTGATCTCACAGAAGCAATGAGGGCGAACCTCCACAATGGTGACAATGTGATTGCAGTTGAGGTCCACCAGAATAGAGCTAGCAGCTCAGATCTTTATTTTGATATGAACCTAAAGGCTATTCCTAAGTCTGCTGGTGCACAAGCGCCTGTAACGGGAGTGACGCTAGATAAGTCAACACTGACCTTTACAACAGGTGGAGCAGCGCAAACGCTGAAAGAAACAGTGAACCCGGGCGATGCAACGAACAAAAACGTTACGTGGAGCTCAAGCAATGCGGCAGTGGCAACAGTAAGCAATGGAGTAGTTACACCACATGCAGCCGGAACGGCAATTATTACGGTAACGACAGTGGATGGAAGTAAAACGGCTATAAGCACAGTCACTGTGACTGCACCGAACGTACCTGTAACGGGAGTGACGCTAGATAAGTCGACACTTACTTTTACAGCAGGAGGGGCAGCGCAAACGCTGAAAGAAACAGTGAACCCAAACAATGCAACGAACAAAAACGTGACATGGAGTTCAAGCAATGCGGCAGTGGCTACAGTCAACAATGGAGTAGTTACACCACATGCAGCCGGAACGGCAATTATTACGGTAACGACAGTGGATGGAAGTAAACCGGCTATAAGTACGGTTACTGTGACTGCACCGAACGTACCTGTAACGGGAGTGACGCTGGATAAGTCGACACTGACCTTTACAGCAGGCGGAGTAGCGCAAACGCTGAAAGAAACAGTGAATCCAAACAATGCAACAAACAAAAACGTGACATGGAGTTCAAGCAATGCGGCAGTGGCTACAGTCAACAATGGGGTAGTTACACCACATGCAGTGGGAACGACAATTATTACGGTAACAACAGTGGATGGAAGTAAAACGGCTACAAGTACGGTCACGGTGAATGCTGCTAGCGAACCAGGTGGAGAACCAACGCCGACACCAACGCCGACACCAACGCCGACACCAACGCCGACACCGACGCCGACGCCGACACCGACACCAACACCAACACCAACACCAACGCCAACGCCGACACCAACGCCAACACCAACGCCGACACCGACACCAACGCCAACGCCGAAGCCAACACCAACGCCCGGCGCTGATGGCAAAACGATTACTGAGACGATAACAACTGAGCAGTTAGTTAAAACCGGCAGCGAAGGTAAAACAACCGTCCCAGTTGCTTCAGACGTAACAGAAGTTAAGTTACCGTCCAATACGGCGGAGCTGCTTGGGAACAATAAGCTTGAAATCACATCGGATAAAATTACGTTTAACGTGCCGTCCGATTTGATCAAGCAGTTAGAAAGTAAATTGAATTCAAATGAATTAAAAGAAAGCTCGATATCCTTAACATTCAATCCGTTGCCTCAATCAGAAGCGAAGGCTATTGTAGCCCTAAGCGGAACCGCAACAAACGCAAATATTAAGCTTTCCGGAGAAGTATACGAATTTACCTTTACGATTACTTCTAAAGAAGGAAAAGTTGAAAAATTAACACAGTTTGATCAGCCAATCACTATCCGCTTAAAAGTAGATCCAATCTCAAATCCGAAATTGGTAGGTATTTACTATATCTCAGACAGTGGAAAATTGGAGCTTATCGAAGGGAAATACATTAATGGTGAAATGGTTGCGCAAATCAGCCACTTCAGTAAATATGCGGTTCTTGAGTACAATAAGACCTTTAATGACTTAGCAACTAATCATTGGGCGTTTAACGTAGTTCAAGAATTAGCTGCTAAACAAACAATTACTGGTACAAGCAACACAACATTCGAACCGGGACGTGCTATTACCAGAGCTGAGTTTACGACGCTGCTTGTAAATTCGTTGAAGCTGACGAAACAAGGACAGATCAAATTCACCGACGTCTCTGCGAATGATTGGTATGCACAAGCAGTCTCTATTGCTTATGAGGCTGGTATCGTAAAAGGCAAAACCGCGACTACATTTAATCCGAATGGAAAAATCACTCGCGAAGAAATGGTTACTATGATGATGCAAGCTTATGAGCTGGTAAATGGAAAAGCTCCAGCGAATACAGGCAAAACATTCACAGATGAGTCTAAGGTTTCATCATGGGCTGTGGATTATGTTAAAAAAGCAGCGGAGCTTAATTTGGTTCGAGGACGCACGGCGGATACATTTGATCCAAAAGGAATTACAACCCGTGCTGAGGCAGCCCAAGTTATCTATAATTTATTAAATAAATAATCCGTATTAAAAGACATCATTGATAAAAGGGATGCTGTTCGCAATAAAGGCATCCCTTTTATCTTTTAAAGGAGAAAAAAAGAATGTTCCACAGTCGGGCAATATTTAGAATTCTCGTTTGTATCATGTTAGTTTTAATTGTGTTTTCGTCATCAACTGAACAGAAAGCTGAAGCTCACGCATACAGTGCCAGTTATACAAAGCTAGATTTCACAAAAGCCAGCATCGAAATGACTTATGCGCTTGACGAGCTTTCTGTCATTGAGTTGACGAATGGAGATTCGAACAACAATGGCATACTGGAACTGGAAGAATTCAATGCGGTGAAAGATCAATTTCTTGTTTTGTTAAAGAACGATATTAAGTTGGAAATTAATAAAGAAGCTCAAAATTGGACTGTCGAAAGCTTTACTATAAATCGGGAAGGAGACACTGCAAAGGCGATTCTGAAGGTAGCTTTTCCTCCTACACTAGCATCCCAAACAGTTTCACTAACAGATAACCTCTACGTTAAGGATAAAGTTACCGCCAACTATGTAGACTTGGTTACGATTAATTACGGTGAGAAAACAAGTACATCTGCCTTGTCAGGAAATTACCGTGTTTGGTCAATGCAGATGAGCGATCACATCTATGATGCTCTGCGTCAGGATCCGCAATCTCAGTCAAACAGTAATGAGGATGCATCAGGTTCGGAACAAATCTCGGGATGGTTCTCTTTCTTTAAACTAGGCATGACTCATATTTTAGAAGGCTATGACCACCTGTTGTTTCTATTTTCACTTCTTATAGCAAGGCAGACATTTAAGCAGTATGCTACTATGATCACTGCATTCACGATCGCTCATAGTATTACATTATCATTGACGGTGCTAGGTTTTATTAATGTGCCTGGATGGTTTGTTGAACCGGCAATAGCACTTAGCATTTGTTATGTAGCGGTTGAAAATATCGTTCGTAAAAAAGTCAGCTATCGCTGGGTATTGACGTTCTTATTCGGTTTAATTCATGGTATGGGCTTTGCTGACATATTGAGTGAAATGGATATTCCTAGAAGCGAACTGGCAACAGATCTCATTAGCTTTAACCTTGGTATTGAAACGATTCAAGTGACGTTAGTAGCCATTCTACTGCTGCCGCTGGTTCTGTTGCATCGTTGGAAATTTTCAAGACGAGCTGTTATAAGTGGATCAGCTATTGCGTTTATCTTGGGGGCATATTGGTTAGTTAGTCGCGTTTTTTTTAACTAAATGAAAATGTTCATCAATTTTCGTTACTTCTCTGAAATGTCTGAGACATAAACGTTGAACGCCGTGAAAGGACGGCGTTCAACAATTATGCTTGGCCAACCATTCTACGAGCTTCTGAAAGTATCGACAGGCAGTTTAATGAAAAATCGGCTGCCGTTACCCTCCTGGCTTTCTACCCAAATGGCGCCGTTGTGAAGTCCGACAATTTCTTTCGCAATGGCCAGTCCCAGACCGCTGCCGCTCTTAGGATCGGCTGGGTCCACCTTATAAGCCCGATCAAAAATAGAATTGAGATGTTCCGGAGGTATACCTCTTCCTTCGTCTCCCACACCTATCAGTACAATCCCCTTTTTCGAGCTAGCTGACAAATGAATGGTGCCCCCTGCAGGAGAGAACTTACACGCGTTGTTTACGAGGTTAGCAAGCACGCGCTTTATCTGATGAGCATGAATTTTGACAACAGCTTGCGGGTCAACTGAAACTGAGCATTTGCTTTGATGTCCAGCCAATTGAATGATGGATTGGAGAGAATCGAATTGGTGTGAGATCCAATCCATCAATGGGGTCGATTCCAACACCGATGTTTCGTGAGCTTGTTTCAGGCGGCTTAATTCAAACAAATGATCGATGAACGTGTTGATCTGGAGCACTTCATCGTACATGGATTTGAGCATGTCTTCATTCTCGCTAGGCTCAATCACGATACCGTGAATCATCGCTTGAATTCCGCCCTGCACGATCGTAAGCGGTGTACGAATATCATGAGAAATATTTTGCAGCAGCTCAGTGCGCGTTTGTTGAATTTGCTCGTTCAACTTCATCTCCTGAACGGCGTTCTCTTTATCTATTCGAGCCTGTCTGATCTGATAGGATAAAGCGATCGAGAACATGAGGAACTCCGCAATAGCACCGAATTGAAAGCCGTAATGGGTCAGAAAGCTCTCTTGCATCAGGCTATAGGTATTCAATATAGTCGGAGCGGCTAAACCAAGGAAAGGAATCGCTGCGAGAATAACATAACGCGCTGTCGGATTCCCTCTGTACATGCACCAGATCGTGCTGATGACAAGCAGTATCGCAAACAACGATTCGTATAAGATGGCAAGTGTTTCATAACCGGGGAGATGGAATAATGAAGCTGCGACAACAAGAGGAGAAATGATGCTCAGCGCCCGGTACACGACCATCATGCGCGGAGCGTATACTTCGATTTGAAGTATTTTGCCCAGAAACAAGAGGCCAAACCATAGACTTGAAATAAAGAAAAAATAATCAATACTTTCGTAATTTCCGAACATATGAAGTAAGAACGCCATTAACTGGCTATCCGCTCCAAGTAATTGTTGTAATAGTCCGTTCCAAACGAGCTGCGATATGCTGAAACAAATGATGTATAGCGAATAATAAAGATAAACCGACATGCGATTAAAAATATACAAGGATAACATGTAGGCTGCCATCAACAGGACAAACCCGTAATAGATGCCGAAAAATATATATTCGTTTTTCAGTTTGCTAAGGAAGGTGTTGTTATCCATCAGCTCTATCGGAATAATCATGGAGCCGTTGATGAGGGCTCTCATATAGATGGTCACAGAATCGTTCTTAGGCAGCTGAAAATAGTATGAGTAGAAATGCTCGTCGGCTTTCGCAATCATTCGGGCGTGTAAGGGATTATCGGACTGAACGTCAATGATATGCATATCGAACTGTTCGATGACCGAGTTATTCAAACGAATGACCCATTGCTCAAGCGGGGATTGATTAGTTACCGTAGTCCGGATCCAGTAAGTTCCGGCGGTTAAGCCGAAAGCGGACTTCCCAGATGCCGGCTGAAATTGCGCATTAACTTGAGGGGATTGAACGTCTTCAAGCGTCCACTTTCCATTCTTATCCACAAGAAAATCCATCTGTTCGTTTACGTTATATACGCCTTCATTCTCGTGCAAAACGATTTCATCCGCGGATGTAGGAGCGTATGGTGTAGGAGCGAATAGCTGCCAAACGATGGAGACGCCGAGGATGAGCAATATGATAGCAAGGATGAAAAATCGATTGTTTGCAATAATTGTTTTATTGCTCGCCATTGCGGCGGATCCCCCTCTGCGGCGCACCGTTCCTACCAAGTTTGTTTCAGACTGATTGGGTAGATGCAGTGTCTCCTATTATTCGCTTGGTTGGAATTTGTAGCCGAAGCCTTTGACAGTATGGATGAATTTCGGTTTCAGCGGATCGACTTCTATTTTTTTGCGAAGCCTATGAATGTGTACTTTGATAGTATCGGAAGAGTACCCAGCCGGATCGATCCAAATCAACTCATAGAGCTGCCTTGGATGAAAAACCCTTTGCTGGTTTTGTGCGAGTGTTACTAGTAGATGCATTTCTTTAGCCATTAAAATGACAGGATTTCCGTTTGCAATAACCGTCAATCGCTCAAAATCGATTTCGAGTCCAGAAACGGACAGCTTGCTGCCAGGCTCCCTCGTTTCTGAGAGAAGCATCCCCCAGCGCAAATGGGATTTGACTCTCGCTATCAATTCTAATGGATCGAACGGTTTGGTAATATAATCGTCGCCCCCGGACTGCAGGGAGCTTAATTTATCTTCAATCTGCATATTCCCCGTCAGAAACAGAATCGGAAGCTGAAACAGACCTCTGATTTGGCGGCATAACGTGATGCCATCGACATCCGGCATTTGAATGTCCAGCAGAATAAGATCCGGTTGTTGATTTCTAAGATGTTCGAGGCATTGTTCGCCGTTATAAGCTTGCAGCACATGGAATCCTGCGTTCGTCAGAAATAAATGCAGCATTTTTTGCAATTTAATATCGTCGTCAACGGTTAAAATGGTTGCCGTCATGGATGCAAACATCCTCTTCTGTAAATATGGAAATCTTATATACCTCTTATTTTATCAATTTTGTTGGAATAAAAGAAGAACGAGTGTCGAAGCGTGTAAAATTATGAATTATTGCTAGAATTCATACTTCGCCGCCAATCCCACCGCATCCTGCTATAATTGGCTTACAAACCCAATCGGAGCAACGGAAGTGCTTTCTGTATGATGGATATGCAGGAGGAGCTAAGGAATTCTATGCTTATGGGAGTTTTGGGAGAGGCGGGGATATTATTTACGGGGAATTCCATTTGAAGGCGCCGCCAATCATCCAGAAGGAAGCGATCGACAGCGGTACGGGATGGGCAAAGCTGTCTTTGGAACTGTTGCCCGAATACGCAGGTGATTATATATTCATCAGCGGTTGGACGGGAGATGCCAAGCCGGAAGTCGTCTTTGACGGACCCATATGGGATAACCTGCCTGCTGTCAAAAATAATCACGTTTTTAGGAACGACGGGAGAGGGTTTGTTTACAGTGACCCCATATCCTTGGAGGCTCAATTTAAGTTTGTTGTCGACAGTCTTACTAAGAACTGATTGACTCCTCACCGACTGCATCAAACCCATATTTGATATAGTTTGAGGTAAATGCGCAAGTATGTCATTACAGGATCATAAGAAGACTTTAAGCGGGCGGGGCATGTAAATGCTCCGCTTTATATTTTCCTCCTTTTTTCGATACTAAAAAGTAACTATTACTAGCATTATCCGGTAGTATACATTTTACTAGCAACCAGACGTAATACATACGGTACAAAAGAGAAATTCCAACATATGGTATAGTATATTTAGGTCAGGGGGGTTAGCCAAGAATCCTATGGTATGGTGTTGATACTATTATTTGGTATAGAAAAGGAGATTAATAATTGAAGGAAAGAAAACTTACAAGAACTCAATTCAAAGAGGCTTTCAAACGGGGATTAGGTCATTCATATATTGAGTTAAAAGAGAGTAATTGTCGTGAAAAGTATAAAGATATTATTTTATGGTCTTGTCTTCGAAACACTTGCTATGACATGCAATCCGAAGGTAAACGTGGAACTCTTTTTATATAATGCTATCTCTCTATTCGAAGATAGGAGCTATTTTGAAGAAGCTATAATCCAAAAGTTTATGCAAAAAAATCTAGATACATGGTTATTCGATCAGTTGTGTGAGCTTTTGTATCTATTTTCAGTTGATGGCAGCATCAGAGCAAGGGAATCATTATATGAAAAATACAATACATTACTCGGATTATTGTCACATCGCACCAATCGTGTAGATAAGGATAACTTAGAATGGCTGTGTGTATGGTTAACAACACTAGATGGATTTCCTGCTTTTAAGAGTATTTTACAACAGCTTGGGGAGTATGCTTTTAGAAAAAGTGATATCGTTGATATAGATTGGTTCTACTTTAATGCAAAAAATAAGTTTGGAGATAAACGTGTAGATACATATTTGCAAAAAAATGCGATTAAATCTGATTATATAAAATCCTTTCTAAACTCCATATCACAAACCAAGATTCAAAATAGACAAGGTATTGATTCACCAACACTAGAAGAAGTGATTAAAGCATCAAGAGAAAAGCGAAGCCGAGGGCTAGCACTTCGTTTTGCGAAAGTTGCTACAGAAGAGGAATTGATAAAATTAGCGAAATACTCTATTGAAGAAATAAATCTAGATATAAAGTTAGAATTACTGTGGACTTTTAGAAATGTTCGTTTTCCATTGGATGAGCAGTTTATTTTCGAGCTTGCCGGAAATGATAATGAATCAATACGAAATGTTGCTTTTGAGATGATGCAGCATTTACCGTCAGATACGATTCACGATTTCGCAATAAATCTCATTAAACAAAAGAAAGAACTCGCAAATGCTCTAAGTCTCCTATGTTTTTGCTATAAGTCTGAAGATGAAACTGTTCTGCTCGAAGGTATTCAAAGTCTGACTATATCTTATGAAGATGGCGGATGGCATGGTCTCTTTATGGACGTTGAGAGATTATTAGTTAACCGATATGTTAAAATTAATCCCTCAGTATTTATCTACATATATAGACAAACGCTGTGTTCATATTGCCGTCATACTCTTATCCATAAAATGTTTAAGAGAAAAATTCTTCCACAAGAGATTTTAGAAGAATGCTTGCATGACAGCTACGAGGATATTAGAAAGTTTGCCGTACGAAAACTAAAGAAATAAATCAATGTGGGTAGGAGAAATGAACATGACTAATAGCAGCAATATAAAGGAGTTATCTCCGGAACAATCCGAAGGACTTCTCAGAACATTGAAAGCACGTTTTGAGAAAAATAGGAACCGCCATCAAGGTCTTGAATGGGCTGACGTTCAAGCAAAGCTCGAAGCTCATACTGAAAAGCTGTGGTCTCTCCATGAGATGGAGGGAACTGGCGGTGAACCGGATGTTGTTGGTCATGATACGGAGACCGGCGAATACATTTTTTACGATTGTTCAGCAGAAAGTCCTAAAGGGCGCAGAAGTGTTTGTTACGACCGTGAAGCGCTGGATTCGAGGAAAGAACATAAACCACAAAATGATGCAATTGAAATGGCAGCAGCTATGGGCATAGAGCTTTTAACAGAAGTACAATACCGGGAACTGCAGAAGCTTGGAAATTTTGATGCGAAAACGTCAAGCTGGGTGATTACACCTGCTAGCATTAGAAAACTCGGCGGGGCCATCTTCTGCGATCGTCGTTACGACTCTATCTTCGTGTACCACAACGGAGCTGAATCCTATTATGCTGCACGAGGATTTCGTGGCTCGTTAAGGGTCTAAGTTTAAATGCTAGTGGGGCTCCTTTTCCAATATTCTGATTAAAACACAAAAGACCCACAAGAAAATCACTCTTTAAAGTGTCTTTCTTGTGGGTCACAGTTCACTTTTTTTTAGAGGGGATTTTTTAATGAAATTTAAATTCCTCTTGCTAATCTTTCTCTCCAATCGAGCCATAGCCTACTTTCCCAGTTTGACCATGCACCTTTTACTTTGTTGACTAGCCATTCTCCTCCAAAAGTGATTGAATTTTCATGGGAGGCATAGATAACCCAGTCCATTTCCTTACTGCACCAAAAACCTTCTCCATTGAAAACATATGTGGGGCTAAAAGCAGAAATCTCTAACTCATATTCAGGTGATGATTCGAATTCTCGTAACTCGTATATATTATTGAGTCCATGTTCTAATAAAAACTTCCTTAATAGTTCATAACCAACTTCTGACTCAAAGTAATCATCCATAAAAGCTAGAGCAAGTTTGTTTTTACTACCATCAAGTGGTATCCATTGACCTTTCTTTTCAATAGACCATTTATTATTTAGTTGCATCCATATTAATTCTCTTTCTGACTCTAATAACTTTCGTCTATAGAATAATGGAGGTTCTTTAATTACTTTTGTTTCAGATACATTATTAAGGTAAGTAATTAAGTCTGTTCTTTCCTCAGTCATCGTAATTCTTGCAATATCATCATCAACATTTGCCTTAGAAAGGAGACTCTCTGCTTCATGTATAACCGTGAAAATTTTTGATTTCGCATCTGATATAGAATCAAAATGATCGGGTGTATATTTTTCTAATGCGGGTAATATGGCGCCCAAAACAATATATCTTGGGTAAAAAAAGTGTATTTAATGTATTTGGAAAACTTAGAACAGCAAATAATGAATTTGCTCAACGAATAGGGTCATTAAAATAATTGAGGGCGTCCCGATACTACAACGAAAGTAGCGGAGACACCCATTTTTAGTTCAAAGCAACTAGAATCCGACCGAGGGTACGGGACTGCAAAATATCTTTCAAAGCTTCAGGAAGCTCTCGTAGTGTTACTTCCCGATCTATTAAAGTATCCAGATTATTAGGCTTCAGATCAGTAGCCATACGGTTCCATACCTTAGTGCGAGTATCGCCGTCGCAGAACACGGAGTCAATCCCCATGAGACTGACTCCACGCAGAATAAAGGGCAATACAGTAGTAGGGAGGGATGCTCCTCCTGTTAAACCACTTGCAGCTACGGCACCTCGGTAAGCAAGCTTACTTAGGATGGCCGCAAGTGTAGCTCCCCCAACAGAATCGACAGCGGCTTGCCACAATTGCTTGTTTAGGGGCTTATCAGATTGCCCTAATACATCTTCGCGAGAGAGAATTTCTTTGGCACCTAGTGCTTTGAGGTAGTGTGCGGCGTTAGCATTTCCAGTACTCGCATCGACATGATAACCATTTTTGGCGAGCATTGCTATGGCGGCTCCGCCTACCCCACCAGTTGCTCCCGTGACAAGCACTTTGCCTTGTTCGGGAGAAATTCCATTCAATTCAAGACTTTGGATAGACAAAGCGGCTGTGAAGCCAGCAGTTCCAAGGATCATAGCTTCCTTTAAAGTAAGTCCCTCGGGAAGAGGAATAATCCATTTAGCAGGAATGCGCACATACTGACTGAAGCCCCCAAAATGAGAAACCCCAATATCATAGCCGGTAGCTATAACAGGCTGGCCTTTAGTAAAGCGTTTATCGCTAGAGGAGACTACATAACCCGATAGATCTATTCCTGGAACGAAGGGGTAGGATTTGACGATATTACCATCTGGAATACTAGCTAACCCATCCTTATAGTTAACACTAGAGTATGCTACCTGAATAACGACTTCCCCAATGGGCAGGTCTTCCAATGTCAAGGCTTGAGTATTTACTGAAAAAGATGTATCAGTCTTATTGACTACGAGTGCCTGAAATGTGTCTGGAATGTCTGGATTCATTCTTATGACCTCTTATCGACAGGATGGGATTTTCGCGAGTTAATTAAATCTTTCTTTTGCTATTCTTATTAACTCAGATACAGCCGGAGTATAGTATGAGTCTTTGCGGCGAACAAATAACGTCGCAGCTTTGAATGATTTCTCTGATAATTTTTGAATTTGAAGACTATATTGCCCTTTCGCCCTCTCCACAACAGAACGGGGTAATAGTGAAATGCCAAGCCCCGCATGAATACATCCAAGGATTCCTTCAACTGTGCCGAACTCCATAATTTTGGAAGGCCTTATTCCTTTGAGACCTAACCAATCTTCATATTTTTGACGGTATGAGCAACCAATTCTAAAAACAAGTAGAGTTTGATTTTGTAACTCTTCCATTCGTTCAATTGATAATTGCTGTCCTCCAGTTACGAGCACAAGCTCTTCATAACCGATCTCCGTTGCTTCTAACTCTTCATGCTCAATTGGTGCGGACACGAATGCACCGTCCAATTCAAACTTCAGAACTAACTTAGTAAGCTCGTCCGTAGTGCCAGTTTTTATTGTTAAATCGACCTCTTGATAGGAACTATGATAGTCGGCGAGAATATTCGGTAAACGAATGGCTGCTGTCGTTTCAAGGCATCCTATTCGAAGTGGTCCTTGTGGTGTTGATCTATCTGATACAGCGTTCTCCGCCTCTTGCGTAAGAGCAATAATTTTTTCTACATAAGATTTAAGCACCTGCCCTGATGTAGTAAGCTGAACTCCGTGACGTTGCCTATAAAATAAAACGGTATTAAGTTCATTCTCAAGCTGTTGAATACGTATGCTTATACTCGACTGAACGTATTCCAATTTCTCAGCAGCTCTTGTAATACTGCCTTCGTTTGCGACAGTCAAAAAGATGTGCATGTCGCGGATCTCCATAACCATTCTCCATTTCAGGTATTGATTTTTTTAATGGATACGATCTAATACATTCATTTTACACGATATCAAGCTGGGAATAAAATTGAAACAGGAGGGGGGATTATAATGTCACGTTCAGATATAAAAGTAAAAGGTAAAGCTACTTCGACAAAAATATTAATTGGTGGATTTGTTATGCTAACTATTGCAATGGGTATCGGTCGGTTTTCATACACCTCGATACTCCCTTTCATGCAGTCACAAATTAATTTATCCATAACTGAAGCTGGTTATTTGGCAGGAATTAATAACTTAGGTTACTTAGCTGCAGCTTTTTGCGCGGGTTTCATTAATTTCGGAGCGCGAAGATCTTCTCATCTGCGAATTCACTTGGTTTTATGTATTTTAACAACTGGATTAATGGGGGTTACATCTTCGTTTTCTTGGTGGATGATACTACGTTTCATATCTGGCTTTAGTAGCGGCTTTATTTTTGTCCTTGCATCAAGCTTAGTTTTAGATGCCCTGCTCACTGACAACCGTGAAAAGTGGATCGGTATTTTTTATGGTGGGGTTGGATTTGGTATTGCATTATCAGGGTTATTAATTCCATTGTTCAGTCTTCACTCATGGAGGGGAGCATGGATAGGTCTCTTGGTTGTTAGTATCATTCTTGTCGCAATTATTTGGAGATATATCCAGGAGCCCAAAAAGCAACACATAACTGTAAATGGTAGCGATAAAGCTTCTTCTATTAAAGAAACAAAATTATTTCTTTATTTGCTTATTGTTTATGGGCTTGAAGGCTTGGGCTATGTTGTTAGTGCGACGTTTTTAGTTTCTTATGTCAAACAAGTTCCGAAAATGGAGTTTTTTTCTGATTATAGCTGGATTATCGTTGGGGTAGCGGCGGTGCCCTCGACTTTATTCTGGTCTTGGTGTATGGGGAAAATGGGTTATGTAAAGCCATTGATATTTGCGCTTATTTTACAAGCTATAGGGGTTATATTGCCTGTATTACTACCTAATATCTTCGGTGTAGCTCTGGGTTCAATCCTGTTTGGTGGAACCTTTATGGGGATTTCCATGCTTGCAATTACCGCGGCTCGTTCACTAAAACCAACTAGTGGTAGTCAAGCCATTGCGTTGATGACTGGTTTTTTTGGGACTGGTCAAATCCTTGGTCCCGTAGGGGCAGGGTTTGTTTTGGATGCAACCAATAGTTACAGCATCTCCTTGGCTCTTGCTACCTTGGTACTTGTTATTGCTGTAATTATTATGATAGTGGGTAGTGTTATGTCCAATAGAAAAAGTCTAAAAAATGCTTAACTACACAGTTAATCGATAAATTGGAGGAAATAACATGACGACATATCATTCTTTAGAAATAGAAGGATTACAAGTGTTTTATCGTAAGGCCGGCAATCCAGATAAACCAGTTATTTTATTACTTCATGGTTTTCCGTCCGCAAGTCATATGTTCAGAGAACTTATACCTGTATTAGAAAAAGACTACTATTTGATTGCCCCCGACTATCCCGGTTTTGGTAATTCATCATCACCTGACAGAGACAATTTTAAATATACATTTGATAAAATTACTGAAATAATGGAAGCCTTTATTAATCAACTTGGGATTACTAAATATGCATTATATGTCTTTGACTATGGAGCGCCGATTGGCTTTCGTTTAGCTATGCGCCGTCCAGAAAATGTAACAGCAATAATAAGTCAGAACGGCAACGTTTATCGAGAAGGGCTTGGTGAAAAATGGGCGGACAGAGAAGAATATTGGCGTAATCCAACACAAGAGAAACGAGACAGTTATCGGACTGCCTTTGCACCTGAAACAATAAAAAGCCAATATATTGATGGAACAAAAGAAAATCAAGTTTCCCCAGACGGATATACTCTTGATATTGCATATATGTCACGACCGGGAAATGATGAAAAACAATTGGATTTAATTTTTGACTACCAAACTAATGTGAAAATGTACGAGGAGTTTCAAAAATATCTTCAAGAATACCAGCCACCTTTTTTAGCAGCTTGGGGTAAAAATGATGTTTCTTTTATTCCGGAAGGTGCTAAAGCTTTTAAAAAGGATTTACCTAAAGCCGGTATTCATCTATTAGATACGGGTCATTTTGCATTAGAAACGCATGCTAAAGAAATTGGGGAGTTAATGTTGATTTTTTTGAAAAAAAACGGGATTTGATAACTCAATGAGAATATGTCGATAATGGGATGAATGGTTAATTAATAATGGTTAATAATGAAAATCATATAATTAAAGGGGTGGATATAAATGGGGAAACTTGATGGGAAGGTGGCTTTAATTACAGGAGGTAATAGCGGAATTGGTTTGGCAACCGCAAAGTTGTTTGTGGCAGAAGGTGCAAAGGTGGTTATAACAGGCAGGAATCAGACCAAGTTGAGCTCGGTGGCTGAGGAGCTTGGCTCCAATGTCCATGCAATTCAGGCGGATGTAGCGGATCCAGCAAGTATGGAAAATGCGGTGTCCACAGTAGTAGCAACCTTCGGCAGACTTGACATCGTATTCGCTAATGCCGGCATTGCAGCTCCTACACCAATAGGAAGTACAGAGCTTTCGGTTTTTGAAGAGGTTCTTAAGGTTAATGTGACTGGAGTCTTTTTCACTGTACAAGCTGCTCTGCCCCACCTGAAGGAAGGCGCTTCAGTAATCTTGACCGGCTCAACGCGTGCAACTGATGGTGCGCCGGAAAGATCAGCCTATGCGGCGAGTAAAGGAGCCGTTAGCAGCATGGCTAGAGTATTAGCTGCCGAGTTGTCGCCGCGGGGTATCCGTGTAAACACTTTGGTCCCAGGGGCAACACGTACACCAATTTGGAAACAGTCAACTCATGATGAAATAGCAAAACTGGAGGCAAAACATGCGCGTGCCATTCCTCTTAAACGTATGGGTGATCCGGAGGAACTTGCAAAGGTTGCCTTGTTTCTAGCATCTAATGATTCTTCATATGTTCAGGGTACAGAAATCATCGTTGACGGGGGAGCAGCAGCAGCTCCGCTAGGGGCGCCAATATATCATCAACTTGATTGATGATCGGCTTGGTATCCAACGGAGATAATAAAAAATATAACCAACTTTTTAATATAGAGTAGCTGGAATGGAGTAGAAGTGTCTGGCAGACATAAAGAAACAAACAGCCAACTATCGGTATGATCCCGACGGCTGGCTGTTTTAGCTTTAATACAACACATCAAATTGTCCGGTATAACCGAGCTCTGACTTGCCGATAACCTCCTTGCGGCGGTCAATCGGATCGTGCAGAGTAAGCGTCCGCGCGTTGCGGAAATAAACGTCAAAGTTATTTTTTTGAGTTGCTGAGCTTGCGCCCATGACTTGAAAAATACGGCTTGTAATATCAAGCGCGGCTTCAGTTGCAAACACTTTAGCCTGAGCGACCGCAATATGGACGATCGGCCATAGCCCTTCTTGTTCATTCGCCTTTTGCAGCAGACGGGCCGCATGCAGAATGAATTGACGTGCCGCCTGAAGCTGAACAGACATTTCGCCGATTCTGAGCTGGATATAGGGATCTTCCGTTGCGCTTGTCAGACCGCTCCATGGACGAGCACGCTCTTTCATAAATTGAAGTGCCTGTCTATATGCGCCAATAGCGATGCCGACATATTGTGCTGCAAAATTCAGATGAAACTGATGATTGAAGTAATCATAACGGAAATAGGAGCCGGGTTCACCAATCATCTGGATCGGCGGAATAGTTACGTTCTCAGCGATAACGGTGCCGCTGCCTGTCCCGCGCTGGCCAATACCGTCCCAACTATCGTTGATGGTGACGCCGGGGTCATCCAGCTTCAGCAATGGAAACACGACTTGCTCCTGCAAAGAATCGTCAATGCCGTCGGCCATCGACCAAATAAACGCCCAATCCGCTCCGGTGGAGGCAGTCGCGAAGCTTTTGCGTGCGTTAAGCAGGTAACCATCTCCGTCAGGCGTTACTTTGGAGGCTATATTAAAGCGGTTGGGGCCAGTCTCGCTTGCAAAAGAAGCGAACCAATCCCCTTGCAAAGCCTTGGAGAAGAAGAAGTCTCTTTGCTCATCATTTCCCATGGCATGAATCATTTGCACCGCCGTGTTATGCACGCCAAATACTTGCGAAAGGGATGAACACCAGGAAGCAAGCTCCATTAAAATCAGGGGAAGCATATAGGCATCGCCTCCATACCCGACGCCAAGACCGCCTGCATGGCTAGGCACGCATAATCCGCCCAATTCCTCCTGTTTGAGCGCGTTTGCGCCTTCAAACGGGAATCTTCCTTCCTCATCTACCTGTTTTGCAGCCGGCCCGATGATTTGTTCGCCAATCTGGCGGAACCGGAGCAACAACTGATATTGATCATCCGTAAGATCGAATAGTTCTGTTTTAAGTAGTTGATCCTCGTACAGCGACATCTGCCATCTATCCTTTCAATCGTTGTCCATGTGCAACTTTATCTTAAAATCATAAAGTGGTTATTTGTTAAAGTAAAATTGAAAGAAATAATCGGACAATTCAGTTATGCTGAATTGTCCGATTATCGTTTATTCGCCGGAAGCGGGAAACTGGAATTCAATGACCGATGAGTGAAGCGGCAGCTTCCGGGTGATTTCCTGCAGCAGCCTGCTCCCTGCGAGTCCAATTGGAGCTGCATCCCGCTTGCGGATAATGCCAATCTGAGGACCAATTTTGAGGTCGGCAATCGTGACATAGGTCGTATTCGGAAGCGGCGGATTGAGAACGGGCGAGATGGATACGCCCATGCCTGCCTGAACATAACTTTTGTGAGCGTTAATGCTGCCAATTTCAATACTGGTCAATTTTCCTTCCATCTTATCGAGCAGCGCTTCCTGTATCTTAAGCCGAATTGGGCAATCCGGCGCCGTCAGCAGAAGGTTCTCCCCCTGCAGATCCTTTATCGTAATCTGTTTACGTTTTGCAAACGGATGGTCGGTTCGCACAAGCAGCGCCAGTGGCTCAAAGAACAGCGGTTCAAAGGTTGTTTCCAGATTCGCCTCCGGTTCCGTACAGATGGCAAAGTCAATTAGATCCTCACTGACCATGCGCTTCAGGCGTTTGGCATCACCAATATGCATTTGCAGCTGAAGCTTCGGATATTGGTTTTTAAATTCGGTTAACAATACCGGCATACGATTACTGGCTGTAGGCTCCGAAATGCCGATTCTGACTAGCCCGGCTTCGCCTTGAACGAGGTCGTTAATCGTGCTATTCATATATTCGAATTCTTGCAAAAGCTTGTTGGCACGCTGATAGAAGATCATGCCTGCCTCGGTGAGGCGCATTTGTTTGCCTCGCTCCAGGAGCTTAACGCCAAGATCGGACTCCAGTTTTTGAATATGCAAGGTGATCGTGGGCTGGGCGTATTGTAGAGCCTCTGCCGCCTTCAAGAAGCTGCCCAGTTTTACGATGGTTTGAAATGTTTTAATCATTCTGAATTCCATAGCCTTCACTTCCTTTGGTTAAGCTATCAGTAGAACTGAATGCCCGTATTGTGTTTTCCTATTATACAAAAGCGTATGGTTTACCTTATTATAATCTTACAAACAAACTAATCCAAGTGGAATAGTTATCAATAATTGTAGGGCGGTGCTAGTATGAGTCAGGATAGTTTGTACAGAAAAGAATATAAGCGCAACGGGGCCAAGTGGGCGAGCATTAATCCGGAGCTGCTGAAGGCATATATCAGTTTTGCTGATTTGGCGGTAGCGGAAGGAATTTTGTCTGTTTCCTTTAAGGAACTGATTGCGATTGCCGTTGCCCATGCAACCGGCTGCCCTTATTGCATCGATGCGCATGTTGTAAAGGCCAAATCGTTATCGGTGACCCGTGAGCAGCTGTTTGAATCGATTGGCGTAGCAGCGTTTGTCAAAGCGGAGTCGGCCTATTTGTATAGCGTTAACGCGCTTAACGCTTTTGATGGCAGCGGTGACGATGAGCTGTTCAAAAGATCCTATTTGGAACGTGAAGAAGAATGGGAAGCCGTTAATGAAGATTTGTATGGCGCATTTGCCGAGCTGCGCTATCGTGTGCTCCAATCTGGTGCGATAGCTGAGAAGGATAAGCTGATCATCGCTGTTGCGGTGGCGCATGTTGAAGGAAATGCTTACGCAATCGATCGGCTTACACGCAAGGCCAAGGAGAAAGGCGCAGCCAAGGGAGAGCTGGCCGAGGCAATCGCAGTAGCGACAGCGCTAAAAGCGGGAGCGGCATTCTCGCATCGCTTTAATGCGATACAGGCATTTGAGCAAGATGAGACGGTTTCGTCATGAGCTTGCCGGCGAGATTAGCAGCACTGGCAGATCAATGGAGTGAGCGGGTTATTGCATGGAGAAGACATCTGCATCAGCATCCCGAGCTGTCTTTTCAAGAATGGAACACCGCTGATTTTGTGGAACAGACGCTTAGGCAGTTTGAGGGGCTGGAGATCACGCGTCCCACCCCGACGAGCGTGATGGCCACACTACGCGGTGCGCGTCCGGGCAAGGTGCTGGCACTTCGTGCGGATATGGACGCATTGCCGATACAGGAAGACAGCGGTGCGCCTTACTCATCGCTGAACGATGGCGTTATGCATGCCTGCGGGCATGATGGACATTCAGCTATCATGCTTGGCGTTGCTGGGTTGCTGAGCGGGGAAGCGGACAAGCTGTCCGGTGAAATTCGGTTTCTTTTTCAGCATGCAGAAGAGCAGCCCCCTGGAGGCGCCAGAGAATTAGTAGAGGCCGGCGTGCTCGCGGGCGTTGACCGTATTTTTGGCGGTCATCTGAATTCACAGCTGGAAACAGGGCTGATCTCGGTTGCTGGCGGCCCGATTCAGGCTTCCCCTGATAATTTTACGATTACGATCCACGGGACGGGCGGGCATGCCGCAGCGCCACATAAAACGATCGATCCGATTGCAGTGGGCGTACAGGTGGTACAGCTGCTTCAGCATATCGTTGCGCGCGAAACGGATCCGTTGGCGCAGCGTGTCATATCCGTAACGATGTTTCAGTCCGGTTCGGCTTATAACGTCATTCCTGACCAAGCCGTTATCGGCGGTACGGTCCGCACCTTTGACCCTGAACTTCGTACCCAGACCTACAAACGGCTGCAGCAGCTATTGCAGGGGGTTGAGATGACGCATGAAGTCCAAATTAAACTAGATTACACTTACGGCTATCTGCCTGTTATTAACGATGAACTTATCGCACTGGAGGTAGAGAGTGCAGCTGTAGAACTATTCGGCAGCAGTAACGTCATCAAGGCCGTCCCAACGATGGGCGGAGAGGATTTTTCAGCGTATCAGCAGGTTGTGCCGGGCGTCTTTTTTGACATCGGGGCAGGAAATAAGCAGGCAGGCATCGTCTATGCGCATCATCACCCCAAATTTAATTTTGATGAGGCGGCGTTAACGAATGCAGTACGTCTGTTTACTTATCTTGCTGTTAAATATGTAAGTGAAGAATAGCTAACGAAAGAACGCAGCACTGGCGCTGCAATGCAGGAGTAGGGAGAGAAGACAGATGACCAATTACGATCGTACATCCACTCGACCTGGGGATCATTATATTGCCAGCTTGAATGATGGCAGAAAAGTATGGATTAATGACAACCCAGTAGAGGATGTTGCCGTGCATCCTGCCTTTGCAGGTCCTGTTGGGGTATTGAAGACGTTTTTTAACGAGCTGCATGATCCCGAGCTTAAGGATAAGGTCGGTTATGTCAGTCCGGTTACCGGCGAATATGTGCATAAATCGTTTTTAGTTCCCCAGACGAAGGAACAGCTACTGGAACGGAAGGCTGCCTTTGAATATTGGGTAGATGAGACGGATGGATTAATGAGCCGTTTATCGGAGTCCGGTCGTTCAATCGTGACGGGCTGGTATGCTTCAAGAGCTAAGCTCGCCGCCTACGACAAGGAGTTTGAACGGAAAATTACGGCCTATTACGAGCAGGCCAGAGACGAGCACCGCATTTTGGTATCCGTAGTCGCAGATCCGCAAATTGATAGAAGCAAGGAACAAACCGAGCTATCAGACCCTGATCTAGCGCTGCGTGTCGTTAGCGAGAACGAAGAGGGCATCGTCATTCGCGGTGCCAAGATGCTCGGGACAGCTGCTCCATATGCCCACGATATTTTGGTGCTTCCTGAGGGACGATTGCAGGAAGGGTATGAGCAGTATGCCAACCTGATCATTGTAGCGGCTAATTCGCCGGGCGTGGAGATCGTTTGCCGCGATTCCTTTGCGTTATCTCCACAGGAAGGACCGTTAAGCGCATTGTATGATGAGATGGATGCTGCAGTCGTTTTTGATGATGTATTTGTTCCTTGGGAGCGGGTGTTATTCTATCGCAATCCGGAGGGTGTCTATCAGGCGGCATTGCATAAGAAAGAGAACAGCTTAATGCACCATCAAAGCGTAATCCGTCTTATTGCCAAATATGCTTTCGTGACTGCTACTGGCTTTTCCATTGCAGAAGCGATCGGAGCTGAACGCTTCTTGCATGTGCAAGAGAAGCTTGGCGAGCTGGTTGTCCAGCTTGAAAGCCTGAAGGCGTTGCTTGTCGTCGCCGAAATAGAAGCGCAGCCCGATGAATTCGGCACCTGGTGGCCGAAGGCGCTGCCGCTGCGAGTAGCTATTGACGCTGCATCACGCGCTTACCCAAGGGCTATCGAAATATTGCAACTGATTGGCGCAGGCGGATTTTTGCAGGTACCTTCAGCGGATGCCTGGGCGAACGATCTGCTGCGCGAGCGAATCGGCAAATATTATCGCGGCGCCCGCGTGGATGCGGACACAAAGGTCAAGCTGTTCCGCTTGGCATGGGATTTGATCGGCAGTCCGGCCGGCTCCAGGCAGGAGCTGTATGAGCGTTTTTTCTCAGGAGACCCGGTGCGAAATTTTGCCGCACAGTATTTAGAATATGACAAGCAGCCGCTGCTTCAAAAAATACAAAAAAGGCTCAATAGCCGTTAGGCTTAATTGACTTCAGAGGGAGAGCTTACAGATGGCACGATTAACACAAAGAGTAGGCATTATTATTGTTTTGGTTTTAACTCTAGTTCTATCGGCTTGCAGCAGTACGGAGAAGCCAAGCGGTACAGCGGACGTCACACCGAGCCCTACTAATCAGGGCAGCGCTGCGAGCGAGCAGGGGGGCAAGTTCCGGGTTGGACTCAGCAATGATGCTCGCTTGCTTGATCCGGCGCATACGTATGATTCGGCAACGATTGTAGTAGAAGTGAATATCGTCGAAAGTCTATTCCATTTTGACGACAATCTGTCGCTGCAGCCCGTATTGGTAGAGAGTTTTGAACAGCCGGAACCAACGGTCTATGAATACAAGCTGCGCAAAGGCGTTACTTTTCATGACGGCACGGAGCTGAAGGCGACTGATGTAGTAGCCAGCTTGAATCGAATTAAAAATCCGAAGACAGCTTCTGAGTTCAACTATATGTTTAAAAATTTCAAATCGGCTGAAGCACTTGATGACTATACGGTTAAAGTGGTGCTCAGCACGCCGGACACGTTGTGGAACACTTATCTGGCTACACCGGCCGGCGGCGTGCTCCCTGAAGCGTTCATTAATAAGTACGGCAATGACATTGGCAAGCCAGATGTCGGGGTAATTGGAACAGGCCCTTACAAATTCGAATCTTGGAAAACGGGCAGCCAGATTACATTGGCTAAGAATGCACAATACTGGGATGCCGAAAATCCGCCGCATATGGATCAGGTCGTATTCCGGGTGATCCCTGACGACAATACACGAGTAAGTGCAATGCAATCGGGAGAACTGGATGCCTTGCATAATCCAGGCGGCAACAGTATCGGCCTCTCTACTGAGCTGGTAGGAAAGGTCAAGCAGTTTAAAAATGTAACGGTACAGCAGGCAGAAACCTTTAACTACGATTGGGTTGCGATCAACGTATCTCGTAAGCCGCTGGACGACCGCAATGTCAGAGTAGCGATCAATCAGGCGTTCCCGCAAAAGCAAGCAGTAGAGAAGCTGCTCGGCGAAGCGGGCACTCCGGCTAAGGATTTCATCAGCCCGACGCTGTGGACCTTCGAGAAGGATGTGTTCCAGCAATCGTTTGATAAGCTTCCGTCCTATGAATACAACTTAGAAGAAGCGAAGAAAACACTGGCTTCCTCCTCGTCTCCTGACGGGTTTACAGCTACGCTGATTACTGATAACCGGCCAAGCCGGCTTAATCTAGCTGAAGCCTTCAGCTCTTCACTTAGAGAAATCGGTATTAAAGTTGAGATAAAGCAGGTATCGATCGATGAGTATTATACTTATCTGTTTGGTCAAAACCGTGACTATGACTTTATCGTAGGCGGATGGGCGCCGGACTTCCCGGACCCTGCAGGTAATTTGGAGCCGCTATTCTGGAGCGGCAACATTACGAATGGCGGATCAAATCGCTCCAGCTACAGCAATCCGGAGTTTGACAAGCTACTTGAGCAGTCGAACCAGGAGCAGGACTTGAAGAAGCGCGCAGAGCTGCTGGCTTCCGCCAACGAAATTCTCGTGAACGATGCGCCATATGTGCTGCTGGGTAGAAGAGTCGCATACTTTGCGATTCGGGACGAGTTTGCAGGCTACAAGCTGACGCCTGATTTATACGACCCGATTGCTGCTCGCATTTATCGCGTGAGCAAATAAGCATAACCATACGTCTGCACCCCCGCTTGTATGGATGGGGGACTTGCAGACGTATTTGCTCAATAAGGTAAGCTTGACTTGGAGGATCGATGCAAAGTGCGGATATGGATATCGTTATTTCGAGCCGTCGTTATTATTTTTTCTGTCGGTGTACTCATTTTTTTGCTGATGCGCGCTTTACCGGTTGATCCGCTTGCTACACTGGCGGGAGGCAAGTCTGCGAACCCCGAGCTCATTGCAGAGCTACGGGCGCAGTTTGGACTTGATCAGCCTTTGTTTGCACAGCTCGGGGATTGGCTGTTCAAGCTGCTGCAGGGTGATTTCGGCATAAGCATCCAAACGCGCCAGAACGTACTGACCATGATTGGCAATTATCTTCCGATTACACTGCAGTTACTGCTGGGAAGCCTGATCGTCATTTTTTTGATTTCGGTGCCGCTAGGCGTCTGGGCGGGAGCTAATCAAGGAGGTCGTCTAGATCAGTTGCTTAGTAGCCTTAGTATGCTGTTTGGCGTTGTGCCGATTTTTTTTAGCGGCATCTTGGTCATTCAGCTGTTTGGTACAACCTTGAACTGGCTGCCGACCTTCGGCGAAGGGGAGCCGGGCTGGGACAGAGTGGTGCATTTGTTGCTGCCTTGCCTGCTGCTTGGTTTGCAGGCAGGTTCCTCTCTCACTCGAATGGTACGCTCGTCTGTAGCTGAGGCGATGGACCAGAGCTATATCCGGCTAGCGGCTGCCAAAGGCGCTGGGCGTCTTCGCATCGTATGGGTGCACGCCTTTCGCGCATCGTGGATGACGATTGTAAGTATAACGGCGATGAATGCTGGATACTTGCTTGTTCAGGCAGTACTCGTAGAGTACACCTTCGGCATTAGCGGCTTCGGCAGCATAATGATCAAGGCAGCTCAGGAATCGGACTACAATGTTGTTCAAGCGTGTGCGCTTGTTGTCTCTGCGGTATTCGTCGCAGCGAACACGCTAGCGGACTGGCTCCATCCGTGGATTGATCCGCGACTTGGGGAGCGGGAGGAGAATGAGCTATGAAACGTATATTCCCAACCTATTCTGCGGACTGGCTAAAGCCGCTTCGAAAGTGGTTTGTACGCTGGCCTGTTGTTCCCGCGATAGCGGCAGCATGGATCGTCTTTGTAGCGCTGGCCGCGCTTGCAACCCCGTGGTTGTCACCTTTTGATCCCAATTACGGCTCTATAATGGATGGCTCTCTGTCGCCTTCATGGAAGCACTGGCTGGGTACGGATCAGCAGGGAAGAGATATTGCAACCCGCCTGCTTACAGGCGCAGGGCCTACGCTGATCGGCGCTTTATTATGTACGCTGCTGGCAGCTGCGATTGGAGCACTTAACGGTCTCGCTGCCGGATTAAACGGTAGATGGACGGATCGAATATCTACGACAGTATGGGATATTATTATGGCTATTCCCGGTCTGATTCTCGCACTTGTACTGGTCACGGTGCTTGGTAGAAATATTTATACAGCCTCGCTGGCGCTTGCCATTGTCAATGTGCCAGTCATGGGAAGGCTAGTTCGCGCAGAGGCAAAAGTGCTGCGGAGAACGCCCTATGTCGAAGCGGCCTTGCTTGCTGGTGCGAGCAACAGATTCATCATATGGAAGCATCTATTGCCTGGCATTATTCCGGTCGTATTCGCCAGATCCAGTCTGACGTTTGGTTATGCCATTCTGGATTTGTCCGCACTAAGCTATCTGGGCGTCGGCGTTCAGCCCCCTGCTGCTGATTGGGGAGCAATGCTGGCACAGGGCCGGCATACACTGCTGGTTTCGCCGCTGGGGACAATTTGCGCAGGCCTCGCCATTACCCTTACCGCGCTGTCGTTTCAGTTTATTGGTGATGAAATCCAGCGCAGATGGAGTCCGAAGAGATAAGAAGAAGGTGTTTGTAAATGGAAGATATACTGGTCGAATTGCAGCAGGTTACAATCGCCTACGGCTCTAAGCCTCACGACACGACTGTCGTCCATGACGTTGGAATCTCGCTCCGCAAAGGAAGCATTCATTGTTTGGTCGGTGAATCGGGTAGCGGCAAGTCGACGCTGGCCTATACGACGGCAGGGCTGTTAGGTAAACATGCCCATATCGAAGCGGGGCAGCTGTCGTTTCCCGGGGGACGGGCTTTAAAGCTTGGGAGCGAAGCGCACAAAAGCTGGACGCGAACGAAGGTGGGGCTGGTCATGCAGGACCCTCTTGAATCGCTTCACCCCCTTTATCGTGTCGGCGCGCAAATGGCTGAAGCCTATTGTTTGGCAGACAGGACCGAAAAGCGGGCCTCAGCCTTGCAAAAAGCGGGAGCTCTGCTCAGACGGATGGGGATAGCGGACTCTGATCGGGTACTTCGGGCTTATCCACACGAATTATCCGGGGGACTGCGGCAGCGCATTGTCATTGCGATTGCAATCGCCAAAAACCCTGACCTGCTAATTTGCGATGAACCGACATCAGCACTCGACGTGACGGTTCAGCGTCAGATTCTGGTTCTGCTGCGTCAGATCGCGAATAGCGGTAAAACGATTTTGCTCATCACCCATGACATGGGTGTAGTTGCACAGGTAGGCGATAGCGTAAGTGTCATGAAGAACGGCTCAATTGTAGAAGAGCAGGACGTATATGCCTTATTTCGCTCACCTTTACACGCATATACGCAAAAGCTGCTGAAGGCTACTCCACGGCTGGACGTACCCTTTTGGAAACAGGAGGATCATCAATGAGTATAGAAGAGAAGCCTTTATTAAGGCTGGAAGGTATAGTCAAGCATTTTACGAGCAGAGACGTTAAGCAGCAGGCAGGCGGTAAGAAATCTGTTGCGGCAGTCGATGGGGTTAGTCTGACGATCCACCGCAATGAGATTATCGCGCTGGTCGGTGAATCCGGCTCCGGTAAGTCGACGCTCGGGCGTATTGCGGTAGGGCTGGAGGTTCCAGACGCGGGGAAGGTCATCTTCCACGATTCGGAATGGTCAGGATCGCGCAAGCAGATTCCGGAAGCATGGAGAGGCAAGCGTCAGATGGTATTTCAAAGTCCACACAGCTCGCTTAATCCCCGGCATACCATTGCCGACTCGCTTGCCGAGCCGCTCAGGCTAGCCGGGTGGGAGCGCTCCCGTACTGAGCGCCGGATTTCTACCATCATGGAGTGGCTGATGCTGCCGGAGAAGGCGCTTGAGCGGTATCCGCATCAGTTTTCGGGCGGCCAGCTTCAGCGTATTGCTATCGGCAGAGCGATAGCGGCCGAACCCGAGCTTATCGTTGCGGATGAGCCAGTTGCGTCACTGGATACTTCTACACAAATTCAAATATTGGAGCTGTTCAAAACAATTCGGCAGGAAACCAGTGTAGCCTGTCTGTTTATTACGCATGGACTGCAGACGGTACGCTGGTTGGCGGATCAGATGGCTGTCATGAAATCAGGCAAGCTGGTGGAGGTGTCGTACGCTGAGACCTTTTTCAGCCAGCCGCAGCATCCGTATAGCCGTTCGTTACTTGAGGCAGTCCCCGTTCCGGACCCGACCCGCAACCGTATTAGCGGAGACGAGGAAGGCGACGGTTAGCACAATTAGGATAAGAGCCTGAGAAGAATGATGCCGCAGAAAACAAGGGTAATGCCGGCTGCTGCAGGAGCAGACAGCCGCTCGCCCAGAAATAGACGGGAATAGAGTACGACTAGAATAACTCCTGCGGAAGAGATAGCCGATACGAGTGCGGCCAGACCTGTCTGAAATGCGGCCAGTAGAAGAAATAGACCTATAGCATTAATGGTTCCTGCCCCCAGGCCGTAGCCGATCGTTTGGGTGGCGGACCAGAGTGTCCTACGCTCACTGTCAAGCGACCGGCCGTTTGAACGGACCTGCAGCCTCCATTGAATAAGTAGCAGAAGGGTGCCGGTAAAGAAGGAAACCGCCAAAAGCTGATGGGATAATGCGCCCGATGTGACGGCTTTTTTGCTTAGCAGATCATTAATACCAAAAGCGAGCATCGCAAGCAGGCCCCACTTGAGGCTTTGCAGTCCTTTCTTGTCGGATCGGGCCGCAATCCTTACTAGAACAACACCTGCGATAATTAGGACAAGTGTCGCCCACTGCGGTCCCTTTAACGACTCTCCCAGCAGCGAGTAGCCGCCGGCTACAACAATTAAAGGGGACAGTGAAGTCATGACGGCGACAACAGAAGGGCTGCCTACAGCCATACCGCGGTACATCGCGCTGTTGCCCATGACCGAGGTGAAGCCGAGAGCAATTCCAAACAAGCATTCCAGGCTCCATGCTTTACCATCGACCAGGCTGGCCGTTGCTGCTACCAGTGTTCCCGTCGTATATATGCCAAGAAGAAACAGGCGGCGGCGGTCAGCCGCTTTATTTGCACTCCATTGATAGACAATTCCCCGTAATCCAAACATCAAAGCGGTTGCTAAAGACAAGAGTAGCCACAAAATCAATAATTCCTTTCTATCCCTGAAGTACGATCATCCTATCATACTAAAATTGAACACCCGGAAAGTAAAATAGGAAAAGATGAATCGTAGCATTAGGATTAACAATATCTGAGATCCGTACGTTCGCGGAATCTCTTAAGAACCCACCAATATGAACACATAAACGGAAGAGATGCCATTTGTTGCTATATTCCTCATAAGAAATAAATCAACAGCCGATAAGGTGTGTATGAAAATAAGCTACAAACGATAGATATCGGGCGCGAATATGGTGGAGAGGGAACCGAGTACAATGAGGAAACAATTGACGGTACTAATCGGCATGATTGTCGTCTTCACCGTCGTTACATCACTATTCATCTATGAATGGCTAAATCCTACGTTTCAATACCCGGAAGCGCGAGGAGGGGTGCTGGACGCCAGACAATGGAATTTTGCGAAGCAAGGCATTGTACCATTGCGGGGAGAATGGGAATTTTATGAGAACAAGCTGCTGACTCCGCAAGATTTCAAGGCTAATGGCAAGGCACTGGAAGAGGAGCGCCGAATCGTTCGTGTTCCTGGAGGCTGGGATGGAGTCGTTTCCACCGGCAGCGGGTATGGTGCGGGTACGTATCGTCTACACATAGAGGTTAGCGAACCGGATTTTTATAGCCTCAGAGCTAAAAAGATTCGCATGTCCAGCCACATCTACATAAACGATTCCGACCTCGGCGGTACAGGAAAACCGGATTTGTCGGCGGATCGATTTATACCTAGCAATCTTCCGATATTCGATACGATCAAAGCGGATACCGGCGACATTGACATCATCATCCAGATAGCCAGCTACCGCTATTTAGAAGGCGGATTGGTGCAAGCGCCGGAATTCGGTTTAACAGATGATGTATTAGCTAGGCGCGATAATTCCCGTCTGGCGGATATGATTGTCATCACCACTTTGCTGGTATTTGGGATTTATTTTGTAGGTATGTTCAAGCAATGGAAAAAGGAGCCCTATCTCGCCTTTTTCAGTTTGTTTTGTTTGTCATCAGGTTTGTTTTTCAGCATCGACAACGAAATCGTCTTGGCGACCCTGTTCCCGACGATGTCTTTCATAACCTTGCAGAAAATGCTCTTTATCCTGTCTTACGTTTCTGTCTTGTCGTTTGCCCTCTATGTCTGTCTGTATCTGGACCAAAAGGGAAGCATGGAATATAAGTGGCTGAGCCGGGTTTCTTATGTATGTCTTGGCTTATTGATTGGGATTCCGAACGAATATTTAGATGATATTCTTTGGCTCGGGATCGTCCTGCAAATGACCGCTTTCGCTTTTATAATTCGCTGGATTTTCCGTAATCGGAATGGCGGATTTCAAGTTTACTATATTTTGTTAGGTTTATTTTTCCTTATCATTAGTTGGGTGTATGCCCAGACACGTTATCAGTTGGCGTTGGACAACCCGTATTATATGATCGTAACTCCGCTGCTTCTCGTTCTATCGCAATCTTTCCTCATGTCGGACCGGGCCCACGAGGCGTTCTTGCGAAACGAGCAGTTGGCTGAGCAACTCATTGCGTACGATCGTCAGAAAGACGAGTTTCTCATCCACACGACCCACGAGTTCAAGACACCGCTGCACGGCATTATTAACCTGGCGCAGGTGGTCATTGATCAGAGCGGCGAAGAGATGACGCAACGGCATCGTGAGAATCTGATCTTCATTATTGCTCAGGCGAACCGCCTGTCTACGCTGGTGAACGATATTATCGATTTTCAGAGCTTGCAGCGCGGAAGCTTGACGTTCCACAACCAGTTCTTCGATGTCAGCGGTACGGTGCAGGGTACGCTTGAAGCACTAAAAATTTTGCGTAGGAACGATCAGGTACAGCTGGTGAATCAGGTGCCTCCGGGGACCATTTATCTGTTCACCGACGAAAATCGCTTGAAGCAAATTCTCGTGAACCTGGTCGGCAATGCGTTGAAATTTACGGAACGGGGAAGCGTGGCGGTGACCGCAGATTCGCGAGATGGCTTACTGCGTCTGAAATTTGTGGACACTGGTACTGGGATGAGCGAGGAGCAGCGACGAGGGCTTTTCAAAGTTGATCTGTACGAAGGCGGAGTGCAGCCGACGTTTTCGGCGTTTCAATCTTCCGGTCTGGGTTTGAAAATATCAAAGGCGCTTGCCGTGCAAATGGGTGGCGATTTGGAACTGAATTGGTCGGAGCCAGGGAGAGGTTCAGAGTTCGAACTGCGACTACCGGAGGCGACGGCAACGCAGAGGGCACTGGGGGTCGCGAGGGCTGAAGCCGCTGTCAGTTTGGAGCCACAGCTGCTGCCCAAAGCAAGCTTGATGACGACGGAGGATACTTCGCCGCATATGGCGGAGCGATCCGGCAAGGTGAAGATTTTGCTTGTGGATGATGATTCCTCCAACATCAAGGTGCTGCAGGAGTTGTTTGCGCCCAGTCGCTATCATGTTCTCACGGCGTACAATGGGGCGGACGCGCTCAAGCTGATTAAGCAACACCGTGGTGATCTATCTCTAGTCTTGCTCGACGTGATGATGCCCGAGCTCTCAGGATATGAAGTGTGCAGACGTATTCGGGAGGAGAACCCGCTCTACAAGCTGCCCGTTTTGCTGCTCACTGTGCGCAACTCGCCGGCCGATATCGCGATGGGCTTCGAGGCGGGAGCCAATGATTTTCTGGTGAAACCGTTCAGCGGCAAGGAGCTGCTGGCTCGGGTGCAGACGCTGCTGCAATTGAAGGAAGCAGTCGAGCAGGCCATTCATATGGAGACGCTATTTCTGCAATCGCAGATCAAGCCACATTTTGTCTACAACGCCTTGAGCGGCATTATTTCGTTATGCTATAGCGACGGCGCGCGGGCAGGCAAGCTGCTGGGCGAATTTAGCAACTATTTGCGGCTCAGCTTTGATCTTGACCCCCGTCATGCGAAGGTCACTCTGAAGCGCGAGTTGTCTCTCACCAAATCCTATATCGAGTTAGAGCAGGCCCGTTTCGGCGCACGCCTGAATGTGGAATGGGATGTGGAAGTCCGAACGAAGATGTTGATACCGGCGTTGATATTGCAGCCTTTGGTCGAAAATGCAATTCGCCACGGCGTAATGAAGCGACTGTCGGGAGGCACAGTGGTCATTCGGGCGAAGCTGGAGCCGCAAGGCTTGCGGATCGCCGTTCAGGACGATGGTGTCGGCATGACCGCAGAGCAACTGAATCGAATTTTTAAGCCGGAGCGGCTGGAGGGAAGCATTGGCCTGATCAACGTACATAAGCGTCTGATGAATGAATACGGGCAAGGCTTGCGAATTGAGAGCATTCAGGACAAAGGCACAACCGTTGCCTTCCTGATTCCTTCCCGTACGGGAACGGTCGGACCGGACGGAGAGGTGGGCGAAGTAAGATGATGAGAGCCATCGTCGTAGACGACGAGCTGTTAGTTGTGGAGCAAATGGATAGAATGCTGGTCAATGCCGGAGTGGAAGTGGTGGGCTACTGCGTTAATCCTCATGAGGCGCTTGGTATGGCGAAAGCGTTACAGCCCGATGTGCTGTTTCTGGATATTGAAATGCCGGAGCTAAGCGGGCTAGAAATTGCTGAACGGGTATATGCGGACAAGCTCGATATGGAGGTCGTGTTCATTACCGCTTACAATCAATATGCGCTGGACGCATTCCGGGTGAATGCGCTCGACTATTTGCTGAAGCCGGTGATGGAAGAGGATTTGCAGCGTTCGCTGGAGCGGGTCGGAACAAGACGGCAGCAACGCGGGGACGCCGTCGACAGCAGCGGGCAACGGACGGCTGTCGCCGAGTTATTTGGCAAGTTCGTACTCCATTTGGATGGTGGCCTGGAGCCGGTTCGTTGGGTAACGGCCAAGTGCGCGGAATTGCTCGCTTATATGCTGCTGCAGCCTTGGGAGAAGGAGGTTAGCAAGTGGGAGCTGTTCGAGGCGCTCTGGCCGACCCAGAATGAGGAGAAGGCGGGCATCAACCTTCGAAGCACGGTTAGCAGAATCAACAAGACGTTACGGGATTGCAGCTCGGGGATGGCGCTGACTTCTGTCAGGAACGGCTACAGGTTGGTTTTGTCCGACGAAGCTCCGGCTGTGGACGCAGCGGAATTGGAGCTATTCGTGCTGGAAGCCGTAGAGCCGGACCCGGATAATCTGACCCATGTTGAGCAGCTCGTTCACCGCTGCAGTCGACCGTTCCTGCAAGAGTTCGACGGCGTCTGGTGCGAGCCTTATCGCAAGCAGTATCGCCAGTATTTCCTGCATCTGGGGAAAAAGCTACTCGCATATTACGAGAAAGCCGAGGCGGAGACGCTCAAGGCGCTGTTGCTGGCCGATCTGCTGGTCGAACACGACCCTTACGACGAATCGCTACGGGAAACGGCTATGAAGCTGAATTATCGCATCGGCGGTTCCCAACGCGCGGCCGTCTACTATGAAGCATACGCCGAGATGATCCGTACCGAGCTGGGAACTTTGCCGGGCGACACGCTTACCGCGTTGCTTCGCGCCTTAAAGCTTTGATCTATATCGCATGAAGGAACCTGTAGTCCAAGAGGGTTCCTTTTTGTTTTGCAACAATTTTGCAACATCGCTTCCGTTATTATGGAGTGGTTACTTAACCGTAACGGCGGATGCCGAGCCTGGCTCTTATACAATCACGGTAACGTCAACGGTGAACACTGGCAAAAAAGGAACGGCGAAGATCACACGGGACTTGAGGAAGAACGACGATCAGGAGAGGAAGATGCAGATTGATCCCGAATATGAATCGAAGAATGGAAAAGAAAAACGATAGATTTAGAAAAACGGCCTATCTATTACTCGCCGTTATCCTATGGATACCGCTTCTAGCGAGCGGGGGCGGCAAGGCTGCTGCAGCGGGGGGGTGGTCGATGATCGACGGAGGCGGTCCTAACGGACTAAACGTAACTTCAACTAATTTGGCGGAATATCCTGCTCTGGCCGCATGGAACGGCGAAGTTTATGTGGCGTGGCAGGAAAAAATCGTGGGCAATAACCCCAATCAAATCAGAGTCAAGAAATTTGACAGCACGGGTTGGAAGAGCGTCGACGGCAACGGTCCATACGGAATAAACATGGCCCCAGGGATTGCTGGAACGCAACCGACTATGGCCGTTTACGACGACGCCTTATATGTCGCATGGGTCGAAGGGGTCACATCGTCTCTCGGTAAAATTCGGGTCAAGAAATATAGCAGCGCAGGCTGGTCTCCAGCCGAAGGAAGTTTGACCGGAATTAACTACGATGGGAACAATGGCGCTAACAGTCCAACTCTGGTCGTATACAAAAATGCTCTGTATGCGTCGTGGATTGAAGCGAGTAAGCTTCGCGTCAAGATGTATACCGGTGGGGAGTGGGCAAGCGTCGACGGAGGCGCGGAAGGATTAAACAAGGATCCGAACAAAGCGGCGGCTTTTCCTGCTTTAGCCGTATTGGGAAATGATTTAATCGCGGTATGGTCGGAACAGTACGGGAGCATTTACCAGCTCAGGGCGAAGAAGTACAACGGTACAAGTTGGACGCCGATCGACGGAAACGGCGTGACCGGATTAAATATAAAGACCGATAAAAGCGCGTATTCCCCGTCGTTAATCGCGGCCGACGGCGACTTGTACGCAGCTTGGAATGAACCGGTCGATGCGACGAATGACGACCAAATTCGGGTGAAGAAATACGACGGAAACGTCTGGACAAGCATTGACGGTAATGGGAAGAATGGAATCAACGTAGATCCTTCTTTCCGAGCCTACCAGGTGAAATTAGCAGTTGTAAATCATGAAGTCCATGCAGTGTGGTCGGAAAACTGGGGTTGGGTTGGTTCTACCGCGGTATTCAAAATTCGCGCGAAGAAGTATAACGGTTCTGTTTGGACGAGCGCAGAAGCCGGCTTAAACGGTTTCGTCGCGGATTCTTCGAAAGCAGCTTTTAATCCTGCCATAACCACACTGAACAATGCGACATTCGTAGCGTGGCAGGAGAAGAACACTTCGGTCGAACAGATTCGGGTAAACTACATGCCGGCTCCGGCCGTCAATAGCGTAACGGTGACGCCCCCGAGTCCCATTAGCCTAGCACAAGGTGGAAGCAAGCAGCTTCAAGCATCGGTAGACGCGCAGGGAGGAGCGGCGACGACGCTCACGTGGACAAGCAGTGACTCAAGCAGTAAAGTGGCGGTAGACGGTACTGGTAATGTAACCGTTGCTGCGGACGCCGCGCCGGGCGATTATACGATTACGGCGACATCTACGTTTGATAATAGCAAAAAAGCGACGGTGACGATTAAAGTCTTGCTTCCTGCCGTTATTAGCGTGTCGTTCTCCCAGGGCAGTGCTAGTATTCAGCAAGGTCTATACAGGCAGATCGGTTTTACAGTAAACGTGGTGGAAGGAACGCCAAAGACTCTCAATTGGACGAGCAGCGACGTTAGCAACAAAGTGGCGGTGAACGGTACGGGTTTAGTGACCGTTGCGTCGGACGCAGTGCCGGGAAGTTATACGATTACGGCGACCTCGACGTTTGATAATAGTAAAAAAGCGACGATGACAATAACGGTCACCGCGGCGCCTGCAGTTAACAGCGTAACCGTCACTCCAGCCACCTACAGCGTCGTGCAGGGCGGAAGCAAACAGCTCGCGGTTATGGTGGATGCCGCGGGAGGAGCTACGACAAATGTAACGTGGTCGAGTAGCGATGCAAGCAATAAGGTAGCGGTGAGCGGCACGGGTAACGTGACAGTCGCAGCTAACGCCGTTCCGGATGATTATACGATTACGGCAACATCGACGTTTAACAATAGCAAAAAAGGGACGGCAACGATTACGGTCACTGCGGCGCCGGTAGCGGAGGCGAGGCCAGCGGCGCAGATAGACTACGCGGCAGAGCAACTGACGGGACTGGTGCCGAATGGCGCATACACCATTAAAGGAACGGCGGTTACTGCGGACAGCAACGGCAAACTGGAGATTGACGGCAGTTGGCTGGGCACAACCGTGAACGTGGTGAAGAAGGGCAACGGTACGACAACGATCGATAGCCTGGCGCAGGCGTTGAGCCTGCCGGCTCGCCCGGCAACGCCAACCGCAGGGAAGACGGACGAGACGTCCATCAACGGCAACGATGGGACGTTGACTAACGTAACTTCGGCAATGGAGTACAAAAAAGGAACAAGCGGCAGCTGGGCGGACGTAACCGGTACGAGCGTGACTGAATTGGAGCCGGATACTTACTCCGTGCGCTTCAAAGCGACGTCTTCGGCATTTGCTTCGCAAGCGCAACTAGTAACGATTTCGACGTTTGGATTATCGCCGGAAGCGACGCCAGTGGCGGTGATCGATTACGCTGGTGAACAATTGACGGGATTGGTACCGAATGCCTCCTACACCATTAAGGGCACAGCGGTGACGGCGAACAGCAACGGGGAAGTGACAATCGACGAAAGTTGGCTTGGCACAACCGTGAACGTGGTTAAGAAGGGCAACGGCACGACATCAATCGATAGTGTGGCGCAGGCGTTGATCCTGCCGGTTCGCCCGGCGACGCCAACCGCAGGGAAAACGGACGAGACGTCCATCAACGGCAACAATGGGTCGTTGACGAACGTTACTTCGGCAATGGAGTACAAAAAAGGAACGGGCGGCAGTTGGCAGGACTTAACCGGAACGAGCTTAACAGGTCTGGAGCCGGATACGTATTACGTGCGCGCCAAAGCGACGTCTTCGGCATTCGCGTCTGTTGCGCAGACGGTAACGATCGCGGCGTTTAACGCGTCTCATGAGTCGACGCCAGTGGCGGTAATCGACTACGCTGGTGAACAATTGACGGGACTGGTACCGAACGCCCCCTACACCATCAACGGCACTGACGTAACGGCGAACAGCGACGGGGAAGTGACAATCGACGAAAGTTGGCTGAGAACAACCGTGAACGTGGTGAAGAAGGGCAACGGCACGACAACGACCGATAGTGCAGCACAGACGATAAGCTTGCCTGCTCGCCCGGCGACACCTACCGCAGGGAAGACGGACGAGACGTCAATTAACGGCAACAACGGGACGTTGACGAACGTAACTTCTTCAATGGAATACAAGAAAGGAACGGGCGGCAGTTGGACGGACGTAACCGGAACAAGCTTAACAGGTCTGGAGCCGGATACGTATTACGTACGCGTCAAAGCGACGTCTTCGGCATTTGCTTCGGAATCGCAGCAAGTAACGATTTCGACATATGGATCATTGCCGGAAGCGACGCCGGCGGCGGGGATCGACTACGCGGCGGAACAATTGACGGGATTGGAGCCGAATGAGACCTACACCATCAACGGCACGACAGTGACGGCGGACGGTAACGGGAAAGTGGCGATCAATGGCAGTTGGCTGGGCGCAACCGTGAACGTGGTGAAGAAGGGCAACGGCACGACAACGACCGACAGCGCAGAGCAGACGTTAAGCTTGCCGGCTCGCCCGGCAGCTCCGGTCGATATTACAGTGACGGATGTCACTTACAACGGAGCGAATGATGGTTCGATTCTCAACTTAAATCTTACGATGGAGTATAAAAAGGGAAATACCGGAACATGGACGAATACATCCGGGACATCGGAAGTCGGGTTGGAGCCAGGCGTCTATTATGTGCGGGTAGCCGCAACGCAAACGGCGTTTGCCTCCATTCCCGCTCAAGTCACCATCCATGACTCGGGTGCAACCATTCCTGCTGCTCCGAATGTGAATGCCGACGATGCAAGCAATGTGATTGTCGGCTTGGACACGACGATGGAATTCTCAGTTGATGGCGGGGCTTACGTCCGATATAACGGAACCAATATGCCCCAGCTTAGCGGCGAGCACACGGTTCTAGTGCGGGTGGCAGCCAGCGGATCTGTTCCGGCGGGCCCGTCTACTACGCTGATCTTCACGACGAATGTTTCCGTCCCAGCTGGCGGTTTGACGGTAACGGCAGGAGATCCGAGTGGCTCGGCAAACGATGGCAAAACCCGGATAACGGTAACGCCTGGTGTTAACGGCGAACATCGGTTGGTCTACTTCAACTTCGGCAGCGGCACAGTAAAAGTACCAAATGTCGGCGACACGCTTAGCGGTTACTCGAACGTACCGAGCGACCTCCTGATCCCGGCGGCGAACGGGGACAAGATCGGCATTGCCGAGGTAGATGCACAGGGCCGAGTCGTGAAGTTTGGTCAAACGGCAGCGATTGTGATCGTCGAGCAGTCGGGGCCTCAGCCTACGAACGGAACATCGACCGATACGAACGAAGAGGCAGTCGACGTGCTGATTAATGGCAAGGTTGAAAATGCGGGTAAAGCAACAACGACGGAATCGGTCGGCATCAAGACGACGACAGTTGTCGTCGATCCGGCTAAGCTAAAGGCGAAGTTGGAATCGGAGGGCGTAAATGCAGTCGTCACCATTCCAGTCAAGTCCGCGTCGAACGTCATTGTTGGCGAACTGAACGGCCAGATGGTTAAGAATATGGAGAATCTGTCAGCGACGCTAGTTTTGCAGACAAGCAAAGGAACCTACACGTTGCCGGCCAAGGAAATCAACATTGACGAAGTAGCCGGCAAGTTCGGCAGCAACGTGAAGCTGGATGACATTCAGTTAAAAATCTCGATTGCGCAAACGTCGGACACGATGGCAAAGGTTGTCAAGAACGCGGAGGCAGAGGGCAAGTTCTCCGTTGTCGTGCCTGCGCTTGACTTCACGGTCACAGGTACTTACGGCGGAAAAACAGTCGAAGTCACGAAATTTAACGTCTATGTCGAACGTATGGTGGCTTTGCCGGAAGGCATTGACCCGAACAAGATTACGACTGGCGTCGTTGTTGAGCCGGACGGAACGGTTCGCCACGTACCGACTAAGATCGTAGTCATCGATGGCAAGCATTATGCTCAGATCAACAGCTTAACCAATAGCACTTACTCCGTCGTCTGGCATCCGCTCGAATTCCTGGATGTCGCGAACCACTGGGCGAAATCCGCTGTTAATGACATGGGATCGCGGATGGTCATTGACGGTACGGGCAACGGTTTGTTCAGTCCTGGCCGCGATATCACTCGAGCTGAGTTTGCAGCCATTCTTGTACGAGGACTGGGACTGAAACTGGAAAATAGTTCAACGGTGTTCTCTGACGTGAAGACTTCGAATTGGTTCAGCAGCGCGATCAACACGGCATATTCGTATAAACTGATTGAAGGGTTTGAGAATGGCACGTTCCGACCGAACGACAAGATTACTCGAGAACAGGCCATGATGATTCTCTCCAGAGCAATGGCGATTACTGGATTGAAGGCAAAGCTGTCCACTCAATCGGATGATACAACACTTCGTTCTTTTAGAGATGAGTTAAACGTATCCGGCTGGGCACACAGCAGTGTTATAGACAGCGTACAGGCCGGCCTTGTATCTGGACGAAGTGCCACCGAGCTTGCACCAAAGGCATTCATCACGAGGGCTGAGGTTGCAACTATTATTCAAAGACTTTTGCAAACATCAGGCTTGATTTAAGTAGAGATTTCACTAAGCGATGAAATAATCATTCAAAATCCCTTCCTAACAAGATCATCGTTGTTGGGAAGGGTTTTTTTGTAAATCGTTAAATCGCAAGCGTGGTGGCTTACGGATGCATATAAAGCTAACAATTGCGAACGATCGGCAGTCCGCATATGTGGAGTGCTTAATATTGATGGTATCGTACTAAAAGGGAAGCTGTAAAAATGTTACAGTACAGATTACAATGGGAGTTGGTATAGAAATAAAATTCGGGGCAAATAGACAGGTGAAAGAGGGGGACTTATGATTTTCAAAAGGGATCTACTGGATAAGAAAAATTTACTTAAAGAAATAGATACACTAGGCTATTCAGATAGAATGAATAGAATAGCATTATTAGGCATTAATCATAATGGATCGATTCAGTATTCAAACTTGCTTTCTTCATTACTGGAGGGTGGTGCCTATGAGGCACATCTTGCATTAACGGGTGCTAGTGTAACACAAGATGCATCTATTGTTTTATTAGCCTTAAAGCATCCTATGGCTTCGGTTAGAAATCATGCAGCAGGTCTTTTGGCCAAAGTGGCTACAGATAGTGATATCGAACGTGAAATACTACATTTATCATATGATTGTCGTCGGAAATTACTACGCAGTATTTCATTAATAAATCGTCAACAATTAGCGGAGCGTTTATTGCCTGTTGTGTATGCCCGATGGGGAGCGAAGGAGACATCGATTTTAATACCCGTATGTAGTAAGGAAACGGCTAGTAAATGGATTGTTGATATTGGATATGTCATAAGAGACTGGGACAAATTAGCTAGTCGGCATCTTGACGTGGTTGCTGAATATTTTAAAACAACGTTAGAAAGCGCGCCACTGAGGCAAAAGGAATATGTGTGGTGGAGGTTTTCATCAGCTATCGAAATGTTATGCCGATTAAAAGCGGATTTGGTTTTAGAATGTGCTATGAATCATGGGCCAATGGGTATCATACATCCTACGCTAAAAAAACATCTTGGCACTTTAGTTCGCATAAATCCTGATGCAGTGTACAAGCTGCTAACACAAATTGAGACGCGAAGCGACCTAATTACTCATGGTGTACCTGCGGGGATTTTAAAAAGAAGAAAATATCTATCAATGGATCAATGGATTGGAATTGCTAAATTACTTGTAGATAGCCCCTTACATTTAGCGAAATTACTACATTGTTTTGCTCCTTCCAGTCGTACAGTGCTTTTTGAGTCGGTATATGAAGAAGAAAAGCGCAAGGAACGAATTTTTCCAGAAACATTACTGAACCAGTTACCGCATACATTACGTGACAAAGAAGCAACCCGAATGCTTGGTCTTCGTGAAATTTATGATAGTCGGGAAAAAACAATTCGTATTAATGCTTGTCGATCTATTCATCATTCAAGAGAGATGCTTGAAAGAGCAGCACAAGTATCGAGTGCAGACGAACGTGCAATTGCACTTGCACAACTGATTAAAAGTACTGCACTATCGAGACAAGGTGTTAATGAGACTTTGGTGTATTTAGGTCGTATAAAAAATGATCAAGATCCAGTGAGATATGCAGTGTTCACAGAGCTTTCAAATAGTCCTGCATCCATTTATACGGATGAGAATATAAAAGAACTTACTTTACTTGTTGATAGTGTGATTGAAGCTAGAGATAGTTCATATGCAACTAAGGCTGCCACTCAAAAATTAGCATTTGTCATTATGCGATACAATGCAGTAAATCCTCAAAGCGAGATTTTTAAGTTCTCTTTAAGAACGATTATTAAACTAGCAAAGCAGAATGGTCACCTAACACTACCATCATTTCAAGAAAGTTTACCTCGAGGTATAGAAAAGATTATATTTGACGAGATTTATCCACTAGTTGTGGAGGCGAACAAAAGAGAAAACTACAATTTTGTAATCAGCTTGGCGAACTCCTTCGGAAAAAGAAGCTTTAACCTATTAAAACTTCAAAATCTATTAAAAGAAGCGACGAAGGCGAATACAGATTCTATAGCCATACAAGCAACAAGACTTTGGCTCGCACCTCATAAAACACGTGATGAAAGAGTCAAGGAATTAATAACTTTGGATAAATCGTTTATTACAATAAATTCAGTGTTCTTGCATCTACATCTAAAACGTCAAGAATGGTTAGATCCATTTATTTCGGGTGCTGCAATTAAAGGTAGGTTTTTATCGGGTAAGACCATTCATCTCGTGCCAGCTATGCATGGGTTTAATAAGTGGTTGCCTCGTCAGCAAAAATCTTTAAGTACCTTATTAGAAACAATCGCATTCGATCCTAAGCGTAGTCTGGTTGAACGTTCAAAAGTTATAAAAACAATGGCTATAATGCCTGATCTTTGCCCAGAAAAGATATTAAAACTTTTGAAGGATGATGAAGTATCTGTAGTAGAAGCTGCACTTTATGCACTTTCATTAGTTGAAGAACCCGAAACGGCACTTCCAATTCTATTGAACAATTTGGATGGAGATAGAGCTCGTGTAGCAATGTACTCGATACCAAGATGCATTCGTAGAGTTAATCCGGTTTTATTGACTTCAATGCTTAAACAACTTTTGGATAGAGACAAACTAAAAATTACGGTTAGAAAAGAGGCCATTAGGCTACTAGGTACATATAGAAGTAGTGATAGCATTCCACTATTAATGAGCGAGCTTGAAAAAACAAATTCACATAAGGATGTAATCATTGCAGTAGGGCATGCAGCGAGGCAGTTTCTAGATGATGAACGTGGATGGAATATTATGAATGCAATGGCTTCTTCATCTCAAAGTGATATTGCAAAAAGTTTATTATTCCAACAACCTAATGAACTTCCGGTAGACTATAGAGCTCAATATTTAGAATTAATTATTAAAATTGCAAGTCATTCAGATGTCGATGTTGGCAGATATGCTTTCAATTGTATGGTAAATTGGACAAATGGAAGCGAAGAAATAATTGCGACTGCCACTGCAAAGACAATTGTGGACTTGGATGATAGCGCTAGATGGGCTGCTGCAATGAACACATTGATAGAAACAGGCCGTGATGGTAAGGTCAATGAGTTTATTATTGAAGTATTTAAGAATTTGGCTGGTGCTAAAATAAGTGATGATTGGCATGCAAATGCCAAAAGAGATCTGCCTCATCGTCAACGTCTCTTGAAATTTATAGACAAGCTGATATCTTTGCCACAGAACACACGTGTAAACCTTACACCTTTGTATAAGGGGATTATTGACTGTCTGGAGTCAAATGATACATTAAAGCATGTTGTAATGAAGTTGTATATAGCATCAATAGATTGGAATAAGTTAGAGGAATCCGTTGATTATCTGAACAGAATTGTATATTGCATTTCAAATCATCCACATCTTTTAGGCGATACATATAAACTGGTTGCGCAAAATTTAAAAAATAGCAAAGGGTATTGGAATCCAGAAGCGGTATTAGAAATTGTTGAAGTAATCTGTTCTGGAGGTAGTAACGAATCTCAGTTTATTGGACTTTCTTTACTTGAAGTTGCGGGAAGCATTTTATTGTGGAGTCCTGAATGTGTTCATCTATTAAAATTATATAGAAATCACGAAAATATTGAGATTTGCTCACGTGCTTTAGACATTTGGATAGCTATAGAATAATTATTCTTAAGCCTATGAGTCTAATAAGCTCATTGGGAACTTCCAAGCCAGGGGCTAATAAATAAGAACCGTAGGCGTATGATTAGTATCATGCGCCTGTGGTTCTTGAAGTGGGAGTAAATAATATTAATTTGTGAAATCTGCAGGAGCACAGTAAAGTACAATCTTTGGTCAGCTCTTATCGCCAGCAGCAGAAGTCAGGCTATCGACAACAATCGGCAGCAGTGCGTCAAGTGTAATGGGATCGTTGAAGGCGGCTGATTTCTTATCGATGTAAAACACCCGCTTATTCTTGATTGCAGGAAGTTTATTCCACAGATCACTTGTGTACATAGGACTTGAATCCTCATTTTCTGACGCATCCGGAGATGTAAAGATATAATCGCCAGCAAACTCGGGGAGCTTCTCGAGAGAGAATTCCGCCCAACCAAGCTTCAGGTCGAATGCTTGAGGGCCCTTTAGTCCAAACTCATCATATAAAATTTCCGTTCCCCGTCCGTAACCTTCACCATAAATGGATACACTTTTTCCAGTTTGGCTTAACACAGATACCGTTTGGTCACCGACTGCCAGTAGAACCTGAGGTTTATATTCAGCTATCTTCTTTTCCCAATTATCCACCCATTGTTGAGCCGCATCTGTACGATTCGTCATTTTACCGAAATCAAGCAATTGCTCTTTATAGTTTTTTTCGCCATAATTTATCGTTACGACTGGTGCGATTTTACTTATTTCTTCCAGATTTTTTGTACCTTTAAGGGCAATGATAAGATCTGGATTTAATGTTATAATTTTCTCGTTCGAAAAGGCATCCGGTGCCCCAATGTCCTCCATACCATCGATCTTCCCTTTATAAAAAGGATTCCCCATTGTCATCGTTGGTGCTCCGACCGGATTAATGCCAAGCGCCATGAAATAGCCAACATAGGCATGGGTCAAAATGACGATTCTTTGCGGATTTCTGGGGATCTCGACTTCTCCATCGGCTCCTGTGTACTTTACAGTTGCTGAAGCAGCCGTAGTCTGGTTCGTCTCTGCCTGTCCATTGTTTCCACTGGCTGTTGAGTCGGAGGTTGAACCAGAACTTGCGGTTGCGTTGATGTTATTGTTCGTTACTCCTGAGCATGCGCTTAGAAGTAGAGTAAGACTAAGCAGCACAGTTAAAGCGGTTGACTGTTTTCTATTTCTGATCAAGTGAAGAGCCCCTTTATCCGTATATTGATAATGATTATCATTGCGTTTATTAATATAACGTCTAAGCTTATCAGGAACAATGGATGATCTTAGCATTAGCAATGGATTATGCTGCTTAACGATCGGATCATGGCAGGTTTCACGGTAGCGAAGAGGAGACTGCCCGGTATGCTTTTTAAAGATACGGCTAAAATAATACACATCTACATAACCAATGCTTAAGGCTATTTTCTGCAAAGGTGCTTCAGTATTGGCAAGCAGGCTTTTGGCTCTGCTGATACGCAGGCGGATCATATATTCAATGGGACTGCAGGCCGTGCGTTGCTTGAATATCCTCGATAGATGGCTGGGGCTACAATCCAGCAGCGATGCCAGAAACTCCAGAGTCAGAGGCTCAGCATAATGTTCGTGTAAATATTTTAGTGCTTGCTCAGCTGGTTCTGCCCGAATGATTTGAACATCCTGTTCGCGAAGCTGACGAATAAGCTCGTATATAAATTGATAAAACAATGTCCTCGCATGCAGCCGCTCGAGATCGCCAGGCGTGCGCCATTCTTTGGCAATCTGCTCCAGCTGCTCATACAACGACAATGGTTACAAAGGAGCATAGCCGTATTGAATCTGTAAAGGATTCCCGGCGGCCAAGATGCTGCGAATTTCTGGGCTTGCCGGTAGCAGAAAACCTGCTTTATACAGGATAAGATAATATTCAAAACGATCTTGGTTGAGCTGAATATTCAGGCTCATTCCCTTGCCGCCATGGAGCACAAACATACTGTTCACGACATACTCCACGTTATCAAGCGTAATCTGTGCTGACCCGCGAATAGCAAAAAGAAACCCGTTAGCGGGCAGTCGATAAGCCAGAGGTTCGTCGCCACTGGTCATTGTTGCATGTCTGACATCCATTAGTTTAACAGAGGCAGATGTCCAAATTAGCATATGCTCGTTTATCTTCATTCCGTCACCACCTGTTGCCGATTCTTGATTGACTTCTCCCTACATATTACTGATAATAATTCTCATTCACAATCTCTTTTTTGTTATAGCATTAGAATTTTGAGAAACTAAAAAGTCTTCCCTGTTAACAAATAAAACACCTATCAATACTGGGCAACGAGAGTCCAGTGTTGATAGGTGTTTTGATATTTTTGTGGCAAACCAAATGATGAATCCAATAAAAATTTAAGCTTCAGGGCAAAATGGTAACACTAGCTTTTTAGCTATGTTGAGGTTTAGTTTCAACCCATGCAACCTTGAGATCTCTTTCTTTGAAATACCACTTATTATCAATTTTTACGAATTTGTCGTAATACCGTATAGATGCGACCATTAATTTTTGGGCATCGCCATCAATGGTTAAATGATGAGCAAAGCAATAGGTTGTCCCAACTGCAGTATCACCAGATAAAGTTACTTTACTTTGACCATTAAAGTGCATGGTGGAGTTATACGTATTTAAGTTTTCAAAAATGGGTGCTAAATCATTTCTGTTATTAACGACTTGGGTTGGTTCTTCCTGACTTTCATCCATAAATACTCTAAAAAGAGTATCTTCAGTAAATAATGCCATTTGACCTTCAGCATCCCGCGTATCTGCACAAAATGCATATGCATCAACGAGATCGCGTATTGCATAACGGTCAGCAATTTCTTCAAGAGATAGTTTATTTACATTTTCCATGTTATCCTCACCTTTTTGTTTATATTGTTTGTATCTGTTTTTCAACATATATTTTGCATCACTTCTATCATCATGATACCGGAGCCGACTTATTAAAGCTTTGTTGTGAAGCTCATTCTGTTTGTCAATTTGGCTCATTCAAACTGACTCCAGAAATTCCCTATTGGATTGCCATGGTGACTTCATGTTATCTTTTACTCAGATAAGGAGTGAGACGAATGGGGTCCGTAATTAGCAAGGCTGTGAAAATGCCTCAGGGTCTATCCGGTGTTGGCATGCTGAAGATGAAAGGATTGTCGGTTATGGGGGCATGTGCTTATTCCGATATCCAGACCGGAAGGATGTATCTGCAGGATCATGTTCTTTTAGCTGTTCTGGAAGGGGTCTACATTGTCAGATACGGTGATCAGGAATATACGGTAAGGAAAAACGAAATGGTGCTTTTACATAAAGGGATTGTCATTGAGTATAAGAAGTATGGGGAAGAGGATTCGAGGCGTGTATTGGATTATATGATGTTCTTTCTGAAGGATGAATTGCTTCATGAGTTTATGAAGATATCCAGTCTTCCTTCTTCCGAGTCTGTATCGCCTGTTCCAGTTGCCGTTCATTCGGTGAACGAGCGCCTGTTAAGCTATATTGCATCACTTAAGCCCTATTTTGACGAGCCGGAGGGCATTCAAGACGAATTAATTAAACTGAAAATGCTAGAGCTTTTATTTGATATATTGGATGCGGACAAAGGGTTATTGAACCAAATTTTGCAGCTGAGGCAGCAACGTCGCACAAGCATTGTGGAGGTAGTGGAAAAGAATCTGCTAAACCCGATATCGCTTCAGGATCTGGCCTATTTGTCTGGCAGAAGCTTATCGACCTTCAAAAGGGAATTTCGGAAGATTTATAATGAGCCTGCCATTCAATGGATTCGTAATCGCCGGTTAGAGAAGGCTAAGGAGCTATTGACCCATCCCGGAATATCCATAACGGAAGTCTGTATGGCTACAGGCTTCGAAAACGTCTCGCACTTCTCGAAAGTTTGGAAGAAGAAGTATGGGGTCCCTCCATCGGCAATGAGGAATCGCAGCGCTTCCGAAAAATATATTGTTGAGGGGTAAGAAAGGTGGATCGAATCATGACTATTCATCGCCGCGATGAGAAACAACAGCTTCCCCTTCCTCAAGAGGAAATCTTCGTCATTCTCAATGCAGCCGACGAGATTTCCGCGCGTGGAGGCAGGACGATGCTGGCAAAACTTCTAAAAGGCTCCAAGGACAAGCGGTTGATAGGATTGGAGTTGGATAAGACGCCTTGCTATGGCTATTTTGCCAAGAATACGTTGGACGAAATAACCACAAAAATTGATTGGATGCTCAAGCATGAATTCCTTGCCATTGAGATATACGGTAAATTGCCACTCCTCGTATTTACGGAAAGAGGCTGGAAAATCACGCGGTCTCTTCAAATAGAGTCGTTCCTGAATGAATGGAATACCTGGTTGGATCAAGGGAAAGTGGATATTGATATGACGTACTTGAAAGAACGAAACCGGGAAATGATGCTGCTCTTCCTTGAACGGATCAAAGAGAGCGGCGATTTGAAGTACGTTCCTTATATGCGAATGTGGGCCGCAATCGCTTTCAAGAAAGTCGCAACTGTTATTAACATGACAATAGATGAAATGCTGAAGCAGTCATCTGTCGCTAAAGGCTCATCTCTATATCCCCGTGAACGAGAAGAGGTGCTCATGGCGCTTCAGATGAACATGCTGGTGCTGCAGCCTAAAATATTGAAGTGCTGGGATTGCAGAGAGCGGTTCGTATTTGAGGTGGAGGAACAGGAGTTTTTTAAGTTGAAAGGGTTCAATGACCCAAAGCGCTGCCCGGAATGCCGGGAAAGGAAGATGCTTAGGCGCATGGGAATTGATCTAGAAGCGGGTGATTCGTTATGAGTCCCCCGTAATTTCAATTCCCTAGTACCTCAAGGCTTCCTCAAGTTCTTAATTCCCTCTTATTCTGCGGTATTTAGTATATTCCACTATGTAAATTCCTTATATGGCAAATAATGCATTGATTTAAGCGATCAATTGTGTTAATTTACCCATAATTCATAGTAATTTGATATGAATTAACGGAATTAAAAAGTGTAACTAATTAGACGAATATGGTAAACATCTCGAAAACACCTCCAAATGAAATGAACTTCAATTGGAGGACTCCTTTATTCGTCAAACAGAAAAGGGGAATTTCATATGGCTAAAGAAAGTAGAGTTAAACAACGTAAATTTGGAATATTCCAGCTTGCGATTGCAGTATCTGTTTTGATTAATCTTTTTGCACTCACGATCCCGGTTGCTGCAGCAGAAGTGGACAAGACGATTTTAGATATATCAAAAGGGAACATTATTATCGACAAAGACTCTGTAATAGGTAAGAAGCCTGACAATAGCAACGCAGCTTATAATTCGAATGGCTATATTATTACGGGAAATATTATAAACAGCTATACCGTTGTTATTAAAGGTGGTGTGGAGCAAAATGTAACGCTTCACGACACATCAATTACGAAAAACGATACATCTCATGTTTCTATTCCGACAATTTCAATATTAGGAGAGGGCACTAAGGTTAACTTAATCTTGAGCGGGAAGAATACCGTGTCTTCCTATAATGGAGAAAACCAAAAAGCTGCAATAAGCGTTCCTGAAGGCACTGAGCTTACTATTGATACGATTGACGACACGGATAGACATTCCTTAACCGTTAGTAGCTATAGCGGTGCGGCAGCAATCGGTGGGAATTATGGGGAAACAGCGGGGAAGATTACAATTAATCACGGAACAATTTCAGCAAGTTTTATAAATAAAGGAAATAAGGCTGCTGCCATAGGTGGTGGAGAAGGTGGAGCAGGGGGGACAATCGTCATTAATGGCGGAGTCATTTCAGTAGAATCTTACGAAGGAAGCGCTGCTGCCATCGGCGGCGGCGATGTACGTTTCAGTTACCCTGCTAAATCGACGCACATTACTATTAACGGCGGAACTATATCTACGAAAGTACCAAATGGTGCTATAGCTAACAATTACGATTCGATTGGTTTTGGACAAGCTTCGCCTGCGAATAGTGCTGACAATTTGCTGAAGACGACGGTCATCGTTAATGGGGGTAACATTTACAATAAAAATGGAACCAACAATAATACGATCTATCTTCTCAACGGAAGACAGCCAGTGAATGCGGCTGGCACTACTTTATATTCTACAGCAATTAAAGTGGATGCTTCTACAGTTCCCGCGAACGGAACTGCGGTGTCCGTCAATTATGATGGGAAAACACTTAACACCTCGATTTTGAATAACGGGTACATCTATCTTTTCCTTCCTGTCGGTACACGACAGGTTGAAATTACAGCTGCTGGAAAGACCTATTATGGTCATGTTGAGACAACGGCATTAACTAACGTAAATCCTAATAGCTCCGGTATAGTATCACGCACCATTGCTACTAAGCCAACGATCAAAATTTATAATGACGATGTAGAAGTTATCAAGTTCAACGTTGGAGAAAAAAGTACGCTTTCTGTTACGAACGTATCTGACGTATTCAATAAAAGTAACTACAAATTGGTCTATGGAGAAGATTTTACTGTTGAATGGTACAATGGCTCGACGCGGATTGACCCTGCCAGCTACGCAGCAAACCCATCCCAATTAACGGTAATACCATCAACCAAAGCGGATAAATACAAAGCTATATTTGTTCCCCTCACTACAGCAAATAGTAAGGTAGATACCAAAAGCAGTGATTCTGATGTTCTAACACCAACGGAGATCACCGTCAATATTGCAGCCATCCTGGGTGTAACCGCACCAGGAAATGGCGGTACACCAGTAAAGGTAATCACGCCAACGGATCAATACACAGGGACAGTAACCTGGACCCCCTCACATGCAACTTTTGGTGCAAGCACAAAGTATACGGCGAGAATTGCATTGACTGCAAAACCAGGCTATACGTTTAATGGCGTATCAGCTAACTCTTTCACGGTAAGCGGAGCAACAACCGTAACAAATTCTATTAACACGGGAATAGTAACGGCTGTGTTCCCGGAGACACGAGCAGTTCCGGATACTGCAATCAATATAACAGCCATCCCAGGTGTAACCGCACTAGTAAAGGGTGCGACACCAGTAACGGCAATCACGGGAACAGAACAATATACAGGAACAGTGAGCTGGGAGCCAACAGCTGGAACGTTTGGCGCGAGCACAACGTATACGGCGACAATTACATTGACGGCAAAAGCAGGGTACACATTAGCAGGAGTGTTAGCTAACTCTTTCACAGTAATTGGAGCAACAAACGTAACCCATGCTGCCAACTCGGGAGTTGTAACAGCAGTATTCCCGGCGACAGAAGCCAACGTGATCAGTATTTCCGCTATCCCAGGTGTAACCTCACCAGTAAATGGTGAGACACCGGTAACGGAAATTACGCCAACTGATGAATACACAGGGACGGTTAGATGGGAGCCAACAGCTGGTACGTTTGGCGCGAGCACAACGTATACGGCGACAATTACATTGACGGCCAAACCAGGATACACATTAACAGGAGTGTCAGCTAACTCTTTCACAGTAATTGGAGCAACAACAGTGGCTCATGCTGCCAACTCGGGAATTGTAACAGCAGTATTTCCGGCGACAGCAGCCAATCCAGCTGTAATCAGTATCTCCGCTATCCCAGGTGTAACCGCACCAGTAAAGGGCGAGACACCGGTAACGGAAATTACGCCAACTGATGAATACACAGGAACAGTGAGCTGGGAGCCAACAGCTGGTGCGTTTGGCGCGAGCACAACGTATACGGCGACAATTACATTGACGGCCAAACCAGGGTACACATTAGCAGGAGTGTTAGCTAATTCTTTCACAGTAATTGGAGCAACAACCGTAACCCATGCTGCCAACTCGGGAGTTGTAACAGCTGTTTTCCCGGTAACAGAAGCCAACGTGATCAGTATTTCCGCTATCCCAGGTGTAACCGCACCGGCAAATGGCGCGACACCGGTAACGGAAATTACGCCAACTGATGAATACACAGGAACAGTGAGCTGGGAGCCAACAGCTGGTACTTTTGGGGCAAGCACAACGTATACGGCAACAATTACGTTGACGGCCAAACCAGGGTATACATTAGCAGGAGTGTTAGCTAACTCTTTCACAGTAATTGGAGCAACAACCGTAGCCCATGCTGAAAACTCAGGAGTCGTAACAGCAGTATTCCCGGCGACAGCAGCAGATCCCGATCCGGATGTTGATGCCGTAATCAGTATCTTTGCCATCCCAGGTATAAACGCACCGGCAAATGGTGCGACACCGGTAACAGCAATTACGGAAACAGAACAATATACAGGAACAGTGAGCTGGGAGCCAACAGCTGGAACATTTGGCGCGAGCACAACGTATACGGCGACAGTTTTATTGACGTCAAAAGCAGGGTACACGCTAACAGGAGTGTCAGCTAATTCTTTCACAGTAATTGGAGCAACAACTGTAACCCATGCTGCCAACTCGGGAGTCGTGACAGCGGTATTCCCGGCGACAGCAGCAGATCCCGATCGGGATGTTGATGCCGTAATCAGTATCTTTGCCATCCCAGGTATAAACGCACCGGCAAATGGTGCGACACCGGTAACGGAAATTACGCCAACTGATGAATACACAGGAACAGTGAGCTGGGAACCAACAGCTGGAACGTTTGGCGCGAGCACAACGTATACGGCGACAATTACTTTGACGTCAAAAACAGGGTACACGCTAACAGGAGTGTCAGCTAACTCTTTCACAGTAATTGGAGCAACAACCGTAACCCATGCTGCAAACTCGGGAGTCGTGACAGCGGTATTCCCGACGACAGCGGCAAAAAGAGTAACTGTCACAATACAAGCAGGAACAGGTGGTACAATTACCACGGGTACAAGCGGAAGTTTTGGAGTTGGGGAAACAATCACATTGGCAGCATCTGCAAACAGCAATTATTCATTCATTGGTTGGACTTCAAATGGGGGAACGTTCGCAAATGCAAACAGCGTATCCACTATATTTACAGTTCCGGATGCTAACGTTTCCTTAACGGCGAATTTTACTTACTCCGGCGGAAATAACAGTGTAGAGGCGCCGACATCTCCGTCTGTACCGACATCTCCGTCTATACCGGAACCTCATCCGGAACCTCAACCGTCGGTTGATGTATATCGGAGCGACGTGATTAATTTAAGCAGCTTAGTTGATTTTATCGAATCCAAGGTTACTGAAGGTAAAAATTCGACAGTTAAGGTTGAATCTGATGATACTAAAGGACACTGGGCTGAGAAGACTATCGATACGTTTGTGAACCTGCACATCATTGAAGGCTACGGACAAGGGAAATTTAAGCCTAATGGTAATATTACACGTGCTGAATTCGCTGTGCTCATCACTCGAGTATTCGGTATCAGTGATGTCAATAATTCCATTGTGCTGAATGATGTGGGCAATCACTGGGCTAAGGAAGCAATTGAAAAGCTTGCAGGCTTAGGGGTGATCGGCGGCTATGGCGATGGGACCTTTAAACCGGACAAATCGATTAGCCGCGAAGAAATTGTCATCATTCTTTCCCGCATTTTGAACCTGGATAAGTTGAATAAAGATTCGTCCAAAGGGAAATTCACTGATCTGGATGCCTCAAGCCCTTATGCAGCTGACGAAATCCAGAAGGCAGCTGAAGCCGGTATTATTAGCGGCAAGAGTAATGGCACCTTCGATCCTAAAGGAAAAGCTACACGCGCAGAAGCTCTAACAGTACTTCTGAATGCTTTGAACCTCGACCCTAAAGTTAAAACTCTATTAGAGAGCCTGAACTAATCCATATTACAAAAAAAGCAGATCTGTCTGGAACTTGGACTGGTCTGCTTTTTCGTATTCGATCAGTAAAACAAACTCCCATTTTGTACTGATAGAGAAATCCAATGAGAGAATAGAACTACTCTATTGGGCTAACCATTTACTTTTAGCCTGTAAAGGGGTATCTTGATAAAACCTAGTATGTTTATAGGAATTAAGAGCTGCGTTTCAGCGAAGGGGTTTATTGGAATGAGAAAGATTATGTTGTCCTTATTGGTTGTTACTATGTTGGCAGTAGTGCTGTCCGCCTGCGGTAAAAGTAATTCAGAGGGAAGCAAGGGTGATAGTGTAAAGAAAATCGTAGTGGGTACAGGTACGAAGTTCCCACAAGTATTTTTCCTAGATGATAAGGGTGAGCTGGCGGGATTTGATATTGAACTGCTGAAGGAAATCGACAAGAGGCTTCCGCAGTATGAATTTGAATTCACAACTTCGGATTTGACTAATCTGTTCCTAAGCCTTAAGACGAACAAAGTGGATTTGATTGCCCATCAGCTTGAGAAAAACCCTGAGCGTGAAGCTGAGTATTTGTTCAATGAATTGCCTTACGCATATTGGAAAAGCAAAATTATCGTGTCCAAGGATAATAATGAACCCATTAAGTCTCTAGCCGATTTGAAGGACAAGAAGGCAATTGTAACGGCTAACAGCGCTGCGGCGACAATGCTGGAGAACTACAACAAAGAACACGATAACGCGATCAAAATTGTTTATCAAAGCGGTGCAGCCAACGATATGCTTACACAGATTTCCTCTGGCAGAGCGGATTTCTTCATTGCTCCTGACTTTACGCTAGGCATTGTCGATCCGAAAGGCCTGTTGAAGTCGGTAGGCGAGCCACTGACCTCCTCAGACATTCAGTACGTATTCCGCAAGGATGATCCAGATTCCAAAACATTGGCCGATGCTATCGATGGCGTGCTGAAAGAATTGCGTGCTGACGGTACATTGACGGCTTTGAGTAATAAGTGGCTTGGTTTTGATGCTACGGTTAAATAGACTGTCGGTGAAGGGAGGGCGGCTTGATGTATCAATCACTTGATTTTCATTTTGTCCTGGATTATTTCATCAAATTGCTGCCTTTCGTCCGCATCTCGCTGGTTATCGTTGTTTGTTCAGTTGCGCTTGGTCTGGTGGCAGGCTTTATAGTCGCTCTTCCGAGGCTGTACAGCATTCCAGTGCTGCAGCGGGTGTCACAGCTCTATGCTTCCTTTTTCCGAGGAACGCCGATTCTAATCCAGCTGTTTCTAATTTATTATTTGTTACCCGAGCTGTTGAAGCTTGTGGGAGCTGATGTCACAAGGGCGCCTGCCCTTGTGTTTGTCATTATCGCCTATGGTTTGCATAATGCCGCGTTTGTGTCGGAAGGAATACGAGCAGCAGTAAGTGCGGTTGATCGCGGACAGGTAGAGGCGGGTTATGCGCTTGGAATGACGGGGCGGCAGGCTTTTTTCCGTATCGTTTTCCCACAAGCACTGGCCATCGCGATGCCCATACTCGGTAATCTAGTCATTGCGACCTTGAAAGATACCTCGCTGGCCTTTACTCTCGGCGTCATGGAATTATCAGGCAAGGCACAGACTTTGCCGTTGATGTCCCAGCGGTTTATGGAAACCTATATAGCACTGGCTATTATTTATTATTTGATCAGTCTTGTTCTTGAAAAGCTATTTAGGCGCGCGGAGCTCAGACTGCTCAGACATGAGTTACCGGATGATGTGATTAACCGCAGGGGAGTTATCGGTAGGTTACTTAGCAAGAGGCGCGGTCAGCTAGCGAAAGGGGGGGCAGAAAATGTCCATTGATTTGGCATTTATTTGGACGGCGTTTGTGAAGCTGCTGCCTGCATTACCGAACACCATTCTGATTACGACAGTGTCAATGGTTTTCGGGCTGCTGATTGGTACGCTGACGGCCTTTGCCCGTGTTCATAACGTGCCGGTAGTCAGTCAGCTATCAGCTGCCTATGTCAGCTTTATCCGGGGGACTCCAACACTCACTCATCTGCTGCTCGTCTATTTTGGTCTCCCGTTAATTGTTGATCAACTGGCAGCTCACTACCACTGGTCGTTCACTGCCATAGACATTCCGATGATTGGTTTTGCCTATATCGCCTTCTCTATTACAGCTGGGGCCTACTTGTCCGAGGTGGTACGTTCAGGTCTGCTTGCGGTTGACAAGGGACAGACGGAAGCGGGTCTTTCAATCGGGATGAACAGACTGCAAGTGATTCGGCGAATCGTGCTGCCCCAGGCGCTTGCCACGTCTGTGCCTAATCTTGGCAATGCCTTTATTGGGCTGATGCACGGCTCGACGCTTGCCTTTGCCGTTTCAGTTGTAGATATTAATGCAAAAGCGCAGATCATCGCTTCTAATAACTGGAAGTACCTAGAGGCTTATATAGCAGCAGCTCTACTCTTCTGGGGTTTAACTATTTGTATTGAGAAATTGGCGTCGGTACTTGAAAAAAGAATTCAAGTATATGCCAGAGGGGGTGTCTCATGATAGCTGTTCAGCAATTGGAAAAATCGTTTGGCAAGCAGCATATTTTGCGAGGTATCAATCTTAATGTGCAAAAGGGCGATGTAGTGGCGATTATCGGGCCAAGCGGCTCTGGGAAGACGACTTTACTGCGCTGCCTCAACTATCTGGAACGACCAGAGGCAGGTCTAATTACCATTGGCGATGCGGCGGTTAATTGTGCGAAGGCTAGCAAGCGGGACATTCACAACCTGCGGCAGCGTACGGCAATGGTATTTCAGCAATATAATCTATTTCGTCACAAGACGGCGTTGGAGAATGTGATGGAGTGTCTAGTTGTTGTAAAAAAGCTCCCGAAGGCGGAGGCGAGGGAGCGAAGCGTTGCTCTGCTTGAGAGAGTAGGACTTGGGGACAAGCTCGATGCGTATCCCAGCCGGCTGTCCGGCGGTCAGCAGCAGCGAGTAGGTATAGCTCGCGCCCTTGCAATTAATCCCGAGGCTATCTTGTTCGATGAGCCAACATCCGCGCTTGATCCCGAGCTGGTAGGAGAGGTGTTGGCTGTCATCCGCCAGATTGCTCAGGAAGGCATTACGATGGTAATCGTTACCCATGAGCTTGCTTTTGCCCAAGAGGTAGCCAACCATGTCATTTTTATGGAGGATGGCCAAATCGTCGAGGAGGGCAGTCCCCAGGAGTTATTTGTCTCGCCGAGGGAAGAGCGGACTAAGCAGTTTTTAAATCGTTTTCGTCAGGTGGAATATTCCATTTAGATAAAAAGGAGTGATATCAATGGCTTTACGGCTTGGTATTTTAGATCAAAGTGTTGTTTTTCCAGGGCTGTCGACTCAGGAAGCACTGCAGTATACGATAAAGCTTGCGCAGCTTGGCGAACGGCTCGGGTATGAGCGCTTCTGGATAGCTGAGCATCATGGTACTCCTTTCAGCGCGGGGCCTTCCCCTGAAGTGTTGGCTGCTTATCTACTTGCACAGACTTCAACAATTCGAATCGGGTCCGGCGGCGTCATGCTTCAGCATTACAGCCCGTACAAGGTTGCGGAAAATTTCAATCTTCTAGCAACGCTTGCCCCAGGCAGGGTAGATCTGGGTGTTGGTCGGGCACCGGGCGGAATGCCGCTTACGACGAAGGCACTGCAGGTAGGTGGGGAGCAGCAGCCGCTGGAGGAGAAGCTCGCTGAGCTGGATGTTTTTTTGCACGGTCCCGCAGGAGAAGAGCATCCGCTGGCTGGTCTACAAGCGAATCCGCTGCCAGCTGAGGCGGCAGAAGTTTATGTGCTAGGTACAAGCGTGGCAAGCGCGGAGCTGGCGGCGAGCTTGGGCTACCGCTATGTGTATGCCTTGTCTATTCACAATAATCCTGAAGTTGCTGCTGCCGCTTTTTCTGCCTATCGTGCACAATTTCAAGCTGTACGTGGCAGGCAGCCGGAGGCGCTGCTCGGCATAGCTGTCGTAGTTGCACCTACCGAGGAGGAGGCTGTGGAGCTGGCAGGTGAGGGTGTTAATGTTCGAATTACCTTTGAGGATGGGCAGACGGTCAACGTCACGTCACTTGAGCAAGCGGAGCTGTTTATCAAGCAGTCCGGGAAAGCCTACACTAAAGAGGTTAAGAAATCCAATGTCGTGCACGGTACTGTCTCTTCTGTACGTCGTCAATTGCTGGAGCTGAAGGAGACATTCAATATAGACGGCTTTATTGCTAGCAATCTTACTGCGGATGTGGAGAAACGGTTCCGTTCATTCGAGTTGCTTTATGAAGCTGCATCAGGAATAGAAGATTCAAGCGCCTTAGAAGCGCAAGTAAAAGGATAGTGAGGTGACCGTGCATGGGAGCGCATAAACAGTTGAAGCTCGGCGCAATGCTTCATGGCATTAGCGGCAACGTCGGTGCATGGCGGCATCCGGAGGTTCCGCCGGACGCTAGCGTGAGCCTTGAGTTTTATAAGAGGCAGGTACTTGCTGCCGAACGGAGCAAATTCGATTTTGTATTTATCGCTGATGGGCTGTATATTACGGAACAATCCATCCCTCATTTTCTGAATCGTTTTGAGCCGATTACGATTTTATCGGCGCTTGCCGGCATCACCTCGCGCATCGGGCTAGTCGGCACATTGTCTACTACCTACAGCGAGCCGTTCACTGTTGCCAGACAATTCGGCTCATTGGATCTGATCAGCAACGGCAGGGCGGGATGGAATGTCGTCACCTCTCCACTTGCAGGATCGGAGAAAAATCATAACAACCGCAAGCATCCCAGCCATTCGGAGCGCTATGCCATAGCGGACGAGCATCTTGGTGTGGTTCGGGGGCTATGGAGCTCTTGGGAGGATGACGCGTTCGTGCACGACAAGCCGTCGGGGGTCTTTTTTAACCCTGACAAAATGCATCATCTCAATCACGAAGGAGCCTATTTCAAGGTTCAGGGGCCACTCAATATCGCACGTTCAAAACAAGGAGAACCAGTTATATTCCAAGCTGGCTCCTCTGATAGTGGCAAGGAGCTGGCAGCCAGAAGTGCGGATGCGGTGTTTACGGCACAGGGGAGCTTAGAGGATGCCAAGGCGTTCTATAAGGACGTTAAGGAACGGGCAGTCAAGTATGGCCGCTCGCCCGATGATATTGTCATAGCTCCGGGTATCGCTCCAATTATTGGACAAACGGCTGAGGAGGCTGAGGCCAAATATCAGGAGGTAGCAAGCCTCGCAAGCATTGATCATGCGCTGGAGCATCTTGGTCGCTTTTTTGAGCACCATGATTTTAGTCAGTATCCATTGGATGAACCGTTTCCTGATTTGGGCGAGCTTGGAAAGGATAGCTTCCAAAGCACGACTAACCTTATTAAACGTAGAGCTCAAGAGGGTGGCTTGACGCTACGACAGCTAGCGCTTGAGCTGGCTACTCCGCGTACGCCGTTTGTGGGCACTCCGGAGCATGTCGCCAACCTAATCGAACAGTGGTATCGAGAGGAGGCAGCGGATGGATTTGTTATTCGCGGTATGCTGCCGAGCTTCTATGATGCGTTTATAGAGCAGGTGGTACCGCTCTTGCAGGAGAGAGGCATCTTTCGTCAGGAGTATGAGTCGGACACGCTGCGTGGCAATCTAGGATTGTCTATTCCGCAAAATCGTTATTCGGCTGCAGTAGAAGCATCAGTAGAGGGGGAATAGGGGATGAGCGTTACACCGATCGACTTGCAAGCCTATTTGGCAGTACACGATCTACTAGTAGAAGAGATAGAAGGGCTGACCGACGAGCAACTGCATTGGAAGCCCGCGCCGGACAAATGGAGCGTGCTGGAGGTGCTGACCCATTTGACCGATCATAATATTGTCGTAACGTTCCGCATTCGAGAGCTGCTCGCTAACTCAACGGCCGCGCTGCCTGCCTTCAGTCAGGACGATTGGGTGAGCGGTCAGCATGCCAATGCGGCTGAGGTATCTGAGCTGCTGTTCTTTTTCCGGCAACTATTGATCTATAACCATCGCTTGTTTTCACGTCTGGATGCAGCCGATTGGCAAAAAAGCGGGCTGAATTTCAAAGGCCAGGTCGTGAGTGTAGCTGATGTTGTTCAGGCCTTCATCAATCATGCGATTGGGCATCTGGCTCAAATCAAACGGAATAAGGATGCTGTACGGGGTCTGCACACTTCAGACTAACCGGCAACTGCGGAAACAGACTAATGCTAGAGTGGGGAGATCTCATGGGAACAGAAGGAATATATATTCGCGAGACAGAGGCAGGCGATCTTCAGGAGATCGAGGACGTGCTGCTGGATGCTTATGGGCAATATTCACAATTTCTATCGCAGGAGCATTGGACAGGCTACAGAGACGACATTCTTCGTCAAGCCCGAGAATCCGGCGCTTGGCGCAAGTTCCTTGCCGTCTCTGAGGAACAAATTGTCGGTAGCGTATTTCTATATGGTCCATCACTGACGGCAGAAGATGTGGAGAACGGCCGGGCAGGTGCGCCTTTTGTTCGATTGCTTGCAGTGCGGCCGTCTGCCAGAGGGAAAGGTGTTGCCACCGCGCTGATTCAGGAGTGCGCTCGTGTTTCTGCCGCCGAGGGCAAGGACTTTCTATATCTCAATACATCAGATATGATGGCTGATGCCGTGCGCCTGTATGAACAGCTTGGATTTGTTCGTGTCCCAGAGTACGAAACTTACAAAGTAGGTATTCTGGTTAAATGCTACAAGCTGGATCTACAGACAACAAGCCTGCTGCATGCCTAGCTCTTGAGATTGGAACATACAAAAGGAGAGGGAGAGCCCTCTAACCAAGATACCCATCCTCGTTTTTTTGGGGGATGGGTATCTTGGTTTCCTGTGTTATTCCAAATCCCCCGACCAACTCTACCAAAGTCGCAGTAACCATAATATGTATAGCTATTGTGCCAATTCACGCGACTAAAGACGCAGTAACCATAGAAAGTATAGCTATTGCGCCAATTCACGCGGCCAAAGACGCAGTAACCATAGAAAGTATAGCTATTGCTCTAACCACCCCTACCAAAGGCGCAGTAACCATAATATGTATAGCTATTGCGCCAACCAACCCTACCATAGTCGCAGTAACCATAGAAAGTATAGCTATTGCTCCAATCCACGCGACTAAAAACGCAGTAACCATAGAAAGTATAGCTATTGCTCCAATTCACGCGGCCAAAGACGCAGTAACCATAGAAAGTATAGCTATTGCGCCAATTCACCCTACCAGAGACGCAGTAACCATAGAAAGTATAGCTATTGCTCCAACCAACTGGTTAGTTTGTTTACCTAGTTATACCAAGCCTTAGGATCAATTGACTTAAGGGAAAAAGTAAGCAATAATTATATAATACATTATTTCTATATGATTAGAGGGTATTTAAATGAATATTGATCATGTGGAGGCTTTTGTATATGTGATCCACTATGGTAGCTTTAACAAAGCGGCCAACGTGCTGTACTTGTCCCAGCCGTCGGTAACGGCTCGCATCCAGTCGCTTGAACGCGAATTGAATTGCAAACTGTTTGACCGGGTTGGTAAGCAGGTGACATTGACAGAGCAGGGGAAGAAATTTTTGCCTTATGCGGAGCAGTTGCTGCGTATCTATCAAAAAAGCAAGCAGCAATTACAGCCGAACACGTTGCTTATGGAGTCTATCAATATCGGTTGTACAGTTTCTGTAGCGAATTACGTTATTTCCGATGTGCTTTCCCGCATGCAGCAAGAGCATCCCGATGTTAGCTTTCGCATTATAACAGGGAGCACGGATGAAATTATGAAGAAGCTGCTTGATCGAGAGCTGGACGTTGGCTTCGTGCGCAATGTAACCCATCCCAATATCCAGTCGGTCAAATATTATGTCGATCCAATCAGACTTTACGTTTATGACGGTCACCCCTTTATCGATCAGGAAAAAGTAACCGTGGAAGCTATTTCCGAGCAGCCGCTTGTCTTTTTCGAGTGCGGGGCACTTGATTGGAAGGAAATTCATCACTTTTTTGAAAAGCAGGAGTTCGCGCCCAATATTCAGTTTTTTGTCGATAATCTGGAGACGGCAAAAAAATTAATTTTGCGTAAAGCCTGCATCGGGTTTTTGCCAGGCATGACGGTTCGGGAGGAAGTGGCTGCCGGCAGGTTGTATGAAATTACGATCCCCGAGGTTGCAGGAACAGCACTTCAGACCAATATTGTCACCTTGCGCGGTGAACAGCCGGCACTCGTGGCGGAACTAGTAAGTATAGCAAATAGGCAATTTTAAGCGCAGTGCGCTATTCTGATTCTGTTACTAGCTCACACCGTTTTTCTCTTATATGTAACTATCGGATGGACGCTGCAAATGGAAGATCGAAAGGCGTGCAGCAGCATCAGAAATCAGTTTCATGCACGCTATACCACGCCATAAAGAAAAGGCCTAGCGCTCTGCAAGGAGGCTATTAAGCTCTCCAATACAGGCGCTAGGCCACACACATTTACCCTTATTGCTGCAAAGCTCTTGCTTTCGTATACCGATTCACCGGAACCGGCACGCCTAGATTACCCCGAAGGGTGTCGGATTCATATTCAGTCCGGTAGATGCCTCTTGCCTGCAAGATAGGAACGACATAATCCACGAAATCATCGAGCCCGCTTGGTACAGCCGCTCCGACGATAAAACCGTCAGCCGCATCCTCATTGAGCCACTGCTCAATAAGATCAGCGATGCGCTCCGGCGTACCGATAAAGCCGGAGCGCGGCGTTGCAACACGTAATGCAACCTCGCGTAGTGTCAAGCGCTCCTCCTTGGCTTGCTGCTTAATAACGTCATTTCCACTGCGAATGCTCGGCCAATTATAGATGTCCAGATCTTCAAATAACGCATCAACGGGATATTGAGACAAATCATGGTGGTTAAAGTATCGTCCCAAATAATCCAGCGCCTTCTCAACGGTCACGAGGCTTGCTACCTCCTGATACTTGCGCTCCGTTTCTTCAATCGTGCTTCCAACAATCGGTCCGATTGCCGGAAATATTTTGATCTCATCCGGGGAGCGACCGTGCTTGACAGCCCGTGCCTTAATGTCAGCATAAAATGCCTTTGCATCCTCAATCGACTCAAGGCCAGTGAACACAGCGTCAGCTTCCTTAGCCGCGAGCTCACGTCCGTCTTCTGAAGACCCTGCCTGGAAAATAACAGGATGCCCCTGCTTGGAGCGTGCGATATTAAGCGGGCCACGGACGGAAAAATACTTGCCCTTATGGTTTAAGGAATGCAACTTTTCAGGATCAAAAAATTGACCGCTTTTCTTATCACGGACAAATGCATCATCCTCCCACGAATCCCAAAGACCACGAACGACATCCAAATACTCCTGTGCCACTTTATATCTTTCTTCGCGTTCAATATGATTCTCCTTGCCATAATTGGCAGCGGATCCTTCCATATATGAAGTCACTACATTCCAGCCAGCCCTACCCCTGCTAATGTTGTCTAAAGAGCCAAACTGCCTAGCAACATTAAAAGGCTCGCAATATGAAGTCGAAAGAGTGCCTACAAGACCGATATTGGATGTTACCGCACTTAGAGCTGATAATATCGTGAGAGGCTCGAAGCGATTTAGAAAATGGGGCAGAGATTTTTCAGTAATATATAGCCCGTCCGCTATGAAAGCAAGGTCGAACTTTCCCTCTTCGGCTTTTTGCACTTGTTTCTTGTAAAAATCGATGTTTACACTTGCATCCGGCAATACATCTGGGTGCTGCCAGTCTGTATGACTACCTCCAACACCATGCAATATTGCTCCTAGCTTTAGTTGTTTCTTTTGAGACATATGATCTCCTCCGATTATTCGTATATACAAAACTTATAGGTTAAGTCGGTTTTGAAAATGCAGCCTATGCACTTTGTGTGCTGTTAGTGTAGCATTAATCCGTCTTGCACGGTTATAGAGTTTTTCAATGCATACATATGAATAATCAATTGTTGGACTCCTCGGGTCTGATAACTAAAATAGTAATGTGCTTTGTGTGATGACAGAACCGAGACGACTTTTCGATGATAAAGAGAAATAGGGAGCAATAGCTGGTTTATGGTTACTGCGACTTCAATAGCGTGGTTTGGAGCAATAGCTATACATTCTATGGTTACAGCGCCTTTGGTCGGGTTGGTTGGAGCAATAGCCATACTTATTATGGTTATTGCGACTTTGGCAGCGTTGATTGGAGCAATAACTATACATATTATGGTTACAGCGTCTCTGATCGCGTGAATTGGAGAAATAGCTATACATATTATGGTTATTGCGACTTTGGTCGGGTTAGTTGGAGAAATAGCCATACATTTCATGGTTACAGCGCCTCTGGTCGCGTGAACTGGAGCAATAGCTATAATTTATAGATTTTGAGCTGTTTCAGCGGTCTTAAATGGATTTACTTGCTGTTACCTGCAAAGAAGCCCCCGATCTCGACTCGAGATCGGGGGCTTTTTTAACGCTCTAGAGGCTTAAGCCTCCATTTTCTGGGCGGAGTGTAGCTTGTAGTACCGACCGCGTTGCGCCATGAGCTCATCGTGCGAGCCAGATTCGGCGATTCCTTTGTCGGAAACGTACATGATACGGTCGCAATTTTTAACTGTGGAGAGACGATGCGCGATGATGAACGAGGTTCGTCCCTTAAGCAATTCGTTCAAGCCTTTTTGAAGCAGGCGCTCGGTCTGCGCATCGATGGACGAAGTAGCCTCATCAAGAATGAGTATGCGCGGGTTGGCCAGGAGCGTGCGGGCGAACGAGATTAATTGCCGCTGTCCTTGGGAAAGCTTCGAACCGCGCTCATTGACTTCTGTCTTATAGCCGTTCTCGAACTCGCGAATGAACTCGTCGGCGCACACGGTTTTAGCAGCGGCAATAATCTCTTCCTCGGTGGCATCGAGCTTGCCGTAGCGAATATTGTCAAGGATCGTGCCGGAGAAGATAAAGCTATCCTGCAGCATAATCCCCATTTGGCTTCGCAATGACTTGAGCTTCATTTCCGAAATATCATGGCCATCGATGAGAATATTACCGCTTGAGACGTTATAAAAGCGGGAGATCAAGTTGACGACCGTCGTCTTGCCTGCACCGGTGGGACCAACAAGGGCAATGCTCTCGCCTGCCTTGACGTCCATTGTCAGGTTCTCCAGAATGTTGTGGCCAGGTTCGTAAGCGAAGGTCACATCGTCGAAGGTTACACGGCCTTGGATAGGTGGGAGTTCCTTTGCTTTAGGAATGTCGCTGACGGTAACCGGCTCATCAAGTGTCTCAAATATACGTTCCAGATAGGCGACTGCGTTAATAAAGCTATTGTATATGTTCGAAAGGTTGAGAATTGGCTGCCAGAAACGCGCAGCGTAGCTGCTCATTGCAAGAATGACGCCGAAGGTAGCTTCCTCCGGTCCCATCATTAGCAAACCGACGAGGTAGATGGACGTGGTGACGATCGTCGCCAGGTTGTCTACCGAGAACGGGATTAGAAAGTTAAGGTACATCGTCCGCATCCACTCTTTGCGGTAGTTGGTGGATAGTCGGGTGAAGATGCTTTCGTTATGCTTCTCGCGAGTGAAGATTTGCGTGACGCGAATGCCGCTGATACTTTCCTGCGTATAAGCGTTCAGGTTGGAGCTTTTGTTGGATACCGCCTGCCATGCCCGGCGCTGCTTGGTTTTGAGAAGTAGCATGACGGCGGCGAACACAGGAAGTCCTGCGAGAATGACGAACGATAGCTTGGCATTGACGGCGAACATAAATGCGGCTATGAAGAGTAAGTTCATGATCTCGAGAATAAAGTTGATGATACCGTTGGACAGTACGTCCGAAACGGAGTTGACGTAATTGACGACCCGGATGAGTATCTTGCCCTGCGGTCGATCGTCATAGTATTGGAATGGCAGCTGCTGTAAGTGTTTAAACAAATCCGTGCGGATTTCGAAAATGATATCTTGTCCGACACGGGTCATGATACGCGATCGTATCGTAGCAAGGATGACGCTTATGACGATAGTAGCCAGCATAAGTGCTGACCATCCAATCAACTTCATGTTGTCCTTCGCAGGAATCGTCACGTCGACAACATGCTGTATGATGAGAGGCGCAGAAAGCGCGATGCCCGCTGAGAGTGCGCTTAGTATGAACGCGATGATCATCGGTTTTTGCTGCTTCTTAATGTAAACAAGCGCGCGCCTGAAGTGTCGGATGTTGAACGGAGACTCCAGATTCTCGTCGATGTCGAATTTATTTCTAGCCATGCGCGTTCGCCTGCCTTCCAATGCCTTCGGTCTGCAGCTTGAATACTTCGTAATAATAGCCTTGTTTCGCCAAGAGCTCGGCGTGGCTACCTTCTTCAATTATGCGGCCGTTGTCCAGAATGAGGATACGGTCAGCCTGTGCCGTCGTGGACACGCGCTGGGCGATAATGATTTTGGTGCACGAATAATCCAGATCCCGAAGGCTCTTCTGGATATGCTCCTCCGTCTCTAAATCGACGGCCGAAGTCGTATCATCGAGAATCAAGATAGGAGGCTGCACAGCCATAGCTCGAGCTAAAGCGATGCGCTGCTTCTGCCCGCCGGATAGGCCGACGCCGCGTTCGCCGACAACGGTATCATAACCGTCCGGCATTTTACGGATAAAGTCGTGGGCGGCAGAGAGTGTGGCGAACTTCATGACGTCCTCCTCCGGCAAATCAGGATTGCCGTAAGCGATGTTGCCGTCAATCGTCTCGGAGAACAGCAGGACATCCTGCGTCGCAACGCCGATATTACCACGCAGCTCATCGAGCTCCAGCTTGCGCACGTCGGTACCGTCTACGAGAACGCGCCCCTTCGCCACGTCATAGAAGCGCGGAATCAGATTGATGAGCGTCGTTTTGCCCGATCCAGTTGCACCCATGATGGCGATGGTCTTGCCGGGCTCGACCGTGAAGCTGATGTCTTCCAACACCGTCACGTTGTCGTACTTGAAGCTAACATGATCGAATTGAATGAGTCCGTTATAACGCCGTTTAACGACAGGCTTGTGCTCATTGACGATGTCTGGATGGGCGTAGTAGACTTCAATAATTTTGCTAAGACTTGCCATAAATCGCTGAAGGTCATTAATGATGATACCGATGTTGCGCATCGGATTAGAGAGACCCCAGATAAGCGCGGTGAAGGCGGAGAATTCCCCGAAGGTGAGTCGTCCGTTCATGACGAGCAGGCCTCCCACGATCATCAAGATCACGTTGAATGCCTGGGCTAAGATTTCTAGATAAGGAAAATAATCCAGCCATACCATCGCTGCGGCCTTGTTCGCCTTGGAGTAATTAATGTTTTTCTCGGTGAATTTCTGAACCTCAAACTCCTCGCGCGCGAATGCCTTGACGACACGATTGCCCGCGATATTTTCCTGTGTGGTGGTGTTGAGCTGCGACAGCTTCTCCCGGAGATCGCTATACATGGGACGTACGCGTCTAGCGAAAATAAACGCCACGATAAAAATCGGAGGCGACAGGATGAGCAACCACAAAGTCAGACCAACATCAATGAAGAAGAAATATACGATAGCTGCGATGAAAATCGTCAGCGATTCAATAATCGTCTTAATGATCCATGCCATGGAGTGACGCACCATATCAAGGTCACCGGTCATTTTGGTCATGAGGTCCCCGGTGCGGTTGCGATCGTAATAGTGCATGTCTTGACCTTGAATTTTGTTGTACAAGTAAATCCTTACACGATACAGCATGTTTTGCGAGGCACGCTCATACAGGATGGTCGTAAAATAAGCCAAACCCGTACGCAACAAGGAAAATCCAATGATGCCCAAACAAAGGCCGATCAGCAACGCTCGCTCGTTCGTTAGATTTTGCGCCGCATCGTCTCCCGCGATAAATGTATCGACAATGCGTTGACCGATATACGGGTTTATAATGGTGAGCGATGAGCCTACTACCGAGAGAATTAACGCGAGAATATACCGTACCCGATCCCCTATCAAATTGTGCCATAACCACTTGAGCTGAAACATTCGATCACCGGCTTCTGTGAGTTTCTGTATTCTGAAATTCAAAACTATGGAGATTATAACACTCATAACTTGATATGTAGCGAGAAATTTTATCTTCATTAAGAATGAACGGTTAAATTTGCAATCTCCCTACATTTTAACCCTCCACTTTCTCCCCTTCGAACAGGGTGGAGGCTTTTTTTCGTGTTGAAAATATATCTTAACTGTAGGGGGCAAGCGCGAAGATATGTAACCGACTGATGCGATCAATAAAGCTGATCATATCAACGTTATTCGTATACTATTTTACGGTCGGGATGAACAAAAAATCAGTAGAAAAATAGTAGCAAAAAACATAAATATAAGTCATAATTTGTCGATATAACTGTAGTATAATCATGAATGTAATATTTGGAATCTATTTTATAGGGTCTGATCATGCAAGTTAATATCTATATAAATGGAGGCTTTAATTGTGGGTGAAAAATCATCAAAATTTCTATCGACAAAAAGAAAATTGCTTTCGGGAATGCTAGCGATCGTTCTTCTCAGTTCGCCAGTATTTGGTCATTTGGTACCCAAAGCTTTTGCGGCATCGGGCATATTAACTTTTTCTGGTGTTAATGAAGCTAATGGGGGCTTAATCTTAACAGACGGGATGAATTATAATAGTGGAGATGTGAAAGCCGATGATATCCTGGGAATTAGTTTGAAAATATACAATGTAAAAAGAGGCGATGTAAACAAAGAAGACAGTATATCGTTAAGAATGGGCAGCTTTGCTTATCGGACGGATTGGCTACCCTCTGCTGGGAATCAATCTGGCGTTGCACCGATTGATGCGACATCAGGCTCCGGAATTGTAGATGGTGGCGTCGATGTAATGATTATTAAAAGTGATAATGGCGAAGCCTTTAGTTTTAAATCCATTTTTATGATGAATCCAGACGAGGCTAGGTTAGTTAAATTTGAAGGATTTCTTAATGCTGAATCGAAGGGATCGGTCATTCTCAGTATTAATGGAGACACCTATATGGAAACCTTTACGCAATCTAACGGATTGACCGCTTCGTATTTTCAAAATGTCGATGAAGTTAGATTAACTAATCAGACCGGTGGGGATATGAATTATGGAATTAATATTGCATTTAATAACATTGAAATTAGTGACCCCGTTATAACAGTAACGCCGCCAGCAGCGCCAAGCGTGAGCGCGGATGATGTAACAAACACAATCATAGGTTTAACGACAGCAATGGAGTTCAAGGTTGATGACGGAGCTTATACAAAATATACCGGAACGAACGCGCCTGATCTTTCAGGCACCCGTACGGTTAAAGTTAGAGTAGCAGCTGGAACAGGAACGCCAGCAGGAGCAGAGACGACACTGAGCTTCACACCGAATCCGCCGGCAGCGCCAAGTGTGAGCGCGGATGATGTAACAAACACGATCACAGGTCTAACGACAGCGATGGAGTTCCAGGTTGATGGTGGAACTTATACGAGATATACCGGAACGAATGCGCCTAATCTCTCGGGCACGCATACGGTCAAAGTCAGAGTAGCGGCTGTTGCTGGAACTGGAACGCCAGCAGGGGCGGAAACGACGCTGAACTTCACGCCGAACCCGCCGGCAGCACCAAGTGTGAGCGCGGATGATGTAACAAACACGATCACAGGTCTAACGACAGCGATGGAGTTCCAGGTTGATGGCGGAACGTATGAGAGATACACGGGAACAAATGCACCTAATCTCTCGGGTACGCATACGGTCAAAGTCAGAGTAGCGGCCGACCCAGGAACAGGAACACCAGCAGGAGCAGAAACGACACTGAGCTTCACGCCGAACCCACCTGCAGCGCCAAGCGTGAGCGCGGATGATGTAACAAACACGATCACAGGTCTAACAACAGCGATGGAGTTCCAGGTTGATGGCGGAACGTATGAGAGATACACGGGAACAAATGCACCAAATCTCTCGGGTACGCATACGGTCAAAGTCAGAGTAGCAGCTGATTCTGGAACAGGAACGCCAGCAGGAGCAGAGACGACGCTGAACTTCACGCCGAACCCGCCGGCAGCGCCAAGTGTGAGCGCGGATGATGTAACAAATACAATCACAGGTCTAACAACAGCGATGGAGTTCCAGGTTGATGGCGGAACGTATGTGAAATACAACGGAACGAATGCGCCTAATCTCTCAGGCACGCATACGGTCAAAGTCAGAGTAGCGGCTGATGCTGGAACAGGAACGCCAGCAGGAGCAGAAACGACACTGAGCTTCACGCCGAACCCGCCAGCAGCGCCAAGTGTGAGCGCGGATGATGTAACAAATACAATCACAGGTCTAACAACAGCGATGGAGTTCCAGCTGGATGGCGGAACGTATGTGAAATACAACGGAACGAATGCACCAAATCTCTCAGGCACGCATACGGTCAAAGTCAGAGTAGCAGCTGATGCTGGAACAGGAACGCCAGCAGGAGCAGAAACGACACTGAACTTCACGCCGAACCCGCCGGCAGCACCAAGCGTGAGCGCGGATGATGTAGCAAACACGATCACAGCTCTAACAACAGCGATGGAGTTCCAGGTTGATGGTGGAACGTATGTGAAATACAACGGAACGAATGCACCAAATCTCTCAGGCACGCATACGGTCAAAGTCAGAGTAGCGGCCGACCCAGGAACAGGAACACCAGCAGGAGCAGAAACGACGCTGAGCTTCACGCCGAACCCGCCAGCAGCGCCAAGCGTGAGCGCGGATGATGTAACAAACACAATCACAGGTCTAACAACAGCGATGGAGTTCCAGGTTGATGGTGGAACGTATGTGAAATACAACGGAACGAATGCACCAAATCTCTCAGGCACGCATACGGTCAAAGTCAGAGTAGCGGCTGATGCTGGAACAGGAACGCCAGCAGGAGCAGAAACGACACTGAGCTTCACGCCGAACCCGCCAGCAGCGCCAAGTGTGAGCGCGGATGATGTAACAAATACAATCACAGGTCTAACAACAGCGATGGAGTTCCAGCTGGATGGCGGAACGTATGTGAAATACAACGGAACGAATGCACCAAATCTCTCAGGCACGCATACGGTCAAAGTCAGAGTAGCAGCTGATGCTGGAACAGGAACGCCAGCAGGAGCAGAAACGACACTGAACTTCACGCCGAACCCGCCGGCAGCACCAAGCGTGAGCGCGGATGATGTAGCAAACACGATCACAGGTCTAACAACAGCGATGGAGTTCCAGGTTGATGGTGGAACGTATGTGAAATACAACGGAACGAATGCACCAAATCTCTCAGGCACGCATACGGTCAAAGTCAGAGTAGCGGCCGACCCAGGAACAGGAACACCAGCAGGAGCAGAAACGACGCTGAGCTTCACGCCGAACCCGCCAGCAGCGCCAAGCGTGAGCGCGGATGATGTAACAAACACAATCACAGGCTTAACAACAGCGATGGAGTTCCAGGTTGATGGTGGAGCTTATACGAGATACACGGGAACGAATGCACCTAATCTCTCGGGCACGCATACGGTCAAAGTCAGAGTAGCAGCAGACCCAGGAACAGGAACGCCAGCAGGAGCAGAAACGACGCTGAGCTTCATAACAAACCCGTCGGCCCCTTCAACATCAACACCATCAGCGCCGGAGGATATTACAGTTAATGTACTTGTTAATGGTAAGGTGGTAAATGCGGGAAATGCCACAGCATCAACAAGAAACAATCAGAAGGTAATAAACATACTCGTAGATGAGAAAAAGCTGGATCAAAGACTTACAGCAGAAGGTCAAAAAGCTGTTATTACTATCCCGATTGATACTAAGGTTGACGTTGTTGTCGGAGAGCTTAACGGACGAATGATCCAAAGTATGGAGCAAAAGCAAGCAGTTATCGAAATCAAGTCAGATAAAGCAACCTATACGATACCTGCACAGCAAATAAATATTAGCTCTATATCCGAACAACTTGGAAAGGCTATAGGACTTCAGGACATTAAAATTCAGATTGAAATAGCCTCACCAACTCTGAATACTGTAAACCTAGTGGAAAGCTCCGCTCAGAAAGGTGATTTTTCCATCGTCGTTCCATCTATTGACTTTATCGTAAGAGCTGTCTATGGAGATAAAAGGATTGACGTTACTAAGTTTGAAGCCTATGTAGAAAGAACGATTGCGATCCCGGACGGCGTAGATCCGAATAAAATTACAACAGGTATTGTCGTGGAACCAGATGGTATGGTTCGTCATGTACCTACCAAAATCGTTGTTATCGGGACCGAGTATTATGCAAAGGTGAACAGCTTGACGAATAGTACCTATTCCATTGTTTATAACCCGATAGCGTTCGATGACGTAGCTCAGCATTGGGCTAAAACAGAGGTTAACGACATGGGTTCAAGAATGGTCATTAATGGTATCGGTAATGATTTGTTTAATCCAAATCAAGCTATTACACGGGCTGAGTTTGCAGCCGTTATGGTACGTGGATTAGGCTTAAAGTTAGTTAATGGAGTTACTTCTTTTAGCGATGTGAAAACAACAGATTGGTTCAGCGGGGCTGTTCAAACCTTATATGAGTATAAGCTTATTAATGGATTTGAAGATGGAACCTTCAGACCGACGGATACCATTACTCGTGAGCAGGCGATGAAGATTATTTCTCAAGCAATGGTACTAACCGACCTGAAATCTAAGCTCTCCGTTAAAGAAACAGCTGATTTGCTTAAACCATTCGCAGATGGCAATAAAGTTGCAGAGTGGGCTAAAGCAAGTATTGCTGAAGTCATTCAATCGGGAATCATTACAGGTAGAAGCAGTTCAACCCTTGCTCCAAAAGCTAATATTTCAAGAGCAGAGGTAGCGGTTATTATCAGAAGACTTCTTCAAAATTCAGAATTAATCTGATTTGTAAGTACATCTCATAATAAAAAGGAGCCATTCCGTCCGATTCTTGAACGAAATGGCTTTCTTTTTATTTGTCTAACTAGTTAAGTTCCTACTTTTAAAGCAGCGATAGTGAAGAAATACATAATGAAAAGGTAGTGACTAACAGTGAAAAAAACGTTAAAAGGCTTACTTTTAGTTCTAGTATTTGGGCTATTAAATCATTTAGGTTATGCTACTGTATCAGCTTCAGAATCCAGTAATGCAGCCGCATTTTCGGATAATCGCATTCAAGTTTATGTTAATAATGATCGTTCCCTAACGTTCAAAGGAATAACGAATAGCTCAGAGTCTGCAGTAACTATTTACATTTCCAATTCGTATGCGATGCAAGAAACAGGCAACCCTTTTACAGGTGATGAAACCTATGAACCTGCCATTGGAGCAGATCGCACATTTACTGTTACTACCAAACCACTCTCGTATAAATTTCAAGCAACAATTACATTTGGCACATGGGAAAATGATTTTCACCATGACCCAATAATCGTTAATATTAATCCCACTGAAATCACCGACTATGCCTATAAAAAATATCAAATAGAAGCACTGAACTACGTGAATGAGATCAGAGCTAAGATCGGAGTGAAGCCGGTCAAGCTAAATGCCTATGTTACGAAAGCAGCTGAAAATCATGCGAAATACATTTCAATTAATAAGACCTTATGGGATGGATTAGAAGTTCATTTTGAAAGAGCGGGGAAAGTAGGCTATACGGGTGCTACTCCTACTGATAGGATAATAGCTGCTGGAGGGTTTCAATCGGCTGGTGAAATCGTAACAGGGGCTTCGACTGCAAAAGCTGCTATAGATTCGTGGTTAGATACAGCCTATCACCGAGAACCACTAGTTGATCCGAATGCGACTGAGTTCGGCTTTGGAATTGAACAGGGTGCTGCTGTATTAAATATGGTTACTGGGACAGGCAACAAGGATATAAGTGTATTTCCTTATGATGGGATGAATAATGTAGCTTTGAGTTTTTTTGGAGAGTCAGAAATACCTAACCCGATTAAAAAATACGATCTCGTCCATTCTGGATACATCATTACATTTAATCATCCCGCTGATCTAACGGATAGTATCAAGGCCACCATAAAGAACAGCAATGGAGATAAAATACCCTTTTTTCAAGAATACGCCGGAACATTGTTCCTCTATCCTGCACGTGAATTATCGTACGATGAGACTTATACCGTATCCGTTGATTATGAAATCAATGGTAATAAGCAGAACAAAACCTGGTCTTTTAAGACGATAAAGCACTCTTTTAGCAAAGCAGAGCAAGAGGCCTATGATAAAGGAGTAAAGGTAAGCATCAATGGGAAAAACATATACAATTTCGACCAAAGTCCAGTCATAGTAGACAAGAATGTGTATATACCGTTGCGGGGTGTTTTTGAGATGCTTAACGCAAAGGTAACGTGGGATCCCAAAACTCGTACGGTTATTGTCAATAAGCAGCAAACTGAAATCAAACTAACTATTGGGGATACAAAAGCTTTTGTTAACGGGAAAATGGTTAAGCTTGGAGCGGCTCCATTTGTAAAAATGAACAGTACGTTTGTGCCAATCCGATTTGTTAGTGAAGCGATAGGTGCTGAAGTGAAATGGGATGGGGCTACACAGACGGTACATATTAAAGCCGACTTAGGTGAGCCTGAGAGCTTGACCGATTACGTGCATAATAAGATGGTAAAGCATATGGCTCCAATTAAAGAAATAGGATTAAAATATGGATATATACTTGACGAAGATTATATCGATAGTGGATGGTATTCATTCAAGCAGGGGGACGATGAAACAGCACTATTTTATGATGTGGGTTCAAATGATCCCTTCATACATCGCCTTTCTATTATTCGCATCTTTCCTGAAACAGAGGATAAGATTTTAGATGTAATGAAAGAAATTATGGAAAAGCAAACGAATACTAAGCTAGTGGGTTTAAAGGAATTACTTAAAAAAGTAGTTAACGAAAAAGAGGATGTTGATGCTACTGTCCAGATTAATGGGGTCAAGATGAGATATTCTATGAGTCATAATCCTCAATCCGGTCAGTTTGAATTTAATATTTTCTATTAGACATGAACTTGTAACTATCAAAGAAATAACTACTCGGAGGCTGCACACGTGAAGGTACTTACAGCAAGAAAGATGAAAACGGCAGGAATGCTATTTTTGGCATTAACCTTCCTTATTAGCACGATTTCGGCTGGAGGAACTGTTAGCGCTGCCGAAGAAACGAAGCCATTGACCTATCAGCAGGTGTTAGCCTCGCAAAAAAAGCTTTCGTCCATGGATAAGCATTATATGGCAGTTAAGGGTAATGGGAGCGTTTCTGTATGGGGGGCTCGGCAGAAAGGAGAGCCGACGACGCCAAACAGCTTGAAAAATATTGTCGGCGTAGCCTCATCTCGCTCAAAGTCGTTCGCTCTTAGGAAAGACGGCTCTATTGCGCAGTGGGGCACTGGGAAAGACCTTTCCCCCGTTACTATGGGCATTAATCCTTCGACGACGAAAGACGCTGTTGCCATCTCGTCGAACAGAGGAACTTTATTAACGGTACACCGCACAGGTAAAGTTTCGTTTTATCATTATATTGATGATGGTGGACATGTCATAACGAATATTCCGAAAAATCTCTCGGGCGTGAAAGATGTGTCTGCCGGTGACAGTCATGCGCTGGCTTTGAAATCGAACGGAGCGGTAGTGGCTTGGGGCAAAGATTATGCGGGCAACACGCGCGTGCCAAGCGGTCTCTCGAATGTCGTTGCTATTGCGGCAGGAACAACGGTGTCCTCTGCGCTACGAAGTGACGGGACGGCCGTTGCATGGGGGATGGGACTGAATACCCCATCGAAGCAAAAGATTCCGTACCGCGATGTCGTCGGTATTGCCGCCGGATTTGCCGAGGTTTTCCTACTACGGTCAAACGGTTCCCTTGTTGTTTGGCAGGAAGGACAAGCGTACACGCCCACACACTTGCCGAAGCTTGCGGCAATCGCTTCATCCGGCGAGGACGAGCTGATCGGTCTTACAAGCGACGGACGATATATGAAATGGAGTCAGTCTTTCTCTCATAGGGCGCTAGGCGGAGAGGCCCTTACTTCGATTGCTTCAATTGCCGTTCCTAGTTATAGTAGTGACTATGTTGCAGTCCGATCGGATGGGACGGTATTTGTAAAAGGTGATCTTGGCACCGCGGGGTTAAGCGATATTCCGGCGACTACCGAGGGAATAGCCTCAGTATCGCTTTCCAATCATGGTCTTGCTTTAACGAAAGCAGGGAATGTACTCGCCTGGGGAAACAACTCTTACGGAGAATCAACGGTGCCTGCCGATTTGAGAGATGTTGTTGCCGTAGAAGCAGGTTACGAGTATTCGCTCGCGCTCAAAAAGGACGGGTCTGTTATCGCTTGGGGGACAAGCAGACTTGGATACACTAAGGTTCCATCCGAATTGAAGGATGTCGTAGCCATTTCGGCAGGAGATATAGCTCTTGCATTGAAAACAGACGGTTCGATCGTTACTTGGGGTGGTAGGAGTAAGCCGTATAGTGAAACTCTTGATTTTCCCAAGTCGATTGCGATTACAAGCAGAAGAGGATATCAGGCGGCATTGCATGAAGACGGCTCTATTTCCATTTGGGATAGACAAAATTCAACTGTAACCGTTCATCCGAAGCTTAAGGAAGGTCATTCCATCGTATCGCTTGGCGGAGGCAATACAGAGATATTGTGGGCAGTCGCCGATGACGGAACGACGCTTGGCTTTGATTATATGACGGGCAAGGAAGTGGAACGAATTGATGGGGAACGGGGCATCGTCAAGGTGGATACCAATCTTGCTGTAACCAAAGCAGGTGAGCTTATTATGCTCGAGCCAGATAAATCGAATAAGTCTAAATTCGTTTTTCTTCCTTAACGCCAGGATTATGGGTTATAGGTTGACATTATGTTGAGTAGTAACTACAATGGTTACAACGGTGGTGATACTAAGTGAAGCAGATTAGTAGCAGATTTTCCATTGCGGTTCACATCCTTTCGCTGATCGCCACTAGTTCGAAAGATTGTACCGGCGATTATATTGCGGGCAGTGTCAATACGAATCCTGTTATCATCCGCAGAATTATGGGGATGCTTAAGAAGGCAGGATTAGTGGACATTCGACCCGGGGTGGGCGGTGCTTCCCTGCTGAGGGACCGGGATCAGATCACTCTTCTGGACGTTTACCGCGCAGTGGAAGTCATCGAGGACGGTCAACTGTTTAATTTTCACGATGAACCGAATCCTCATTGCCTGGTAGGCCGGAACATTGAAGCAGCTCTTCGTTTGGAAATGAAGGAAGCTCAATCAGCGATGGAACAAAGGTTAGCTCAAGTAAACTTAAGCCAGCTGACAGCTCACTTTGTATAAAAAAAGCTCTTAGAGCTTTTTTTTACCTCTTTGTTGTAACTAAATCGGTTATAACGACGGGGTTACAATAAATTCGACAATATGGAGGAATTAACATGAAAATTTTGGTGACAGGCGCAACAGGGAAATTAGGATCGATTGTAATAGAGACGTTGTTGGAAACTGTTCCGGCTAAGGATTTGGCCGTCAGCGTCCGCAACCCGCAGAAAGCGGAAAGTCTTCGTGCCCGTGGCGTGGACGTACGTCTTGGGGATTTTGACCAACCAGGTACGCTAGATAAAGCGTTCGAGGGTATCGATCGCCTCTTGATTGTATCCACGGACGGCGACAACGAAACGCGAATTCGTCAGCATGACGCTGCAGTAGCGGCAGCTCAGCGTGCTAATGTTAGTTTCATTGCTTATACCAGTTTAGGGAATGCTAGCGAGAACCCCATTTTCCTTGCGCCAGTGCATCGTGCGACTGAGGAAGCCATTAAAAACACGGGCATTCCTTATTCCTTCCTACGCAACAACTGGTACTTGGAGAACGAGACGAGCAGCATTCAGGCGGTCCTTGGAGGAGCTCCTTGGTTAACGTCGGCAGGATCCGGTAAAGTAGGTTGGGCAACCCGACGCGATTATGCACAAGCAGCTGTAGCTGTACTGACCGGGGAAGGTCATGAGAATTCCATCTATGAACTATCTGGCAAACTAACTACACAAGAAGAATTGGTTTCGATCCTTGCCGGGGTGTTAGGCCGGGAAGTTCCTGTTCAACAAGTCGATGACGCTACTTATGCTAGCATCATGAGCAGCGCAGGCGTACCTGAACCAGTCGTTCCGATTCTGGTGGGGTTTCAGAGCGCGATCCGAGAGGGTGCATTGGAAATCGAGAGCAATGATTTGCAGAAGCTGTTAGGACATTCGGCCACGCGGCTTGAAGAGGCTCTCCGTCAAATCGTAAACGAAATTCAGTCTTAATTAGCGCGCTACACAACACAACTTATAGGTGGACAGACAGGCTATGATCTTCTACAGGAGTAGAGCTCATGGCCTATCTTTTCTTAAAAAAGTCATTTGATAACTAAAAAAAAGGGGCGTATGATAGATTCTTAGGAGTTATTAGACTTCAGAATAGGAGAATGGCACACACAATGAAGGAATTATCACGCTCCCAGACCATTATCCTAATCACTTTTCTTGTTACTATATGGGGAATATCGTGGCCGATCTATAAGATTGCCTTAGAATATACCCCTCCTCTTCTTTTTTCCGGATTACGTACTTTTATTGGAGGAATGCTTTTAATAGTCGTCTTTTGGTCCAAACGGAAGGAAATCCGTTGGAAAGAAAGCTGGCCGATCTATCTCATTTCGTCTTTGTTTAATATTGCTCTATTTTATGGGCTTCAGACTGTTGGGATGATGCATACGCCAGCTGGATTGTTCTCGGTTATCGTGTACCTTCAGCCTGTTCTTGTAGGGATTATGGCTTGGTTATGGCTAGGGGAGTCGATGACGAGGTTAAAAATCGCAGGCTTGATTATTGGGATACTTGGCGTTGCGGCGGTTAGCGCAGGAGGTTTATCCGGACATATCGCTGCTCTAGGTATCGTTTTGGCGTTTATTACCTCTCTTAGTTGGGCTATCGGCACGATTTATGTCAAAAAAGTGAGTCTGCGGGTAGATTCAATATGGCTGGTGGCCTTTCAATGTACGTTTGGGGGAATTGCTCTCACTTCTGTTGGTTCGGTTACGGAAAAATGGTCGGACATCGTTTGGAATGAGCATTTGATCTTCGGCCTTCTCTTCGGGATCATTCTCGGAATATCAACATCTTGGGTCGTTTATTTCAAGCTGGTGAGTTCAGGAGATGCCAGCAAGGTCGCTTCTTATACCTTTCTAGTCCCACTCATATCCGTTGCTAGCGGAGTTATATTCTTGAACGAATCTTTTTCTATTTATCTTTTGGTGGGGCTTGTTCTCATCGGAGTCAGTATTTATTTGGTCAACCGCAAGCCTAAATCGAGCTTATCCCGTCCTCTTGAAAGCTTTCGCGCTTTATGAAGTAAACCTCTACAAAGAAGGAAGTGCTAAAGTATGAATTTAGAAATAGTTATGCAGGAGCTTGAAGCTCTAGGCAAGGAACGAACTAAGAAAATTTACGAATCCAATGGCGCACACGAGCCGCTTTTTGGAGTGACAACAGGTAGTATGAAGCCGATTGCCAAGAAAATTAAAAAAAATCAAGCTTTGGCTGAGCAGCTGTACGCCACAGGGAACTACGATGCCATGTACTTTGCCGGCGTAATTGCAGACCCGAAAGCAATGACTGAAGCGGATTTTGATCGTTGGATTGATGAGGCTTATTTTTTTATGCTATCCGATTATGTGGTTGCAGTAACCTTGGCAGAAACAGATATAGCTCAAGAGGTTGCCGACAAATGGATCGCAAGCGGCGAAGAACTGAAAATGTCAGCGGGCTGGAGCTGTTACTGCTGGCTTTTGGGTAGTAGAAAGGACAATGAATTTTCTGAAAGTAAAATAGTCAATATGCTTGAAATTGTGGCAAATACGATTCGCGATTGTCCCGAAAGAACGAAATACGCTATGAATAATTTTATATACACAGTAGGAGTATCCTATTCGCCGCTCCATGATAAAGCGGTTGAGACTGCAAAGACAGTAGGCCCAGTAGAAGTCAAAAAGGATAAGGCAAAAAGCAAATTCCTACACGCCTCCGAAAATCTTCAAAAGGCAATAGATAAAGGGCAGCTTGGTTTCAAACGCAAGTATGTAAGGTGTTAGATATTGAATAAAGCTTAACATCACTTAAAACGGGGCTGTCCCAAAAGTGAATTTTAAGATCACCTAAGGAATAGTTTCACTTTCATTAAAAATGACGTTCAAACGAAAAGGTGTTGGTACAGGAGGTGATTCCTGTGCCAACACCTTTCGTTATTTATCAACTGCTGCTTGCTAGAGAAGATTATGCGCAAGCGAAATCCAACTAACCTCTAGGCTTACCTGTGGCGGGCAGTACTAGCTGGTTTTTGTATTTTCACCACCCTTAATCGATTTGAAAAAGAGGGGAAGTATCTCCTGTAGGAGCGAAGCGTTTGTCTTTGAGATCGTGAAATCTCCTTTTAAGAGTTTACCCATTCAGATTTCACGATCTCAACCAACAACCGGAAGGAGATACTTCCCCGCAAAAACTATAATCGATTGATATAGCAATGGGCCATATAAGTTACCTTATGGACAGCCCCGTTTTTTGTAGTTTCTTTTGTTAATCCCATCATTTATTAGGCAATAAGCTGTAAGTTTCATTTATTGCACCTGTACATAACGCTTGAGAGCAGAAAAGTACGATTAGTTAAGTAGAGAGAAGAGGCGAGGTTCTGCCATAGTAATAGATGACTACATGAAAGAGGAGAAATGAACATGAGCCTATTCTTAAACAAACAGATGAAAGACGAAGTAGAGGTTTGGTGGAGCTCAGAAAAAAATCCAAGGGACCGAGCCTGGTTTTACAGTCCAAGTCCAATTTCATATGAATTGGAACAAAGAGAAAATTTACTCGCTACTGCTCCTGACGTGACACCTATTCCGACTATTGCGATTTTTCCTAAGATTACTTATCAAGAAATACTCGGAATCGGCACTTCACTGGAAGAAAGCACGATATACAATTTAGCGAAAATGTCGCATGAGAAGAGAGAAGAAATTTATACTCAGCTCGTAGATCGGGACAGCGGAGTCGGCTTTAATCTTATGCGTATTACGTTGGGAACGTCAGATTTTACGGCTCAGCCCTTTTATACGTATAATGATCTAGAAGTGGGAGAAAGTGACTTTGATTTGGAGCGATTTTCTATCCAGAAGGATATTGATCTAGGAATTGTTCAAACGGTGCAAAGGCTATTAGAGATTTCTCCTGATATGAAAATTTTTGCATCGCCCTGGTCTCCTCCAGCTTGGATGAAAACGAATGAGGATATAAGAAGAGGGCAATTAAAGGAAGGTAAACAATATACGGACGCGCTGGCCAAATACCTTCGTAAAGCTATACAAGCTTACCAAGAGCAAGGAATTCCCTTGTATGCAATCACGCTCCAGAATGAGCCTTTACTCGAAATTGATTATCCAAGCTGCTATATGAGTCCAGAGCGTCATAACGAGCTAGCAATTGCATTGAAAAAGGAGCTCGTCTTGCACAGCTTGGACACTCAAATCTGGATATTTGATCATAATTTCAGTGATGGGTGGATGTATGTTAGTCCTATTCTCAATGACAAGGAAGGAAATGCGGCGACAGATGGTATAGCCTTTCATGATTATGAAGGGGAGCCTAGCGTTATGAGAGAGGTCAAGAGTGCGTATCCGAACAAGACCATTCATATGACTGAGCGATCCCTATGGGGCGTTGAAGCTGCTGATAGGTTTGTACAGTACTTCCGCAATTGGGCCTCGAGCTATAATGCTTGGGTGACTATGCTAGATAGTACGATTGGCAAGCATCAATGGGTAGGCATTCCAGACCCAACCTTAATCGTGCAAAATGCGGCGAGCACGGATGAACATTGGAAGACTCCCGAATTTTATCTAACGGGACAGTTATCCAAATTTATTCAATACGGTGCTCGAAGAGTGGAAAGTAACTATGGCTCTATAGATACGGTTACGAACGTAGCTTTTCTAAATCCGGATGGCTCCTTGGTCGTCGTTGTCGTTAATCAGACAGATAATGAACAGCAATTCCGTATCCTAATAGAAGGACAACAGATTATCGCCGATTTGCCTGCTAAATCCGTAGCTACTTATCGGTGGAGCTCTGTAAATTAGGCTCTAGACTGACATGCTATATACAATTGAGGGCTGTCCCTATGAAGGGGCGGCCCTATCTTCACGAGTCATAAGGAGTCGAGAGGAATATGTTAACTAGATTTCGATCCCGTAAATATTTGCAGCGAATAATACTCACTCTCGTGTTTTTTATTATTTTGGTAATCGGTGTATTCGCCTTTACTATGTATTGGAATATGAAAAATACGACCTTACAGATTCAAACCGAGGCCAATCGCAAAGTGCTTGCTCAAGTGAAATACAATGTGGAGTATATGGATGAAATCGTGAAAAATTTGATTATGTCTTTATATTTCGACAATGAGGTTATTCCTATTTTGTATGGACAGACCTTTCGCTATGAGGAGATTGCGAACAAGCTTGCCAAGCTGGATAAAGTAGCTGATTCTTCGACGTATCTGCATTCCATTACGTTGTACAATTCATTTACAAAGAAGTATTTATCAACAAATCGGAGCTTTCAAGATAATTTGAATGGAGAAATTCAGCGGTATGAGCAGCAGCTTGCCTTACTGCCAGATTTGCCAAAGCTGAAGATGATTCCTATTAAATTATTTGGCAATCCGCAAACGGCTGTCGATTTTTTCTCCTATATCATCTATGAGAATTCCGATGGAGACCCAGCAAATAAGAGTAAACTGATTCTGAATGTAAAGCCTGAGTGGCTATTTAATAATATAAAAAGCATTAATGATTTGGCTTATGACAGGAACAACTCGATACTGCTGTTAGATAGCCAAGGCAATATTTATTCCGAAGAAAATCATTTGGCTGAATTGGTGCCAGCTGAACTTAAGGAAAGGATTAATTCCAGCAATGCTGAATTTGAATCTTTTACCTTCGGCAAAGGCCATCATAAATCTATTGTTACTATTATGTCTCTTGGCGTATATCAGTGGAAGGTTATTAGTATACAATCCTATGACTTTGCGTTTAGTCAGTTAATTAAAATTCGTAATATTTTGATTATCTCCACTTTGTTGTTTCTTGCTCTGTCTGCTGTTATTGCTTTTATCATATCCCAAAGATTGTACAGACCGGTTGAACGAATTATTAGTCAGTTAAAAGGGTCTTCGTACTCGGAAGCAGAATCAACCGTAGACAAGGATGAGTGGTCCTATCTCTCTAATGTCTATACGAATCTAGTTCACAAAATGAATAATGTTAAGCAGCATCATTCTAGAAACAAAAAAATCGTCGAGGACTTTCATATTCGCAGCTTATTAACGGAGAGTGCAAGTCTCTCCAAAAACCAATTCAATCTAATGATGAACGAGCTGGATCTGCAAATTCATCCTGAGGGTCCTTTTCTAGTCGGGGTAATGAAGATTGATGATTATAGGAACAAAGTGGAGCGAGCAAGCGCATCCGAGCAAGAGATATATCGTTTCGCCATTGGCAATATCACAGAGGAATTGTTGTCCGGATGCAGCAGCTTTATATGGAACTATGCAGGCAATGATCTTATTGTTTTCTTAGCAACGCCACGGACAGCTCAATCTTCGTTCGATCTTTCAGCTTTCCGAAGCGCCATTAAGGAGCTACAGCAGGTTATTCATGCGTTTTACCGCTTATCTATTACAGTTTCCTATACATCACCTTTCAGTGATTACACACATATCGCGGATGCCCATGTTGAAGCGCGTGATCTTATTCTCTATCGCATGTTCTATGGTACAGGAACGATCCTTACAGCTGATCTTGTGAATACTAGTGAGCGATTAGATGAGCTTAATCAGGGGGCAGAGCTAGAGAAGAAAATCGTCGATGAATTACGCAGAGGTAATAGCGCAGAGATGGAGAGAAACATTACCGCTTTCTTCGAATGGGCGACCTCTTTGACCTATACGCCATTTATGCATGCTGTCCTGCAATTAACGATCACGGTGTCAAAAGCAGTTAGTGAAGTGAATGAGATTCGGCTAAGGGTCATTAACATCGATTTGGTCGACCTTCATAAGAAGGTTCTGGAGAAAGAAACGTCTGAAGATATTGAAAGTCTTTTCCGCTCGCTTGCCTCGCAGATTTCGGATAAAACCGACCCGGGACAGCATACTAAAATAGACGTACTATGCCAAACGATTAAAGAAATTATTGAAGAAAACTGTACAGATGTAGAGTTTTATCAGCAGACAATTGCCCAATTGTTAAAAATGTCTTCTGCCTATATAGGTAGAGTGTTTAAGCAGGGGACGGGAATGGCGATTACTGAGTATATCAATGATATCCGGCTGGAAAAGGCTCTTATCCTGCTGGAAGCCGACAATATGACGATTAATGAAATTATGGAGCGTGTTGGTTATCGTTCCCAAAGCCACTTTTTCAAATTATTCAAGACTAAGTATGGAACAACACCAAAGGAATACAGGCTAAAGAAAGCGATTAGTGGGGATGGCTAATAAGCTCTCAACTATGAAAAATAGCTTATCAGTGCCTAATATGGTCGATGAATGAAAAGCCCTCCGCAATTTGGAGGGTTTTTCTGATGAGGTAGAAGGTGAGAGGAGTAATATCAGTTTTGAGCACATTGAAGAAGAGTAAAGTGCAATTTATGCAGTAGAGAAAGTGTTGAGAAGACTGCAATATTGGAAGAAGAAAGCGAGCTCAAACATGAGAACAGAAGGAGGTGAATACGTAATGAGAGCCCAAGTGAGTGCTGAGAGGGGAACAACCAGGTGGGGCCATTTTCAGAAAAATAGACAATTATTTATCCTCAGTCTTCCGGCCTTATTGTTTAAGCTGGTGTTTAATTATTTGCCCTTAATCGGATTGATCATTGCTTTTAAGAAATTCCGTTATGATCTTGGAATTTTCGGAAGCGCGTGGAATGGATTTGATAATTTCCGTTTCTTCTTTGTATCGGACAATGCATGGCGTATTACACGAAACACGGTACTGTACAATGTCGGATTTATTGTTATTACGTTGATTTGTGCCTTGGCTCTTGCCGTTCTTTTAAATGAAGTATCCAGTAGAGCGGTGAAGGTATATCAGACTGCGCTATTTCTGCCTTATTTTCTATCCTGGGTTGTCGTTGGATATATAGCCCTTTCGTTTCTGGAGCAGGATCGGGGTTTGCTACATCAGCTTTGGACGTTTTTTGGGCTAGAGCCTGTTAATTGGTATCAGGAGTCCAATCGATGGCCTTATATCTTGAATGCCGTGAATCTCTGGAAAACGGTGGGGTTCTCTACACTCATCTATTATGCAGGCATTATTGGAATTAGCCCGTCCTACTACGAGGCAGCCAAAATTGATGGAGCCAATAGGCTTCAGATGATAAGAAAAATTACGCTGCCCTTGCTCACGCCGCTCATTATTGTTTTGCTGATCATTTCCATCGGCGGTATGTTCCGTGCAGATTTTGGTCTATTTTACTTCATACCAAACAACTCTAGCTTTTTATATTCGTCAACCGATGTCATTGATACGTATGTATTTCGGGCATTGCGTTCAGTTGGGGATGTAGGGATGTCAGCAGCAGTTGGATTGTATCAGTCAGTTGTTGGCTTTGTCCTTGTCGTCGCATCGAACTGGATTATTAAAAAAATAAATTCTGATAATGCACTTTGGTAATTGGGTAAGGAGCGTTCTTATGAGAACAGAGAAGGGTTCCATATTCCGTGTGGTCACTCATTCTATACTTGGACTTGTAGCTGTGGCTATGATATTGCCGTTAGTGCTGGTTGTGGCCGTTTCATTCTCTGATGAGAATACGGTCATTAGAAATGGCTATCAATTTATACCTTCGGAGTTCAGCCTCAAAGGGTATCAGGTCGTATTTCAAAATCCGACTATGCTTTTAAACGCATACGGAGTCACAATATGCATTACTCTGATAGGCACCGTAATCAGTTTAATGTTTACAGCGATGATTGCTTATGTAATGTCTCGCAAAGATTATCGCTATAGGCGCGCGACTACTTTCTATGTGGTATTCACTATGCTATTTAACGGCGGATTAGTTCCGTTCTATATACTAATCGTTAAATATTTGCACCTGAAGGATACGATGTGGGTTTTGTTTATTCCTTATTTATTGAATCCATTTTACGTCTTGATTATGAAGGGCTTCTTGGACCGATTGCCAACGGAGATTATTGAATCAGCCAAAATGGATGGCGCAGGAGAATATCGAACCTTTTTCAGAATCGTATTACCTCTTTCAACCCCGGCACTGGCCACCGTAGGTTTATTCATCTCATTCGTATATTGGAATGACTGGTGGCTGGGACTGTTGTTTGTTAATCAAGAGAATCTCGTATCGCTGCAATTGATGCTATATCGCACGATGAATTCCATAGAGTTCTATGCTGCAAATGCACAATATTTAAGCGGTAATGTCGACATTTCTCAATTTCCTAGTATAACCACTAGAATGGCGCTGGCTGTACTTGGAGCAGGACCGATGATGTTTGTATTTCCGTTCTTCCAGAAATATTTCGTAAAAGGCCTCACGATGGGCTCATTAAAGGAGTAGGAAGTATCAATTTTGGAACGGGCGGGGTACATTAAGAGTCTACCAATGGATAACCGCTTTCCATATAAAAAAACGGGAGGTTATTAAATGTTAAACGGAAAGATTATTAAGGTAGGGCTTGCGCTTATGCTTAGCACGTCCCTCGTATTATCCGCATGCGGTTTGAAAGATGCAGAAAGCAAGAACAAGGGGTCTGATAAGAAAGAGGATAAGGTAGAGCTGACCTGGTATTACCCTCAATGGAGCACACAGCCGGATATGGCTGCTGTTGAGGAAGCTATCAATAAAATTACGACGGAGAAAATAAATGCAACGATCAAGCTGATGCCTACTGATGGAGGCAGCTACGAGCAAAAAATGAATACTATGGTAGGAGCAAGCGAAAATTTTGACATCGCATGGTCTTCATTCTGGATGTTTAATTACGCTCAGAATGCTCGCCGGGGTGCTTTTGTACAAATCGATGATCTATTAAATACAAAAGCTGCAGAGTTAAAGAAAAGCATGCCTGACTTAATCTGGGAAGCGTTGAAGGTAGACGGAAAAACGTATGCGATATTGAATTATCAGACGATCACGAACAAAGAGGGCTTCCTCATTCAGAAACGTTTTGCTGACAAGTACGGACTTGATCCTAGCACAATTAAGACGGTGAAGGACATGGAGCCCTTCCTGCTGAAGATCAAAGAGAACGAACCGGACGTCATTCCTTTCGCTCTGACTCGCAACGGTAATTTTGAGAACATGAAAACCACCTACAACAATTTGGAGTATATTTCTAATGAAGCGATTGTTGGAATTTACCGGGGGGATAATGAAACTAAGGTTATCGACGTTGTTCAATCTCCAGAGTACAAACAATATTTAGAGCTTATTCACTCATGGTATACAAAGGGACTTATTAACAAAGATGCACCTACTGTAAAAGCTCTTGATGAGCGCAAGAAAACAGGACAGATTGCTGTTAGCTTTGAAAATGTTTTGAAGCCTGGAAAGGAAGCAGAGGAGAAAAATGCTTCAGGTGGACAGGACATCGTTCTCGCTCCGACTTCTAAGCCTTTTGTGGGGACAAATACGATTATCCAATCGATGCAGGTTATTAGCAAAACATCAAAAAATCCTGAGCGTGCAATAATGTTCCTGAATTTGCTTAACACGAATAAGGAGCTATTGAATCTAGTAAGCTATGGAATCGAAGGCAAGCATTACACCAAAGTAACAGAAGATACGATCAAACCGATTGAGAATGGCGGCTACAATCCAAATCAAACCTGGGTATTCGGAAATGGGTTTTTAGCTTACTTGCAGGAAGGTCAGAGCAAGGAAACGTTAGATCAGACTTTGAATGAAAATAAAGAGGCCCAATCTTCACCGATCCTTGGCTTTACCTTCGACCCGGAGCCTGTTCAAACGGAAATAGCCAATCTTCAAGCCGTCAATGATGAGTACGGACCACCATTGAATACTGGAGCAGTGAGTGCCGATCAAAAGCTAGCTGAATACATTGAAAAGCGCAAAAAAGCGGGCATTGACAAGGTAGTTACTGAAGTCCAAAAACAGTTGGATGCTTGGAAGCAAGCTACTGGGAAATAGTGGTATATATTCGCGGTATAATATTGGTTCAATAAAAAAGAGTTATCCCTTAAGCCGGTAAGATTGTGGCTTGAGGGATAGCTCTTTTTGTTGTATTAACGCTATTAAAAAGTAGATATTTACTCAACGTTCTCCCCCGTTTGGGGGATAGTAATTTTGTCGAAAGCAACTTAAGGTTAGTAGAGTTGTGTAAAAGGAATAAAAATAAAGAATATTTAAGGAGATAATATGAGAAAATTAGGAAGAAAAGTGACGGCTGTACTATTGGCGATAATGTTGTTATTAAGTACTACGCAGCAAATAGGTATATTTGGAGAGCATAAGGCATCAGCTGCTAATTCAGATTTTGCTGGTGGAACGGGAGCTCAAGGTGACCCGTATCAAATTTCAACTGCTGGTCAATTGAATGCTGTTCGTAATTATTTAGGTGCTGATATTTACTTCAAATTGATCAATGATATTGATTTAAGTAGTTATAAAACGAACGATTCAGGAAAAGGATGGGAGCCAATAGGAACTACTCCTAGTGATCCGGTGCAATTTAAGGGGGTCTTTGATGGTGCTGGCTATAAGATCAGTAACCTGTATATTAATAGACCCCAATCTCATTATCAAGCCTTATTCGCATATACAAATTATTCAACAACGATAAAGAATATTAAACTTATTGGTGTAAATGTTAATGGAGGCCAAAATTCAGGTAGCCTAGTTGGACAGAATAATGGTACGGTCAGTTTTGCTTCCGCTTCAGGAGAGGTTAGTGGTACTTATTTTGTCGGTGGATTGATAGGCAGAAACTACGGAGGTTCTACTGTTAATATTAACTCTAATGTAAATGTAATTGGTACTATGTATGTAGGCGGTTTGATAGGGTATTCTGATGCTGGTATTAATAAGAGCTACGCTATCGGCGACGTGAGCGGGAGCAGTGAAATAGGTGGCTTAGTTGGTCATAACAGTTCTTCCATTCAGAATAGCTTCGCACTAGGAAATGTTACTGGTACCGATAAAATAGGTGGTTTAATTGGAAACAATCAAGGACCAGTAAGCAATAGTTACGCGAGTGGTAAAGTAACGGGTGTTACTAACACAGGTGGATTAATTGGGGTCGTAACTTACGATCAAACAATGAGCAATGTTTTCTACAATAAGGAGACAACTGGCCAATCTGACAGTGGTAAAGGCATGCCAAAATTAACAGCAGAAATGCAGCTAAAAGCAACATACATGAACTGGACTTTCGATGCTAATGTTTGGACGATAGACCCTTCACATAACAACGGCTATCCTTACTTGAGTGAATTACTTAGTCCTGAGCATGTCATCTATTCAGGAAATGGGAATACGAGTGGAACGCCTCCAATCAGCAAGCTTTATCCGAAAGGTCAAGTTATAAGTGTTGCAGGCAATACAGGAAGCTTAGTTAAGACAGGCTCCACTTTCGTTGGATGGACTACGAAAGCAGACGGTAGTGGGTTTCGGTATCAACCAGGACAATTATTTCCTGTAGATGCTGACACAACTTTTTATGCACATTGGTTGCTTACTCCACCTGTCCTAACAGCAGATACGACAGATAATGATATTGTTAGCCCTATAGAAATCACATTTAATGATGATTCAACATGGAGTGATGCCATTATAGAAATTAGCTATGATGGAGAGGAACTCGATGAAGATGATTACTCTATTGATGAAGGCAAGATTACGATAGAAGCAAACGTATTATCAGCTGGTACCTATACGATCGCAGTAGCTGCCGAAGGGTATGCGGACGCAACGGTGGTACAAACCATTACACCAAGCACTAGTTTAAACAGCTTAATCCTAAGTAATGGTCCATTAAATGAGACATTTACGGCTAAAGTGACAAGCTATACGCAAAATGTTGATTATGCTGTGACTAGTCTAACAGTTACGCCTACAGTAGCAGATCCGTCAGCCATTGTGGAAGTAGCTGTGAATGATGCAGATAGCGAGATCGTTAATAGTGGAGAAGTAAGTGCTGCGTTACCACTTAAAGTGGGAGATAACACGATTACGATAACGGTAACTGCGGAAGATGATGAAGATGAGTTTACCAAGACGTATACAATTATCGTGACTCGTAAAGCAGCAAGTCTTGATTTAAGTCATTTAGTACTAAATAGTGGTGGGTTAAATAAGACATTTACTCCTTCAGAGACGAGTTATACGCAAAGTGTAGAGAATGCAGTAGCGAATCTAACGGTAACCCCTACAGCAGTAGAGCCAACAGCAGTTGTGAAAGTAGCTGTGAATGATGCAGATAGCGAGATCGTTACTAGTGGTGAAGCAAGTGCTGCGCTTCCACTTAAAGTGGGAGATAACACAATTACGATAACGGTAACTGTTGGTAATGAGCCTTCAAAGGTCTATACCATTGTCGTGAATCGTAAGGCGGCGCCTACTAATACAGATTCAAATGGTCCAATACCAAACAGTAACAAAGATGTTACCTCAACAAATGGTAAAATAACGATTCCGACAGATAATACAGGAAAAGTTAGTTTAGATAATGAAGTGACGGTTGAGATTCCAGTAAATGCTGCTAATAAAGACTTAACGATCACAATTGATAAAGTGCTAGAAACAAATAAACTTCTGGCTAACAATGAAATACTAGCTAGTAAAGTATTTGAAATTCTAAAAAATGTCCCAGAGAATTTTAGTAAATTGGTTACACTGACCTTTGTGTTTGATACGACAAAAGTAGGTACTAACCAAAGACCAGTTGTATTCTATTATGATGAAGTGAATAAGAAATGGATAGAAATTGCTAATGGTAAAGTAAGCGGAAATCGTATTACCGTATCCGTGAATCATTTTACAAAGTTTGCTGTACTCGCTGTGGATCAAAACGTTGATCAATCAGTAGATCAACCCGTGGATATCCCAACAGTTGATGTGAAGTTTAGCGATATCGCTGGACATTGGGCGGAAGCAAGCGTCAATCAAGCGGTATACGGCGGCATCGTCAAGGGTTACGCAGATGGCACATTTAAGCCCAATGCTACTGTAACTCGTGCAGAATTCTCGGTTATGCTGATGAATGCACTGAAGCCGCAAGAAGCAGGTGCTGAGCTGACATTCACGGATTCGGCGAAGATCGGAGCCTGGGCGCAGAAATCTGTTGCTCAAGCGGTACAAACAGGCATTATTAAAGGCTATACGGATGGTACCTTCCGTCCTAATACATTCGTAACACGCACCGAAATGGCAGTGATGATTGCGAATGCGCTCAAATTATCAATCGAAAGTGACGTCGCAACCTCTTTCGCAGATGACAAGGCTATCCCAGTCTGGGCAAAGGGTTCAGTGGAAGCATTGAAGAAGCTTGGTATAGTCAAAGGTACGGGTAACAAATTCAATCCTAGTGCCCAAGCAACAAGAGCAGAGGTAGTTATCATTTTACTGAACATGCTAGAACAATCTAAGTAATATAGTCAATAATTGAAGGGACCTGTCTCCGTAAGGGGGCGGGTTCTTTCTGATATAATGACCTACTCTCCTAGTGCTCACCCAAAGCCGAGTTAATAGAAAAAATCGAACAACGCCTATCAAAAGAGCTCCTTCCCAGCCCAGTTGCTCGAAATAATCGTACAACGTGCTCCAAAAGTGCTCCCCCAAAGCCCAGTTGCTCGAAATAATCGAACAACGCCCCTCAAACATGCCCCAACTCAGCCCAGTTGCTCGAAATAATCGAACAACGCCCCTCAAACGTGCTCGATCCCAGCCGAGTGCTCGAAATAATCGTACAACGCCGCTCAAACGTGCCCCATCTCAGCCCAGTTGCTCGAAATAATCGAAAACAGCACATCTCCCACCAAATGTAGCCTTTTTCCAGCCACGAACTTTACTCACAAACCTTTCTTCTTTAGCCCCGGTGTGTTAGAAATGGATATGTAGTTTTTGCACGGGGAAGGAGCGGGACATGAGAAATCTTAGCTTTCAGAAGAAGCTGTTTATTCAATATTCTATCGTTGTCTTTGTGATCATCGCTCTGTCGGTGTTCGTCTTTTATCGATACATTGTGAAAACAACCGAAGAAGAAGCGATGAAAAACTTAAAGCAGCTGACCGCCCAAGCTTCGCAGCAAGTCGATACTTTCCTGCAGGGAATGGACCATACAGCGTTGCAGGTCATGGGCAATCCTAGAATTGTGGAAGTTATGGAGCAGGCACAGGAAAGCTACAGCTCGGGCAACTATTTCAACATGAACTCTCGCGTCGCATTCGAGGTCGGAAGAAATCTAACGGCCATTTTAGGACCCAAAGTGTCGGCCTCCCGGATCAGCGTATATAATTTGCAGGGAGATTACGTCAGCATGGGAACGCTAGAGGAAACGCCTTCAGATATCGAACGTTTCCTCCATGGCAAGGAGATCGTCACGCTGTACGATAAGGTCACTGCGCGAAAGGGCAAAGAGTTGATCCTTGAGCCGCATCCCGACTTCTGGTCGGATGAGAAGGATAGAAGTGTAATTTCCGTATTCCGGATGATTAAGGATATTGGAACAGGAAAGGCGTACGGGATCGTGGAAGTTCAGCAGTCTTACAGCATGCTGAAGGATCATCTAGATTTCCCCAATCTGTCCAACGTACAAGCATACCTGTTTTCGGAGGAGGGGAAAGCGATTGCTACAGCTACGGATGAGCCTGGGGTATTAAGCAACGCAAACCTCTATTTTTCTCCTACCGAGGCTGGAATCCTTCAACATCGTATGGTTAACGTCCACGGCAAGCAAGAGGTCGTCATTCTTACCAAGTCCGCATTTTCAGGCTATACGCTTGCTTTAGTGCAAACGAGGGACGATCTGTTCATTACGAAGGACGCAACCGTGAAAATATTATTTTTCAGCGCATTAAGTCTGATTCTGCTTACGGCTCTTGTGCTGTATTTATTGTCTCAATCCTTAACCAAGCCACTTAAGCAATTAAGAGTGTCCCTCAATAATGTCAGCTTAAACAGGTTATCTATCGAGCTAGATCAGCCGAAACAGGTGAATGAATTTATATTGCTTAACCGAGCCTTCGAGGCGATGTTCAGAAGATTGAACGAATCCGTATCTCAAGAAATTAAAGCTCATTTGCTCGCTATGCAGTCACAAATGAATCCCCATTTTCTCTATAATATGTTAGCAGTAATAAGTGCTTCCGCGGTAGAATCGGGCAATGATGCAATTTCGACGATGTGTTATAAGCTTTCCAAGATGCTGCGTTACGTATCCACATTGGACGAGCAGGAAGTCACGCTGGAGGATGAAATGACTCATACCCACAACTACCTCGACCTTATGAAAGACCGGTATGAGGAAGGTCTGGAATACGATATTCAAGCGGTGGGAAATCAATTATCGAGCGTGAGAATTCCGAAGCTTATTTTGCAACCCCTTGTAGAAAATTGTTTTCAACACGCTTTCAATACGGTTGAATCGCCTTGGTTTATAGGAATAATAGTTAAGGCAGAAGAAAATGGTTGGTCGATTACGGTGTCGGATCGGGGAACAGGGTTTGATGAAGGTGCGCTCGCTAACCTAGAGAAAAAAATAGCAGATGCCATTGTCAATTCGAATTCTCTTAACATCAATGGGTGGCGTATAGGAGGATTGGGATTGGTCAATACGATTGTTAGATTAAAGATGCTTTATCGAGGAGATTTTTATTATCGAATAGAAAAAAATGGATCCACAGGGACCCGTGTAACCATAGGAGTGGCAACTAGATGAACCTCAACATTCTCATCGTAGAAGATGAACCGCCGATTGCGAGAAGTCTTAAAATTATGATCGAACAATTTCCGAACATGAAGGTCGTCGCTTGCGCCGCACAAGGCGTAGAGGCTCTGAAATGGCTGGAGCGGGAGGAAATTGATATCGTTTTTACCGATATTAGCATGCCTGTCATGGGTGGGATCGAGCTTATGTCGAAAATTCATGACCAGTATCCCGATATCGTTACCGTTGTTGTCAGTGGGTATCAGGAGTTCGAATATGTAAGGAGCGCACTTCAGTACAAAGCATTTGATTATATGCTGAAGCCTGTGTTCAAGCCTGACCTACATCAATTGCTGGACAAGATTGGGCAAACGATCCGCATTAGCAAAAAAGCAATACAGAAGCGGCAGCTTCTTGGCCTGTTGAACCGGACACCACGGGCGATACCTTTCCATGACGCTTTGCCGAGCCTGCCCTGGTACACGGTTGCCGTTGTCTGTGCGGGAACACTGCCTAATGTGTATTCTGATAGCAAAATTCCGGCAAGAGAGTATTGGTCGAATATCGAATGGAATGATGTTTTGTCTCTGGGCAACGAAGCTCATCATTTCTGGGTTCTGGACGGAAGAACGGCAGCGGAGAAAGTTATTGTCGGTGCGTTCATGAGGATGGAGGATAGATTGTTGCTAGAACAACTGTATGCCAAGCTACCCGAAGACCTCTTTGTCACTATGGTTATCGGTCCTGCAATGGCGCAGAAAGAAGAGATAGCTGAGATGAATGATGCTCTTAGATCAATTCTTTATCGGACCGTTTCTATCGGCCAATCTCAAATCTGTTTCGTAGAGGCATCGGAGCTGAAAGATCGAAGCATGCAAGAGCAAAGACTAATGCTCGATTCCTCTGAGATAGAGTCATTGGTTCTTAATTTGAATCGTGCCCAGCTCGATGCTGCGGAACAAACCTTACGAGATTTGTTCGACCGATGCTCGGAGAAGAAAGTGCCCCAGGCTGAGTTGGAGTCATTGCTGCTGCAAATTGTTCATCGGGTCGCCAGATTTTCCGCGGGACAGGATGTCAATCTAATCGAAGTGGAAATCGAGATCGGGGAGACGATAATGCAGGCCGTTTCATATGAGAGCCTCTTGAAGGATGCCATAGATCTATTCGAGAAAGTAGGCAAACAATATAAAGCTGAGGATATACCACCAATCGTTCTCGACGTCGAGCAATATATACAGGAGCATTACGCGGAATCGATAACGAATATTGATTTATCCAAACGTTTTGGTTTCGTTCCATCCTACATTACAAAGCTGTTTCGTGCACACAGAGGAATGTCACCCTCGCAGTACATGACTCGAATTCGGCTGGAAAAGGCAAAGGAAATCATCCGAAGCCAGCCACGATTAATGCTCAAGGAAATTGCTGAAATGGTGGGCTATAACGACCCGCTCTATTTCAGCCGTGTTTTCCATAAAGAGGTCGGTGTGTGGCCTAGTGAATACAAGCAGGGATGAAAGCGTTTGCGTTTGTCCATGTGCAGTTTCATTTGATCCATTTATGGAGAGTGGCTCCGTAACTATACTTAAGACAAGCGATGAGAGACATGCATCGCAAACATACAAAGGGGCGGGATATATGTCGAGCAAGAACAAGGGCTTCAAATGGTTGACAACGGTTTCAATGTTATCTGCTCTGTTGATTGTAAGCGCATGCGGCGGGAACAACAACAGCAGCAACGGGAATGGCAGTGCACAACCGAGCCCGGGCAGTACCGCAGGTACAACGGATAAGGCACCTTATACGATCACTTATTTGACGTCACAATCCCGAATGCAGAATGCGATGAAAGATATGGCAGAGGCGCTTAAGAAAGATGAGAATATTACCGTCAATTTCGAAGTTGTACCCGACAATCAATTTCAGACCTTACTATTAACGAAAATCGCTTCTGGAGAAGTGCCAGACGTAGTTGACATCAATGCTCCTGAAACGTTCCCAGTATATAACGCTTTGGAAAATTTCGAGGATTTAAGTGCTGAGCCTTGGGTGGCAAGACTAAATAATTCTGATCAGTACAAGTACACGGATGACAAATATTATGCCTATCCGACTACCGCACCGGGACTAGTTGCCGGAGCTTACTACAACAAGCAAGTCTTTTCTTCGCTCGGCTTGGCCGTTCCGAATACCTATGCAGAGTACATGGCCGTGCTCGATAAAATCAAAGGAGCTGGAATTACGCCGATCTATATGAGCAACAAGGATACTTGGACGACTCAAATCCCAATGCTCGTTAATTTCGGTGCGGCATTAGGCGATAACGCCAATGAAACCTATACGGATCTGATTCAGAATAAGAAAAAGTTCGCTGACGTTCCTGAGTTTAAACAGGCACTTACTGATTTCCAGCTTCTTGTGAAAAATGGCTACGTCAACAAGGATCATGTCACGGCAACGTATGATATGAGTCAACAAATGCTCGTAGAAGGCAAAGCAGCGATGGTCGTTAGTGGTAACTTCTTGCTTACAGACATCATGAATAAGTGGCCGCAAGCGGATATTGGATTTTTCGCCATTCCCTATAACGACACGGACAAAGTCATTTCAGCCAGTATCTTTACAGGTATTGCTGTTATGAAGAACGGCAAGCAGGTAGAAAAGGCGAAAAAATGGTTGAATCTCTGGACACAGCCGAAATATCAGGACATAAACTTCAAGATCAATCCGGGTTTGCCGGCAATGAAAGATGTGGACGGCGGCGAGCTGCACCCTGAAATTCAAGCAGCGTACGATAAGTACCTAAAAACCGGTAAAGTAATCTACCAGTTGAACGACTTTTTCGCTCCTGCAGGAGGCTTCCTGGACAGCAAGCTTTGGCCGATTTATGTAGAGGTCGCTATGGGCAAATCCGTGGATTCTGCTATTAAAGATATCGACAAGGAACTTCAACAATTCGGCAAAATTAAAAAAATTCCTGGCTTTGAATAATCGAAAGGGACGGTTTCAATCGGGAAGCCGTCCCTTTCCCTAAGTCTGGCGCAGAATGGAGTTCAAAATATGAGTAAAAAGACTTCAAGCTTGTATAGCTACACGTTAACCTATCCAGCCTTAGCGATATATAGCGTCTTTTTTGTTCTTCCGGTAGTAGCGGGGATCTTTATGGCTTTCACGGATTGGCAGTCGAGTCAGATTCTAAATCCGTCCTTTAACGGACTAGAGAATTTCAGGATTATCTTTCATGACGAACGATTTATTAAGTCGTTAACGAACACGCTCTGGTTCGCTTCCATTACGATGATTTTGAAAGTCGTGTTTGGCCTTCCGCTAGCATTGGCGTTAGTTAAGCCGTTGATAACGAGAGGATACCTGAGAACGATTTTCTTCTTCCCAGCAGTCCTCAGCGCCGTAATTATCGGAATTATGTTCTCATCATTATTTCAGATGGATAGCGTAGTCGATCAGTTTCTTCAATTTTTTGGAATTCATACGGGAGTCAACTGGCTAGGACAGGGCGATACAGCAATGGCGGTCGTTATGTTGACCGATGTGTGGCAGTGGACGGGTCTTACGATGATTATTTTCCTTGCAGGCTTGCAAGGTATTCCCAACGACTATTATGAAGCTTCGAGGATTGACGGGGCTTCGGCCTTTCAACAATTCAGGTTAATTACTCTTCCGCTTCTTGCTTCTTCTTTTACTATCGTATTCACTCTAAGCCTGATCGGCGGGTTGAAGGTTTTCGCTAACGTTTATGTCTTGACGAACGGAGGCCCCGGCTTCTCAACACAGGTTTTGTCGACTTATATTTATCAGGCCTTCGGATCTGGTTTGCTCGGTCTGTCTAGCGCGATGGGGCTGGTCCTTACTATCTTAGTTACGCTCTTGACGCTATTGCTGAACGGCTATCTTCGCCGAAAGGAGCTTGAAATGTGATGGCTTTACGTAAAAATTACAAACTATGGCTTCTCGAGGCGGGATTGCTGATTATGAGCCTCGTTATAATCGTGCCTTTGTTGATTATGATCTTTGGTTCCTTGAAATCTCCCGCAGAAGCTGCTCAGTTCAGCATTAAACCTCCTTCGGAATGGCATTGGGATAACTACAGCTTCGTTATTCAATCAGGGGGGATAATTCGCTCCTTCGGGAATAGCACCATCATTACGGTTTTCTCGCTACTGCTGACGGTTGTTGTCTCCAGTGCGGCGGCTTTCATCATCTCCCGCAGAAGGTCGAAACGTTCCGAAGGAATGTACATTTTCTTTCTGATCGGTATGATTGCGCCTATGCAGATTATTACCACGTACGCCGTACTGAAAATTCTTCATCTGACGGGGAGCTTTACGGGTGTCATTCTTATCAATGCGGCGATGAATATTCCACTTAGTATCGTTATGTTCTCCGGGTTTGTTAAAGGTATTCCACGTGAGATCGACGAAGCGGCAGCCATTGATGGCTGTGGAACGTATCGCTTGTTCGGGATTATTATTTTGCCATTGCTGAAGCCCGTAATCTCGTCCAACATTATCTTCTTGTCTCTCGGGATTTGGAACGACATTATGCTTCCGATCTACTTCTTAAATGGTGAGAAATGGACGCTACCTTTGTCCGTGTATCAATTTTTCGGTCAATATTTCAGTAGTTGGAATTATGTGTTCGCGGACATCGTTATTTCCGCCGTTCCGGTTGTCGTTCTTTTCCTAGTTGCTCAGAAATACATCGTTTCAGGTATGATGTCAGGAGCGCTCAAGGGATAAATGATGATAAACCTATCAATGAATTCATCTGAAACTAATAACAATATCCGTATTTATGGAGGGCTTGAACAATGGAAAAGTCTTATATCGAGCAAAGAACGGAAAGAACGGAATGGTTTCTGGAGGACCGTTTCGGAATGTTTATCCACTGGGGTTTGTATGCAATTCCTGCAAGGGGCGAATGGGTAAGAAGTGACGAGCAGATTAGTGTGGAGGATTACCAGGTCTATTTCGATGAGTTCAATCCGCAAAGATACGATCCTCGGGCATGGGCTAAAGCGGCTAAAGCAGCAGGCATGAAATATGCTGTATTAACGGCCAAGCATCATGATGGCTTCTGTTTATTCGATAGTAAGCTAACCGATTATAAAGCAACGAATACTAAGGCAGGCCGCGATCTCGTTAGCGAGTTTCTGGAAGCTTTTCGCGAGGAAGGACTTAAAGTAGGAATTTACTATTCCATTATCGACTGGCATCACCCGGATTATCCTGCTTATGGAGACCAGTACCATCCGATGCGGAACAATGAAGCTTATAAGCGTGACCCAAGCCGGTTCGACGTATACTTGGACTACATGCATGGACAAGTGCGCGAGCTGTTGACGAATTACGGTAAGCTGGATATTATGTGGTTCGATTTCTCCTATGGGGACATGATTCGGGAAAAATGGCGCGCGGCAGAGCTGATGGAAATGATCCGTTCCATTCAGCCTCATATTATCGTGGACAATCGGCTGGAGGCGAGCGGCGAAGGAGGAGGCAGCATCTATACGAAAAACCCGAGCTTCTATGCCGGAGATTTCGCTTCGCCGGAGCAGATCATTCCTCCAACCGGAGTAACCGACGAGGATGGTGTATCGATTCCGTGGGAAGCATGTATTACGCTGAATAATAACTGGGGCTACGGGGCGACGGACTTTAGATATAAGACGGCGAAGACCGTCATTCGCAGACTGGTTGAGTGCGTAAGCAAGAACGGTAATTTGCTTCTGAACGTTGGACCGGATGCACAAGGAGAAATTCCCGATGAGTCTCTCAAGATTCTTGAAGAGGTTGGGCAGTGGATCCGGCGCAACGGAGATAGTATTTATGGTAGCGGGCAAGCGGATTTTCCTAAGCCTGAATGGGGGCGTTACACGCAAAAGGGCAACAAGCTCTATGCTCATATATTCGAGGAACCAGTAGGCCCCATTAATCTGGCGGGTCTCGCCGGACGGATCAAGAAAGCGAGAATGCTGGCAGACGGCTCCGAGGTGTTCGTATCTCGTCCGTGGAACACCGTGATGTTCCCGGATAATGCTTTCTTCAACTTTGCGCGACCGGAGCAATTGACCTACCCGCTAGCGGATGAGCGCGACACTGTCGTTGAGCTGACTTTGATTGATTAGACGCTACTGGTGAGTGATTAATAGCTGAAGGCGTTGTTGCAGGTACAACCTACCTGCAACAACGCCTTTTGGCAGTTACTGAGTGAGCTCCCAGCCGCATTATTCGCAAAAACGAACATCTCCCAATAAACTAGCCTCTGTCAGACCGAGTTGCTCGAAATAATCTTACACCGCCCCTCAAGAGTGCACTCCCAAAGCCGAGTTGCTAGAAAAAATCGTACAACGTCCCTCAAAAGTGCACTCCCAAAGCCGAGTTGCTAGAAAAAATCGTACAACGTCCCTCAAAAGTGCTCCCCCAAAGCCGAGTTGCTAGAAAAAATCGTACAACGTCCCTCAAAAGTGCTCCCCCAAAGCCGAGTTGCTAGAAAAAATCGTACAACACCCTTCAAAAGTGCTCCCCCAAAGCCGAATTGCTCAAAAAAATCGTACAACGCCCTTCAAAAGTGATCTCCCATAGCCCAGTTAATAGAAAAAATCGTACAACGCCCTTCAAAAGTGCACTCCCAAAGCCGAATTGCTAGAAAAAATCGTATAACGCCCTTCAAAAGTGCACTCCCAAAGCCGAATTGCTAGAAAAAATCGTACAACGCCCTTCAAAAGTGCTCTCCCAAATCGTGCCCCCCAAAAAACTAGCCTCTGTCTAACCACGTTGCTCGAAAAAAACGAACATCGTCCCCAAGCGAGCCTCTTTATAGCATTTCTCGTGCTGGATCATGGGGTTATTCAGAGCCAGATATAGATACCCACGAGCAGCTATTGGCGGCTAAGGGTCCTTACTACATTTTGGTCAGTCAGCAATTTCACGAAGGAGCGATCTTTCGCTATCCAAAAGACAGCGAGAGCTGTTTATGCTTACAATGAGAAGAGTATACAGCCCATCGACAAGATCATATGCTGCAAGAACTAGAACAACTATTTCGTGCTCAATATCGCAATAAAGTGGACAATTTTATATATTCCTATTTGCGATAATAATGATATAATCATTACTGAAAATGATTATCAGTATCAATAACGGAGGGAAGACATGTATCAATCAGAGAGAGCGGCTCACGTGAGCCGGAGAGCGAAACAGGGTCAAAGAAAACTTCAGGGGGTTGCTTTACTGTTAATCCTATTTGTATTTACGGTATTCGTAAGTGCTTGCGGGAATAACACGAACACCAATACGGGAGCTAACACGGTTGAGACTCAAAAGCCCGAACAAACAAGCAGCGCGCAACCAACTGCGCAGTCAGAAGAACCACAAATGATAACAGTGAAGGACGCTTACGGGGAGAAGCAGGTTCCATTGCATCCGAAGCGTGTTGCGGTTATCGGCCTTGAGGATATTGCGCTAACTTTGGAAGCTCCATTGGTGTACGCGTATGATTTTGATGGTTATTACTTGCATGACCAATTGCAGGCATTGCATATTCAAGTATCTGGCAGCTCGGATGTGAATCCGAACTTGGAGGCAATTTTGGCTTCGAAGCCGGATATTATTATTCTCCAGCAATACTTTACCGATCAGGGCGGATATGACCAGCTTAATAAAATCGCTCCAACGGTAGCCTATCCTCCGGACGACTGGAAGTCGAGCATTATCGAGATTGGTAAAATTCTTGGCATAGAGGAGAAGGCTCAATCGGTTATTCAGACTTATGACGACAAGATTAAGCAGGCCAAGGAAACGATCGAGGCGGAGGTACCAGGTAAAACGGTTGCATTTATACGCCCTTCTGACAAGGATCTTCAAGTGTTTTTTCCAAGCTTTAATAGTCTCGTTTACGATCAACTGGGGCTGAAGCCTGATACGAGCATTGCTACATTTCAGAAGCAATCTCCCGAGGATTGGGGAATCACTACATCTTTAGAAAGCCTTCCTTTGATTACTGCGGATTACGTGTTCGCTATCTATGGAGGCTCTATCAGTTCAGCGGAAGACTACTTATTAGAAAATGCTGCCTCGACGGAAGTCGAAAAGCTGAAGGTTTGGAAGGCGATTCCTGCTGTGAAGCAAAACCATGTGTTTAAAGTTTCCTCCAGACACTGGATGTCGTCCGGTCCCATTGCCAACAGCAGAGTAATAGAGGATGTGGTGTCTTCGGTCACCGGCAAGTAATAGAAGGTAGACAAAAACCGCGAAAGGCATGATGCTACGCGGTTTTTGTTTTTTTCGTCAAGTTAGGGGCTAATGTTATTCTAAGATTTTTTAACCCTATACCAATACTTATAAATTTCCGAGTAACCAATTTTTGAATAGAGTCGAAGAGCAGGCTTATTATTCAAAACTACCGCTAAATAGCTGTGTTTCGCCCCGTTTACTTTACCCCAGTGTAACAAATTCAATATGATTTGCTCCCCAAAGCCTTTATTTCTATAATTAATATCCGTGACGATATCATATAGCCCGATGTATTCTCTCTCTATAATTCCAAGACCGCAAGCAACAACTTGCCCTTCATAATAAAGAGATATAAAACCTTTTTTCGTCTTAATGTTGGACAATATTCGTTCCATAGTGTCTTTACTATTGGCTTCGACATTATTGAGTCTAAAAAAATTATCTAACCACTCAGCATTACTATTTTCAACTATTTGTATAGATTTTAGCTTAGGTTCATTTATGTTCTCTAACTCTAAGGTTTGGACACTTGTAGAATCAATTAAGGAGTAGCCATTCTCCTCCAGAATTTCATCTAAATTTTCAGGGTGAACAAAAGGAGTGATTTTGTAAGTAGTAGGCAGGTTATTGTTTGAATAAATTTTCTCGCATTGTTTGATTTTAAGATTCAAATCGTAGGTTGAGTAATGAATAGAGTTAATAGAGTTAGCACGTTTCGTATAACCGTTAGCGAAGCGCAATACCCAACCATCGTAAAGTAAAGTGGATAAAGGCTGCCAGTTGTTCAGTGATAATTCTTCAATAAATTTATTATCCATAGTTAACCTCCATGTTATTTTTGTGTAATAATACATATTAATGAATAAAAACTCAATAGATATGTGTAGGGGGACATTGCTATTCTCTAAAGTGATTATAAATAGACGTAAACGATGGGTTTTGATATTCTGAAAAGAGATACATTTTGTGGGAAAAATTCTCTGGAGTGGGGGTTCTACATGAATAAAAAGGAACTTGCAAGAGAGATATTTAATACATCGCATCTTACTGGAGTATTTAAACTACGATCAGGAAAAGAATCTGATAAATATTTCGATAAATACTTGTTCGAATCCAATCCCAAGCTGTTGGCCGAAGTTGCTGATAAGCTCGCTCCCCTCATTCCGCTTGATACTGAAATTTTAGCCGGTCTGGAAATGGGTGGGATCCCAATAGCAACTGCATTATCGTTAAAGACTGGAATACCTGTTGTTTTTGTAAGGAAAAAAGCTAAGGAATACGGAACGTGCAAACTTGCAGAAGGTAAAGATATTGATGGCAAGAAGGTATGCATTATCGAGGATGTTGTCACAACTGGCGGGCAAATCTTACTAAGTGCTGAGGATTTGAAAAAGTACGGTGCGAAGGTTAAGGATGTAGTTTGTGTTATTGAAAGAGAAGAAGCGGGAAGAAATAACCTGGAAAGTGCTGACCTAGTATTTCATTCATTGTTTACTATGGAAGAGCTTTTATCAGCGGTTAGTGAGGCTTAGATATTAAGAACGCCAAACGCTAAGCTGTGTGTCAGCTGTGGTCACCTCTCTTAAACATTACTGTCCTACCATTGAAGGTAGATGTACGAAATTTTCGAGTAACGAGGCAGGGAAGAGTCATGTTCGGAGGTAGATGCACGAAATTTTCGAGTAACGGGGCTGGGAAGAGGCGCGTTTGGAGGTAGTGTTCGATATTTTCGAGCAACGTGGTCTAGATGAGGCAAGTTCGGAGGTAGGTGTTCGATATTTTCGGGCAACGTGGTCTAGATGAGGAACGTTTGAAGGTGGATGTACGAAATATTCGAGCAACGAGGCTGGGAAGAGGCGCGTTTGGAGGTAGTGTTCGATATTTTCGAGCAACGGGCCCCCGCATGGTGTGAATGTAGAGAGGTGTTCGAAAATTTCGAGTAACTATCCAAGGGAATAGTTAATTGAAGCAGATACAGAGATTCCCAAGAAGGCAACTGATGATGGTATAACCTACCGGCATCAACCGCCTTAATATATTGATTCAGCTATTCTCTTAGGAGCTGCGTTCAGCATAGCTTCAATAGAAGCAACAGGGCAGGTCACTTAACGCTGGAGCCTCCATCCAGAGTTAGCACGGTGCCGACCATATATTTCATATTCGGATCGGCGAGGAAGAGAATGGCATTGGCAATTTGTTCGACAGTGCCCAGATAGGAAGTAAGGCGGCGATCCAGCATGAACTTTTTGTGCTTGTCTGGATCAAGATTATAACGAAGTAGATTGTTGAACATTTCAGTTTCAACCGTTCCGGGACAAAGACAGTTGACTCTTATGCCGCTTTCGGCATGATCAACAGCCATCGATTTGGTTAACGCGATGACTGCAGCTTTGGCGGCGCTGTAGGCTGCTCTGTTCTTATACCCTTTGAGTGCCGTTTCAGAAGCGATATTAATAATTGTTCCAGAGCCTCTCACCAGCATATGAGGCAGAATGGCATGGCTTGTAAGGTAGACAGAGGTGACATTAGACTGCCAGGTGTTAGTCCAATCCTCTAGGCTAATATCGGTTACAGCACCTGAAACTAGATATCCGGCATTGTTGACTATAATATCAATATGACCGAGGTGTTGAAGCACTTGCTCGGTCATAGCTTGCACAGATTGCTCATCCGTCAGCTCTGTAGGCACGAACAAACTTTTTCTCCCCAAGCTAACGATATGCTCTGAGGCTTCTACCCCTTTATGAAAATTGCGTCCAATAATAGCGACATTGGCGCCTTCCAAGGCAAAACGGTACGCGATTTCCCTCCCAATTCCCGAAGTAGAACCCGTCACAATAACGTTCATTCCATCAAATTTCATGACTAATCTCCTTAATAAGGGATGTCTCCAACGGCAATAATGCGTTTGGAAGCGGGAAGCTCCAAATTATGAATTTCCTTTAATCCAGAGTATGGTGTAACAACAATGTCTATATCATGCAGCAACTGCTCTAATGCTGGACGCTCAAGCTGCTTTAACTGGTGGAAAGTGATCTGGGTAATGCTCGATGTCTTAACACTCTTAATTTCATCGCTGTAGGTTGCGAAATCGTCAGTGCGGAAAGATACGAATAGAAGATGCTTGCTTTTTTCCGAGACGGCCTCGTATATTTGTTCGAAAATCAGATAGGCGACAGGCAGCTCCTGCAAATTTATTTGCAATTGAACTGCTTCTTTCATTTTGCTATCGATAAAAGAAAGGGTTTCGCGGTCATTAGCGATCCGTCCGGTATCAAGAACTTGGGTGCCACTCCCCTTTTTGACAACTACGACGCCTTCCTTGGCCAACTGATTATAGATAGCATTAATGGTATTGCGATTTAAGGAAACCTGATCGGCCAACTCATTAGCTGAAGGCAGAAAATCTCCGGGTTTTATAGCACCTGAACCGATCAGGCACAGAAGCTGCTCCTTGAGTTGAACATTAATTGGAATGGGGGATAGCGGAGTTATGTTCAAAGGCAATTTTGATATAGAGTTCATTTCCGAAGTCCCTCCTTTGACAGTAAGTATGTAAGCGTTTATGATTCTAGCATGCCCACAATAGTTTTCTATCTCACTAAGCTTCTTATATGAGTATTAATAAAAAATATTTAATTGTCAATGACATATGTCTATATAAATAGGAAAGGTGTGTTCTTCTCATGATGAACTACGGTCTTGTCGTAAACCCGGAGGTTCCGCTGCCGATTCATGTTCAGGTGATGGAGCAGATCAAGTGGTTTATCGTTCTTGGCTTCATGAAGCCGGGCGAAGTTCTGATACCAGCTGCCCAATTGGCAGATCTGCTGCAGGTGAACAGGAATACGGTTCAGGCCGTGTACGCTCAGCTTCGAGAAGAGGGGATTTTGGATACCCGCAAAGGCTACGGAACTTGGGTCGCAGACAGCGAACAAACACATAAGCTAATTGAAGAGAGGAAGCCGCTAGGGCAGTTCATGGAGCAAACATTTGAGGAGGCACTCAAGTCAGGGCTTGATCGCTCCCGTTTTGTCAATTTGAGCGCTGCTTCTGTCCAGCTTCAACTGAAATACAACACTGAGCAGTTCATGTTTATTGTAAGCAAGGAGGAGGAATACAGATTTCTTCATGAAGAAATCGTCCGATTGACAGGGAGGGAAGCAGAACCGCTGTTTGTCGAAGGTCTTGCAGATATGGAAAATAGTTCGCAATCTTCTCAGTCCTCTGGCGATGTAATGGTCACTACCTTGTCTTGCGTAGAGGAAGTGAGGCGCCTCTATCCGAATGCTGCGGATTCCATCATTATCGTCGAACCCGTTATTGATCAGTTCACTTTTTTCGAGATTGCACATACAATCAAGACTAGCCGAACAGGCTTTGTGAGCGGAGGGAAAAGGGGCGTGGATTGGATCAATAGCCAGATCGCTGCATCAAGCGCTGACTATATTTCTCTAACGATTAACGAACAGGATAAAATAGTGGAGATGCTAGGTGTCGTTGAACAGGTATATGCGGCCCCGTCTGTCTACGATTCGGTAAGGAGACTCGCTCCTGATAAGGTGAAACGATTGAATCTTCAATTGGAGAAAAGCAGTGAGTTCCAGCTTAAAAGTTTTTCAGGTGACCGATATAACTATCTGACTAGTTAACTATGTGAATTAGTTGATAATATGTTTGACAATAATCTATTCGAATAGTATTATGGAAAAAACTGATAGGCGCTTTGCCCACCGGATATCTGGAGGCCCTCTTACTTTGTGAAGAGCGCCTCTTTTTATTTGATTTTAACGGAAGGAGAGTGTCTATTGACTGTAGAGCGGAATGAAGTGGAGTTTGGTTGGTATATCCCAACTTATGGTGATGGAAATCATGTGGGTGTAAGACCAGAGCGTGAAACCGATCTGAGTTATATTATTCAACTGGCCCAGCATGCAGAGAAAGCGGGATTTACATTTGCACTTATACCTACGGGTGGCACCTGTTTGGACGCTTGGGTTGTCGGTTCAGCAATTATTTCTAGCACCACGACTTTTAGGCCTCTTATTGCGATGCGACCTGGATTGGTTTCGCCTGTGCTTGCGGCTAGAATGGCCGCGTCCTTCGATTATTTGTCTCAAGGCAGACTTCTAATCAATGTTGTTACGGGCAGCTCTGCTAAGGATTTACGCATGATGGGCGATCCCCTTGCGGACAGTCATGACGAGCGCTATGAACGTACGCGGGAATTTTTGCAGATCGTCAAGGGATTATGGGCGAACAGCAGTGTGAACAATGAAAATGATTTTTTTGCGGTTAATGAACCTTATCAGGATATCGAACCCCTGCAGTTTACAGGCAATCATTATAATCTTGAAGCGGTTGCTAGCTACCCTGCAACGCAGCAGCGGCCTCATCCACCTCTTTATTTTGGTGGAAGCTCGGCTTCAGGGAAACGAGTGGCTGCCGAGCTTGCAGACGTGTATCTGATGTGGGCGGAGCCGCTTAATTGGATTCAAGAGCAGATTGGTGAGATGGAAGCATTGCGCAATGAACAGCAGGAGGCTACAGGCATTCGAAGACCATTAAAATACGGTTTAAGGGTGCAAATTCTAGTTAGGCAGACAGAAGAGGAAGCTTGGAGAGACGCTTGGGAAATTATTAGTAAGGTGAACAATGTTGCGATTGAACAGGCTGAGGAACGGTTTACGAAATCCGATGCTGTGAATCAAATCCGCCAGAACAAGCTCAGGACTTATTCCAAAGAAAATCAATATTTACTGGGGCCCAATTTGTGGTCAGGTCTCAGCACCGTGAGATCAGGTGGCTCGCTAATGCTTGTCGGTACGCCAGATCAGGTATCGGACCGAATTATCGAGTATATCCGGATAGGCGTTTCATCTTTTATCTTGTCGGGATTCCCGCATCTGGAAGAAGCGGATATCGCAGGCGAGCTGCTGCTGCCCTTGATTAAAGAGAAGCTGAAGCAAGAGCAGTATACCACTTTATGAGAGGTGAGGATTGAAATGGGAGTGGTACAAGAGAGAAGGCCCAGTTATTACGTGGAGATAGCGACAGAGCTGGCTCAGGAGTTCGCAAAGAATGCGGCTCAGAGGGATAGAGATGGCGGCACTCCTAAGCACGAGAGAGATCTCATTCGCCAAAGTGGGTTGTTGAAGCTGACAATTTCTGAGCAATATGGCGGATACGGTCAACCTTGGTCTGTGGCACTGGCAGTTACAAGGGAGCTAGCTAAGGCTGACGGATCGGTGGCGCATTTATTTGGCTATCATCACGCAGTGCTGGCTAACTTCCAGCGACTCGGAACCCCGGAGCAAGTCGCATTTTACCTGGAGGGAACAGTCAACAAGAACTGGTTCTGGGGCAATACATCCAATGTCCGTAAAGGCGTCAGCCGTGTTGTAGGTAATCGAGTTGACAATCATATTGTGCTTAATGGCAGCAAAAAATTCACCACAGGTACACCTGACGCGGATTATGTTTTGATTTCGTGGGAAGACGAGAAAAGCGCAAATACAGTAATTGGGGTCATTCCTGGCGGACGTGAAGGTCTGAAAATTCATGATGACTGGGACGGAATCGGCCAGCGCCAAACCGGTAGCGGAACTGTGACCTTTGAAAACGTAATTGTGGAATTGAGCGAAGTTTTAGAAGAGCATCCCAATGAAATAAAGGATTCTTATAATCCTCCTCTTACACAAGCGGTTCTCACCAACATTTATTTAGGGAATGCACTGGGTGCACTTGATGAGGCTAAGCGCTATATTGTAACAGAGGCACGACCTTATGCGTTATCGGATGCGGATACTGCAGCGGAGGACCCCTATATTATTCTCAAGTATGGCGAACTATGGGCCGAGCTGAAGTCGGCCGAAAGCTTAGTAGATCTCGCGTCGAAACATGTGGATCTAGCCGATTCCAATAGGTATGCATTATCCGCTCAAGAGCGGGGAGAAGCGGCGGCTATCGTCACTGCAGCTAATGTCATTGCAGGCAGGACAGCACTAGACGTGACCAGCAGAATTTTTGAGCTTATGGGAACGCGATCGGCAACGGTTCGCAATGGCTTTGATCGTTATTGGCGCAATGTACGAATTCATACGCTGCACAATTCAGTGGATTACAAGCTGAAAAATATCGGGAATTGGGCATTGAACGGTAAGCAGCCGCCTACACCGATTGGTGGACTGCATACTTGATGGATGATTTGTACGGATAACCTGGCGAACAAGGATTGCTCTGCGATCTAGTTTGCTTTTTATAAGGGTTCTAAACCAACTAAATCTATTGGAATAATAATCGGGGTTCGGGAAGGATGACGATGTGAGATGAACAATATAACTCCCGTTAACGGGAGTTATATTGTTGCGGGAGATAAGTGGTGCCTACTGACTCTGACTAACTCCGACTAACTCCGACTAACTCCGACTAACTCCGAGCCACGGCGCAGACATGGAGTTAGATAAGAGGAGAGACCGACTAACTCATGAGAAGCCGCGCAGAAATGAAGAGAAATAAGAGGAGAGACCGACAAACTCACTATTAAGCCCCCTAAATAGATTGGAGAGTGCCTGCAAAGTTAAGGTACACTAAGATAGGGGGATGAGGATATATGAGGAGACGTAATCGCACTTTTGAAGCTATAAGACATCAAGCAGCTAGGGAAGCTTTATCTGGTATAAAGCCAGCTATTGTTGCACGTAAGTACGAGGTTACATCTGAGACCATACGCTCTTGGGTGAAGGAGTTTCAAGAAACCCATGGCGATGATAGCATACCTACATTCAGTGAACGCGCAGCAGATGAACAACGCTATCTTGAACTCGAGGAAAAACATGCCCGTGCTATGAAGGTCTTGGGCGAGAAAGAACTTGAACTCGAGATTTTGCGTGAACTTATAAAAAAGAAGAACCCTCTCTCGATGACAAACTAGAGGTTGCCACAACCTTCATTGAGCGGGGAAACGCAGTCGTAATCGTATTACAGATGGTTGCAGTGGCTTCTTCCACGTACTATGAGCGCCGTCTTAGGAAGAACCATTTGGAAGTCGTTGCCTCGAGTCCGCCTGCCCGTGGTAGACCTCTGTCCACCCATACCCTGCTGCAAAATGGCGATAAGGTCAGCAATTCACAGGTGCAGGAATGGCTGACGGAACTCATTTCAGGTGAAGAATATATCTACGGCTACCGCATGCTCGCAGAATGCTTACGTGTCCAGTACCAGGCTTTGATTAATGATAAGAAGGTATACCGTTTTTGCAAGGAGCTAGGCATTTTGAAGCCTCAGCGTAGGAAAATTGTTCACTATCCAAGGCGATTAGCCCGCAACCATACCATCACTGCTTCAAATCAGCTGTGGCAGCTCGACATTAAGTATGGGTACGTCGAGGGTTACGATCAGTTCTTCTATCTGGCAGACATGATCGATGTCTACGACCGAACCATTGTCGGTTACCACTTAGGCTCGTCGTGCAGTGCTATCCATATCTGTCAAACAGTGAAAGCTGCATTCAAAGCCCGCTTGTCGCAGGGCGAAGCTAGGCCAATTATCCGGACCGACAACGGCCCGCAGTTTATAAGCAAGGCGTTTGGTGCGCTCAGTGCAGATGAGAATGAGCCCTTTATTCACGAGCGTATCCCGCCAAAATCACCAAATATGAATGCTTACATCGAATCGTTTCATGCCACATTGGAACGCGACGTATTGGACAAGACGTCGTTTGAAACATTCGAAGCAGCGTACCAGGCAGTGCGGGACTACATCGAATTTTACAACGCACGTCGGATGCACGGCAGCTTAGGGAAGCGTTCACCAGCAGCATTCATGAACTGGTTAAAAGGTACCAAAGAAGACCTCAAAAAATTCGATCGCGTGCTGTAATTTTGAGCAAAACGGCGAAAAAGAATGGGATTCTATAATAACAACAGTTTTACTTGGAGACTCTCCGGAATTAGGGGACCGAACCGCTCATGAGAAGCGGCGCAGATATGGAGAGAGATAAGAGGAGAGACCGACTAAATCCCGAGCATCGGCGCAGATATGAAGAGAGATAAGGGGAGGTACCGACTAACTCCGAGCATCGGCGCAGATATGGAGAGAAATAAGAGGAGAGACCGACTAACTTCAGAGCCACGGCGCAGAAATAGAGAGAAATAAGAGGAGAGACCGACTAACTCATGAGAAGCGGCGCAGATATGGAGAGAAATAAGAGGAGAGACCGACTAACCCTGAACCGCGGCGCAGAAATGGAGAGAGATAAGAGAAGAGACTGACTAACTCCCGAGCCGTGGCGCAGATATAAGAGGAGAGACCGACTAAATCCGCATCCCAAGCCACCAAGTAACCAGTCAACCCGCGCATCCCAAGCCACCAAGTAACCAGGCCAATCCGCACCCCAACCACCAAGTAACCAGCCAACCCGCGCACCCCAAGCCACCGAGTAATCAGGCCAATCCGCCAATCCCAAGCTACGTAAGCTCCCCAGTGAGCCACGTCACCAATCAACCCAATTGCTGTGTTCACTCTCCGTTCATACTTTTTTGATATGCTCTCAATTGTATTCGAGAGGTAGTTATCAAAAAATATGTGGAGGTTTATTATGTCATCATCTATGAGAAAGATATCTTGCAAAATGATGTTACTGGTGTTGTTGATCGTTAGTATGGGAGCAGGGTTGTTCGCAGCTCAGGCACCTGTATCTGCAGCGCTTCCTGATTCTACAACTGTTCAGCACGAGGGGAAGCCGGACTTGACCGACACTGTTGGGCTAACGGCATTTATTGATGGTATTATGAAAGGGCATATAGACAATTTCAAAATTCCAGGGGCAGTCGTCACGATCGTTAAGGGCGATAAAATCCTCCTAGCTAAGGGTTATGGTCATTCCGACATAGAAGCAGGCAAGCTAGTCGATCCCGAGACCAGCCTGTTCCGAATTGCATCGACAACAAAGCTGTTTACTTGGACGGCCGTGATGCAATTGGTCGAGCAGGGCAAAATAGATCTCGATACCGACATCAATACCTACTTAAAAACAGTAAAAATACCGAAAACCTATTCAGATCCCATTACTATGCGTCATCTCATGACTCATACCGCCGGTTTTGAAGAAGGGGGCGTTGGTTATCAAATCACCACCGACCCTAAGAAGCTTCCGGTATCCATTTCAGAAACACTTGCCAAGCATATGCCGGCACGAGTAAGGCCTGCCGGTGAGATGGCGTCTTATTCCAACTATGGCGCATCTTTGGCGGGACTAATCGTCGAGGAAGTTAGCGGCATACCGTATGACGACTATATTCAGAAAAACATCTTTGATCCGCTTGGAATGAAATACGCTTCTGTTCAAGAACCAATTCCAGCATCCTTGGAGCCTTATACGATACATGGCTATGCGAGAGAGAATGGCGTATTCGTAAGAAAGCCCCCTACGTTCGAGGGCGGCTTCCGTCCAGCAGGATCGGGGTCTGTCTCGGCGCTAGATATGTCCCGTTTCATGATTGCTCATCTTCAAGACGGCCGTTACGGAGACAAACAAATTCTTAAACCGGAAACCGTCCAATTAATGCATGCACCAGCCTTCGTATTCATCAAAGGCCTACCGGCAATGGACCTTGGCTTTTACGAGCAGCGGATGAATGGGTTGCGCATCATTGCTCATGGGGGTGCCGACACGTTATTCAGTACAGAGCTCTATCTTGTACCTGAGAAGCAAATCGGTATTTTCGTATCCTATAGTGGTGGTGAAGGTGGAGTAGCGGCAGATGGGTTAGCGAGAGCTTTCTTCGATCGTTACTTTCCAGCGCCAGAAATTAAGCTGCCTCCTATGTCCATTGAAACGGACAAATCATTGCTGAAATATGCAGGTGCTTATCAATTTACACGCCGTAACCATTCTGATATAGATAAGTTTTTCAGCTTTTTGGTCAAGATGAACGTTGAGGTTTCTGGAAACCGACTATCAATGGGGAGCGGGGCGGAGCAGCAAGTATACGCTCAAGTCGGACCTGATTTATTTCAAGAAGTTGGAAGCTCGCATCAGATTGGATTCCGTACGGATGAATCAGGCAAGGTAACTCATATGTTTCTAGATTTCCTTACAGCCATACCGCTAGAACGTCCACCGTTGCTCGACAAAACTACGTTCTGGTATCCTTTACTCGGATTTTCGCTAGTTATGTTTATCACCGTATTGACGGGGTTCGCTTACCGCAGGCGTGAAATTAAAGCAATGCCGAAAGCTCAGAAGTGGGCAGTGCGGTTGTCTGTGGTGACCGCAGCGTGGGCGCTTGCGACCGTTGCGGCGACGTTTTTCGTCGTATTGAATATGGATTTGTTAGATCGACTTAGCCGCATTACGCAATCGTTAAATCTATATCTTTTTATGCCGATAATACTTGTGTTATTGACTTTGGGGATGCTAACTTTTAGCGTGCTCGCATGGAAAGATAAATATTGGACGGTGCTGAAGCGTGTGCATTTCACGCTAGTAACGCTATCGGCAGTGGTATTGTGTGTATTCTTCTACTACTGGAACTTATTGGGCTGGCATTTTGGTTAAGCAACAGTAAGACCATTCGGGGGGAACTCGATAGACATTGGAGGAATGTATTCTTATGGCCAGAATACTGATCGCAGATGACGATGTACACATCCGAGAGCTGATCACCTTATTTTTACGGAATGAAGGGTTCGAGCTGTTGGAGGCAAAAGACGGTGCAGAAGCACTCACAATTGTGGAAAATACTCAAATAGATCTGGTTATTCTCGACATTATGATGCCTCACTTAGATGGCTGGGAATTGTGTAAGGAGATCAGGCGCATCGATTCCAATATCCCTCTCTTAATGGTCACGGTTAAGGGAGAATCGGCTCAAAAGGTGAAGGGGTTCCAGCTTGGGGCCGACGATTACTTGACCAAGCCATTCGATCCATTAGAGCTTGTGATGAGAGTAAAAGCGTTACTTAAGCGATATATGATTGTCTCCTCACAAACCATCCAACTGAACGGCATTGTGCTAAATCGCCGTAACTTTCAAGTTGTTCGGGGAGATGAAACGTTAAATTTGCCGTTAAAAGAATTTGAGCTCCTGTTCAAGCTAGCCAACCATCCGGGACAAATTTTTACACGGGAGCAGTTGATTACCCATATCTGGGGGATGAACTACGAAGGCGATGACCGAACTGTTGATGTCCACATCAAGCGGCTAAGGGAAAGGTTTGCCGGCGACTCGCAGCATTTTCAAATTGAAACGGCCCGTAGTCTAGGGTATCGGCTAGTCATCACATGATCAAAACTTTATACGTCCGTATTATTATCACGTTTCTGGCCGTCATTATGTTCAGCTTGCTGTCCTCTTTCTTTATTGGGGTCTTTGTATTCCAGAAAAAAATAAACCATTTAGGACAGAATGACTTGATTGCAGTAGGAGAGGAGATTGTTAGTCTTTATGAGCAAACAAAACCCGGAGATCGCGATGCGTTCATAAAGCATATGGTGAAGGTATCCTCTCATCCCATTCATATTTATGACTCTACTGGCAGGGTTACTTTTTATGGATTAGAAAATACGACTAACATAAATATCGCACCAGAGGTCGTTCAAGAGGTACAACGGGGGCATTATTATCGTTCTCCTGACAGTGCAGAGCAAATGTTTGTTGGTCTTCCGTTCCTATTCGAAGATGAACATCACGCCATGTTTATGCAGTTTTCACCACAGAATGAAAATATTACAAATCGGCTGATGCTGCTCATATTGCTGCTTGGCTTGTTGATTGGAAGCTTATGCATCCTCGTTGCAGCGCGCTATTTGGTTAAGCCATTGCAAGCCTTGACGAAGGCGACCAAGCAACTTGCAAAGGGTGATTTCGACATAGAGATAAAAACGAAACGCGCTGACGAAATGGGAGCCTTGACTCAAAGCTTCAATGAGATGGCAAGCGAGCTTAAACAGCTGGAGCAAATGAGGCAGGATTTTGTTTCGAATGTCTCTCACGAAATTCAAACGCCACTAACGTCTATTTCCGGATTTGCGGTAGCTATGAAGAATAGCAATTTAGTAGCGGAGAGAGATAGGAATTATTACCTAGATATTATTATTTCGGAGAGTGGCCGACTATCCAGACTAAGTGATAATTTGTTGAAGCTGGCTTCCCTAGATTCCGAGCATCATCCATTCGAAGCAATTACGTACAATCTAGATGAACAAATCAGAGAAATTATCGTTACTTGTGAGCCTCAATGGTCGGCTAAGGGGATACACATCGATCTAGAATTGGATGAAGCAGTCAAAATAACGGCAGATCGTGACCAGCTCAACCAAGTATGGATGAATTTATTCGGCAACAGTATTAAGTTTACTCCTGCGGGTGGTCATATTGAAATACACATTAGCCATTCAGCGAATGAAATTATGTTCTCGATAACCGATTCGGGAATAGGAATTGCTCAGGAGCAGCTCGAGTATGTATTTGAACGGTTTTATAAAACAGACCCGTCAAGAAATCGCAGCAATGGCGGTAATGGACTTGGGCTTGCTATCGCTAAAAAAATCGTAACCCTCCATCGTGGAAGCATCGAAATGAAAAGTCAGGTAGGAAAAGGTACGACAGTTATAGTGCGCTTGCCTATTCGGTAACGGTGAAAATAATATGTGTTGTTACGTACGAGATCTCCCCGGAGTTATGGGGAGATTTTTTCTTTGCTTTGTAGGGATGTTAATAGGGGTTCTTTCAGGGAATGTTAATGATAGGAGTTAAGCGTGGAAGGATGAAGGGTTGCATTATTGTGATCATATCGTCAGTATAATAATTTCAGCTCTTCATCTCTTTTTTCGCATTTGATAGACTGAATGAGTAAAAAAACCGTTGTTCGCACAATTACCGTTGTTCGTCATTAATAGAGAAAATTCTTCTTAATTCTACAAAAAACAACATTATTAGCATTATAGTAAATGCTACAGAATAATACAATAGTACTAGTCATATTTGACTATATGAACGACTATATACTTCCTTTGAGGCTGTCTTCGACAAAATCCGGGGCTGCTTTTTGAATTTGTTGTACTGTATGAAGATAGCGTTGGGTCGTATTAATATGAGTGTGGCCTAATGATTCTTGCACCTGCTGCAGGGAAGCACCTCGAAGTAAAGCTAATGTCGCATTCGTATGCCTTAACCAGTGAGGCGTCGCTTTTTTCTGAAGTCCGCATTGTTCGCGGGCTTTTTTGATTATTTTCTCGACAAGCCGCACGGAAATGGGGAAAATTCTCCTGTTTGCAGAAAGCAGCTCGTTAGAGAAGTGTTCATTAATTAATTGCCACAGCATTTGAGGAACCTTTACTTCGCGATCCTTTCCTCCTTTCCCATGTACAGTCAACCAAATCGAGCTTTCTTCAGGATCTGTATGGAAATGTCCGCTTTCAATAGCAATGAGCTCTGAGACACGTAATCCTAATAAGATCAATGTCATTCCAATTAAATATTCCCGAATTCCTTGTGTTTTGAGCTGTTCAATTAGTAGTACCACTTCGCGTTTGGTTAAGTAATTATTTTTGCTGGTTACTGTTATCTTTGGCGTACGGACGGCAGTCATTGGATTATTATCGAAAATGCCAATATTAGAATCGCTTCCCCATCTATAGAGAGAACGCAGAGGAGCGATGTGTATGGCTACGGTTGCAGGTGCTTTGGGTTTGTCATCCTTGGCGAGAAGCCCATCAACTAAACCGATTTTGTATACCTCGATCTCTTTCCAAGTGACATCATTTAATGTTTTTGTTCCTATAAAATCACGGAATTTGTTTATTGCACTTAAATAATTTCTGACCGTGTACTTGGATCTTTGGTACGTAGCGAAGAACATATTGACGATCTGATCATCAGAATAGGCTTGTTGGCTTACGACTCGGATTGGAAAATTTGTCTGTTGGGTCTGGGATGGCATTGTTGCTTTTTTCCTCCTTGTAGTATTCGAACAACGGTAATTGTGCGAACAACGGTTCGAAGGGAATTCCTATGTAATTGGTATCTTTATACAAATTGGAATCACCAAACTAATTATAATGTTAAAGGCACACTCATTGAAAGATGGGGTCGCAAAACTATAGGGGCTACAACAATTTCAATTATGAAATGTTAAGCCAGCCAGTTCCCGAATCATTGGCCTCCCTATACGTGGGAGGTTTCTTTTTGTTCAGGATTGCTGATTGATGTGTTTAAATCCAGGGAGGCCTAAAGGTGGGGTAGCATGAAGGACGAATGGTATTTGGAGCTATTACTTCAATTGTTGAAAAAGGATGCAACGACATACGAGCACAGCTTGAGGGTAGGCAAATTATGCGAAATTATGGCAGGTCATTTGAATTTGGACGAGAAGGAAGCTAAGCATTTGATTCATGGAGGCTATCTTCACGATATTGGGAAAATTCATATCCCTGAAGACATTCTGAAGAAGGATTCTACACTAACCAAAGAAGAATGGAAAATGATGCAGACTCATGCGTTGCTCGGCAGTGAAATGATGTGCAAGTATGTGAGCATCGATCAAGAAATTTTGGAAGTTATTCAGTTTCATCATGAACGTTGGAATGGCAAAGGGTATCCATGCGGGCTAAGCCAGAACGAAATTCCTAAGCTGGCGCGTATATGTGGAATACTCGATTCATTTGACAGCATGGTCTCCATTCGCCCTTACTGTCAATCGAAGACGTTCGCAGAGGCGAAGGAAGAACTAGTGCTATGCAGCGGAACACAATTTGACAAAGAATACGTCGATATTTTCATACGTTGGTCAGCTTCCTTCGAGGAAGTATATCTCCCGCAAAAAATACATAAATGAGGTGCCTCAGCATGAAATGGTTTTATAATTTGAAAACATCTGTAAAATTAGTAGCTTCTTTTTTCGTCGTTTCGATGGTGTTGGTTGTTGTAGGGTTATATGGTTTGAATAATATGAGCAAGGTAAACGATGGCTTAACCAATATGTATATTGATAATTTATTGCCGATGAATCAGCTCTCTGAGACCCAAATTCTTTATCAAAGACTAAGGATAAATTTTCGTGAAATTAGCGATTCAGATAATAATACCGAACGAGATCAGTATGCGGAAAAGGTAAAGGAACTCAGAGGATCAATTCAATCTAAGCTGACCGATTACCGTAAGAATACTAAATTAGCGGAAAATGAAATGGACGTGCTTAAGGCTGTCGAGAATGCATGGAACAATTATCAGAAAGCAGCCGATGAGGCGATCCAAAATATATATGCTGGTAAGAAGGAAGAGTTCAGAGCCTCATTCAAAAAAGGAGATATTAGAACAATAGGTGATGAATTAAACAACAGCTTGCAGCAAATTATTGATATCAATATGAAAAACGCAGCAAAGGCGAGTGAAGATGCAGACTCTTTGTATCGTTCATCTCGGACTGTTACCCTATCGATTATTATTCTTTCTTTGTTGCTTAGCATTGGCTTCGGTTACTATATAGCACAAATTATTGCACGCCCGTTGAATCGAATTGTCGGGCTTGTAGCTCGAGTGGCTGAAGGAGATTTGACGCAAACGTCTGATATCCAAACGAAAGATGAAGTAGGCCGTTTAGGTCAGTCTATGAATACGATGGTGTTGAATTTGCGCAAAATCATCGGCTCTGTTTTATCATCTGCAGAGAACGTGTCCGCATCCGCTCAGCAAATATCAGCCTCAACAGAGGAAATTGCCAGTGGTAGCACAAATCAAGCGCAGATTGCAGTGACCATGAATGAATTGTTCAAAGAATTATCTATGGCCATAAGCTCGGTAGCTCAGAATGCCGAGCAGGCGTCCGAGCTAGCCAACGAAACGATGCAAACCGCTCAAGATGGAGGCCTCGTTGTTGAAACCTCGATTGAGGGAATGAGTCAGGTAAATGAGCAGATGGCTCAATTGGAACAGGATTCCGAGAAGATCGGAGAGATTATTGAAGTTATTGACGATATTGCCGATCAAACTAACCTTCTTGCCTTGAATGCGGCAATTGAGGCGGCTAGAGCTGGGGAGCAGGGCAGGGGCTTTGCTGTAGTAGCCGATGAGGTACGCAAGCTTGCTGAGCGAAGCAGTGAAGCGACTAAGCTAATTACGACTATTATTAAAGGCATGCAGCAGAATACTAGGCTGAGCGCCAAGTCGGTTAATGAAGGTGTTGTCTCCTCTCGTAAAACAGGCGAAGCGTTTAAGAATATTGTAAGTATGATCCATGAAACAGCGACGAAGGCTGCGGAGATTGCTGCAGCTAGCGAAGAGCAAGCCGCTCAAACGTCGGAGTTCCTCGTCTCTATCGAAAGTATTTCCGCGGCAACGGAGCAATCTGCAGCAAGCAGTGAAGAAACGGCAATGACTGCTCAATCGCTCGCTCAATTGTCGGAGGAATTAAATAATAATGTAGTTATTTTTAAAATTTAAGTAGGTGTATAGATGGGTGCAGTTAAGCATGAACAATACATTGAGATTGGCATAGAACAGGAAAGATATGCGGTTAGAATTAATGAAATTCAAGAGGTAATTAGATGGCAGGATCCTACGAGGCTCCCAGGCAACAATTCGTATATTAAGGGTGTAATTAACTTAAGGGGCAAGATTGTTCCGATTATGAGCTTGTCCCTGTTTCTCGGTATAGCAGAGGGGCCTTGTACGAAGTCAACGCGAATAGTCATTTTTAATTTTGATGATGAGCGGGTAGGAATGATCGTGGATCGGGTTATCCAAGTCGTCACGCTCACGGATATACAGCCTCACGTAGAATCAGGTAGTAGAGGTAAAAGCTCATGGATCGCTGGCTACGGGCATACAGCAACTGGGCTCGTCTGTATCTTAAAGTCTCAGCGGATTTTTTGGGAGTAAGGGAGTTCAAGTAAATCAAAAGGCGTTAGTTCAGGTGTGTCTTGCCTTTGCTAACGCCTTTTGGACATTCTTGAGGGAAGGTCATTGTATCTGCTTAGTCGCTTCACAGCTAAAGTGCTCGAAAAAATCGTACATCTCCTAACACACAAGTCTTTCACCAGACTAGTTGTACGAAGATATCGAGCATCTCCCTCCAGACGTACCGCATCCGAGACCAGTTACTAGAAATATTCGAGTATCTCCCTCTAAACGTGCCACATCCGGGATCAGTTACTAGAAATATTCGAGCATTTCCCACCAACCGTGCCACATCCGAAACCAGTTATTAGAAATATTCTAGTATCTCCACCAAAGGTGCCACATCCAAGACCAGTTGCTAGAAATATTCGAGTATCTCCCTCTAAACGTGCCACGCCCGAGACCAGTTACTAGAAATATTCGAGCATCTCCCGCCAGACGTACCGCATCCGAGACCAGTTACTAGAAATATTCGAGCATCTCCCGCCAGACGTACCGCATCCGAGACCAGTTACTAGAAATATTCGAGCATTTCCCACCAACCGTGCCACTTCCGAGACCAGTTACTAGAAATATTCGAGCATCTCCCTCTAAACGTGCCACTTCCGAGACCAGTTACTAGAAATATTCGAGCATCTCGCTCCAACTGTGCCTCTCACTAGACCAATTGCTCAAAAATAGCCTCTACGTGATAAGATAAGGAGCGGAAGATAGAGGCGTTAATGAAATCAACCTTACAGAATCGATGGTGGTTATGAAAATCGAGTTTGATAATCATACAATTGAATTTAATATTCAATATGGAATTAGAAAGAAGATTTCAATACATATAGACTCATTAGGTCACATAACCGTTAAAGCTCCTAAAAATACAAATGAAGAAATGGTAAAAAGATCGGTTGAGCTTCATGGAAAATGGATACTCGAGAAATTACACAGCTTTGCGGAGGCTCGGAAGACCCCAAAGAGAAGGGAGTATCAGGAGGAAGGAAAGTTTCTTCATCTGGGGAGAGAGTATTTTCTGCATGAGTTAATAGAGACTAATGAGTTAAATGAAGAGGAGCTTAAAAGAAACCTCAAAAAGTTCTATTTCTCAAGCTGTAAGAAGACAATCGGAGAGCGAATAAATATGTATCAACAGCAGCTGAAAGTAAAGCCCAAATCCATCGAAATAGTAGAATCAAAAACCAAGTGGGGGAGCTGCAGCTCAGATAAAAAGATAACTTTTAATTATCGTCTAGCCATGGCCCCAATTGAAGTTATAGATTATGTAATTATTCATGAGCTATGTCATCTCATTCATATGAATCACGATCGATCATTTTGGAGACGGGTCGGAAGTATTATGCCGGATTATAAAGAAAAGGAAGAGTTTTTAACAAGGCATGGGCATTCTATGACACTGTAAAATGAGCTGCCGCTGCCAGCGTACTAAATGGTGGAAAACCTTGGGTTGATGTGCTATAAGCCGCTGAGAGCGGACTAAATGGTGGAAAACCTTGGGTTGATGTGCTATAAGCCGCTGAGAGCGGACTAAATGGTGGGAATACGTATGTTGGTGAGCTGCAAGCCGTTGAGAGCGGACTAATTAGTGGAAAAGCGTATGTTGGTGAGCTGCAAGCCGTTGAGAGCGGACTAATTGGTGGAAAAGCGTATGTTGGTGAGCTGCAAGCCGTTGAGAGCGGACTAATTGGTGGAAAAGCGTATGTTGGTGAGCTGTAAGCCGCTACCAGCGTACTAATTGGTGGAAACCCGAGGTGTGGTTGGCTGCAAGCCGCTGAATCCGCGGATCTAAGATGCCGAGAGTGTGCTAATGCGGTGCTCCGAGCTCCAGGATAGCAGCTATCAAACTTTGCATGCTAGAGCTCGGGGAGCGGGATTTGGTTCGGTGTCAATTTGGCCAATGGATCGAAGGGGAGGGGCTTTTTTTCCTTGCTTCTAGCATCACATCGGCCAAGCTTAAGCCTTGCTCTCTCATGTCATCGACGTAGATGTCTGTTCGAATGAGGCCTTTATGAACGATAATCGCACGATCGATAACATTCTCGATTTCATCGATTAGATGGGTTGTAAGTAGCACCGTTTCATCGCCAGTCAGCCCAGAGATCATTCGTTTCAACGAATCGCGACGCGAGAAAATATCTTTTCCGACAAAGGGCTCATCCATAATGAGGTAGTCTGCTTTTTTGGCTAAGCCAGCGCATATTTCCAGCTTGATCTTTTGCCCTTTGGAAAAGGTTTTGATCCGGCGATCAGACGGGAGCTCGTAAGCTTCGATCAGCTCGGTATAATGAGTCTGATCAAACCGTGGAAAAAAATCTGCCAGAAACTGCCCGTACTTCCTTGGCGTCATGTCCGGAAGAAAGCTGCCTTCCTCTGTAATGAACGCCATCCGCTCGTATTGCTCTGTTACGGGCTTACCATCTATTTTAACCTCGCCGCTTTGAATTTCGCCTATGCCCATTATTGCTTTAAGAAGCGTCGTTTTGCCGCTGCCGTTGTCCCCGAGAATGCCAACGACTTCGCCAGTATGAATCGTCAAATTGTTCACGTACAGCAAAGCGTTGCTAGAGGGATAGCGCTTATCTACGTATTTTAGCTCAATCACTGACTTTCCTCCCATTAAGCATATTTATTTGACGGCCACGTTCGTAAAGTACCTGAAGTTTTGTTGGTCATAATTGAAGCTGCCTCTCATAGCGACCTGATTGAGCGACTTAAAGCTGTCATCGTTCATATCTGTCATGATTTCACCTTTGTAAACTAACTTCGATTGCTCATATACGTAAATGTAGAAATGTAAAGAGAGAGCGAGATCGAAAGAGGGATCGTTCTCGATGGTCCTTTGATCTCGAAATGTTTTGAAGACATAGAGCTTGTTGTTACGATAGTTCATATAGGAAAGGCTTCTAATAGGATCGATTTCACCATCTGTGAAATTCGTCTTGACCGAATGAACGACCTTTACACCATTAGAGAAGTCTAAGCTTAGCAAAAGTTGTTGAGGTGTAGCGCTTTCCCTGAAGCTTAGATTTAGAATGTCTTGCACACTGTCGCTATAGGCCTCATAGCCTTCGTTATAAGAAATGGTATGCTCAGACTGAGCCTCACCTGTTCGTCCTGGTAAGTAAAAATCACGAACGAATGCCTCCCCGAGTAGCTTGCCGCTGTCGCTGGCATAGCTTCTTATTCGGAGTGAGTTATTTTCTACGGATAACAAAGCCAGTTTGTTGCCGATGGCCTCTAAGCCGAGAACCTCGATGCCAGGGGATTTACCAGATGCGTTGGCTTCGAGGCTAATATCTGCGATTTTCTGGGCGGCATAAGCTTCGCGATCTATAACCGAGGATAAACCCCATTCATAAAAATGTAGCTCGTAAATGCCACTTTCTCCTGAGGCTTGGGCAGATACCGGTACCGTAAAAAACACCTTATCTTTGACTGCGGCCAAGCCGTATAACAGAGGATTGGCGTAGGTGTAGGTAACTGAATTGTTTTCGTTCAGGTTGTAAGAAATGGGAGGCGAGACGAGCGCTGTGCCGTAAGGAATGAAGTATCCATTGGTTTTATTCCTTTTTTGCGATGTTATCTCAAAGCTTCTAGTTCCAGTAATGTAGTATTGTGTGTCATCTAATTGTTTGGGGCTGCCAGGATTGTAGTGATACCAATCGGTCAGCCTCGGCTGCTCGAAAACTTCTGTACTTGTATTTAATAGCCCCTTTTGAAGAAGAAAATGAGCCTGATGATACCCGTCGCGCAATTCGCCGCTAATCGCAACATCGCCTATAGCTTCACGGCTGCCGATTAAATCTTTTATCTCGAAAGTGCCATTGTTACTTTTTGAGTAAGTGCTTAAAGCGATACAAATTATGAGGGCAATAGTAGCCGCAAGTACGGGAATGGCGGCATGTTTTTTCCATTTGGTCATATTAGTGTCTCCTTTCTTTAAGCGATGGTACCTCTTTTTATCATTCTGAGACCGTGCCATAGGAAAAATCCACTGAGCAAGAGGAGCATCAAGCTACTCGGATATAAGCTTGTAGGCTCGAAATAGTGACTAGACTCATTCAGGCGATAAGTGAGAACTCTGTACAAGAGCAGCGCAGCGGCACCTAACGCAATGACTCCCCAATATTTTTTGCTTCGCTCACATAGGGCTGCGTAATAGATGCCAGTAGTGATGACGAGAAGCATACTACAGGAGGATAAAATGCGGCTGAAGCTGAACGGTAGCAGCAGGTGAAAAAAATCTGATCGCACAAAGGCCAAGTACAATCCGTTGTTCATTATAAATTTGCCATCGATGTAGTCGCCCGCCTTGTTTACAAAGAGCGCATACCCGAGTCGAATGCTTACAAACTGCACCAAGATTAACAGGAGGAGAGATATCATGAATACAATAAGCTTACTCAAATACAGTGATTCTCGCCTGATGGGTAATGTCAAATAGGTGTACACGCTTTTGCTACCCCAATAGCCTGCATAAAATGTCTTCAAGAAATAGAGACATACCAGCGCTAGAAAAATGGGGAACAGGAAAGCGCTGCCTGATGCAATATACAAATCCTCAAACCGTGAATGATTGTGAAGCATAGCGTAATTATTAACTGCCGAATTCATGATGAGGATTGGAATTACGAGGGCAGCGATACACAATAGCATTAGGAACAGCAGCCACCTCATAAATTCAATATTGACTAGACGGTACAGACCTTTCAAATAAATCACCTCAATTGTATTAGTGGAGTAGTACAACGGTGGTACAAAAAAACGCTCGATCCAATCATTTATTTCCAATGCTCGCTAATGAGCTCGACAACCGACTTGAATGATAATTGAATTTCCTTGGCCGAATCGACGAACGATTTGACTAGCTCGCGGGTTAGTTCCTCTTCGATCTGGCTGAATATCGCTTCATTAACAAAGATGACGCTTCCTTGAGTGCTGCTCGTATGAACGAAGCCTTCTTCTTCCATGAGTTTGAACGCCTTCTGGACCGTATTTGGGTTAATGTTAAGTTGGGCAGCAATTTCTCGCCTAGACGGCAATTTGTCACCGGACACTGCTTTGCGAAGTAAAATTTGCCGTTTGACGTACATAACCGTTTGCAAATAGACGGGTTCCCGATTGTTCAGCTTAAGCTCATAAAAATTCAGCACGTGCATACTCACCCACTTTCTCGCATGGTTGTATTATTGCAGTAATACAATATTGGTGTCAATGGGTGATCCCATTAGCCTTCACTCAAAACAAAAACACGCTGAATTCGGCGTGTTTTTGTTTTTGAAGCAGACAAGGGTGGGGGCATGGTATGAATTCGTTCATAAGGCAATTAAATTCTGTATTTATGTAATATAAACTAACATTAATGTGATATCGGAGTAATTTTATTAATATTTTTCTTGAGTAAAGCTAACATAAAAATAAATGACAATTGCTATTAAAATCTATTAATAGCGAGAATATCACCGATATTACGATATGTATGCGCTTTTTCAATACTTCTATATACTTGTAATATATTCTTACATAACTATATAATGACGTAGGAAATCACAATTATATAAACACCTTGGGAGGAAAACTAACATGAAGTATGATTTCAAACACAAGTTTCTAAAAAAGATTCTTATTCCAATTGTCGCTATCTCGGTTTTATGTTCAACTGCAGCATTGGTATTCGCTAATGATGACGCACAAGTCGTTGTGGCGAAGGCGGCATTCGCAATACCTGACATCACTCCAGAGCAACAAGCATCGGCTCTGCCTAACGTCATTGTCATCGGCACTGGTGGTACTCTTGCAGGAAAAGCTAGCAACAATGACCCGACTAATTTTCAATCCTACGCAGCAGGTACTTATCCTATAGCAGATTTGGTTAACCAGCTACCTAGAAAAGATAAGATTGCGGATGTTTCGACATTCCAATTCGGAAATAAAGGATCAACAGGATACTCGATGGCTGATCTATACGATCTTTCCCTCGCTGTCGACCAGGCATTGGAGCAATATGACGGTGCTGTTGTCACAACGGGAACAGATACGATGGAAGAGATTGCTTACTTCCTCGATTTGACCGTTCGAAGCGAGAAGCCAGTAATCGTTACTGGATCGATGCGTCCATGGGATGTTATCGGGACTGACGCGCCAGCCAACCTGTACAACGCAATCAAGCTGGCAGGTAGTGGTAAGACCAAGTGGTTCGGCACTGTGATTATGCTCAATGACACCATACAAGCTGCAAGAGAAGTTACCAAAGCAAATGCACATCGCACGGATACTTTTGATACACCGATGCTTGGTGCACTCGGGTATATCGATCAAGCTAACATTCGTATCTACAGAGCACCAGCTAGAGCGATTAAAGCAGGGGCTAGCGATTGGTCAACACCATTTGATTTAAACACTATTCCAAAGTCGAAGCTGCCAATTGTTGATATTGCATTCTCCTATCAGGAAGCAGGGGGCGGCGCGATTAAAGGGTTTGTAGCAGATGGTGCGAAGGGGATCGTTACTTCAGGAACAGGTGCGGGCGGTATATCTTCGAAAATGTCGGCAGAACGTTCTAAGGCCATTTCGGAAAATAATGTTTTGTTTGTCACTACGACAAGAACCGGATCAGGTACGATGTATCCCGGTGGCAACAGCGGAGCTAGCGCGAACATTATTGCTGGTGATAACTTGAATGCACAGCATGCACGGATTTTACTCTTGCTTTCCATCGCTTTCTCTAATGATACATTAACAGCTTCAGATAAAACGCAGATTAAGAGCTGGTTTGCGACATTCGGTACTCAGGACGTAAGTATTCCTGAACCGGTTGTGGGCTTAACTGGTTTAGATGCAGCCAAATCCATTGAGCCAGAGGCAACAGAATCAGCTACACCATCAATTGATCCGAATCCTAGCGAAGTAGTAACTGAATCACCTTCACCATCGATCGATCCGGATCAGAGCAAAGAAGAGAGTGAAACTCCTGTGCCATCGGCTGGTCAGGTCAATCCATAACAACAGGAGGTAAGCCTTATGATACATCCACACCACGGCATCATCGGCAAAAGGCTTCTCATTCCGTTATTGGTATTGATGCTAGCGCTGACGACCATTACTGGTATTACAGGAAACGTTTCGTCGGTTAAGGCGGAGGAAGCTACCAAATTTGCAATACCTGACATTACTCCTGAGCAACAAGCATCGTCTTTACCCAACGTCATTGTTATTGGCACGGGTGGTACGCTTGCAGGAAAAGCTAGCAACAATGACCCGACTAATTTTCAATCCTATGCAGCAGGCACTTATCCGATAGCAGATTTGGTTAACCAGCTTCCTAGAAAAGATAAGATAGCGGATGTTTCGACATTCCAATTTGGTAATAAAGGGTCAACAGGGTACTCGATGGCTGATTTATACGATCTTTCCCTCGCTGTCGACCAGGCATTGGAGCAATATGACGGTGCTGTTGTTACAACAGGAACAGATACGATGGAGGAGATTGCTTATTTCCTTGACCTGACGGTCAGAAGTGAGAAGCCGGTTATCGTTACAGGATCGATGCGTCCATGGGATGTTATCGGTACTGATGCGCCAGCCAACCTTTACAACGCAATCAAGTTAGCAGGTAGCGGTAAGACCAAGTGGTATGGCACTGTAATCATGCTTAATGACGTGATACAAGCTGCAAGAGAAGTTACCAAAGCGAATGCTCATCGCACGGATACTTTCGAGACACCAATGCTTGGTGCACTCGGGTATATCGATCAAGCTAACATCCGCATTTACCGGCTTACGGCACGAGCATTAAAAGCCGGAAAACCGGGCTGGGCGACACCTTTTAATTTGCGACTGATTCCAAAGAGTGCTCTACCTATCGTAGAAATCGCTTATAGCTACCAAGCTGCGAGTGGAGGAGCAATCAAAGGATTAGTTGCAGATGGTGCGAAAGGAATCGTAACTGCTGGAACGGGCGCCGGTGGGATTTCATCTCAGATGAGCGCAGCGCGTAGCGAAGCGATCCGTCAGGGAGTCGTATTCGTCACGACAACAAGGACAGGCTCAGGAACGATGTATCCAACGAGCAGTAATGGTATTATCGCTGGAGATAATCTTAATCCACAGCATGCGCGGGTACTGCTGCTCGTATCGATGGCTTTCACCAATGATTTTACTACGCTAAAAAGCTGGTTTGAAACCTTTGGTACTCAGGATATTGATTTAGATAATGAAGCGCCGGTATGGTCTTCTGATGCAGCGCTAGTTGCAAGTCAGGATACGTCTAGTGATGTTGTTTTGCAGTGGCCAGTTCTTACCGATCTGAATTCGGCTTCCTATTATCGGCTTTATGAGGGTGACTCACCACTTCCATTGAAGACTCTGACAGGTAAGGTCGGCACAGCTTCACTAAGTGGCTTGACTGCAGATACCCATTACAAATTTAGACTAACAGCATTGGATAGCAATGGAAATGAGAGTGAAGGGCTTATAACGGCAATACAGACGCGAGCTGTTGACACGGGTATTCCAAGTCCTGAACCTAGTCCAAGCCCAAGTCCGAGTCCCGAACCGACTTCAAGTCCTGAACCGACTTCAAGTCCAGAGCCGACACCAAGTCCAGGACCTATTTCAAGTCCTGAACCGACACCAAGTCCAAAACCGAGCCCAAGTCCGGAACCAACTATTCCACCAAAGGAACCTGATATAAAATTAAAAGATATTTCAGGACATTGGGCTGAAGACATCATTAAAAAGGTCATTGCAGCAGGTATAGTCAGCGGGTACCCAGACAGCACGTTCAGACCGAATCAGCCCATCACTCGAGCTGAGTTCACCGTGATATTAATGAACGGACTCAAACCGCAAGGTAATGGATCGGATCTTGTGTTTAAGGATGTCGACAAGATTGCTGGGTGGTCTAAAGATTCGATATCCAAGGCATTAAAGGCGGGTATTATAAATGGATACTCGGATGGCACATTCCGACCGAATGCAACGATAAACCGCGCAGAAATGGTGTATATGATCGCCAAAGCATTAGGTGTTACGATAAATGACGTCGAATCCACCGGATTTAAGGATGATAAAGACATTCCAAAATGGGCTAAAGGCGCAGTCAAGCTTGTAAAAGACAAACAAATTACACAAGGGCGCGGAAACAATTTGTTCGCACCTCTTGAAACAGCTACTCGTGCGGAGTCGTTGACTGTAATCCTTAAGCTTTTAGAAGCAAGCAAGAAGTAATTTAATAGAAGCTATGTTAAAAGCCACGAGGCTAACGGGACCATAAACCCGCCTCGTGGCTTCTTTTTTAGGTTTTATCGTACATCCCCCTCCAAACAAACATGCCTCTCCCCAGCCTCGTTGCTCGAAAATATCTTACATCGCCCTTCAAACGTGCCTCATCCAGATCACGTTGCTCGAAAATATCGTACATCTTCCTCCAAGTGCTCCTCATCCAGACCACATTGCTCGAAAATATCGTACAACGCCCTCCAAACGTGCCTCATCCAGATCACGTTACTCGAAAATATCGAACATCTCCCTCCAAACGTGCCTCATCCAGATCACGTTACTCGAAAATATCGAACATCTCCCTCTGAACGTGCCTCATCCAGACCACATTGCTCGAAAATATCGTACAACGCCCTCCAAACGTGCCTCATCCAGACCACGATGCTCGAAAATATCGTACAACGCCCTCCAAACATACCGCATCCAGACCGCGTTACTCGAAAATATCGTACAACGCCCTCCAAACATACCGCATCCAGACCGCGTTGCTCGAAAATATCGTACAACGCCCTCCAAACGTGCCTCGTCCAGACCACGTTACTCGAAAATATCGTACAACGTCCTCCAAACATACCGCCTCCAGACCGCGTTACTCGAAAATATCGTACAACGCCCTCCAAACATACCGCCTCCAGACCACGTTGCTCGAAAATATCGTACTTCTCCTCCAAAAATGCCGCATCTGGGACCTGTTGTTCGATAATTTCGAGTAACTCTCTCCAATCGTACCTTCTCTGGGACTCGTTGCTCGAAAATTTCGTGTATCTCACTCCAATCGTACCTCCACTGAGACCTGTTGTTCGATAATTTCGAGTAACTCTCTCCAAATGGACCTCTGCTGGGACCTGTTGCTCGAAATTTTCGAGTAACTCTCTCCAATCGCGCCTCCGCTGGGACTCGTTGCTCGAAATTTTCGAGTAACTCATTCTATTCGTACCTCCACTAGACTGCGTTGTTCGAAAATATCGTACTGCTCCTCCAAACATGCCTCTCTCCAGCCTCGTTGTTCGAAAAAATCGAACAACGCCCTCCAAACATACCGCCTCCAGACCACGTTACTCGAAAATATCGTACAACGCCCTCCAAACGTGCGGCATCCAGACCGCGTTGCACGAAAATATCGAACATCACCCTCCAAACACGCCACATCCATACCACGTTGCTCGAAAATATCGTACAACGCCCAATAGGAACCATAGATGTCCCAAAAGATGAGAAAACAATAGTATTAACAGACCGGGAGAAGCCTCATTATGAGCAAAATGGAGATTTGACTTTATTTTTGAACGACTCCGGAGATTAAGTGGATATTGGGGAGATAGGTGATGATACGACTTACGATGATGTGATCCATATTTATCAGAAGCAATCCCAAGACCCATCAATCTAAGCTCATTGACTGTTCATATTCAGTTCATAAATATGAATTAACATCTTAAGTAATCAGTGATTTAGGAGGAATTGTAATGCAATATGCATATGGAAAGAAGATAGAACCAAACAATGGAGATTTGGCTGTCGAGGCACGCGGACTCGTTAAGGTTTTTGGCGACAATCGTGCAGTGGATGGCGTAGATTTGAACGTGAAAGCAGGTACGATCTATGGCGTGCTTGGTCCGAATGGTGCAGGTAAGACTACTGCAATTAGAATGTTAGCAACCTTACTTCGACCGGATGCAGGTTCGGCTCGAATCTTCGGACACGATGTGTCGAAGGAGGCGCAAATTGTCCGTCAATTGATCGGAGTGACTGGTCAGTATGCATCAGTTGACGAGTCACTTAGCGCTACTGAGAACCTGATCATTTTCTCACGGTTACTGGGGCTGGGGCGCACTGAGGCGCGACGTAAGTCAGAGGACCTGCTTGAAGAATTTGGTTTGACGGAGGCTGCAAAGCGGCCGCTCAAAAATTTCTCCGGAGGCATGCGCCGCCGGCTGGATCTGGCTGCTAGTCTCATTGCACAGCCCCCGCTGATCTTCCTTGACGAACCGACTACCGGATTAGATCCACGTACACGCGCACAAATGTGGGATACGATTCGTCGGTTGGTTAAGACAGGGTCAACCGTTTTGCTAACAACGCAATATCTTGATGAGGCAGATCAATTAGCTGACCGGATCGCGGTTATCGATCGTGGCCGAGTAGTCGCAGAAGGTACCGTAGATGAGTTAAAGGCATCAGTCGGAACCTCATCTTTGCATTTGAAAGTCAAAAATACATTGGCCATCGAGAAAGCACGTAAAACTGTTGAGCAGGTGCTTAGAGTCCAGGCAAATGTGTCTGCGGAAGCCGGAAAAATAACTGCGCCTATGGAGAACGCTGACAGGGTTACCGATCTGCTTATCGCTCTCCGCGATGCAGGCATTCAATTATCCGAGATAAGCGTGCAAAAACCGACTCTCGATGAGGTGTTTTTAACGATTACTGGTCACGGCGTTAAAGAGGATGCGTCCGATGAATCAAATAAAGTGGAGGTGGCAAGTTTATGAGTAACGCTTCAATTAAGGCGAGAGCTAATCGTCAATTAAAAAATCATACGAGCTTCGGTCAGACCCTACGCAACTCATTGACGATGGCTTATCGTGGTTTGCTGAAAATTCGGCGTACGCCCGAGCAATTGTTTGACGTAACACTCCAGCCGATCATTTTTACACTTATGTTTACCTACATTTTCGGTGGTGCTATTTCCGGTGACATAGCAAGCTATTTACCTGTCATCATTCCCGGCATACTCGTGCAAACCGTAATCACGGCCTCAATGGTAACTGGAGTTCAGTTGCGTGAGGATATGGATAAAGGTGTATTTGACCGATTCAAGTCACTGCCTATCGCACGAATAGCTCCTTTGGCTGGAGCGCTGCTGGCTGATACAGTTAGGTATTCCATTGCAACCACGCTTACTTTTACGATGGGATATATTATGGGTTACCGGCCTGACGGAGGCTTGGGTAACGTCGCTATCGCTGCTGTTCTCGTTATTTGTTGTGCTTGGGCTATCAGTTGGATTTTCGCCTTCTTCGGCGTCATTGCTCGTACGGCTTCAAGTGTACAGGGGATATCGATGCTTGTATTATTTCCTCTTACGTTTCTTTCTAACGCTTTCGTGCCGGTCGATACAATGCCTAATTGGCTTCAATGGTTTGTTAAAATAAATCCGGTATCGCATCTCGTTACTGCCGTGCGAGAGCTAGCCAACAATGGAACTGTAGGCTGGGATCTCGGGATAACCCTCATTGGCGCTGCTGTCATTGTAGCAATCTTTGCACCTATCACAGTACGTGCTTATATGCGCCGCACATAGTGCATCTAACCACCGGGATTAACTGTACTACGCAAATATAAAATCAAATCTCGTCCAAAGACTTAGTCCTGGAGGCGGGATTTTTTGTGTTCATTGTAAAGAAAAGAAATAGTATAGTAAAGTAATAGAGCGTGTAATAAATTGGATGATGAGGAGCTGCAGAAATCATAAATCAAAATAAAGTGATTTATAGAGAAATTCAAAGACCACGACAGCTTTGGTTGTGGCTGTTGATCTTACTGATTACTATTTTGATGTGGTATGGCTTTATTCAACAAATTATTATCGGGGTTCCATTCGGGGATAAACCTGCTCCAGATGCGGTTTTTGTTGCTCTTTGGTTTGTTTTTGGAATTGTTTTTCCGATTTTTATGCTTAAGATAAAACTGATAATAGAAGTTCGTGATGATGGTCTTTATATTCGATTTATGCCTTTTCACATTCGATATAAGCAGTTTTTACATAAGGATATAGAACACTATGAATCTATCATTTACAGTTCATTCGAACGCTTTGGTGGTTGGGGGATTCGTACAAACCTAAAGGGAGAAACGGCTTATAATATGAATGGTAAACAAGGATTGGAGTTTAAATTAAGAAACCAAACTGTGGTGATTGGTACTCAAAAACCAAAAGAGCTACAAAGGGCAATGGATTCTTTAGATAAGTCCTAGTAGTTATATGAGAGAACTAGTTTGATTAATATAAAATAAAAATCTGCTCTCTTATAAAACTATCATTGACGATTATGAAATGGAAATATATGCTGAAATTAAATGAAAAATGAGAGGGAGATGTCAGATGAGCACGAAGAAAAAGGTTTTGACACTAGGGGGCGTATTTATATTAGGTGTTCTTGGTGGTTCGGTTCTGATGTACAACGATTCGATCTATCACTCAGTCAATGACGCGTTGGGCAAAGGCGCGACGCAGAATGCGGTAGGTGGTGTTACGTCGATCGACATCAGTAGTATGGATATTGAAACGGCTCTGATGGCGGTGCAGTCGGAGCGGGCGAAGCTGTTGGAGGCACAATTAAAGGATCAAATTGCATCAGTGCAGCAAAAAAACGATCAGATCGCCAAGCTAAATAGCGCTTTGGAAGCAGTCAGAAATCAATTGGGGCAGATTCCGTCAGATTCGCCAGCAGGTAAGGTGATTACGGTATCCACAGAATTGAAGACTGCTTTGGCCGACGCAGGAATTTCAGCGGTGCCGCAAACCAAAGAGGATTTAGAAAGGCTTCAGCAACAGATTGCAGGCCAAATCAGTGCAAGTAGCAATAGTCAGCAAATGGACATGCTGCGGATACAAAGCTTATCAAACAAAAGAAATGAAGCATTTGATGTCATGACAAACTTCGTGAAGAAGATGCAGGATTCTAGAAACAGCATTATAGGCAACATGAGATAAAGGAAGTTGAATACATGTCCTTCGAAGTCGCTATCGATTTTTTGCGTGATCATTCTCTACTACATGGGATACCTGAAAATGAGCTGCAGATTGCAGCAAGCTCGATTGAAACGGTCAGTTTCGCGGATGGAGAGCCACTTCTAATTGAAGGAGACACCTCCGATGACTGTTTCTTTATTATGAGCGGTAAGGTACAGGTGTCTTCGCGAAATTTGGTCGGTAAGACTCTCTTGCTGGCGGAGTTGGGCTCGGGGTCCCTTGTCGGAGAAATGGGATTGCTGCATAACGAACGAAGGACGGCGCGAGTAACGGCAATCGGGGATGTAGTGGCTCTTCGCATGGAGCGCGAAGCTTTCGAGCTTTTAGCAGATCGCAGCCCACTATTTTATGAAAGCATACTGCTGACAGTCCGTATTCGCATGATCCATAGGATGCTTCGAAGTGCTTCCATATGGTCTGCTATTCCAGACGCTGAGCTTCGAGGACTTGCGGAGATCACGCTGATCCGAAAAGTCACAAAAAGCGATTTATTAGTCGCAAAGGGCTCCCTTGTGGATCAATTTTTCATGATTACCAAGGGGAGAGTAGAAATCCATGGCAGTAAAAAGCAGAAATCGTTTCTTCGTGAGGGAGACTTTTTTGGGGAGACGGGGCTACTAACAGATACGAGCTCCGAGGTTGAAATTGTTGCTTCGGAGGACAGCGAGTTACTCGTCATGGGCAAGAGTGAATTCCAATATGTTCTGAATTACTATGCTCCGGTTCGGAAGCAGTTTTTGGAAATCGTTCGTATTCGAACACCTCACCTTTTATCTAAGGTGGCGCTAGAGTATCGAGATGAGATTATTGAAGAAGAACAGAAGCCTGTCCCGCCAAAGGCCAAGGAACGTTGGGTTGATATTCTCCTTTGGCTTGGGGGAGGCTTCGTTGTGCTGTCTATAATTGCTCTGTTCCTGCAGAGCAATTGGCTGAACATCGCCGCTCTGATTGTCGGAGGCATCGTAGGTCCGGTCACATTCGTCTCCTTCATAAGAAGCCATCAGCTGTTGGGCTTTAGCCAAGCCCGGCTAGGCTTAGTCTTCCTGTTATCAGCAATCATTGCAGTCCCTTTGGCTTGGTTCTTGGAGCGAATATGGCTTTTTGATGTTGGAGTCAGCCACTTTGACTTTGCGCATTTCCGGTTGCCATTGTCCGTATCGGTTATTGAGGAAAGTGCCAAGCTGCTCGTTTGCATCGCTTTAGTCCGTACGAAGCAAATGCATTTTCTTATGGATGCGGTCGTGTTCGGTGCGGCGGCTGGCATGGGGTTCGCTGCTATAGAGAGCGTCATCTACGGATGGTCGCATCTCGAAGGGGCATCATCAGTGGGCATGTTTTCAGTGCTATGGATAAGAGCTTTGTTGTCGCCTTTTGGTCACGGTACTTGGACGGCCATCGCGGCGGCGGCTATTTGGTTCGGAACCTCGGCGAGTAGGTCGAAGGGCTTGAATAAGGCGAGCTCCTGGTCGAAAGTATGGCGTGCGGCTGCGTTACTTACCCTTGTTATCCTGCTACATGCGATGTGGGATTTCCGATTTACGAACGGGTTGGCGAAAATGGGGATGATGGTATCCGTCGGTATTGTCGGGTTAACCTTGTTGTACTTCCTCATTCGGGCTGGAAGACGGGAGGAGCTTCACGCACTTACGACCTTGAATCCTTACGTCCAAGAGTCTCTGCGTTTTATCGATCCGGAAGAGAAGGCCGCAGACGAGCTGCGCTGCGATAGCTGCGGCACTGTGTCTCCCAAGGAAACGCGCTATTGCGCCCGATGTGGTCACGCTTTGCGAATGAAGTAAATAGGTAGTTAAAGCTTCTGCAGAAGTCTGAACTGATATAATTACATCATGAGTTAGACCATAAGTTAGACCATAAGGGTTATCCTTCAAGCCGCGTTCCACGTCGCTGACAGGGTAACCTTTATTTTTTACCCGAAGTCCAGCGTCTATTGTCTATCTGAACAACATATCTTTTAAAATTTTCCAATTATGGTGTATAGTTTTGGTAGTCTAATCCAACGGGGAACTGGAGAGCTTCATAACATACTGCCTGGTTACATTGCCTAACGGTTTTGAGAAGCATGAGTATACCAAACTGGTAGCATTCAAATCACTATGAAAACAATATGTAAGGAAGAACTTTCATGGGGACGGTGACGGTATGAATATTGAAGCTGTATTTGAGAGGCTTCCCCTTCTAGCATCTGATAATTGGGTATTGAAGAAGATCGAAGCGAGTCACTTTGAAGAGCTTTTTGAGATTTATAGTAATAATCGCGTATTTGAATATTGTGGCATTACACCCAAGCATAATAAAGATACTGTGAAGAATATGATTGGTCATTTTGAGCGGGATTTTAACAAAAGAACGAAAGTAAAGTGGGGGATTTTCGCCAATAATGAAAGTGATAGATTAGTGGGAATTATTGAAGCCTTCGATTTTAATCAGAAGGTGAATATGGTGACAGTGGGCTATTTTCTGGAGGAATCGTATTGGGGCAAAGGAATAGCGACTGAAGCGGTGAAAATAATGTTGGATTTCTTGTTTATGGATGTTAATGTAAACAGAATTCAGGCTGAAGTCATGCCTTTAAACGAGGCTTCTAAGAGGGTATTATTGAAGAATAGCTTCATTAAGGAAGGGATGTTAAGACAAGCCGCATTATGGTCTGGCAAAGGCGTTGTCGATTTAGAAATATATAGTATTTTGAAAGAGGATTATATAAAAAAATACGACAAATAACGGAGGAAACCATATGGCTTCTGAATCAATTGATGAATATATATCGCAATTTCCTCCGGAGGTTCAAGAATTGCTGCAAACGTTAAGAAAAGTAATACAAGAATCGGCACCAGATGCACAGGAGAAAATAAGCTATCAAATGCCTACTTTCGTGCTTCACGGCAACCTGGTGCATTATGCTGCTTACAAAAACCACATCGGATTTTATCCAGCTCCAAGTGGAATTCATGCGTTTCAACGGGAATTAGCAAAATACAAAGCGGCTAAGGGGTCTGTACAATTTCCTCTGACAGAGCCATTACCTTATGAATTAGTAAGAAAGATAGTTAAGGTTAGAGTTGCTGAAAATATTGAGAAAGCAAAGGCAAAAGCAGAATCAAAAGGAAAATTGAAAAAGCAACAATGATTGATTTAGAGTAAGCTGAGGATCTATAAAATAACAATAAAAATCCACAACTGAGGTTGTGGATTTTTTGGTGCACACGGAAATTAAAAATGAAACAATTATCATGAATATTTGATAATAGGAACGATATTGGTCCCTCGTATAATGAGTTTAGAAAACAACGAGCGGAGTGATCATTACTATTCATCTGCTTGAATGTTTTTAGTTTGTAGTCTCATATTTTTTCGCCCTGTTGCTCAATGAACTGAACCTGAAACATCAAAGTCATTTTTGCAAGCGTTTTCATTACTGCTACATTGTTGGGCAAGGCTTAATACTTCTGGTTCATCTTGGTTGAATCGGATAAGTGAAAGGAGCGATGGAATCGCAAAATATATAGTTTATTGAAGTAGGCATAGGATTTTGCAGCCCAAATGTAATCATAAACAAGGAGGATATTCAATGAAAAAAAAACAATCTTTAAAAAAACTTCTGACTTTAATCTTTAGTATGGTCATTATTCTGTCCGCTGTTCTTTTACCTGTAGGTAGTAAGAATATTGCTTCTGCCAATAATGCGATAAATGTAAACATAGATATGGGTAATGTGATAAAGGATATCGATCCTATGGCATATGGTTTGAATGCAACAGGGTTATTCATTCCGAGTTTTACTGCAAATGAGGACTATCTGGAAAATGTAAAATATTTAGGCGGGAATGGTCTTATAAGAATGCACAGCTGGAGCATGGTTGACAATGGCTTAAGCGTTGCCAGTTGGGTGAACAGTGATATGTCATGGAATGCTGCCAAAATTGCAACTACACTTGCACCGGTATCCGGCAGGTATAATATCATGATTAACATTCCTTTGGGACCAGACGGAGCACTAGGTTCGAGCAACTTTGAAGCATGGAAAACCAATTTTGCAAATTGGGCTGCCGAGTTGGTGGAAATAGTTAATATTAATAACCATTTTGGAGTCAAGTATTGGGAGGTCCCGAACGAGCAGGAAATCACATTCAATAATACCGGTCTGAATTCAAGTCAAATGGCTCAACTTCTTACAGCGGCTTCACGTGCGATGAAAGCAATAGATCCAACAATTAAATTTGGCGGCCCGGCTACGGCTGATATAGAACAGAACTATAATCTCCTTTTGGATACAGTCAGGAATTCCTATAATGATATTGATTTTCTGTCATTCCATACTTATTCAGGCAGTGGAATAGATCCGAGTAGGATGCAGACGGATTCAGGCGCGTATGACCATGCAATGAGACAAGGGCAAGCTACAAAACAATTTAGAGAAGATCTTGATGCATTAAATTTGGGTAAGTATATTCCGATCTATTTGGATGAGTATAATATCAGTTGGGATCATGATGAAAGAATGCATGGCAACAAAGAAAATGTTTATGATGCGTTAATCGTCGCTGGTTTGATTGGCGGAAGCGCGGATATCGTAAATTTCTGGCATGCCGAAGGTTCATACATGGGATTAATGAACGATCAAAATCAACTATACTCCAATTCCAGTATGCACTATCTTTTCAACAGATACTTTGAAGGACAGGTTGTATCTGCACAATCGGCAGATGACACCAAGATTGTTGCTTATGCAACAAAAGATACAAACCGTAAATCATTGCTGATCATTAATCGTACAGCATCAGAGCAAACCGTTAAACCCAATCTGACAGGATGGGCACCTGATAATCTGGATATGTATCAATTCGCAGGTAGCGGAAGTACTGGCCCGACCTTCATTAATTGGGCATCAGTTAGTGCTGCTGGTATTACTGTACCTGATAACTCGGTTACGATATTGACGGCTGGTTCATCACCCAATATGATATCCGGGATAAAGTATAAGCTTACTGCAAAGATAAGTGGGAAGGCTCTAAGTATTGATGGGGCAAGTACTGCTGACGGAGCGAATGTAAGTCAAGATGCATTTAATTCTGCTGCTGCGCAGAAATGGTTTATCGAAGACGCAGGAGACGATTCCTATAAAATCATCAATGCTAATAGCGGTAAGTATCTTAGTGTCGATGCTTCCGGGCAGAATGTGGTTCAGCAGGTTTATTCAGCAGGTTTATTCAGCAGGTGATGATAGTCAATTATGGATGCTGGAAGATAAGGGAGGCGGATATTATCAGGTTTCCTCAAAGCAATATTCGTTGTCTCTTAGTGTGGCAGGTTCAAGTATTGAAAATGGCGCAAATGTAGACGTAAAAACCGACGGCAGCCTCGATTCGCAAAGGTGGTCGGTTGAATATACTGGGCCAAGGACGGACATCGTCGAAGGCCATTATTATAAAATAATTAATAAGAAGAGTGGTAGAGCACTTCAGGTAGCTGACTCGAGTCTCATTTCAGGTGCGGTTGCTAAACAAGAGGGTTATCAGGCATATGCCAGTCAAAAATGGAGAATATTCTGGTACAGCAACGGCTACGTCATTGAAAACAAGCATAGCGGAAAAATTCTAGAAAGCAGTGATTTAGTCGGTGGCGGAGTCGCACAATCTCCGTTCTGGTGGGATACATCCAAGCAGCAATGGACACTGGAACGTAATGCGAATGGCAACTATAAATTGAAATATGCCAAAGCTGGAACGGGTTTCGTAATGCAGCCAGCGGGGGGAAGTACAGATGCCGGGACAGTTATACAGACAACTGTCGATACGGATGATGATGCGCAAGAATGGGAGATTATTGAGGATCCAACTAACGATGCGGAATTTGTGCCTGGAAATAAGGTTGCCAATGGAGGGTTCGAAGAGGGTTCCACCGGCTGGAATGGCGGAGTTATCACAACTGATGCCAATACCGGATCGAAAGCAATATTGGTGGGACCAAGTCCAGGCGGTAATGGAATCAACCAGGAAATAATCGGAGGAATTACTCCCGGGATGAAGTATAGACTCACGTTCTCGGAAAAGGCAGCAGGAGGTACTGAAGGAATCGCTGTAGGATTACAATTTTTCAGTGCGAGTGATGAAAGTCTTGGCATCAAAACGGTGTATGTAGGTAGCAACAGCTACTCAAAACACGTAGTTGAATCTGATCCAGCGCCCGAAGGAACCAGCAAGATTAAAATATGGGTATGGAATGATAAAGCTACAGAATCATTATATATAGACGATGTTAGTCTTGTACAAGTTGTAGCAGAAGATGGGAACCTGATCGTAAATGGCGGGTTCGAGTGGGGGACGCTCGGTTGGAATGGTGGAGCTATAATGACTGATACTCACACCGGTTCAAAAGCGTTGATGATTGAACCGGGCCCAGGCGGTAGCGGAGCTGGTCAGGTTATAACTAATGGAATTGTTCCAGGGACCAAATATAAATTAACATTCTGGGAGAAGGCCGTAGGGGACGGTGGAGGAATCGCTGTCGGGATTCAATTCTTCAGTGCAAATGATGAGAGCCTTGGTTTTCAGCAGAAATATGTCGGTAGCAGCAACTACACACAGCAAATCATTGAAACAGATGCGGCACCGGAAGGAACTGCCAAGATATCTGTATGGGTTTGGAATGACAAGCCTGCAAAAACATTATATCTAGACGATGTTTACGTAGGACCCATAGTGCCGGAAATTATCGATGAAAGAAATATGATTAAAAATGGTGGATTCGAATCAGGCACGAATAGCTGGCAAGGCGGTGAGTTAACTACCATCGCACATACCGGGATAAACGCATTGCTGGTGGGGCCGAATAGCGGAGTTAATCAAATCATAACTGAAGGAATCACTCCTGGGGTGCAATATAAATTAACACTCTGGGAAAAGGCAACAGGGGATGGAGAAGGAATAGAAGCAGCACTCCAATTTCTCAGTGCAAGTGATGAAGACTTGGGTTCTTTTGATTTAATTACGGGCAGTACTAGCTACACACAGCAGATGATACTGTCAGATCCTGCCCCGGAAGGTACCAAAAAAATCAAAGTATGGGTATGGAATGACCAAGCTTCAAGGTCCCTGTACTTGGATGATGTCAGTGTGATTCCCATACTGCCTGAAATTCACGTTGATGGGAATATGATTACCAATGGAGGATTTGAGTCCGGATTAAGCGGTTGGGAGGGCGGGAAGTTAATCGCTGACGGACATAGCGGCACGAAGGCATTGATGGTTGAACCGGGTACCGGAACCAAGCAGCTTATCACCGGTGGAATCGTTCCAGGAACCAAAAATCGAATGACATTCTGGGAAAAAGCAGTCGGAGGAAACGAAGGAATTCCTGTTGGTTTTCAGTATATAGATATCCATGGCAATGACCTTGGACTCAATGTTATATATCCTAGTGATAGTCACTACACAGAACAAATAATAGAATTGGGAGCAGCACCTGAAAATACTGCGAAAATTAATGTGTGGATATGGAATGACAAAGCCCTAACGACATTGTATGTGGACGATTTCAGCGTGGTAGCTGTGCCTGAAGATGAAATAACATCTGAAGTGACGAGCATCGACATCAGTGGGGGAGGTAGCCTATCAATACCGGAAAGCGGATCATTGACAAGTCCATATACAGCTGTAGTAAAAGATCAGAATGGCCATTCGATGGATGGGCATTCTGTAACTTGGGCGATTTACAATGAAGAGGATCAGAGCATAAGCACTTTAAGCATTAACGGAGCTGGTCTATTGACTGTCGATAGCACTGCAGAAACGGGTGATTACAAGATTAAAGTTAGTTCAAATACAAACCATGAAATTAAAAGTGAGAAGATAATTACATTACTTAAAGATGATAGTGGAAGCCATACGAATACAAATACGAATTCTTATAGCAATCCAACGACTAGTGTAACTAGCAAGACTAACACCAGTATAGCAGGAAATATCAGAACTATATCTATTGTGGCACAATCAACAACTGACCCGATAACAGGCGCGGTTACTGCCGTTGTTGAGGCAAGTACATTTAAGATCATAGTTAATCAGGCAAAAGAGGCCGAAGCCTACGGACAAAAAATAGTCGTTGAAATAAAAGTCGAAGCAAACACAGATGGCAAGAATATTGCAATTGAAATCCCGAGGGAGGCCCTCAGGCAGATGATGGAAACCACTAAGGCTGATTTGAAGGTGGCTACCAGCTTTGCAACCATTCTTTTTAACCCAAATGCAGTTGCGTCCATCAACAATTCATCGTCGGTAGAAAATATCATCATTAGCATTAGGAAAGTCGATAAATCTTCCTTATCTGAGAATATACAGGCAAAAGTGGGTGATAGACCTGTGTATGATTTCTTAATCAAAATGGGAAGCACCGAAGTTTCCGAATTTGGAAATAATAATAATATCTTAATCGATATTCCATATGCGCCCAAAGCAGGAGAAAAGAACAATGCCATAGTGGTCTACTATATAGACAATATCGGAGCGCTTAAAACAATCAGGAGTAAATATGATCCGGCAACAGGCAATGTGACATTTAATGCTAGTCATTTCTCCGAATATGTAGTGGGCTATAACGAGATGATCTTTAGCGACGTTGCAGTCAATTCCTGGTATAGTGAAGCGATTGATTTTATTTCGGCAAGAGGCATCGTTAATGGTGTGGGCGACCGTAAATTTGTTCCTGATAACAACATAACACGTGCTGATTTTCTCATTATGGTAATGAATTCCTATGGAATAAAGCTTGATACCAGTGTGACGGATAATTTCTCAGATGCAGGGAGTAAGTACTACAGCAATTACCTGGGAACGGCTAAATACCTTGGTCTGGTGTCTGGCCTGGCCGATAACAAGTATGAACCTGAAGCGCTCATTAGTAGACAGGACATGGTTGTCATATTGCACCGTGTATTGGACAATCTCAGTGAATTACCGATGAATACGTCAGGTAAGGCAATGGGAAGCTTCAAGGATGCAAATGACGTTGCCGGATATGCTAAGGCTCCTATGAAGCTGTTTACAGAGGCCGGAATTCTAACCGGATTTGGAATTAATTTGTTTCCTAAGGCCACCGCTACAAGAGCACAGGCCGCACAGGTATTGTACAATTTACTTTCAATATAAAAAAACACAACACTCCCGTATCTTGTGGGAGTGTTGTGCTTTTTACTAACGATCGATCTTCCGTAGCTCGAAGTACCTTGCTTGATTGGTTAACGGGAAATGTACGGTTAAGCTCCCAAGATACGAATTATAGGAAGCTGGAACGGCGAATTGTTCGCTTACCGGATAAATCTGGGTTAAAGTTGCTTCAGCTCCGTTCCATCCCGGGATTGTAATCTCCTGGTAAGGCTCTGCGCTCCCGAGTCTCCACACTGCCAGCAGCAGCCGGCCATCCTCTTCATCAGCGAAGCCCACACAGTTCCAGGCCTGCTTATTTCCGATCTGCACGAACCCCAATGGCCATACCGGATAGGATTGATGCAGGTATGAACGGTATTGCTTATAGAGATGGGTTCCTTCCTGAATCAACTGCTTGTTAAGGCTGTCAGCGGCATCTATCCGACCCGATAGATACATGTTGCCGCAGAGACCGTTGACCATGTTAAAAATAGTCTGTTCGCCGCTGCTCATGGATTCAATATAACTTGGCGTGTGGACGAGTCCCGGATTTCCCATTTGATCATATACCAAAGGATAGGGATAAGCCCAGAATTCCGCCTGCTCTGGCAGTACGGCTGCCAGCAGCCCTGAGATGATGGACGGGTTGTCGGCATAATGCTCCTGATCGGATGTGCTATGCAGATGGAAGTGCGACAGCATGCCGTAATCCGAGCGCATGCCGCCCGAACTGCAATTTTCTAAGAGTATATGGGGGTGTTTCATCCTTACTTCATCGATGAACGAGTAGAAGTCTCTCATATTCTGCAAAAGCCCGCTTGCTGCGGATTGTCCGTCTCTGTTGTCTCCGCTGCCTATGCAGTCGTTGCAGTCGTTGCGGATCAGGGTCGCTCCTAGATCAATCAGGGATGTAATGACTTGGTCGATATATTGCCTCACCTCGGGGTTGGAGAAGTTCAGGAACCATCGAGGACCGCCTCCGACCCGCTCCCCGTGACGCACAAGAAACCATGAATCGGGCTTATGCGCCAATGCGGCTTCTTCCCCGCATACTTCCATCTCGATCCATATACCGATCCCGAGATTTTTGCTGCGGATATAGTCGAATATTCCTTTCAGTCCCTGCTTTCCGAATCGATCCTTGCTCGGAATCCAGTCGCCTAGTCCTTGCCCCCAGTTCTGCTTTAAACTAGCGAACCAGCCTGCATCAATGCAGTAAAAATCGGCGCCGCAATCGGCTGCAGCATCAATCTGTCTACGTAGCTTCTCCTCAGTAGGATCAGCCCACAGACAGTTCATATAATCATTAAATACGAGGGGATAAACTGACATACCGGTAGGAAGAGCGGGCTTCAAAGTATCCCGCCTGTATTTGGTCAATTGCCGAATTGCCTGGTTGAATCCCCCTGTGCAGCAGCCGTAAGCAACAGGCACGGACTCGTAGGATTCTCCTTCGCCGAGTACGTGATACCAGCCGCCATATCTCTCATCTGCGCCATCAGCATGAAGGAACAGGCCGCCTTTGTTGATCGTACTGCCGCGGTATCCCAGTTCCAGATGCCAATTCGACGTTGTCTCAATCTGGGTGAACCACACTTTGCTAGTCTCCAAATCTTCAATAATCAACATGGGCAAATATCTACTCGTGCTTTGGCTGCCTACCGATGACCAATGAATGGAGGAGGCTGTTGGGTGGGTTGAAGTTGGATAGAGTCCCAATTCCTCCAGGCTGCCGCTTCGCCATTGCCCTTCTCCATTCCATGTCTGCCGGCAATAGTGTACTTTTATTTTTTTCGAATGGCTCCAAGGCCTTATCCCATCTCCGGCAATCCCCTGTGGGCTGGCTGAAGACAAATGTGTGATTGTAATCGGCTGCTCAGATAAATTGCGCACAATGGTTCGCTGCCGGATTACGGATACTCCGGGTATAAATTGCATGTGGACTTCTACTGTAAGGTTAAGCTTCTCATGTACATACCCAAGCAGCAGCGTATCTCCCTGAATTTCTTGCGTTGTCATCTTCATTTCGTCAGGCAATCCTGTCATCCCACTGACCATGGAGGAGAGTGTCCCATAAGGCTTGCCTGCAATACTTAATTGAAAGGGGGGAGCTGGACGGGGCGGCACTATCCCCTTGAGATTGCTTGCGGTATTGAGCTCGCTTTGCCATAAGCCCTTATCAGTTTGCTCGAAACCAAGCGCCAGTTGCTCATGAGTTAATGTTAACGAAGTTACGTCGGAATAAGATTTCAATTTGGCAGCCCACTTTCTTTTGTGCTATATTATATAACTGTTAACAGTTATATAATATATTGATTACAGATATAATACAACGACCTGGGTCTGAAAAAGAGGAGAAATTAGCGATATCGGCAAGAAGGTGGGATATATCAGCTTCTCGTATTTCAGTTCAATCTTCAAAAGCGTATATGGCAGTACACCATCCCAATACAGGGAAAGCGGAGCAGCGGATTATGATGATGAGAAAAAATCTTAGCTTTAGGCAAAAGCTGATTCTGTCGTATTTCTCGATAGCTATCATTCCGTTGGCAGTGCTGGGTGTATTTGCTTTTAACCAATCAACTGCTGCACTGAAAAATCAGGCCGTGGGAAATAGTAAGAATTCCAGTGAGACTATGCACAACAATCTCCAATACCGTCTCAAGAATTACAACAATATTATGGATATTATGTCATTCAATACGAAGATCCAGCAATTGTTGAGTAATCATTACACTAGTCCTGCCATGATGATTGGTGATATTAAGGATTTTTTGGAGCCACTGATGTCTAATCTGCTCAACTTCACGGATGAAGCTGTCCAGCTTACACTCTATACCCGTAATGGTCTGCCGGAAGTAGGAACCTATCTGCTGTCCGAGGAGCGATTGGCCGAAGAAGTCTGGTACAAGAAAGAGAAGCCTGATTTAGAAACCCGATGGATTGCGGATGAGAGATATCTGTATGCGGTACGCACGATCATTGATATGTATAATACCTCCTCGTTAGGAACGCTTGTATTTAAGCTAGACAAGAGCCTAGTCTTCGGGGAACTCGGGAATCTGGCATCCAGGAGCTATTTGTGGACTATGTCGGGGTCCGATCAGCGGATCATTACGACAGACAGTAATCTTCCTGTGAATACGATGGAATTGCTCATTACAGCAGCATCCAGCGGGGAGCAGGTGTTTAAAGTTGACTCTAGAAAATGGCTTTCCGTCTCACAACAGATTACCGGGACAGACTGGACCCTTAAGCTACTTGTGGAGCTGAACGATATATATGAGCCTTCAAGTCATATTCTGCAGGCTGCCCTCTTCATTATACTTGGTTGTACTGCTATTCTTCTGATTCTCATGGCAATCTTCTCGCACTCCTTGACCCGGCGCATTGAGACGCTGAATAAAGCGATGGAAGAAGTAGAAGCGGGCAATCTGAACGTAAAGGTACTGACTCGAGGGCAAGATGAGATAAGTGCCATCACCAATAAGTTCCGTAAGATGCTAAAGCGCTTAAACCAAATGCTGATCAGTGAATATCAGAATAATATTGTGCAGAAGGAGCTTAAGCTAAGGGCTTTATATAATAGTATTAACTCTCATTTTCTCTACAATAGCCTGTCCACAATTAATTGGAAGGCGATCCGTTCGGGAGTGGAGGATATTAGTGAGATGACTACCAATCGGTCCACTTATTATAGGACAACTCTAAATCACGGCCGTGAAATTATTTCAGTTCGTGATGAGATATCTAATGTTCAGGCATATCTGGATATTCAACTGATGATGCACGACCATCGATTTAGGGTGGAATATAGGCTTGATCCCGCAGTGTTCGACTATGATACGCTGCACTTGATTCTTCAGCCGGTGGTAGAGAATTCTATTAAGCACGGTCTTGAGGATCTTGCAGGAACAGCTGGCATTATTCGTGTATCTGCAGTCATTGAGGAACAGATGATTATTTTTCTGATAGAAGATAATGGACCGGGTATTACACCCGAGCGATTGGAGGAGCTGAACCGATTCGAATCGAAGGGTTATGGCATTCGCAATGTGGATGAGCGAATCAAGCTATTCTTTGGCCCTCAGTATGGCCTTTCACTGTCCAGCGAACCTGGTAAAGGCACGAAGGTCAAGCTGAGCGTTCTCGCTTACAAAGAGAATACCGATATGAAGAATGAGATAATGGCATAAGAATTGAGACAATGGATACGATTCCTTCTCACTTATAATGAGAGCATTATAGGCAAGCGGGAGGAATAATCTTGTTTAATGATTTGGTTGTCAACAAAGAATGGCATGCGTCGCGGATCTGGATGGATAAGGACACGGACAATGATAGAAGGAAAGGGCCACAGCCGGAAATCATCTATTTCCGCAAGCTATTCAGTATTGCTGATCCCGCTGGCTTGAGTCTGATCGTGGATCTGGCAGCGGATAGTCGCTACAAATTGTATATTAACGGGCAATATGTAACAAGTGGTCCTAGTAGAGGCGGTCCCTGGACACTGTATTATGATACCCTCGATTTATCCGATCGGTTGCAGTCTGGAATTAATGTAATTGCCATTGCAGTCGTACACTACAATGAGAACAGCCCAAGGCCGATGTCTGTATTTAGTTCAAGGGATGGTGCATTACTGCTTCAGGGTATGCTATTCGACGACAATGGGACATTAATGGAAGATATCTCATCGAATGCCACATGGAAATGCTTGAGGGACAGTGCCGTGCATTTCATGGACGAGCATAATACTTGCGTAGGGGGAGGAGAGAATATTGATGGTACTCGTCTTCCCCATGGATGGACACTTGCTGCTTACTTGGAAGACTCCTCTTGGCTGGGGGCAGTTGAACGTCACAATTCGACAGCACCTGATCACGGTGGCCCAGTTCCTTCTTTATCTCTGCTTGCCCCTCGGCCTATTCCGTTCATGTGGGAGGTGGAGCGTGCATTCAGTAGAGTGATGCGTGGTGATTGTGGTATATCCGGAGAAGGAGAGTGGGCGGGGGAACAGGCCGCTTCTATTACCCGTTGCCTCTTGCAACGAGAGGCCATCGTATTGAAGCCCCATTCGACATTTTGGGTGGAGTTGGATGCCGGGGAATTAACAACGGCATTCTTGGAGCTAGCCGTTAGCGGCGGCGAAGGCAGCCGAATTGACTTTATCTGTTCGGAAGCCTATCAGGATGAAGAGGGACGTAAAGGCATACGCGATGACTATATGGGCAAGTCACTGAAGGGTTATGAAGAGTCCTATCTCGTGAAAGGCAGCGGGGAATATGGGGATGAAACTTACGAGAGGTTCCTCTACCGCACATTCAGGTTTGTCCATTTGCAAATAACTGTGCTTCATGCGCCGTTAACATTAAAGCGAGTTAGCTATAGGGAAACAGGGTATCCGCTTGATCTTCAGGCCGAATTTGCCTCCTCGGATGTATCACTCCAGCCGTTGTGGGACATCAGCATTCGTACACTACAGCGCTGCATGCATGAGACCTATGTAGACTGCCCTTATTATGAACAGCTTCAATATAGTATGGATACGCGTCTGCAAATTTTATTCACTTATCAGATTAGTGGGGATGATCGCCTGGCCCGTAAGGCTATTCATGATTTTCACAGCTCACTAATGCCTAGCGGAATTCTCCAGAGCCGGTATCCCGCAACCAATCTTCAGATCATACCCGGCTTCGCACTCTATTGGATCATGATGGTATTCGATCATTATGAATATTTTGAGAATGTAGAGCTGGTAAAGCGTTACAGGCCGACGATGGATGCGGTATTGGATTGGGTCGATCGACAAATCGGTGCAGATGGCCTCGTCGGACCTGCTCCCAGTAGCTATTGGCCTTATGTGGATTGGGTTCAGGAGTGGGAAGAGTCACGGGGCGTGCCGGCTTCCGGACAGCGAGGGCCCATCACAGTCTATAATCTCATGTATGTCTATGCGCTAGAGAAGGCAGCCCTGTTGAATGAACTCACAGGTAGACTAGACACTGCTCGAGACTATCGGGAGCGTGCCGGCTCCATTCAGGCTGCTGTTGTCAGCAATTGCCGTGCTGCAGGGAAACAGTTGATTCAGGACGCACCCGGGGTTGAAGAGTATAGCCAGCATGCCCAAATCTGGGCGATTCTCTCGGGCACGGTCAATGGAGAAGAAGCCAAAAGTCTGGCTCGTGCATTAGTGGTGGATTCCTCCCTATATAAGGTTTCCTATGCGACGTCCTTTTTCCTCTTTCGGGCATTGTCCGCTGCGGATGCCTATGACGATGTATATCCGAAATGGGAGATGTGGAAGGAACAGGTCAAGCTGAACCTGACAACATGGCTGGAGGATCCGGTATTTGAGCGCAGCGATTGCCATGCTTGGGGTGCGATTCCGCTCTATGAATTTCCGGTGGAAGTGCTGGGGATTCAACAGGAGGGATACGGCTATCGGTCATTCAAGATCGCACCTAAGCCCGGTCCACTAAGCTGGGCCAAAGGGAAAGTAATAACTGCTGCTGGAGCTGTGGAAGTGGATTGGGAATTTACTAATAGCGGACAATTCCGAATCAGAGTAGCTGGGCTTGGAGGCTGTCCGACTAAAGTTGTTATGCCGGATGGCTGTATCTACCAGATTGCGGGTGAGAATGGCGTGGAGCTCTTTCATGACCTTATTACTCATGAATAATCAATTTTCGTAATGAATTTATAAGATAACCATACAAAGGGGCTATCCCATTAGTAACTTGGGGCAGCTTCTTTTTGGCGCGTATGGAAATATCCTTCCAGTTCATCTCGGAATGCTGCTTCACGAAATCTACTTTTTATTTTACGAAATGGGGGAATTAACATAGCCTTAACAGCTTATTAACGTGGGGAGCATACAAGACTGATAGATTGGGGTAACAAGGGGTGATGAAGATGGAACAATTAGAGCATTCGTCCTTTACGGCGTCACAGCCTGTTCTTGCAAGCGATAGATTTGGATGGGATAAGCTTGAGGTTTCTCAATGGTATAGCCCGCAGCAGGCATTCGTCCCTTCGTCGGAGTCTAAGTATTTGATTGGCATTCATTGCACAGCCTACTATGAAAATTACTATACGATTCATATTACCCCGTGTAACGAAAGTATCCTATGTCCTTGGGGAAAAACCTCCCTCTATTTTCTGAAAATTGAGATTAAGCCTTCAATCCTCGAGGAGATTGCTCGTGAATCTGGTTTTCTGACAGAAGGCCATATTCAATTGGATCGCAAATTTCACGTTAAGGATTCCAAGCTGCTACAGCTAGGGCTTTGGATGCTTGAGGAATTACAGAATGATGGAGCTAAAGGAAAAATATATAGTGATTCATTATCTAATATGTTGATCATTCATTTGCTACAGCACTATTCTTCGGTTATTCCCCAACATTCAAATAGTAAAACACCAGCAAACCAAGAAATCTTTCAAGTTATTCAATATATGCGTGAGAGCCTGGAAGAGGAAATTCAACTGACTGAGCTAGCCTCAATGGCAAGTATGAGCCAGTCCCATTTTATCCGTATTTTCAAACAGCAGACCGGGTTTACGCCGCATCACTATTTAATTCGTTTGAGAATCGAACGTTCGAAATTGCTTATTCGCTCTGGGAAGATCGGCTTGAAGGAAATTGCCACACAGGTTGGCTTTGCCGATCAAGGACATTTTACTCGACTATTTAAGCGTGAAACAGGAGTTACCCCTAAGCTTTACGCTAATCAAATTTCAGCGAAATCGCATCACACCATTTATTGATTTATTTTGGTGAATGAGAGTTTTGTTCAAGAAATGAAGTGTTTTATTCAATAGGAGGGTAAGTGGCAAGCCCTACAATAAGATTAAAGCTAAGGCGCCAAGATGCCGGCTGCAACCTTATTAGGAGGAGAGAAGGGTACGATTCACAACGCAACGAGCTTAGGCAAGTAGGCAACTAATTTGAACAAAACTTGAAAGGGGCTACCAATAAAATGTTAAAGCAATCAAAGTTAATATTATTGTTATCGCTTTGTGCAACGGCGGCAATAGCAGGATGTGGCCAATCAAATAATACTTCAACTGAAACGGGCGGCAATGCCTCTCAGCCTTCTGCAAGCACTAGCGCTTCCCCAGAGGTTAAAGAACCAGTAGAAATCACATTCTATTATCCCGTTAACGTTGGCGGTCCACTAACTAAAGTGATTGATTCTATGGCTAGCACATTTATGGATCAGCATCCTGATATTAAGGTTAAACCGGTTTATACAGGTAACTATGGCGATAATACGGTAAAAATCCAAGCGGGTGTTCAAGCTAAGCAGCCACCTGATGTAGCTGTTATGATGTCGACGGAATTATACAGCATGCTGGATATGAACGCGATTATTCCACTTGATGATTTCATTGCGAAAGACGCAGATATTAAGATGGATGATTTCTATCCTGCCTTTATTGAAGATACACAGTCGGAAGGCAAAACATACAGCCTTCCATTCCAACGGAGTACGATTGTTATGTACTACAACAAAGAAATGTTTAAGGCTGCAGGCTTGGATCCGGAAAAGCCGCCTACAACATGGGATGAGCTTGTAACTTATGCTAAGCAATTGAACAAAGATGGTCATGCTGGCTTAGAAATTCCAGGGAACGACGATTCCTACTGGATGTTCCAAATGCTTGCTCGTCAGCATGCTGCTGATCCAAAGCAAAACATAATGTCCTCCGACGGTAAGAAGGCTATGTTCGATACTCCTGAGAACGTTGAAGCATTGCAATTCTGGTTAGACCTTTCTCGTAAAAACAAGGCTATGCCAGAGGGTGTAATTGATTGGGCAACAGTACCGACTGACTTCATCGAAGGTAAAACAGCGATGATGATGCATACGAGTGGTAACTTGACGAACGTAAGAAATAACGCCAAGTTCGAATTCGGCGTGGCGTTCCCTCCTGCAGATAAGCAATTCGGATCCCCAACGGGTGGCGGTAACTTGTACATTTTCAAGGATAGATCTCCTGAGAAGCAAGCAGCAGCTTTTGAATTCGCGAAATACATGACAGCTCCTGAGCAAGCTGCTTTATTCAGTAGCTCATCTGGTTATGTAGGTGTACGTAAATCCGCTTACGATACGGATGCAATGAAGAAGTATACGGCAGATTTCCCGCAAGCTCTAGTTGCACGTGATCAACTGGAATATGCGTTCAGAGAGTTGTCGACTCATAACCATGGTAAGGTGTCTACCGCGATTACAAATCAGATTCAAGCTGCTTTAGCTGGTCAGATCGATGCGGCTGGCGCACTTAAAAAAGCGCAAGAAGAAGCAGATCAAGCGCTTGCCCCATTTAATAAGTAATTAGTTGCTACAGCGGTAAGGGATTAACAATCTTAATGCGCCAGGACAGCAAGCACGCTTGTCCTGGCGCATTCCTTAAGGAAGGACTGAATGAACATGGTTCCCGGATGGAGTGAGAAGCTCAGACGAAACGGATTCGGCTGGGGGCTTGTATTACCATCGCTCCTATTTCTCTGCCTATTTACCTTCTACCCTATGTTGAAGTCCGTTTGGCTTAGCATGTATGAGAAAAATTTAGCGACGCCTGAACCGTTATTCGTTGGATTCGACAATTACGTAAACCTGCTGAATGATCAAGTTTTTAAGAAAGTATTTTTCAACAATATATGGTTTGCAATTGGAACAGTTCCGGTCTCATTAGTCCTTGCCTTCTTGATGGCACTATTTGCGGACAAGGCAATGAAAGGTCGTGGGCTTTCACGTCTCGCCTTTTTCTATCCGAATATGATACCAATGATCGCAGTGGCGAACATCTGGTTGTTTCTGTATACACCGCATTTCGGTCTGTTCGCAAAGCTAGCCTCTTGGATTGCGGATCAGCCGGTCAATTTACTTGGAAATCCGAGTACGGTAATGGGTGCATTAATCTTCATGATGGTGTGGAAGGAAGCCGGCTATTTCATGATTTTTTATTTGGCAGGCATGCAGCAAATTCCGAAGGACTTATATGAAGCTGCTTCGGTTAACGGCGTAGGGGCGCTCGCCGCAATACGACGCATTACCATTCCACTCACGATGCCGACTACATTGTTCGTAGCGGTTGTGGCCATTACGAATGCCTTTAAGCTAGTCGATCATCTCTGGATTATGACTAAAGGCGGGCCTAACAATTCGAGCAACCTATTGCTGTATTACATCTACGACACGACCTTCAATTTCTACGATCAGGGGATGGCAGCTACGATGACCGTTGTGATGATCGCGTTGCTGTTAGTTATTTCATCCTTACAGTTTTTTGGCTGGGATCGTAAAATCCATTACGAATAGGACGGAGCTCATGGACAATCAATTAAAGGTGCCACTGCTCTTGCAACAAAATAAACAAAACCCTTTAGAAGAAAATCGTGCTCTGCGCTCAGAAAGGCTGAGACGTCGAATCGTGAAGGTATTATGGCATATAATCGGCTTTTGCTTTGCAGCCCTATGGATCATTCCCTTAGTTTGGGTCACGAGAACAGCCCTACTTCCAAAGGGAACTGCCATTAGTTCAGGCTGGTCATGGGGTTGGACCTTCGATAATTTTATCCATGTGTGGCATGGAGCGCCTTTCGGGCAATTTTTCTTTAATACTTTACTTGTTTGTAGTGGGGTTCTTGCAGTCCAACTCGTCACTCTTACGATGGCTGCTTATGCATTCGCCAGAGTTCGCTTTGTAGGAAGAGATGTAGTATTCATGCTGTTCTTGGTGCAAATTATGGTGCCGCCTGATGTTTTGATTTTTTCTAACTACCAAGTGTTGAGTGAATTTGGCTTACTGGATACCAAGTTTGGAATCATGCTCCCTTACTTTGCTTCCTCATTCGGCGTATTTCTGCTTAGGCAAGCCTTCAAGCAGCTGCCCAATGAGCTGGAGGAAGCTGCACGTGTAGAAGGAGCTTCGCGTCTGCATATTCTGACACGTATTTTCGTTCCACTATCTCGCCCGATTTATATAACATTTGCTATTGTTTCGGTCAGCTTTCATTGGAATGATTTTTTATGGCCACTCATTGTTACTAATTCGGATGAAAATCGTCTATTGACCGTAGGTCTGGCTATGTTCGCTAAGTCCACCGAGTCTGGAGCACAATGGTCTGATGTGAGCGCAGCAACTTTAATTGTTTCAGCTCCGCTTATGTTAGGATTCTTAATGTTCCAGCGGCAGGTTATTAGTAGCTTTATGAATTCTGGGATTAAAGGGTAGGAGGATTATTATGAAACTAGCTATTATCGGAGATTTACACTACCCTATCGAATTGACAAATCCTAATCCACAAATCGAACAAGCCCGTGATGCTTACTATGAGCACTTTATGGATAAGTTCCTAGCTATTGACGCTGACTATCATATTTCTGTGGGAGATTTGACTCATGCAGGGGAGTATTCAGAGTTCAATTATATTATGAATAAAATCGCTGATAGTAAGTTTAGCGGTCAGTTCCTTCATATTCTAGGCAATCACGATACGTACACTTATCCGAAGAAGGACATTCTTGCTGTAACAAAGCAGCAACGCTACGGATTTATCGAGGGGCCAGATGCGACCATTCTTCTTCTGGATACTGCTCGAGAAACCCGTGACGATTGGAGCGGAACGATTGATGAAGAGCAATTGGACTGGCTTAAGCAGCAAATGAGTCGACCAACGGATCGTCCACTACTCGTTTTCGGTCATCACCCCCTGTATGGGACAACCGAGAGATCGACTGAAGAGATGATGTCTCTTGATCCTAATTTGGACATCTGGCCTGTGCTCGAGCAGTGGAAGGGGAATGGGTTTTATTTCAACGGCCATAATCACATTCATTCGATTGTCAGCAAGGACAATTGGCATTTCATTCAAACGGCATCCGTGCCAGATGTTCCTGCTGTTCGGATCGTTACTGTCCTTGAGGATGAAGTTAAGCTGGAAACTGTCAGTATAGCAAGTGAGGAATTGACCGAATGGGCATCACTCTTTACTGCTAGCATGTTTGATTATGACATTTACCCGAATGCAGAAGGAGATTCAAAAGCAGCTGAGTTAATCGTCAGCAGCCTTCACACGGGAAGAAAGCGGGTGGATCATAAGTGAATCGTAAGCCTGTAAGATTAGCTATCGTTGGCGGGAATCGGGGAGCAAGCTTCATGAATGCTCTTTACTCTCTATCGGATCGGATTCATTTGACTGCTACCTGTGATTTGAACGAGTGGGTGCTTAGTCAGTGGAAGGAAAAATTTCCGGAAATTCGAACGTACCGCGATTATCATGAAATGCTGAAGGATCCGTCCATTGACGCGGTATTTATTTTGAGCCCTATGCATCTGCATGCAAGGCAATCTATCGATGCATTGGAAGCGGGTAAGCATGTACTGAGCGAGGTTATTGCGACCCGTTCGTTAGAGGAAGCTTGGGAGCTTGTCGAGACAGTAGAACGTACGGGATTGAAATATATGATGTCTGAAAATTACTGCTTTTCGCGTTCAAATCTCACGATTAAGAATATGGCTGATCAAGGGATGTTTGGCGAAATTACTTATTTGGAAGGTGGATATATCCACGATTTGCGCCACTTAATCCATCATCCAGACGGCTCACTCACCTGGAGAGGGCAATTGCATCAACAATATAATGGGATCAATTATCCCACGCACTCTATAGGTCCAGTTGCACAATGGATTAATCTGAATAAGCCTAACGGAGACCGACTGAAAAGCGTGTCTACCTTTGTTTCTAAATCTAGATCGTTGCAGTATTATTTCGGTGAGCATTTCGGCAAAGATCACCCGGCGGCACGTAAGGGATTTTGGCAGCAGGGCGATAGTGCGGTAGCTGTCTTAGAAACGGAGAACGGTGTGCTTATTGAGCTACGTGTGGATTGGACTTCTGTACGCCCGCACAATAAAACGCATTATTTACTACAGGGAACTGAGGGGGCATTCCTTACGGGACGCCATCAGCACGAGGATGATTTGATCTGGTTTAAGAATCGTTCACCTAAAAATGTAGAAGACGGCTCGGAAATGTGGGAGCCTTTGCATAGCTATCAGCCTACGCATGACCATCCAACATGGAAGCAGTGGGGGAAATACGCTGCTGAGACGAAGCATGGCGGAGGTGATTTCCTTGTGCTGGAGGAGTTTATTTCAGCCATTCAGGAAGATCGGACGCCATCGGTGGACGTGTACGATGCAGTAACTTGGAGCTCTGTTTTTTCCTTGTCGATGGAATCGGTTGAGGCAGGCGGTAAAGCTATATTATTTCCTGACTTTAAAGCGAGAGCGAGGAAATGATGATGGAACAGGCTTTATCTAAGCTGATCATGAAGAAGGAAATACTGTCAGACTTACCTGTGTTTCAATGTCCGCCTGGGTATCGGATTCGTCATTTTCAACCGGGAGACGAACGGAATTGGGAGGACCTTATCCGGCATTCTTTTACAAGAGAAGTGAAGTTTGCTCATAAAATTGGAGATCATGTCCCTTCCTATTCCGATCGTGTGCTGTTCATCTGCAAAGGGGACCAGCCTGTCGCGACGGCTACGGCTTGGGAAACGGGCAATGGAGAATGGTACTTGCATATGGTAGGCGTGCTGCCCGATTATTCGGGCAAAGGTCTTGGTTTTGCTGCGAGTCTTGCGGCACTGCAGAAGATGAAGGAAGAGGGCGGCAAAGCGGCATTATTGGAAACTGACGATTTCCGGCTGCCTGCAATCCGAATTTATATGAAATTAGGATTCCAGCCCGTGTACAAAGACGAGAGTCATCCGGCACGGTGGGACCGGATCCTTCAATTGGTTAATCAATCGAGGTAATAAGGGCGGATTGGTGCAGGATTGTTTCAAAAATGAAGCAGGGAAGTTCGAGATTTTATCGAATTCCCTGTTTTTTGGCATATCGCTATTGGGGTAGGCGGAGCCGGCCGCCCCGTGGGATGAGAGCTGTACGATATTTTCGAGTAACGGGGTCTGGATGAGGCATGAATGGAGTGAGATGTACGATAATTTCGAGCAACGGGGTCAGGATGAGGCGTGAAAGGAGAGAGATGTACGATATTTTCGAGTAACGTGGTCAGGATGAGGCGTGAATGGAGAGAGAGGTACGATAATTTCGAGCAACGGGGTCAGGATGAGGCATGAATGTAGGTAGATATACGATATTTTCGAGTAACGAGGTATGGATGAGGCGTCAATGAAGTGAGATGTACGATATTTTCGAGTAACGAGGTATGGATGAGGCATGAATGGAGGGAGATATACGATATTTTCGAGTAACGAGGTATGGATGAGGCATGAATGGAGGGAGATGTACGAAATAATCGAGCAATGGGGTCTGGATGAGGCATGAATGGAGGTAGATGTACGATATTTTCGAGTAACGGGATCTGGATGAGCGTGAATGGAGAGAGATGTACGAAATAATCGAGCAACGGGGTCTGGATAGGGCCTGAATGGAGGGAGATATACGATATTTTCGAGCAACGAGGTCAGGATGAGGCATGAATGGAGGGAGATGTACGATATTTTCGAGCAACGGGGTCTGGATGAGGCGTGAATGGAGGGAGATGTACGATATTTTCGAGCAACGGGGTCAGGATGAGGTGTGAAAGGAGAGAGATGTACGATATTTTCGAGTAACGTGGTCAGGATGAGGCCTGAATGGAGAGAGAGGTACGATAATTTCGAGCAACGGGGTCAGGATGAGGCGTGAAAGGAGAGAGATGTACGATATTTTCGAGCAACGGGGTCAGGATGAGGCGTGAATGGAGAGAGAGGTACGATAATTTCGAGCAACGGGGTCTGGATGAAGCATGAATGTAGGGAGCTGTACGATATTTTCGAGCAATGAGGTCAGGATGAGGGCCGAATGGAGGTAGCTGTACGATATTTTCGAGCAACGAGGTCTGGATGAGGTGTGAATGGAGAGAGATGTACGATATTTTCGAGCAACGAGGTCTGGATGAGGCATGAATGGAGTGAGATGTATGATAATTTCGAGTAACGAGGTATGGATGAGGCATGAATGTAGGGAGATGTACGAAATAATCGAGCAACGGGGTCTGGATGAGGCGTGAATGGAGAGGGATGTACGACAATTTCGAGTAACGGGGTCAGCAACGATGATGGTCAGTCAGCCCAAAAAAGCGTTGATACAGGTTTTTTACCTGTACCAACGCTTTTTTGCGTTTGTATGAGCTTCTAAGAGGTACTCAACCAGACAGACAGCTAAAAATATCGGCCATCCTTGAGGTTCTGAACGAACTCCTGTAGCCATGTGTAGTAGCTGAGTGCATTCCGAAGCTTGTGTAGATCCTTCAGACAGAGCTGGCGCTCATCCTCCGTGGTGTCTATCGCTAGAATGATCTCAGTTAGATGAGGTATGACGTCATTGATGGCCTGGGTCATGACATCAACTTCTCGTTGAAGCTTGGTAGTAAAGAAATTTTGAAACGCCTGAAAAAAATCAGTTTCCGCAAGATAAAGGTCCTTGCGTTCGTCCTTCTCTTCAAGCTTGTTAACCATCTTGGAAGCCATCAGCGAGCGAACCGCATAGCTCATGTTGCTTTTACTCATGTTCATATGAGTTTTCATATCTTCGAGTGTCATGGGCTTGTCCTCGAAATACATAATGCCGTATAGCTCACCAAATGAATGGGTCGCGCCATACAAATCCATTGTATCTGCAATTGCATTAATTACTTTGCGACGAAGCTCTTCACGCTGTACTGGTAAGGAATTATCCTCTTCCAAAGCTAATTGTTTCAAAGAATCACCTGCAATCAAATCAATTTATACGAGCTTTTATGATTTCATTATACGTTAAAGCGTGTCATTGAACAGCAATCTTTTATCTCTTTTACACGATTTTATACTAAATTTTACACTGGGAAAACCAAACGCCCAAAAATCTAATGTACAATAATTTTTGTACAGAACGAATTAAAGCAAGTATAACGACAATAAAAAGCAATATTCGATAGTTAGTTAAAAATATATTGAATGATAAAAAGGAGAGGGAAATTTGAAACAATCAAAACTACTAGCGGATGGGAAGGCGCTCTTATTCACCTTACCGGCGATGGTTCCGCTCACCGTCTTCTGGCTAGCTCCGCTTGTATATGCACTTTATCTTAGCTTTACTGAGTGGGATTTTATGAGCCCGAACAAGCTGTTCGTCGGCATTAGTAATTATACGGAGCTATTCGAAAATCCTGCTTTCTACAAATCGCTCTGGGTAACATTGTTGTTTGTAGTAGGAAGCGTGCTTCCGATTATGATCGGTGGTCTGGCATTCGCAATACTGCTCAATAGTAAGCTGAGATTTTCTGGTCTGTATCGCTTGCTCATCTTCTCCCCATGGGTGACACCGACAGTTGCAGTTTCAATTGTTTGGTCATGGATCTTCGAGCCAGAGGTAGGACTTGCAAATAGCGTACTTAGATTTTTTGGTTCTAATGGTGTCGGCTGGCTAAATGATCCCCAATGGGCTCTTGTCGGTGTCTTGATTGTTACAGTATGGAAATCGGTCGGGTGGGCGATGATCTTCTACCTAGTGGCCTTACGTAACTTACCACAGGATTTGCTAGAGGCCGCCTCTCTTGATGGAGCAGGAAGCTGGCGCAAATTCATCAATGTGACTGTACCGCTTATATCGCCAACAACCTTCTTCTTATTGATTATCCTGATTAGACAGTCTGTACAGGCTTACGATCAGATTAATGTAATGACACAGGGCGGACCTTCAGGATCAACGAGAACATTATTGTACATGTATTATCAGTCTGCATTTGAGTCCTATAACATTGGCGAAGGTTCCGCTGTCGCTATCGTGTTGGTCATTGGCTGTGTGCTTCTCTCAGTGGTGTCATTCATGTTTAGTCGGCGAAACGTCCACTACCATTAAATATTGATTGGAAAAGGAGAGCACACCCATGATTGCGAGAAGAGTACTACCCAATCTTACAAGACATCTACTTCTGTTGCTAATCGGCGCTTTAATGGCTTTCCCGTTTTATTGGATGGCTACAAGCGGCTTGAAAACCAATGACGAGATATGGCAGTTTCCACCATCCTTCTGGCCGGAGGCACCCAAATGGGGGAATTATTTAGAGGCTTGGAAGGCAGCGCCCTTCTGGCGTTATATGACCAATAGTATTGGTGTGGCTAGTGCGATTGCATTCATTCAGGTTATCAATTCTGCGATGATTGCTTATGCGCTGACCCATATGAAATTTAGGTTAAAGGGCCTCTTAACAGCCATTATCATGGTTGGTTTCATGGTACCGAACATCGCTGTTTATTTGCCAAGCTACATCATACTCGCAAATCTTAATCTGCTTGATACCTACACAGGATTAATATTGTCCAACTCAGTTAGTGTTTTCTCGATCTTTCTAATTAGACAAGCTTTTCTGCAGGTATCTCATGAAATGGTGGAGGCTGGGCAAATCGATGGAGCGTCGCATGGGCGTATTTTATGGACCATTCTTCTGCCCCTAACGCGTTCTTCATTTGCGGTATTGGTCCTCATCACTTTCATTGAACAATACAACAACTATTTCTGGCCTATGTTAATTACCAAGAACCCTGATTTGCAATTAGTATCGGCGGGTCTACGCAGTTTCTTCGTGGAGGGAGGTGCTTATGGGCTTAAGTGGCCTCTTATCATGGCTGGCAGCTCATTCACAATTGCACCATTAATTTTACTATTTTTGCTTACACAAAAGACGATTATGCAAAGCGTGAATTTATCAGCGGGTGTTAACAAAGGTTGAAAATATATCACTATCAAAACAAATGAAGCGAGGGATAGGAAAATGATTTCATTGAGAAAAGGTTTACTATTTACGATGGTATTGAGTTTTGTTCTGTTAACGGCTTGTGGTACAAATAACGATAAAACGGCTGGTGCTACTGGTGGGAATGAGTCGAGTACACCAACGAATTCTGCGCCTGAGGTTAAGAAGCCGGTAACAATCGAATTCTGGTATGGATTGGGCGGCAAGCTGGGCGACCATATGAAGACTCTTATTAATGAGTTTAATGCCTCACAGCAAGAAGTTATCGTTAAGGGGATTGTGCAAGCCGACTACACGGAGACTGAGCAGAAGCTTCAAGCTGCCATCGCTGCGGGTAAGGTTCCAGCTGCTGTACTAGCTTCAAATGTGGATTGGGCGCGCAAAGGTTATTTTGCCCCATTGGACGAGTTGATGGCGGAGTATCCGGATTATAACAAAGAAGATTTCGTGCAAACCTTCATGACACAGGGACAGGTGGACGGCAAGCAATATTTCGTTCCTATGTATGGTACGACTCAGGTTATGTATTATCGTAAGGATTTGTTTGAGAAGGCAGGCATTAAAGCTGAAGAGGTAAAGACTTGGGAAGATCTCGCTGCAGCTGCTGCAAAAATGACAGTGAAGGCAAATGGAAAAACAACCGTGTACGGATGGGAACCAATGTGGGGCTATGAGAATATGGTTGATGCCGTATTAAGCAAAGGCGGCCGTGTTCTTAGTGAAGATGGCAAGACTGTTTTGATCAATACTCCTGAATGGGTAGAGACATGGTCACTGTTCAGCAAATGGATTCATGAAGATGGCATTATGGGCATTCACTCTGGTGGACAAGGCTGGGAATATTGGTACAAGACGATTGATGACGTAATGAAGGGTCAAGCTGCAGGCTATACCGGTTCAAGCGGTGACCAAGGTGATCTTGATTTTACACAGCTTGGAGCTATGGAGCAGCCAGGATGGGCTGGAGTGGGCGAGGGTAAGCCAGTAGCAAATGGAATTATGGCCGGTATCCCGGCAAAAGCAAGCCCCGAGGAGCAGCAAGCAGCGTTCAAATGGTTTGCGTTCTTCAACAATGCAAAGAACACGGCATTCTGGTCGATGAATACTGGTTATATTGCAGTTCGTCAATCTGCACTTAATGATCCTGATTTTGCAGCTTACAGTGAGAAAAATCCACAAAGCAAAATCCCGCTTATGCAGGCAGCACACGGTTCTGCTCCGTTCCAAGATCCAACTGGCGGAAAAATTACCGATGCTCTGAAGATTGCGGCGGATAAAGTACAAATCGAGAAAATCCCAGCAGAGAAGGCGCTTAAAGAAGCACAGGAAACGGCCCAGAAGGCACTGGATAAAATGAACAAATAGGAGTGTGACGAAAGCAATGCCTGAACTCAATATCAATAAAGTCAGCTATGAAATAACAGGCATTCTATTCGATAAGGATGGCACACTTCTAGATTTTGTATCCATGTGGGGTAACTGGAGCGAGTATATGATTAAAAGCTTCAGGAGCCGATTGGCGGAGCTTGGCTTGGAGCTGCCCAAGATGGAGTCCTCATTTTGGGGGACAATCCACGGGTCGGATGGAACGATCAATGATTACGACCGGAATGGACCGCTTGCGATGGGAACAATGGAGGAGCTTTTTGCCCTCCTGATATGGCAGGGATATCAGCTAGGTCTGTCTTGGGATAAATCCAAGGTGCTGGTGCAGCTATGCCGATTAGCAGCTGATGAGGAGCTAGAGCGGGTTCGTCCCGCTCGGCCGATCAGCGGTATCAAGGAGCTACTCGCAGCATGTCACGAACAAGGGATTCCGTTAGGTGTAGTAACGGCTGACGAAACAGGAGCAGCGGAGAAGCATCTGGAATGGCTAGGTATTAGGCATTATTTTAGTGTTGTTGTTGGAACTGACCAAGTGGAGCGAGGAAAGCCGTTCCCCGATATGATGGAGCTTGCTTGTCGCAAGCTTTCCATCGATGTTCAAGGAGCTGTCGTGGTCGGCGATACGAATGGAGATATGAGAATGGGGAAGTCTGCAGGTGCAAGACTCTGCATTGGTCTTGACCGATCCGACGCCGAAGCAGCTGGAGAGGGAACTTTTCAGGATGCGGACATTATTATTGGTGCTTATGAGGAGCTTCAGCCAGGAGGGAGGCCCAAATGAAAGCTTCGGGCGGAATAGGCTGGTTGTTTCTAGCTTTAGCTATTGTACTTGAACTGTCGGGCACGATTTCGATGAAGATGTCCGAAGGTTTTACAAAGCTGTGGCCATCTCTTCTCATGTTCCTTTTCTACGGGGCGAGCTTCACATTTCTTAATTTTGCTCTGAATTATATGGATATGAGTATTGCTTATGCAATCTGGTCCGGCGTCGGTATCGTTCTGATTTCGTTGGTAGGTGTGAAGCTGTTCAATGAGCAGCTTCCGCTAACCTCCATGATGTGGATTGTCGTTATCGTAATTGGTGTAATCGGATTAAATATAAGCTCCAAGGTTCATCAGTGATTTTCCAGTGAAGAGATAGTGGCTAGTGGAAAAGGGGTGTATGCATGTCAACAACAAACCATAGCAATTTCGCCGAATCTAATGAGCAGCCTCTGGCTGTCTTTCAGGTTATTACTGACACGCATGTGACGACCGATCCGGATCATGAATATAATCATAACTTCGATAGAGCTTTGAAGGATATTGTTGCCCATACTAACGGAAGCATTGGAATTATGCATGTCGGAGACTTGACGGACCATGGTTTTATTGAAGAATATGAGCATTTGAATAGCATTGTAGAAGCGAATAAAGATGGGCTTCCTGTTATTCGTTATGCTGTTGGTAATCATGATATTGCTTTCGGAATCTGGGAATCAAGACTGGGAAATTACACAAACTATTCAGGTATGACAGGTGCGTATCACGATCACTGGATTGAGGGGTATCATTTTATCTTTCTCGGCACGGAGAAGGGACTTGAGAAGTTCTGTCACTTGTCTAAGGAGCAGCTGGATTGGCTGGATAAGAAATTGGGCGAGGATGCTTCTGAGGACAGACCGGTATTTGTTTTCTTGCATCAGCCCCTTCTCGATACAGTAGCAGGTTCATTGAAGGCACAGGACTGGTTCGGTGTTGTGCAGGATACTGAGCTAAAGCTTGTCCTAAAGAAACACCCGCAAGCGATTATGTTCAGTGGGCATACGCATTGGCAGCTGGAAGCTGGACATACGATGTTCGACGGTCGTGGAGAGACAGCGACTATGTTTAACGCAGCATCGGTTGCTTATCTTTGGACGGATGCGGATGCTCATCTTACGGGTAGCCAAGGCTATTATGTGGAAATTTATGCGGATAAGGTTCTCGTAAAAGGCCGAGATTTTACAACGAGCAGTTGGGTGGAATCCGCGCAATTCCAGGTTAATTATCCTCCTATACCGCTTAATGACTCATCTACAAAGTGAAAGCTTCAAAGCCTTAAAAAGGGTAGAAGATGGACAGAATGTCTATTTCCTGCCCTTTTTTGCTATTTGGAAACCGGATGAACTGAGACACCTATCTCCTACTAATGGTAATATGAGGACATAGAAATGAAGATAGGGTGGTAACAATGAATAAAACATTTATTAAAGCTCTCATTACAGGAATAATGTTTGTATTTGTTTTTTATGCTTTTCAGATGATACGAAGGGAATATTTTAGTCCTAATGATGTTCCAGATATTATAAGCTCTTATGCATCAGTTGATTATTTACAGCAAGAAACCAAATATGGATCTATATCAAGCCCAATGTGGAGAGTAATTGAAAGCCTTGGATTGATGCTATTAGGGGTAGCTGTTTTTTATGTAGGAAGGCTTCTGAGAAGGAAGAAATAAACTCACACATGGAAACGATAGAAGGATTATGCCGGATTGAGCTTAATGAGCTCTTCTATATGAAGGAGTAGTGCGTATGAACAATGATATTTTAGAAAATGTACTTAGTTGTATGCTGTTGAGCGATGGAGCTTCCAACATTCAAAGAGTACAAACCGAGCATCGAATAAAACTGGCTGAGTTATGGGACATAAAAGCAGGAAGCAGAGTGCTGGAAATAGGCTGCGGTCAGGGAGATACGACAGCTGTGTTGGCTTATTTAGTTGGCGATAATGGGTTAGTACATGGAATTGATATTGCTTCGCCTGACTACGGCAGTCCAATTACACTTGGTGATGCGATATCCCACTTAAAGCAGTCCAAACTAGGTAAACAAATCGATATCCGTTTTGAAGTTGATGTGCTTTCTCCGGATGTTGATTTTCCAGACCATTATTTTGATACGATCGTGCTGTCCCACTGCTCCTGGTACTTGAAATCCTTCGAAGAGCTCTCCCGAATACTGGAGAAGGTTAAGAGATGGGGAAAATCCTTATGTTTAGCGGAATGGGACACCCGAATTAAGACTATGGAGCAGTTCCCACATTTCTTGGCTGTGTCTATTCAAGCGCAATACGAGTGTTTTAAGGAGAGTAGCTTTTCCAATATTCGTACGTTATTTACCCCGGAGGATCTGAAAGAGCTAGCTGTGAATGCGGGCTGGAAAATTGTAAAAGAGCAATCGATTAACTCAACAGATTTACAAGATGGCGGGTGGGAGGTCGATTTTACTTTATCGGAATATGTATCTGAATTAAATGAATTACCCCATGCACCGGAAAAGCTTAAAGCTTATATCCAATCCGAAGTGAAGCTATTGAAGGATGCATCTGCTAATTGCAGTAGCATTCAATCTTTATCCACCTACACATTCATTGCGGAGTAAGTTGTCAGAGCAATTCTCAACCCAATGCTCACCCCGTTTTATAGAAACATTTTCCAAGTTGATTCCGTTAATTGAATAGTAAGGAGTATAAGGGAATAGGTGGGGTTCTCTTGAGGAAATGGTTGATTTATGGATTAGCTATGTCGGTTATAGTAACTGTGGTAATAGTTTGGATGGCTTATTCAACGCCTCAATATGAGTTTATTCATCCCAAAGCCAGCAAATCTGTATCTCAATGTCCTGAAGTAGCTATGGAGGAGGGGGATGAATGTTATTTTATCCCCAACTTGAATTATTCTGAAGCTATACGTTGGCATGAAAATAAGCTTTCCACTTCAGGGTGGGAAGGTGGCGCTTCTAACGATTTTGTTCCCTTTACTTATATTTATGAAAAAGAAAATAAACGTATTAGTCTGATTTTTTATCCAGCCAATGTAACAATAGAAGGGAATATTTCTACTATTCATTATGATAGACCGGGTGTGGGCTTGCTTATTAAGAAGTTACTTTGACTTTCTAAGAGGGTCATGATATCTTAAAACTGTTAACTGTTTTGAGATATCATGAGGTGAGAAGTAATGAGTATCATAAAAAGAAATATAATGGGTGATACGGTATCCCGTAAGCTTCGCAAAGCGATTATAACGGGGAAATATCCCGATCGTTACCATCTAGCGGAGCCTGTACTCGCGGAAGAATGGGGCATGAGCAGAGGGCCCATTAGAGATGCGTTGCAGCTTCTAGTAAGAGAAGGATTCGCGGAGCGGTTATCCAACGGTCGGGTGTGTGTTCGGAAATTCGACGAGCAGGATATCCGTAATCTCTTTGAATTTCGGTATATGCTAGAGAGCTTTTCTGTTATCAGATGGATAGCAAATCCCTCAGAGCTATTTGCTATGAACGAATTTATGATGATACTGGCTAATATGAGAGACCTCACAATTTCTACTGATGAATTCTCCCAATGGGATATGCTGTTCCATCGGAGCATCGTGAGCTTGTCTGCGAATAAGTCACTCATTCAGTCTTGGAACGGTCTTGAGGATGTTATTATGTCTATTCTTGAAATCACGAATAAAGGAAATCCTCGATCTGATCAAATCATAGACCACCATCAATCGATTCTTACGGCTATTCAAGAGCATAATGCAGATAAAGCCTGTGCATTGATCAAGATGCATCTTGATGAGGCGGAGCAAGTGATGATCACTAACTTGAAAGAGCTGCTAGCTACATAATCAGCTTTCTTTAAACGTAAAGTGTTAACAGTTATACGATATACATAAAGGTAACAAGAAGGGAAGGAATCAACTATGAAAGCTTATGCATTGCCTCACGAATTTTCAGATCTTCATCAGGAACGCCAAATCCTTAAGGAAATCGGCGTGGAACTAATTGAGCTCACCGTAAATAAGTCTGACGAGATTATTAGGGAGGCAGCCGATGGCGTGGCACTCTTCGTCCAATATACGCCTATCACTGCTGAAATTATTGAAGGTTTGCAGCATTGCCAAGTTATTATCCGCTATGGAATTGGGTTCGATAATGTAGATTTGTTGGCAGCGGCAAAACGAGGGATCTGGGTATGTAATATCCCGCATTATTGCATGGACGAGGTTGCCGATCACACCTTTGCTCTTCTGCTTGGCGCCTCTCGTAAGCTGACCGTCTGCAACGAAAGTGTACATAAAGGGGAATGGGATTTCTTACAGCATCGCCCTATTCAATGTCTTGCTGGAAAGACACTTGGTCTCGCTGGCTTTGGACAGATTGCGCAGATGGTTGCCAAACGGGCGAAAGCATTCGATATGAAGATCATAACCCATGATCCTTGGGCTTCACCCGAAGCTCTTGCTCATTATGACGTTCGAGCTGTTACACGCGATGAATTGTTCGCTACTAGCGATTATTTGTCTCTTCATATGCCATTAAACGAAGATACACGTTATTTTGTAAGTGCCGATACATTGAACCAGATGAAAGAGGGAGTCGTGATCGTCAATACAGCACGTGGGGCTCTCGTAAATATAGAGGATGCTGCCGCAGCGGTTGTGGAAGGGAAAATTGGAGTGTTATGCCTAGATGTACTTGAGCAGGAGCCACCGTCTGTAGACAACCCATTAATCGGTCATTCTAATGTCATTCTTACTCCCCATAGTGCCTATTACTCTGAAGAATCGCTTCCCCGTCTTCAACGTTTGGCAGGTGAGGAAGCAGCACGCGTTATAAGCGGCGCATTGCCTAATTCCCCGGTGAATGCTTCATATATGAAGAAAAAGGAGAGAGCAGCGGATGACTCATCGATTTGAAGGTAAGGTTGCGATCGTAACGGGCGGGGGAAGCGGTATAGGTCGTGAAACGGCTGTGCGCCTTGCTTCAGAAGGAGCACATGTCATTATCGCCAATCGTTCGGAAACCCAAGCAGCAGGCACTTTGGAGAGAGTAGCACAGACTGGAGGCAGCTGTCGCTATATTAAGACTGATGTCGGTAGCAATGCGAGTGTCAGAAATCTAATTGATGAAGCTGTTCGACAATATGGCCGGTTAGATATTATCGTTCATAGCGCTGCAATTGAGTCGTTGAAGAACGTCGTGGAATTAACGGAGGACGAATGGGAGGACACGATTCGAGTTAATCTGTCTAGTGCATTTTATTTGGGCAAGTACGCGATCCCCCATCTTATTAAAAGCAATGGCGGAGCCTTTATTAATGTTGCCTCCGTGCACGCCCACGCTACGATTCGCAATCATGCTGCCTATTCGGCGTCCAAGGGCGGAATGCTTGCATTGACTAAAAGCATGGCTATTGATTTTGCAGAACACGGTGTGCGAGTTAATGCTGTTCTTCCTGGCGCAACGGATACGGGGATGCTCAATCGTTGGGCCAAGCTTGATGGACAGACGGATTCGGAACCCAAATTGGCTTGGAAGGATGCTCAGCCACTGGGACGTATTGGTGAGCCGGAAGAGATTGCGGCATTAATCTGTTTCCTGGCCAGTGATGAAGCCAAATTCATAATCGGCTCCGGCTTTGTTATCGACGGTGGCATGCTAGCACAGCTTTGATTTTAGTGAGCGGACCGACTAAGGGAAAGAAGGGGAATTATGAGTTTATCTATGATGCAGGCTTTAGTATATGAGGGTCCTAAACAATTGAATTTAAGAAATATAGCTGTGCCAACGCCTCGCAAAAACGAGGTGTTGGTTCAGGTGGAGAGAGTAGGAATATGCGGCTCCGAGCTAAGCGGATATTTGGGAGAAAGCTCGATCCGAACAGCGCCACTTGTGATGGGTCATGAATTTTCTGGACGGATCGTGAGTGTAGGAGAGGAAGTGAAAGGCTTCTCCATCGGTGACCGGGTTGCTCCAAACCCTTTGATTTCCTGCCGTAGCTGCCGGTACTGTTTATCTGGTTATGCGCAATTATGTCCAGATCGACTTTTGCTCGGAGCGCATATTGCAGGAGCTTTCGCAGAATACGTAGCTGTACCTGAGAGCAATCTTTACATACTAGAAGATAAGGTTAGTTATGAAGAAGGCGCAATTGCCGAACCATTGGCATGCGGAGTACATGCCTGTCGACAGCTAAAGCTGCAACCAACGGATCGGCTATTGATTTGCGGTGGGGGCCCGATTGGATTATTGGCCTATCTAGCAGCAAAGCAATTCGGAGTAGATCAAGTAGTCATTTACGATCTCAATGAAAGCCGTTTAGCCATTGCTCGTGAATTGGGAGCAATTGCTGTTCGTACGAATGAGGAGCTTATCAATCTAATGCCTGTGGGCGGATTTGATGCTTCCATCGATGCAGTAGGAGTCCAAGCAACCCGTTCGTTATGCGTTAAAAACACGAGAGTAGGGGGTAAAGTCTCGTTTATCGGTCTACATGAAGCGGAAAGTTTATTGCCGATAAATGAAATTGTACGCAATGAAATCCAGCTGATCGGTACATTCGCCTACACGCCACTCGATTTCGAAACGGCTTTAAGATGGATTACAGAGGGAAAAATTGCAATTTCATCATGGACGGAAACAGCCTCGCTGTCCGAAGGAAAGGCCTGTTTCGATAAGCTATTGAGCAATTCCGGCGGTGGTGTATTGAAATTCATGCTCTCAATGGGGCATAAGGAGGACTGAGCGCTGTTGCCAACGACATCTTGCTTCGATGGTTTTGAAACCTACGTGATCGAGAACGAAAGGCTTCGACTAACCCTTCTCCCGTCTTTGGGGGGCAAAGCAATTTCGCTTATCAATAAACAAACTGGACGCGAGTGGCTGGATCGTCCATCGGGAAGGCCCTTTCAGCGTCCGACCAACGGCTCCTTTTGGGGAGACTGGGATCGCTGCGGTTGGGATGAAATGATTCCGACCATTGATCCTTGTACGGTAACGCTTCATGATGGGAGCGTCCTCTATGCCCCGGATCACGGGGAGGTATGGTCGCTGCCTTGGTCCATATATCGTGAAGATTATCAAACGACAGTGTTGTCCGTCGAGGGTCCCATTTGGCCTTACAGTTTGGAAAAAAGAATTTCACTGAACGGGAGCACTATTCAGTTCTCCTATCGATTGTTGAATAAGAGTAAGCTTGCTCTACCCTTTATCTGGGCACCACATCCCATATTAAAGGCGCGGGAAGGAATGCAAATTATCCTGCCAGATTCCGTCGATAATGTTGTCGTAGCTGTAGCGTCGACCGGCTGGCTAGGGGAGCGGGATAGCAGCTGGAATTGGCCGGTAGCTGAGGTGCAAGGGAAACTTAACAGCCTTGATAGTATGCCTGCGCTGAGCACGAACCGTTTTCAGAAGCTTTATGTGAACCCGGACCTTCATTGCAGCTGGTGTATGGTGCTGGATCCGTCTACCGGTGAAGCATTCAGGTTCGATTATGATCCGTCACAGCTACCTTATACGGGAATTTGGATGAATGCAGGAGGGTGGGCAGGAGAATATCAAGTTGCACTGGAGCCGTCTACGGGATATCTGGACCACTTAGGAGAGGCTTTTGCAACCGGAAGATGCGCAAGCATTGAAGCTGGAGAAGGTCGATCATGGGAACTAGCTTGCTCAATCACATAAATGGGAAGCATTGCAGAATATAATTGACCATCCTTACTTAATTAGATATGATGAGCTAGAAAATTCAATGCCATGACTCTAAGTAGGGTAGGAAGGTGCTTATTAGTGCATGCTACTTTTAGCTGTTTAATCTAAAACCCTCTTAACTATTAGAGTTGAGAGGGTTTTTCTGCATTTTCCAGATAAAATCTAAGAGAAGCGAAAGGTAGTATATACTATGAAAAATAATAGAATGATAACGTGGCTTCTTGCAGTAAGTGTGTTTTTATCGCTGTTTCCAACTCAATTGTCGGTGTCACATGCAGCAGAAGTTGCCCCAGTAAAGGAATTTGATCTGACTAAGCTGTACAGCGATGCAGATGCCATCTCATCTTGGGCTTATACAGCTATTAGTAAGTCAACGCAGAATGGCTTTATTCAAGGAAGCAACAACAAGTTTAATCCTAAAAGTACAATAACGCGAGCAGAATTTACTAAAATTCTAGTCTCCATGCTAAGACTTAATATTAGCGCAGATAAAGTTATTAGCTTTACGGATGTTGCGGAAAAAGACTGGTACTATCCTTATGTAAATGTGGCTTCTAAAGAAGGTATCATGACAGGCTTTAATAATAAATTTAATCCTAATGACAAGATTACTAGAGAGCAGATGGCAGTAACGATCATTAGAGCACTTGGAATTAAGTCATCTAAGCAAGCTCCTGTAATTAAAGACATTAAATCGGTTTCTGCTTGGGCTAAAGCTGATGTGGAGCTCATTGTTTCTTTTGAGCTTATGCTAGGCGATAATCAACTGTTTAATCCGAAGGATATGGTCACAAGAGAAATGGCGGCAGTAGTTGCCACTAGAGCTTATGACTTTAAGAATGAAACAAAGGCATCTGAAGAAAACCCAGCTAAAGAAGTCAATAATGAGGTTAAGAAATACATTCAAGCCACAGCTGCTTTTTTGCAGAAGGCTGTTACTGATCCGGTTGTAGCTAGTGTAGGCGGAGAGTGGACAGTATTAGGTTTAGCACGCTCTGATGTGAAAATTCCTAATGAGTACTATGCTAAATACTACGCTAACTTAGAAAAGACGCTTAAGGAAAAGTCAGGTAAGCTGCATAATGTGAAATACACGGAATATGATAGAGTTATTTTGGCGTTAACCTCGATTGGTAAAAAAATCGATAATGTGGCGGGCTATCACTTAGCAGAGCCTTTGGCTGATTTCGACACTGTCATTAAACAAGGGATTAATGGACCGATCTTTGCCCTTATTGCATTGGACAGTAATCAATACGAGATCCCTCTTGTAAAAGAAGTAAAAACGCAAACGACAAGAGAGCTGCTCATTGATTTTATTCTGAAAAGAGAGATCAATGGGGGAGGATGGACATTAGGTAGTAATGCTACACAATCTGATCCGGATATAACGGGAATGGTTATTCAAAGCCTCACGCCATATTACGAATCTAATGCTAATGTCAAAGCGGCTGTGGATCGGGGCATTGCTTGGTTGTCAAAGGCACAGAAAGCAGATGGCGGTTATTCAAGCATGGACTCCATGAACTCTGAAAGTGTCGCTCAGGTTATTGTAGCTCTAACCAGCCTTGGCATAGATCCGCACCGTGACCCTAGATTTATTAAAAACGGGCATTCTGCTGTTGATGCTTTACTAGGCTTTACTACACCTGGTGGAGGATTCTATCATATTAAGCAAGGTGGAGCAGACAATGGTGGTGCAAAGCCGGGAGATGTTGATCTTATGGCTTCAGATCAGGCTATGTATGCACTAGTGGCGTATGATAGACTTATTAATGGAAAGACTCGTCTTTATGACATGACGGACGTCAAGTAGCATTAATCTACAGAGCTAAGCAAGGGTAGTTCTAGTGCCCTTGCTTAGTTATTTAAGGTGGGAGCAAGCAATGAATAACAAAAAATGGCTAACAGCTATACTCATAGTTACTGTGCTGGTGATCGCATTTTTCTGGGGCGGGGATTATCAGAAAAACCCTGTAAAGGTTGCGGAGAGCAGTACTGGATCACCAAGTATTAATGAGACCGTTCCTTCTCAGACGGCAACGAATTCAGACGAAGGCACAACAGAGATAGGAACAAAAGACTCTCCAGAGATAGGCAGTTCTCAAGAGACGGTAGAGCCTCAACAAACCAAAGAAGCGCAAGAACCTCAAGAAGCTAAAGAAACCGAAGCAGCTAAAGAGTCAGCCCCAACAAACACGCCAGCAGAAACAGGTAAAGCACCAGATAAAATAGATAAAAGTCCAGAGGCGAGTAAGCCACCTCAAACTAAGCCGGAGATTAAAGAACCAAGTCCTGAACCTAAAAAGGATAAATATCTTACCGATCCCGTACCTGCTGGAAAACCTAAACCTGTTGAATGGCAGGATGTTAAGGTAGACAAAAAAGAAAAATTGACTGTTACATTGTCTGTAACGTGTAAAACGATTTTAGACAATCTGAATATATTCAATAAGGATAAGCTAGAGGTGCTGCCAGAGGATGGTGTTATTTATAAAGCCCGGAAAGTGACCTTCTACAAGGGTGAATCCGTGTTTGATGTACTGCTCAGAGAAATGAAAAGTAATAAAATACATATGGAATTCGAAATGACTCCCATATACAACAGTAATTATATTGAGGGTATTAACAATATATATGAGTTCGACTGTGGCGAGCTAAGTGGATGGATGTTTAAGGTGAATGGTTGGTTTCCAAACTACGGCAGTAGCCGATATATACTTGAGGATGGCGATGTCGTGGACTGGGTATACACTTGCGATCTAGGTCGTGACATAGGTGGCGACGCGACAGCAGGGGGAGACAAGAAATAATGAGGGATAGCTTCTCGACCTTTCATCCTATCGTTAATTTTGTTTATTTTGTTGCGGTACTGCTGTTCAGTATGATATTTATGCATCCTGCTTTTCAGGCTATTGCTCTCATTAGTGCTGTAGCCTATTCTGTTATGCTTAAAGGGAAAAGGGCTATTAAATTTAATTTGCTCTACATGGTGCCGCTATTATTGTTAATGGCTGCGATGAACCCTGCTTTTAATCATGCTGGGGTTACGATCTTGTTTTACTTGAAAAGCGGGAATCCGATTACTCTAGAATCCATTTTGTACGGAGTGGCGGCAGCTTTTATGTTTGTGACCATAATCATCTGGTTCTCCTGTTATAACGTCGTAATGACCTCGGACAAGTTTATATATATTTTTGGCAAAATACTCCCCGCGCTATCCTTAATTTTCTCAATGGTGCTTCGTTTTGTACCCCGCTATATTGCGCAGATTAAGGTCATTTCCAATGCTCAGAAGTGTATCGGAAGGGATGTTTCACAAGGAAATATTCTCAAGAGGGCACGAAACGGAATTACTATTCTGTCCATTATGACCACCTGGGCATTAGAAAATGCGATCGAAACCGCTGATTCCATGAAATCAAGGGGATACGGGCTGCCTAAACGCACGAGCTTCTCCATATTTCGGCTGGATAGTCGGGATAAGATCGTACTCACCATTATGATCGGGCTGATGGTAATAGTTCTATTAGGGGCAGCATGGGGGGAGAATACGATAAGATTTTTCCCGTCGATTAAAATGATAGAAATTACACCATTCAGCGTGGCTGTGTATATTGCCTATTTTGTTCTATGCATGATACCAGTGATCATCAATAGGGTGGAGGCCATAAAGTGGAAATATATCGAATCGAGGATTTAGTCTTTACCTTCCCTGAGAAGGAAAGAGAAACCTTATCTCATATTAACCTTACGATAAAGAGTGGAGAGTTTGTAACGATATGCGGGAAGTCAGGCTGTGGAAAAAGCACATTGCTTAGACAGCTCAAGACAATTCTAACTCCTCATGGCAAAAGCGCCGGAAATATTTTTTTCTGTGGTCAGCCTATAGCTGATATAGATCAACGTACGCAGGCATCGGAAATTGGATACGTGCTTCAAAGTCCTGATAATCAAATCGTGACAGACAAGGTGTGGCATGAGCTGGCATTCGGACTGGAGAGCTTAGGCTATGACCAATCTAGCATTCGCCTTCGAGTGGCAGAAATGGCTAGCTTCTTTGGTATCCAAGCCTGGTTCCACAAAAAGGTGACTGAGCTGTCTGGAGGTCAGAAGCAGCTTCTGAATTTGGCTTCTATTATGGCTATGCATCCCTCGGTATTAATACTTGATGAGCCCACCTCCCAGCTTGATCCCATAGCTGCTACCGACTTCCTAGAGACAATAAAAAAGATAAATCAAGAGCTGGGCACAACCATTATTATGACGGAGCATCGTTTGGAGGATGTACTCCCGATTTCTGATCGATTGGTTGTCATGGATGAAGGAGCTATTATTGCTGATGATTCCCCGGACAAGGTTGGACAATCCTTAGGCAGGTTAAACCATCCGATGTTTTATTCGATGCCTTCGCCGATGCAGATACATGCAGGAGTAGACACTGATCTGCCCTCTCCTCTAACGGTGAAAGAAGGACGACAATGGCTTAATGCCTTTCTTAGTCAAAGAAAGGCTGCAGCAGCTACAGCTTCTCCAGAGGTTAAGATAAGCTCTGATTCTTCAAGTCGAGATTCAACGAGCCCAATTGCGCTTAAGTTTAAAGAAGTATGGTTTAAGTACGAAAAGAACGGGCCCGATATCATTAAAGATTTGTCTTTTGAAGTGAGAGAGGGACAATTTTATTGTATCGTTGGGGGCAATGGGACAGGTAAGACATCGACCTTATCGCTTATTAGCGGTATCCTTCAGCCCTACAGAGGGAAGGTTCTAATAGGTGGGAAAAATCCGGCTAAGATGAGCTCGAAAGAGCTGTTCACTAATAACCTAGGAATACTCCCGCAAAACCCGCAAACCTTATTTGTGAAAAAAACAGTAGAACTGGATTTATATGAAATGCTATCTCATACAAGCCTAACGAAGGAAGAAAAAGCGGAAAAGATCGAAGCCATCGTTAAGTTTGCAGAGCTTGAGCATTTACTTTCCATGCATCCTTATGACTTGAGCGGGGGAGAGCAGCAACGGGCTGCACTTGCTAAGGTATTGTTACTAGAGCCGAGGATATTACTACTCGATGAGCCAACCAAAGGTCTTGATGGTTTTTTTAAGAAAAAGCTGGCTGATTTTCTGAAGAAGCTGAATGCAGATGGTGTTACAATTGTTATGGTTTCACATGATATTGAATTTTGTGCGATGTATGGAGAGGTTTGTGCGATGTTCTTCGATGGAAGCATTATTACCTCGAATACAACGAAAAAGTTTTTCTCCGGAAACAGCTTTTATACGACTGCGGCCAATCGCATGGTACGCCACATATGGAGCGATGGAGTAACGGTTGAGGATGTGATTGAACGATGTCGGAACAGCAGCTAGCAGATGATCGATTGAGTCGCCGAACCTTATTATCGGCTGTACTTATTCTCTTTGTCATACCGGCTACGATCTTGCTCGGGGTTTATGTGTTAAATGACCGGAAGTATTACTTTATAAGCTTATTGATCATCCTGTATACAATGATACCATTTGCATTGGTTTTCGAAAAACGAAAGCCGCAGGCCCGGGAATTAATTGTTATAGCTGTGTTATCCGCTATTGCGGTAGCTGGGCGGGCTGCTTTTTTTATGCTGCCGCAATTTAAGCCGGTTGTTGCGATCGTCATTATTGCAGGTGTTAGCTTTGGAGCAGAGGCAGGCTTTCTTGTAGGAGCGACAGCGGGATTTGTGTCCAATTTTTTCTTTGGACAAGGACCGTGGACACCATGGCAAATGTTCTGCTTTGGCATAATTGGTTTTCTAGCAGGTATTTTATCTCAGAAGGGGCTGCTCAAGAGGACTAAGCTGTCTCTATGTGTATTTGGTGGAATATCGACGCTTGTTATTTACGGGGGAATTATTAATGTAAGCTCCCTTATGATGTTCACGTCACATTTTTCATGGAAGGCATTACAAGCCATTTATATTTCAGGCTTTTGGTTTGATATGGTGCATGCGATAGCGACTGTTGTGTTCCTGTTTTTCATTTCGAAGCCTATGCTAGAAAAGCTGGATCGTATAAAAACCAAGTATGGGCTTATTAAATACTAGCTACTTGAACATATACTTGAGCTTTTGTCTGCACAAATGGGGTATGATGGTGAGGAGACAATAAGAAGAGTTGGAATAGAAGGAGATTGGGAAGCTTGGATAATGAAGAAGTCAAAGGTGAATTAACTGTAAATTATGAGGAAATAAAAACAGCTGCTAACCGAATGTCTAACTGGAGAGAGCGTCTAGCTGCTGTTGAACAGTTAGGTCAGTGGAATAACAAACAAAGCATTGCTACGCTAACTCACAGAATGAATAGCGATACTGTGTATAGAATTCAAGAGGCTGCGTACCGCGGGCTCAAGGCGTTGGGCGAGGATGTTCAACTACCACCAAGGAATACTGGGGACTTGATTAAGGGAACGACTAAAATTTTAGTCAGAATTAAGAAGAGCCTGCCAGAAGGTCATACTTATGAAGAGTTCAAAGAGAAGCTGAAAAAGATGAGAATGGACGTATATGATACTTACGAAGGCGACAAGGGCGATGAGTTTGATACTTATCTCGAGAGTAAGTGGGCCTCGTTAAGACATTAGAATAAATTCAAGGCATCCGATAGATTAAGTAGGAGTGATCATATGGCTGTAGAAATCAATATTCAAGAAACACCGAATCCGAATGCTATTAAGATTAATACGAGTGAACGGGTATTTGAAGGTCCCAAGAGTACTTCTCTGAAAAGTGGTGCAGAAACAGACCATCCTCTAGCTCAAGCTTTACTAAGCATAGAAGGTGTGGATAATATTTTTGGAATCAATAATTTTGTCACAGTGACCAAGACAGCAGAAGCTGACTGGGATGAAATTTCACCAAAAATAAAAGAGGCTTTCAAAGTCGTATATGGTTGATCGCGTAGAAGCGGCATCAGAGTGATTTAATATAAGGGCTGTCCTTTAAGGTCTGCGAAGATCAGAGGACAGCCCTTTTAGCTAATATTTGAATTTCTGATTTGAATTTGCTTGACTTTAGTGTGCCATAATGTTAAAAAAATAAGTGTTGGCACTCGCCGAATAGGAGTGCTAAACCACTTGTTTCAATCTTATCAGTATTAGTTCTAACATTGAAGGGAGAACAATTCATGGCTAAGCAACAGTTTAAGGCGGAGTCCAAGAGATTATTGGAGATGATGATCAACTCCATTTATACGCAAAAGGAGATTTTCCTCAGAGAGCTGGTTTCCAATGCCAGTGATGCGATTGACAAGATCTACTATAAGGCGTTGACTGATGATAAATTGGTTTTCGACAAAGACAATTACTATATTAAAGTGGTTGCCGATAAGGCAAATAGAACATTAACTATCCGTGATACCGGAATTGGTATGACTAAGGAAGACCTGGAGAACAACCTAGGTGTTATTGCGAAGAGCGGCTCATTAGCGTTCAAGAAAGATAATGAATCCAAAGACGGACACGATATTATCGGTCAATTCGGCGTTGGCTTCTATTCTGCTTTCATGGTAGCGGATGTGGTTACTGTCACAAGTAAAGCATTGGATGGAGACGGCGCTTATAAGTGGGAATCCACTGGGGCAGACGGATATACGATTGAGCCAGCTGAGTTGGATACGGTAGGTTCAGAAGTTGTTCTGAAAATTAAAGACAATACCGAAGACGACAGCTACGATGAGTATTTGGAGGAATATCGTTTAAAGGCGATCATTAAGAAATACTCCGATTTCATCAGATATCCGATTAAGATGGACGTAGTTGGCAAAAGGCCTAAAGAAGGCAGCGACAATGAATTCGAGGATTATCAAGAAGAGCAAACGGTTAACAGCTTAATTCCGATCTGGAAGAAAAATAAAAGCGAGCTTACTGCGGAAGATTACGCTCAATTTTATTCCGAGAAGCGTTATGGCTTTGATAAGCCGATTAAGCATATCCATCTCAGTGCGGATGGTGCTGTGAGATACAATGCGATCCTATATATTCCGGGAAGTATTCCGTTCGATTTTTACTCCAAGGAATTTGAGAAGGGTTTAGAACTGTATTCCAATGGCGTGCTCATTATGGACAAATGCGCGGATTTGCTGCCTGACTTCTTCAGCTTCGTGAAAGGGATGGTAGATTCCGAAGATTTATCCCTCAATATTTCGCGTGAATTGCTGCAGCATGATCGTCAGCTGAAGCTAATCGCCAAGAACATACAAAGCAAAATTAAAGGCCAGCTGCTAAGCCTATTGAAGGATGAGAGAGACAAGTACGATGAATTCTACAAATCCTTCGGTAGACAATTGAAGTTCGGTATTTACAACGATTACGGTACTCACAAGGACGTATTGCAGGACTTGCTGATGTTCTACTCTTCAACGGAGAAGAAGCAGGTTACTCTCGAGGAATACGTTTTAAGAATGCCAGAGGATCAGAAATACATTTACTACGCTACTGGGGCAACAAACGAAAGAATCGAGAAGCTTCCACAAACGGAGCTCGTATCTGACAAAGGCTACGAAATTCTCTATTTTACAGACGATATTGACGAATTCGCGATTAAGATGCTAACGTCTTATAAGGAAAAAGAATTCAAATCTGTCTCCAGCGGCGACCTGGGAATTGAAGCAGATGAGAAGGATAAAGAAACAGAATCCGAGGAGAAAGACAATAAGGATCTGTTTGAATCGATGGCAGGCCTGCTGTCCGGTAAAGTGAAAAACGTTAGGGCGTCTAAGAGATTAAGAAGTCACCCTGTATGTCTTTCCACGGAAGGCGAAGTCACAATCGAGATGGAAAAAATATTGAACGCCATGCCGAATAATCCGAATGTAAAAGCGGAAAAGGTGCTTGAGATTAATGTTAACCATGCGGTGTTCCAATCCTTGAAGGATGCTTTTGAGAAGGATCAGGAGAAGCTAAATCTGTATACGATGCTGTTGTACAATCAAGCTCTGTTAATTGAAGGATTGCCGATTGAGGATCCGGTAGAGTTTACTAACGATATTTGTAAGGTTATGGTCTAATATAAGCTGCTTATTTATGTTTTTCCCAAGCCGATCTTATGATCGGCTTTTTATAATGGGTATATTGAAGTATAATATTGGGAATGTCAAAGGCTGTCATAGGTCTATTGACTACAGATTAACAGCAGTGAATCAACATTAGAGGAGATGCGAAAAATGAAAAAAGGGATTTCGGTATTATTAATGCTCGTATTGTTATTAGCAAACGGTAGCTCTGTTTTCGCTGCCACCACTTCTAAAGCGCCTAGTAAGGCACAGCTTGCAGTCATTACAAAATATATGACCGCAGTAGAAAAAGGGGATATCAATTTAATTAAAAGTATTTTACACCCTTCTATTAAAATTACGTCTACATCTACAAATACCTTTAAGAATATTCGGAGCTTTATAGCCGATAATAATGGTTATATTAAACATTTTAATATGGACATTACGAAGGAAGGCGCTGCAACGAAAGCTTTAGGACAAGCTTTTAAGCTGAAAGGATACTTGCTCACGGCTTCATCTGAAGGTTTTCAGGTGGCCGATTATACAGTAAATGTTTATTTGCTTGATTCCAAGGGTACTCCAAAATTCGTAACAGAGAAGGCAGGCAAGAATACTCCTTTTGCGGATACGGATAAACTTCCACAGAAAGTAAAAGATAAGGTTTATTCTCTATTGAAGGGTTATTATGGCCAAGATTATTTGGAAAGCTCTGATGGCGATGCCAGCACAGATACGACTGATGGTGACTATTATACGGCAAAGGAATTAATAGATAGTTCTATATTGAGCTATGAGGAATTGAAGTACAGCAACAATAAATTCGTTAATAATAATAACTTCTTCTCACAAATCGTATTATCTGATTCTAAAGCAAATAAGGTAAGCTTCACTTTCAAGAATACAGGAACAACGGATATGAATGTGAAAGCCCAAGGATCAGGAACTGCCGAGATTAGAGTGAATGCCAGTAAATCTAAAGTCATTACAATTGACGTTGATCCTAATGATCCTGGTCTTCTTATCATAACTTTCGACAAGCTGTACGATACTACTAAAAGCGCGGATGGAAAAAACGGCTTTACTCTTTCCGACCTGAAGGTCTATACGGATGAATAAGCATTACATTTAAGAGGAGTAACCAGATGACAACAGTGTATGGTACAAAAGAAAATCCGTGGAAACTGAAAACTCCGCCTCAAACCTCTGAGTACGAGATGTATAAGGACGAGAAGGACGGAAAGGAAATTATAGTGTGCACTGTAGGTAAAACGGTTCTGCACTATGATTACCGTTGTATATCGGATCTACATAGCATGCTTAAAGAGCATGGAGACTGGATCGAGCTTGGCAGTGCGGACGAGCAGAAGCCCGCTAAGGAAGGTACTGTTGAAGCATGGGGAAGGTCACCCGACAATCCAGTTGGGGGCTGGTACGGCTTAAAGAAGGGACTCCGGGGAAGATTCGGAATGTACGTCCCTCCATTAATGGAAGAGCTAGGGCTTGCGGAGCTGGAGCACAATGCCAGGAACAATCGGATGCGGGCTCTTTAACCTTCCGTGAGGATTGAGTAAGAAACTGTACAACTCGAAAATGAATTGACAGTTTAAGGATATTTTAGTTATACTATGTGTAAATTTTGGAAGGGTGGGTGATGAAGATGGCTGCAATGATTAAAGCAATAGTTAATAAAAAAATCATTCGAAAATCTTTCATCGGCCTCACCGGGACATATTGCGTATAGTGGAATTTAGATGGCTCTAGAGTCATAATCTATTATAATCAAGAAGCCACGAGCGATGAGCTCGTGGCTTTGTTGTCGTTGTCCCTCGGTGGTGCCGTCATGGAGGCTGTAGATCCAAAGACTAACTAATAGAGGAGCTCGTATTTATATGAATCAGATTATCGATATTGGAGTTAATTTACTACATCGTTCATTTCAACAAGACCGTGAGGACGTCTTGCTTAGGGCGGAAGCGGAAGGCGTTTTCCCTTTAATATTAACAGGAACGAGTGTAAGGAGCAGCAAGGAAGCAGCAGACTACGCTGCCAAATATCCAGGGAAATTGTATTCGACAGCAGGCGTGCATCCGCATGATGCCCGTAATTGCGATGCATCAACGATTAAGAAGCTTAGAGAGCTAGCGGCATTTCCACACGTGGTAGCAATTGGGGAGTGTGGGCTGGATTATAACCGGGATTTTTCTCCTCGTGAAATTCAGAAAAAGTGGTTTCAGGAGCAGGTTGAGCTAGCTTGCGAAATGAAATTGCCGTTGTTTTTGCATGAGCGAGAGGCTTTCTATGATTTTACTCGGCTATTGAGATCGTATCAGGGGCGGCTTCCACGGACGATCGTTCATTGTTTTACCGGGACGGCGCAAGAGCTTCAGGTGTACTTGGAGATGGGGTTTTACATCGGGATAACCGGATGGATCTGTGACGAGCGTCGCGGAAAACACCTAAGGGAGCTAGTTAAGAGAATTCCTCTGAATCGGCTAATGGTCGAGACAGATGCCCCGTTCTTAACTCCGCGGGATCTGAGTGTTAAACCTGCAGATGGCCGCAATGAGCCGATGTATTTGCCACACATCCTTCGTTCAGTTGCGAAATGTCTCGACCGGGATTCTGAGGAGATTGCAGCGGCTACGACATCCAACGCTAAGGCTTTTTTCGGCATAGAGTAGTTCCCAGTGGAGAGAATTAAGCGGCGAGGCAGTGTAATTCGGTCACAAGGTGCTAGTGGTGGAGAGAATTAGTCTGCAAGGCAGCGTAACTCGGTCACAAGGTGGCATTGGTGGAGAGAATTAGTCGGCTGGGCAGCGTAACTAGGTCGCAAAGTGGTATTGGTGGAGGGAGTTAGTCGGAGGAGCAGCGTAACTCGGTCACAAAGCGGGAGTGGTGGAGGGAATTAAGCGGAGGTACAGCGTAACTCGGTCACTAGGTGGCAGAGGTGGAGAGAATTAGTCGGCGAGGCAGCGTAACTCGGTCACAAGGTGGCAGAGGTGGAGAGAATTAGTCGGCGAGGCAGCGTAACTCGGTCACAAGGTGGCAGAGGTGGAGAGAATTAGGCGGCGAGGCAGCGTAACTCGGTCACAAGGTGGCAGTGTTGGAGGGAATAAAGCGGAGGTACAGGGTAACTCGGTGTCAAAGTGGTATTGGTGGAGGAAATTAGTAGGCGAGGCAGTGTAACTCGGACACAAAGCGGGAGTGTTGGAGGGAGTTAAGCGGAGGTACAGCGTAACTCGGTCACAAGGTGCCATTGGTGGAGGGAGTTAGTCTGCGGGACAGCGTAACTCGGTCACAAAGCGGCATTGGTGGAGGGAGTTAAGCGGAGGTACAGCGTAACTCGGTCACAAGGTGGAAGTGTTGGAGGGAATTAAGCGGAGGTACAGCGTAACTCAGTTACAAGGTGGAAGTGTTGGAGGGAATTAAGCGGAGGTACAGCGTAACTCGGTCACAAGGTGCCAGTGGTGGAGGGAATTAAGCGGAGGTACAGCGTAACTCGGTCACAAGGTGCCAGTGGTGGAGGGAATTAAGCGGAGGTACAGCGTAACTCGGTCACAAGGTGGCAGAGGTGGAGGGAATTAGTCGGAGGTACAGCGTAACTCGGTCACAAAATGGCAGTGGTGGAGGTAATTAGTAGGCGATACAGCGCAACTCGGACACAAGGTGGCAGTGTTGGAGGTAATTAGTAGGCGAGGCAGCGCATCTCGGTCACAAGGTACCAGTGTTGGAGAGAATTAGTCGGAGGTACAGCGTAACTCGGTCACAAGGTGGTAGTGTTGGAGGGAGTTAGTAGGCGAGGCAGTGTAACTCGGTCACAAAGCGGCAATGGTGGAGGGAATTAGTCGGAGGTACAGCGTAACTCGGTCACAAGGTGGCAGAGGAGGAGGGAATTAAGCGGAGGTACAGCGTAACTCGGTCACAAGGTGGCAATAGTGGAGGTAATTAGTCGGCAAGGCAACGTAATTCGGTCACAAGGTGGCGGTGTTGGAGGGAATTAGTCGGCGAGGTAGCGTAACTCGGTCACATGGTGGCATTGGTGGAGGGAATTACGCCAAGGGAGTTAGTCGATAACTCGCATAACTCGCTCCCCCCGGCGTAACTCCCTCGAAAAGCGCGATCAGCTATAGCATCAATTCTAGCCATTGCTCCTTCGTTACTGGTCCGCAGTAATAGGACAGGTCGATGTCATCGAGTAGCGTACTTAGAGCAGAGGCATCGTAGCGGGTTCCTACAAACTTAGCGGCTAGCTCGCTGCTGTCGCCTCGGCCGAAGAAGTCACCATAGATCGTTGCATCTGCTATGACGCCATCTTCAACCTGCAATCGAACATCGAACGTTCCCGCACCTTCGATACGTTTGGTCTGCCGTACATTAAAGGCCGGCGAACGTCCATAGTTCCACTCCCAGCTCCGATAACGCTCATCCGCAAGCTTACGAACATTCGCCCAGTCCTGCTCACTTAACTCATAATAAGGAATTTCCTTCTCCCCTTCGAATAGGGAGGTCAGGAGGCTTTGCTTGAATTGCTCGACGGTCATTGGCTCATCCAGAAATTCTGAAATGTTGGCGACTCTACTGCGAATGGATTTGGTTGCTTTAGAGACGTATTTTTCGGCATTCGCTTTCAGCGCGGAGACGACATTCTCGATTTCCGAATCGAACAGAAGTGTCCCATGGCTGAACATTTTACCTCTAGTCGAGAATTGTGCGTTTCCGGATATTTTACGTTCGCCAACCTGAAGATCATTACGCCCAGTCAATTCCGCCTCTACTCCCAGCTCGCGCAGTGCTTGAACAACAGGCTGGGTAAACTTCTTGAAATTATGGAACGATTGGCCGTCGTCCTTCATAATAAAGCTGAAATTTAAATTACCATGATCGTGGTATACTGCGCCGCCTCCCGAAAGCCTACGAACGACGTGAATTCCATTTTCCTCTACATATTCGGCGTTAATCTCCTCAACAGTGTTCTGATTTTTACCGATGATAATCGACGGCTCATTGATATAGAACAATAGGTAGTCGTCAGTATCAGGAAGAGAACGCAATATATATTCTTCTAACGCCAAATTAAGCGACGGATCTGTTATGTTATTGTTGCTAATGAAACGCATAGTGTCACTCCTCCGATGTAATAGGGTTCTGATCGGTTAATAACCGGACATCCTCCTATTTTACATCTCAAATAATGAGCTGTCACTTTGCTGAAAAAAGGCCTTTTAACTAATTCCCCCTTGTTCTCAAGCCTAGCTAATTAATGCCCATTTCCTTAGCTTTAGCATTCACTTCTCGGATCATCTTATCTAGACCCTTAGCCTTATAGCTGTTAATGATATCATTCCAAATGACCTCGACTGGAAGCTTACTGATCATAACCCTGATCATATCTTCACTGTCGAAGAGTGTGAAACCGTCCTTTGTCGGAGTCGACATCTGCGTTAAACGATTATCGTATTCCTGTTTGCTTGTCATGCTCATGGAATAATTAATAAACTCCTGCTGCGCTTCATGAGCTTCCGCAGAAATACCGGCGAAATCCTCACTAAGCTTAAACATGCCATCCCAATGCAGCAAATTAGCAAGCGATGAGAAGGGTTTATACTTCGTTAGTACGCTATCTGTAGGGTCAATAACAGTTATCTTATTGTTACTTTTAGTGTAATCAACATCCTTCATACCAAATCGTCTCATTTCCAGAAACTCTGGCGAGTTCATGTAGTCGAATAGCTGCAAAATACGGTTCATTTTCTTATCGTCGACTTTCGCTGATATATAGCTTTCGGACCAGAAGGTTCTAAAAATAGCGTGGTAACGGTTGCCGTCCATAGATTTTAAAGGCTTTAGTATTTTAATTTTATCGTAAAATGCATTCTCGTCAGGATGAATCTTGAGCCATCTCTCTTTGTAAATGTTAATGTCGATAGCCTGAAACGAACCACCCGCGGTAATCAATGCCGCAGCCTCGCCCTGAGCGAATTTATCTCTTCCCATATCCCCTCGAGTAATCGGAAGATCAGGATCTATTAAACCAGAAGTATAGAAATCTCTAAGCAATTTCAAGGACTCAATAGAATTTTTGGAGAAAACCGCTGGGATATACTTTCCATCTTCCTTAATCCATTTAAAATCGTTCCCACTCCCATCGCTTGTTGCAGCGGGAGAGCTGTACAGCCAGAATAGTCCACCAAGCAGTAAATTTCCTACGCTCGTAATGCCGGTTATATTTTTGTTTTCAGGGTCTTGGTCAACAATGGCTTTAAGCATAGCTCTGAACTCTTCCCAGGTCTCAGGCTCTTTAGTAATGCCTGCTTTCTGAGCAAGATCCCATCTATAGAATACCATCCTGTCGAATAGATTATAGTCAGTGCTGTCATAGGTTTGCCGTGGGATAAAATAAAGCTGATCATCGTCCTTAAGATCTTGATATTCAGGAGTAGACAAATACTGTTGAAGATAAGGGTATGCCGACAAGTCATTCGGGAGTGATTTGATCACGCCACGATCTCTCCAATTTCTATAATACTGAGAGTTGACCGCATCAACAGAAAATATATCGGGTAGCTGGCCAGAAGAAGCCCACATCTGAATTTGTTGAACATAATTCGCTCCCGTAATGGTGATCGGTTTGATTGTAATGTTAAGTTTATTTTCCAGTTGATCAATTAACGGGTCCTCTTTAGTCATGTTTTCAGCAAGATCCCATAGCGCGACAGAAATCTCCATATGCTCCGAATAAGGTGAAGGTTCTTCTTTGATAATTGATTCACTCGGTAGTTCATTCGTAATAACGGGCTTGCTGCAGCTAACTGTTATGGATGTAAGTAACAAGATTACAGCTAGGGGAGGGGCAAATAGTGCCTTTATTCTTATCATGAGCGATCCTCCGAATGTGGCTTGGAATGTACCTTGCGCGCTTCTGGCTTATCTTGGTTTCTATATTGTTTAGGAGTTAGCTGCACGTGCTTCTTGAATAATCTTATAAAGTAGAAATAATCTCTGAACCCAATTTGATCTGCAATTTCACCAATGGTTAGACCCGTGGACCGAAGTAGACCTTTGGCTTCCTGCAGGCGTACTGTAGTGAGATACTCGGTGAATGTAACATCTAATTCTCTTTTGAACAGCTGGCTTAAATAGTTTGGATTCAAATAAAAGTTTTTTGAAATGCTTTGAATGGAAATATCATTTCGGTAATGCTCATTAATATATTTGATGACCTCTCTTAAGCTTGCGTTATACGTTTTACTTTCGTTTTGTAAGCTATCTGACTTTTCGAGGTCTTTAATAAGCTTCTTCAAGCTCTCAATCATGGATTCGAAGCTATGAAAGAGAGTATTAAGCTGCTCCTTGCTGAAAATATACTCCTCCTTCGGAGAGCTCGAATGATCAGTAGAGGCATAGAAGGTTACAATGTTATGAATTTTAAGAGCGTCTAGAATGCTCAGACTTTGTTTATTTTCCACAATCAGCATTTCGTCGAGCTTAGCCTGTAATAGGGCAGAGTCTTTATTGGAAATGGCTTTTTCTAGCTGCTTCATCATTTGATGGGCTTTATCGTCTTTTATGTCGTCATGATCTATAAATACATTCTTACGACCGTGGATGAAGAAATCCCAAGCTTTAATTGTAGCTTTCTCCATGCTTTTCATTATGCTGTTCATATTTCGTGCAGCTTGAGCAATACCGATCCCTTGAATGCCTTCGGGAATAAGAGAAGCATCCGTGCTTAGCATAGAGTCTAGGTTGGGGCATTGAACAATATAGCCGCTTCTTGCGCTCCCGATATTAATCGCTATATATTTCGCGTTCTCATTAAAGCACAATTTTCCTTTTCCAATAGAGACAACGACATGAAGAGCTTCGGCCGTTAATCCTTCTTCGGATAAAATAGTAAGGAATGTCGACTGGGAATTATCGGTTGTGTATTCTTCGAATAGCTCAAGTAAATAGCTCTCTCGCTTTTGTTTGATCTCTTCAACCGCTTTGGAGGCGGTATTGAGCAGCATATCAATTTCATAATCGTCAAACGGTTTAAGGCAATAGCCTAACACGCCGTAATTCAAAGATTTCTGTACATACGCAAATTCGGCATAACCGCTAATGACAATGATCTGAATGGTACTGTCTAGCTCCTTAATTTTCTTAATAAGCTCTAAGCCGGAAATACCAGGCATCCGAATATCTGTGAATACAACATGAGGCTTTAATTCTTTGACCAGTTGAAGGGCTTTAACGCCGTTGTTCGCTTTCCCAGCTACGTAGAAGCCCGACTTCTTCCAATCAATACCGGCTTCGAGACTTTTTAAAACAAGACTTTCATCATCCACAAGCAGCACTTTATACATGTTGGTTACCTCCTGGTGGATTGAAGGCGCTGGGCATTGACAAGGTTATACAGGTTCCTTTGCCTAATACACTTTCAAACTTTAGGCCATAGGCAGGTCCAAAGGCCAATCGAAGTCTATTGTGAACGTTTATTATCCCGATACTTCCACTTTCAGTGTAATAGCTGCGATCAAGGCTTGTTGAGGCCGAATTATCATAAAGCTTATTTTGAATCTCGAGTAGTTTGTCTTCTTCGACTCCAGTCCCATCGTCTGCTATCTTAATGACAAGAGTGTTATTCTCGTTGATTGTTCCACTAATCGTTAACATTCCATAAGTCTCTTTAGGCTCAAGCCCATGGAAAATGGCATTCTCAACGATAGGCTGAAGGATCATCTTCATTACCGGAACGTTTAGTGATTCCTCGGTGAAGTCATAGGTTACATCAAACCGTCCTTCAAAGCGTATAAGCTGAAGAAAAACATAGGATTTGACCGCATTGAGCTCTTGCTCGAGAGAGACATAACCTGAACCCTTGATACTGTAATGAAAAAGCTTCCCAAGTGCTTTTGTCATATCCACGATTTTATGAGCCTCGACGTCAAGCGCAACTCCCTTAATCGATTCCAAAGTATTGTACAAGAAGTGAGGATTGATCTGACTCCGTAAGTAAGCTGTTGCTGCCTTCTCCTTCTCGATCTCTGCTTCTAGAAGGTCGGTCGTTGTCTCCACAAGCTTATGGGTAAGATTGTTGATTTCACCAAGCATTCCATTTAGCTTCTCGGCTACAACGGTCATTTCGATGTTTCCTTCAAGCCGCAGGTTCATTTTTAAATCTCTAATATCACCTGATTTAATGCTGTTGATGAATTTTACGAGAATCTGTATCGGGTGGAGAATATTGTTGATAATCATCGCAAAGGGTAATGCCATAAGAATGAGGGCCAAGATTACGATTAAAATACTTCTAGTACGCACGGACGTCAGCTCTTCTAGAAGTGCCTCTTCAGGAACGAAGCTAAGGATGGAAGCTTGAATCTGATCTAGATTTTGAATCTGGATAGCACCTTTAATTCCTCCGATATAATCGGTCGTTTGCTGCTTATAATTCGGTTCATGGCTTAAAGCACTAATATTTCTTGCAATATCCGGAGAATGGGTATCTGGGAACACTTCTCCGAATCGGTCTATCATGTAGAAGCCAATGCCAGGCTGAGAATTGGAGGCGTCGTTATCGAAATACATAGAAGCAACATTTACGATTACGGCGATATAACCAATCTTAACTCCGTCGGTTCCATCATTCATATTGTTCGAGAACATATTCTGGGCAAATACCATGCTGGTTAGCAGGTTGTTGCTATAGCTAAATTTTTCAAATCCGCTGACATAAACCGAATTACTATTCTTTATTTCTGACTCCAATTGCTGCACATACCCGACACCGCCGTTGAGACTATACCTCGTGCCGTTCGTTCCGATAAGGACGATATCCTCGAAACCCTTCCTGCCTGCTTTAAGCGAAATAATTTTCCTATCTAATTCTTTGCCCATTTCATAGGAAATGCTTTGATCGTTCTGTACCATGAATTTCTGCACGGTAGGGTCAAAGCCGAGATTAAGCATGATTTGACTAATCTCATCGTATTTTTGCGCAATTCCAAGCTTAAACTTGCGAATCGTATCTTCCGAATATTGATTATTGTTTTTAATAACAATTTTAGAGGTCTGGGTATAAAGGGAGAAAATAATCGCTAGCATAATGACCAGAATACATGTAACCGCTATCATAATTTGCGTTCTTATGCGTAGTCGCTTAAGAAATCCCATAATAGAACCACCTTCTACGTAGTTAAGCGATGATGCTGCGTCATTCGCAATGTGATGAGCTTTCATTATATCATCATCTTTTTTAACATAAGCGTTCAAATGCACATTACTAACTTTAATCCATTTTTATATAACTAGAAGACATACTTAACGACAGATAAATAGATTATGCCTGGCTGAATTTTCCCCACGTATAGGGATGAGGCTGGGAGAAGGGGGATGCGATACACCTAACATCTATCCATTTCTACCTAACTAAGGAACATACTTTATGCCAAATAAATTATCTATACTGGCTCTTGTAACCAAACAATTCATAGGGGGAATTTAATCGTGAACAAAAAAAGAAAAGCATTCGGATCTTTATTACTTGCTTCTATGTTAACGCTTTCAATGTTGTCGGGTTGCGGAAAATCAAATACGGCAGAACCGTCTTCTGCTTCACCTTCCGAGAAAGCATCGGCTCCTGCAACCGAAAGCGCTTCAACTGAAGCTTCCACGCTTAGTGGCAAGGTTGTTTTCTGGTCCATGTGGAGCAATGCGGAGCCTCAGGCTAAAGTCATCGACGAAGCTATTGCTGACTTTAAGGCTGCCAATCCTGCAGTAGAAGTAGAGATTAAGTATAACGGACGCGATATTAACAAGCTTATTAAACCAGCATTGGAAAGCGGACAGCAGATTGATATTTTCGAACAAGATCCTTCGGCTGCACTTGCTAATCTTAAGGATCATGTGCTTAAGCTAGATGATTTGCTTGCTGAGCAGGCAATTGGGGATGACGGTAAGTCAGTTAAAGACTCTATTATTCCTTCTCTCATTGAATGGGTCAAATCTCTTTCTGGACCAGCGGGTCTGGAAGAAGGATACTATGCTATTCCACAGCAGCCTTACGCCGTTCTATTCTTCTATAACAAAGAGTTATTCAATAAAGCGGGCATTACGGAAGTGCCTACATCATGGGAACAATTCCTAGCTGCTTGTGAGTCGCTTAAGCAAGCAGGTATTGAGCCTATTACATTCGATGATGCTTACCGCAGTTTATTTTCAGGCGGATATTTGGCAAGTGCAATGGGAAGCGACTGGACAGATAGCCTAGTCAAAGATAAAACAGGTGAAATGTGGAAGGATCCGATCGTGCTCCAGTTCGCTAAAGATATTCAGAACCTGCACGAAAAAGGTTATTTCTCCAAAAAAATCGCAGGAAATAAATATCCAGCTGGACAACAGGATTTGGCTATAGGTAAGGTCGCTATGTATTTGAACGGTAGCTGGTTGCCTAATGAGGTTGCCGAAACTGCTGGACCGAACTTCCAATGGGGCTCATTCCAGTTCCCGACTGTTCCGAATGGCAATGATAAAGGCGGCCAGCAAGGACTTACTTTTGGTGCACAGGGACTTCTCTTAAACAAGAAAAGCAAAAATGTTCCGGCAGCATTCGAGCTTGTTAAATACTTGGTAAGTAAGAAAACACAAGCAGCTATGGGTACGCAAGCCGTTGCTATTCCGGCTACTGTTGATACGAAATGGCCAGCACCATTAGAGGAAGCGGCAATTGCATTCAATAACGCGAAGGTTAATTTACCTTGGGGCTTCGGTATGGAAAATGCAGGTGATTTCTCATCAGGAACGGTATTCCCTGTGTTCATGGAATTGGCAACCGGTAAAATCAATGCTGATCAGTATGTAGCTAAAATGGTTACGGAAGCTAAAAAGTTCTATTCAGGTAAATAAACGATTTGTAGGTTAACTCACAAAAGGAGTGCGGCGGATAAGTGAATCGCTGCACTCAAATTTTATTATTGGAGCTACCGTCAGTATGTTGATGAATGATTCGGAGGTGTCGTCATGAGGTTCAAAAAATCTGTTATTGCGTTATTTTTATTACCCGCTGTTCTGATCTACCTCTGTATATTTCTCTATCCGACCCTACGGACGTTTGCGATGAGTTTTTATAATATTCCTTCATTATCAAGCAAGTTTAAAGAATGGGAGTTCAAAGGCATTCAGAATTATGCTGATCTGATCCATAATTCTTACTTTGTTAAATCGGTATGGAATGTACTAGGGATATGGGCGATTGGAGGGGCATTAATATTTGGTATTGCTTTTCTATTTGCTATTATTCTAACCTCGGGTGTCCGTGGAAAAAATTTCTGGAGATCGCTTATCTTCCTGCCGAATACCGTTTCGGTAGTCGTGCTATCGACCGTTTGGCTGCAGTACATTTTTAATTCTAATTATGGCTTACTAACTACCGTATTTAATCGCCTAGGTCTTACGGCGCTCGCCAATATACAGTGGACTGACAATGAGCATATCTATTTCTCGATGATCATTGCGTTTAGCTTCGGTTCAATCGGATATTTCATGCTTATTCTGAATGCGGGAATTGATAGAATTCCAAGTGATTATTACGAAGCGGCTACGCTTGACGGAGCGAGTGTGTGGATTAAATTTTTCAAAATTACGATGCCGCTCTTACGTGATGTTTTCCGGACGACTCTTGTCTTATGGACGATTACTGCATTTAATTTCTTTGTATGGTCGGCGACCTTCGGGCTGGATGATCCTCACACAGTTACACCTGGGTTTTATATGTATCAGAAGGTATTCGGTAAAGGGACTAGTATCTACTCGGGGGAAGTCCTTAACGTTGGATCTGGAGCAAGCGTAGGTATTATTATTACGGTAGCTATTCTGCTTGTAACTATGCTTATCAATCGGGTGTTCTCGAAAGACCGTTTAGAATATTAAGTTGGAGGGGAAATCATGCGGAATTATAGTGTAAAAAAACGAAAAAATAAATGGCCAGCGTACATTCCTCTATATGCATGGTTAATATTTTCCATTATTCTATTTGGGTGGGTTATTCTAGCATCTTTAAGTACAACTAGAGAAATATTTACAAATTCGCTGCTCGCTAGCGGCCCCAAATTTTCTAACTATATTGATTTATTTAAGAACCAGGCTATGGGACGCTACTTCATGAATAGCGTAATTTATACCGTTGCTTCCTGCATAGGAATCGTTGTTGTTGCTGCACCTGCAGCGTACATTCTAGGACGGGTGCCATTCAGAGGTAGGTTTCTGGTAAGTGCGATGTTCGTATCAGCGCTTGCTATACCGGGAGTGTTGATTTCTATACCCTTGTTTTCACTTTTCGTAGAGTTGAAGCTTACAGGCTCAATATCGACTCTAGTTCTCATTTACATTTTTACGAACGTACCTTTTGGTGTGTTTTTTCTAACGAGCTTCTTTTCCTCCATTCCTAAGGAATTCGAGGAGTCTGCTGCGATGGACGGCTGTGGGCCAATTAAGACATTCATTAAGATCATATTACCTGTTGCGCAGCCAGGTCTAATTACTTTATCGATCTTTAATTTCTTGGGAGTGTGGAATGAATATTTCTATGCTCTCATTTTTGCGAACGATCCAGGCACGCGTACATTAGCCTTATCTCTTCAATCTATCGTGTATGGCTATTCCAATACGGGCAATTACGGAGGGATTTTTGCAGCTTGTATGGTCGTTTTCCTACCAAGCTTCATCGTTTATTTATTCGTATCGAAGAAGATTATGTCCGGGATAACGGTTGGCTCAGTTAAAGGATAACTAACAAGGAGTTGAAGTGACAGATGAGCGTATATAGGTCAATACTAACGATAGAAGGCACCAAATTAGAAGGGGAAAACCCTCTTCCGATGTTTCGGAACAGAAACTACCATAGAGAGGTAGTGGAGAATGGGAGCTTTACTCCAGAGCTTAAGAAGGGTCTCGGTGAAAATACGGGCGAGAGATATTTACCCTATCGGATTCAGGATCGATATACTAGAGAACGTAAAAACATCGAATTAGAAACCGTTGTCCTTGAAAATGAAAACTTAATAGCGGTATTTCTGCCGGAATACGGCGGAAGATTGTATTCGCTTAAGGATAAGAAAACAGACAGGGAAATCTTGTACAAGAACCCTGTGCTTCAGCCTGCCAATCTTGCTATCCTCAATGCTTGGTTTTCTGGAGGGATTGAGTGGAATATCGGGCATGTTGGACATACGTATACGACTAGCTCTTCCGTTCATACGGCCAAGCTTCTTGATGATAATGGAAATGAGTATATACGAATATACGAATATGAACGCTGTAAAAATATTTTCTGGCACATTGATTTCCATCTACCTACGGGAGCAGAGCAACTTCAAATTTACGTCCGCATAATTAATGATAATAGCAGTCCAGTTCCGATGTATTGGTGGACGAATATTGCAGTAGAGGAAACGGCGAAGTCACGGGTTTTCTCCTCAACTAACGAAGCTATCTATATTGAGAATGGGCTTAATGGCTATGGCGTCGGCCAATTGCCTTATTTGCCTTCAGTACCGAATGCCGATGCTTCTTATACAATGAATTTCCCTTTCTCGAGCGAATACTTTTTCCAAACTGCCGCTTCTTACAAAGCTCCTTGGGAGGCTGTGGCCTATGAGGATGGGAGAATGTTTTTCGAGCGTTCTACTTCATTATTGCGATATCGGAAAATGTTCTGCTGGGGCAATCATGCCGGTGGGAGACGTTGGTGCGACTTCCTAGCTAAGCCTGGCGAAGGAAACTATGTAGAAGTGCAGGGTGGGTTTGCTCCGACACAGATTCATGGTCTTGAGATGCCAGCAAATACAGTGTGGGATTTTACGCAAATGATTGGTGTAACCCAAGTGGATACGGACTTAGCTTATGAAAGTAACTGGGATTCCGCCAACGATTATATTGAGAAGCATATCGATAGTACCCTTAATGAAGATGAGGTTTATGCGATTCATGAGAGATTACAGTCCCTTGCGGAACGCACGCCAACCGATTTGTTGCATACGGGATCAGGTTGGGGAGCGCTAGAAAGAATTCGGAGGGAGAAAGAGGAAGGAAGATCAGTACCATTAGGCTTCGAATTTACAGATTCGAGTCTTGGTGCACCTCAGCATCCATGGTTAGTGCTTCTACGCGAAGGACACATTCCGGAAAGTGATATTAATGATATTCCGCAATCCTGGATGGTTCAGGACGAGTGGAAGCAATTGGTGGAGAAAAGTCTTGAGCTTGAGAGCAACAGTTCTTGGTCTGCCCTTAATTATTACGGTGTTATGCTGTATGAGAAGGGGCTAGAGGAGCAAGCAATAGAGGCGTGGGAAGCTTCTCTGAGAAAAGCACCATCTGCTTGGGTTTATCGTAATCTAGCCGAGGTGAAGAAGCACAAAGGAGATACGGAAAGTGCGCTGAGCCTATTGGAGCAAGCTTACCTCGTATCGAACAGCTTCCCGGATAGAGCTTTTGCAGAAGAGTATCTCAATTTATTGATTCAAAATAAAGAGTATGAGAAGGCTTGGAGCATCTACGAGTACTTGCCTGCTGAGTTCGCTAAGGGAGAGCGCATTCAGATTATCGTAGGGGCAGCGGCGCTTCATCTGGGTAATGAAGAATTCATGAACAAGCTGTTTACCTCCGAATTCGCGGTTATACGCGAAGGGGAAGTGTTAATCATTGAGCTATGGTATAAGTATCATGCCATGAAGATCGCTAATGAGAGGAATGTACCGCTAACTCAGGAGCTTATTGACGAAGCTACAGTGAGATTCCCTCCTCCGAACAATATCGACTTTAGGATGATTGGCTCTTAATGTAGGATGTGCGGATTGGCTGGGTGAACGAAGCGCAGGGTGTGGAATGTCGCATCTTGCTCTCGTTCACTCAGCTTTTTTTGTTATGGCTAGTTTTAAGACCTGCCAACGAGTGCAAAAATAGCAATTTGCGACGATGGCGGGGAGTTTCCAGATGGTGGAGCGATTAAAGTAGCAAAATGCGACGATGACGAGGAGTTTCTTGGGAATGGAGTCGTCAAAGTAGCAAATTGCAACGATGGTGAGGAGTTTCAGGGGAATGAAGCCATCAAAGTAGCAAAATGCGACGATGGCGAGGGGTGCTCGGATAAGGAGGCATCAAAGTAGCAATTTGCGACGATGGCGAGGTGTTTCTCGGAAATGTTGCCGTCAAAGTAGCAAATTGCGACGATGGTGAGGAGATTCACGGAGAAGAAGCCGTCAAAGTAGCAATTTGCGACAATGGCGGGGTGTTTCTCCGAGACGGAGCGATCAAAGTAGCATTTTGCGACGATGGCGAGGAGTTTCTCGGATATGGTGCCATCAAAGTAGCAATTTGCGACGATGGCGAGGAGTTTCTCGGAAATGATGCCATCAAAGTAGCGTTTTGCGACGATGGAGACGAGTTTCTCGGATATGGAGCGATCAAAGTAGCAATTTGCGACGATGGCGAGGTATTTCTCGGAGATGATGCCACCAAAGTAGCAAATTGCGACGATGGCGAGGTATTACTCGGAGGAGGAGCCGTCAAAGTAGCAATTTGCGACGATGGTGAGGTATTGGTGGACGAGTAGTGGGAATTTAGCGCGCTGGAAGCAGGTGAATAGGAAGAAGCACCTATGAAGAGGCACGAATAAAGGAAGATGTGGAGTGTGTAACTATAACGAAGTATACTTAGATTGCATTACCTATATCGTAAAGGGACTAACCGCTAAGGCCGTTAAGGGGTGAGCGAAATTAATGAAAAACCTTCTGATTACCGGCTATCGTGCCCACGAGCTTAGTATTTTCGATCAGAAGCATAAAGGGATTACATATATTAAAAAAGCGATTACTTCAAAGCTCATTCCCCTCGTTGAAGAAGGACTAGAGTGGGTTATTACTCCGGGACAGTATGGCGTGGACTTATGGGCGTGTGAGGCCGTCATCGCATTAAAGGAGCAATATCCGCATTTGAAATTATCCATTATTACTGCGTTTCTTAACCAGGAAGAGAAGTGGAAGGACGATAAAAAGATCTACTATGAAGAGATCTTAAAAGGTGTTGATTATTATGGCTCCGTCAGTAAACAGCCTTATAGCGGCGCATGGCAATTTACTTCGAGGGACGATCTGTTGCTGAGAAAAACAGAAGGTATTCTCTTGATCTATGATGAGGATGCGGGCGAGGGAAGCCCCAGATTCATGAAGGAGAAGGCTCTTAAGAAGCATTCGGCGGATGGCTATCGTTTTATAAGCATTAGTGCTGAGGATATCCAAAGCACAGCTAATGAAGAGGAATTTAGTGGTTTTGATTAATCTGAAGCAGACAAAGAAACTTATCCTTATGAATGGTTGCTCAACACCTCCATTTTGCAAAGGGTAGGTTTTTTTGTGGACTTTTTCTTTCCTCAATCGATGAAATAAAGAGGTGAAGTATCTCCTGTAGAAGCGACAGTGTCTGCCTTCGAAAGCAACAGTAATATAACACTGGCTTTTCATAATATTGAACATAGTCGCGAGATCAGAGCAGTCATATGATATAGTGAAAGGGTTATCATAATAATGAATTAATTTAACAAAAATGGTAGTCGAGGCGGCTGATTAATTCATGCTCAAGAGGCTTAATAAGATGAATTTAATTCAAAAATTAATTGTTTTTTTTATTCTGCTGATCGTTATTCCTGTCTTGCTCGCCTATTGGATTGTCTCCGTCAAGGTTGCGAAGATTACCGAGGGTCAGATGGGAGATACGTTGTTTCAGCTTGTCAAAACAAGCCATCATACGTTGGATCGCGATATTGTGTCTGTAGACGGGGCTACTGAGAGGCTCATGATCTCTCCTGAGACTCGGCAAATGTTCGATATGACTCCGATGTCAGAGTACGATCATCTTCAGAAGTACCTTGTGCTGGATAAGCTGTTAACTAACTACTCCAAGAACTTGGTTAATTATTCAGTATTCATTCCCCAGATTACAAATGAGTTTCCATTCGCACCTCCTTCGGACGTGAAGGCGAACGGGGTGTTTTTTTCATGTGACATCTCATCATCGAGCTGGTTTCAGGATGCTCTTAATGCGAAAGGAACTGGCATAATCAGAATTATGAATCGGACGGGCGACAACCGTGCTGGGATTAAGACGGCAGCATACATAAGGTCTATGAACAATTACCTGGACGATAACTCACCGAAAGGTGTTCTGGTTATGACGGGTCTAGATGAATTGATGCGGAAGGACCTAGAAACGCTTAAGATTCCGAAGGATGGACAAATTGTTCTATTGAACAAAGGTAATATTGTGCTAGCCAATACTTCAAACATTGAAATTGGTTCAACATTTAAGCTGCCTCAAACGATATTCCGGTCAACGGAAGGGGTATTTATAGACCGAGAGGAAGGGAAATCTTGGTTATACGCGATTAATTCAAGCACTAATAGTGGGACTAAGCTATTATTCAAAATTCCGATAAGCTCTATTATTGGCGAGCATGAGGCTATGAGAGAGCTGGTTAATTACCTTATGATCGTATATTTCTGTATTTTATTAATAGCGATCCTTTATTTTCTCAGACACATTCTAAGCCCTCTATCTCGATTAGCCAGATTAAGCCGTTCGTTCGAGCCTGGAAGGCCACTAACGAATGAATACATGGTGAATCGTAAGGACGAAATTGGCCTTTTAAATAATGCATTCTTTGATATGACGAAGCGACTTAACCAAACGATTCATGACAAGTATGAGCTTGAGCTCAAGCATAAAGAAGCAGAGCTGACTATTCTACATTCTCAGATTAATCCCCATTTGCTTTACAACACGCTTGAATCTATTTTCTGGCGAACATCAATTGAAGGAAATACGGAATCAGCCGAAATGATCCGCGATCTCTCGTTGCTTATGCGCATCGGCTTAAGTCGGGGAAAAACCTTAATCCCTATTTCGGAAGAGCTGAATCACATTGAAGCCTATTTGAGACTACAGTTAAAAAGAAACAACTATTCCTTCGCCATTCACTGGGAAATCGAGGAAGAAACCAAATCATATCTTATTCCTAAAGTCGTTCTTCAGCCCCTAGTAGAAAACTCTATCATTCATGGCATTCGCAAGATGGAGAAGGACGGACAGCTATGGATTAAGATTAATATGGTTGAAAATAAAATTATGATATTGATTGAGGATAACGGGTACAAGGCAGTAAATTTGAGTAAATTGAACGACATTCTGAAGGGGACGTTACCTGATGAAGGCTATGGCATGATCAATGTTAACAAAAGAATCAAGCTTCATTTTGGAGAACATTATGGATTAAGCTTCGAGCACCGGTCAGAAGGTGGAACAAGGGTCATTCTGATTATTGCAGCAACATCTTCAGATGAAATCTAACAATAGGAACCAGGGGGCGACACTATGTATAACGTTCTGGTCGTGGATGATGAATTAATGATCTGTACAGGCGTAGCTACATTATTAATGAACGCCGATATGAATATAGGGGAAGTGTTCGTAGCTAGCAACGGATTCGAGGCGCTAGATTATATCCGTTTGGAGAAAATTGATTTAATGATTACAGATATCCAGATGGATTTAATGAGCGGAATTGAATTAATAGAAACATTGTTTACTGAAAACCCCATGATTCCCGTAGTTGTCTTGTCGGCTCATGGAGAATTTGAATACGCACAGAAAGCATTACGATTTGGTGTAAAAGAATACATTGTGAAGCCGGTCATCCCTGGAGAGCTACTTAGAGTGACCAGGACTCTCTTGCTGGAGAGAGACACTCAAATGCGCTCCTTAACGGATGCGTCCTTTAATCAGAAGTTTTCCTTCGAGGACATGAGCACGAACCGAAACCATATTTTGAACGAGCTTATCTCTGAAGGGTTTAACGAAGCTGAAGTAGATGAGGTATTCCAATATTTGGGGTATGAGTTCAATGGACCATACTACTGCATGCTGGTCATCAAGCTTAATTTAATCAAGGCGGGTTTGCTGGAAAATGATATCAATTCTTTTCGCGACCGTAATTTACTAAGATATGCCTCGTTAAATGTAATTGAGGAAACGTTAGAAAAATGGGAGAGCATCGTTTTCTATAGCGGCAGCAATGCCATCTCGGTTGTTCTTCAGTTCACGCAGGAAGAGATGAATAATCCGACCCCGTTTAATGAACAGACTATGATTGCCCAACTACTCCACAACAATCTTCTCCAATTCATTAATACCAAAAGCGTTATCGGGATCAGCCGCATTAAACAAGGAGTTAAGAGCTGGGTGGACATTTCCCGAGAGGCCAACGAAGCAATTAAGTGGGGCGAGGTTCACAAGGATTACCACGTGTTTTACATTGAGGATTTCGGCAAGCGTGAAGGTCCGTTAACAGATGTAGGAGCATCTGTTACGAGCCGAGTGATGGAGGATAACAATTCCTTTATTCTAAGCGCCAAGCAGTTTATTGATGGTCATTTTCGCCAGAAAGGCTTAAAGCTGCAAGAGATTGCCGAGTTTGTATGTTTAAGCCCTAATTACTTGAGCTACTTATTTAAGAAAATCGTGGGCATTAATCTTTGGGATTACGTAACCAAGCTAAGAATGGAGGAAGGCAAGAGATTAATCCTCACGACTGATATGCGCAGATACGAAATTGCGGATGAGATTGGATACGAAACACCTGAGCACTTCAGTAAAATTTTCAAAAAGCATTATGGAATCAATCCTTCCGAAGTGAAAAATTAAGCATACGATTTGACCTGGTAATCATAATTTATCCCTTTGTTATCCATATATCACACATCGAAATGGAACTTATTGGGGCTTTATAATAAAGCTGTAAGAAAAAAACGATACCGTGAGAGGGGATATAAAAAAATGAAAAAAAGCTTTCTGATTAGCATGCTAGCACTAGTTATTGTTCTGGCAGGCTGCGGAAGTAACAAGAATTCAACTAACAATGTTCAACCGAGCGACTCATCTCCATCAGCACAAGCTTCTAATCCATCGGAGGGAGCTACAACGGAACCAGCGCCAACTAACAAAGATCCTATCAGTATAGAAGTCTATGCACCCGCAGCGGATAAGACACAAGAAATTAAAGCCTTGGACGAAAAAATTAAACGCTTTACAGCAAAATATCCCAACATATCAGTTACACAGAAGCTATGGAAATATGAGAACACAGGGATTGCAATTAAGATGGCATCCAACAGTGCACAGACCGAATTTACTACCTGGGCAACAGAAGGCAAGCTTCTATCAGGTAAGAAGTGGATTGCGGACTTGACCGAACAGCTAGCCAAATGGCCGTACGCTAAGGACCTGAATAGTGTCGCATTGGCTCCGTTCTTAATAGAAGGCAAGACTTATGGTATTCCAATTGATGCTTACTCGATGACTATCACGATTAACAAAAAGATATTTAGGGATAAAGGAGTTCCATTGCCACCTCTTGATTGGACTTGGGATGATCTTCTATCTGCAGCCAAAGCTGTTAATGATCCGGCAAAAGGAATTGCGGGATTCGTCCCTATGGGGGTAAACACGGAAGGCGGCTGGAACTGGACTAACTTCTTATACTCGGCAGGCGGTGATATTGAGACTGTAGCAGACGGAAAGGTTACCGCTGCCTTTAACTCCGAAGCAGGATTAACGGCTTTGAAATTCTACAAGGATTTGAAGGATGCTAATGTCATACCGAAAAACTGGGCATTAGGCTATGGAGAAGCACTAGCTTTATTTAACCAAGGACGTGGCGCAATGGTCATGTGCGGAGCTGCTAATGCTCTTGACGGAGCAATTAATCAAGGTGGAATTGATAAAGATGACGTCGTATTGTATCCGATTCCTTCCTTAACCAAGGGTGGGAAGCACATCGGTGTAGCCGGTGGTAACTATAAGGTTATCAATGCTTTGGCAAAGCCGGAGCAGCAGCAAGCCGCATTTGATTTTGTAGTAGATGAATACTTTACAGACGCTTATCTGGATGCTGTTGATGCACAAATTACATCACAAAAAACAGAAAATAAAATCTATGTTCCGCAGCTCATTAACTACTGGAATGACAGCTCCGAATATGGCAAGAAATATGAAGAGATCCTTGCTAAGCATGAAAATGTTTACAAATTCTCTCCTGAATTAAGCACATTGCTTGTGCCCAAATTAGAAGCGAGCTACGAGACACAAGCCTTTTATCTAGAAATGTCAAACGTTATTCAAAAAGTATTCACTAGCAAAGGCGATATCGATCTTAAGAAACTGCTAGATGATGCGGCTGAGAAACTTCAAAAGGCGACTTTCGATAAAGTGAAAATATTGTAATCGTATCTCAAGCGGGATAGTGAAAGGGGTCTATGCTGATACCAGTATTAGACCCCTTTTCCTTCTTGCTAGCTGATGAAGCTTTAAGCTTGACACATAGGATCGGGAGTGAGAATGATGGAGCTAGAACTAGAACCTCCAGTTGTTAGATCGGGATTGAGCAGGAAAACGCGGTGGTATTTTTGGGGATTACTATTTTTGCTTCCGGAAATCATCATCTTTTTCATATTTCTATGGATGCCGATATTTAAAGGAATTATGTATAGCTTCTATAACGTGGATTTTGTAAGCGGAAACTCCTTTGTTGGTTGGCAAAATTTCAAAGAGGTGCTGAGCAATCCAGATTATTATACAGCCATCAAAAATACCTTGGTGTACATGGGGCTTGCGGCGCTGATCGGGTTTTGGGTTCCTATAGCTATGGCCATCGCGGTGTCTGAGCTGAAATGGTTTCAAGGCTCTGCACGCATCGTGGGCTATCTTCCGAGTATAATACCCGCAATCGTATTATATGGAATGTGGCAGTGGTTTTTCGATGCAGTGGGTCCGATTAACTCATTCTTCAATTATTTGGGTTTACCGGATTTTGATTTCTATAGCAAGGAGCATGCGGTATTTTCTCTTATTATTTTGGAAACGTGGCAAAATTTCGGTAGTGCGACCCTGATCTATATCGCGGGACTTGCAGCTATACCCAAGGATCTATATGAAGCATCGGAATTGGATGGGGCCGGCGTATGGGCGCGGATTCGATATATTACGCTTCCTAGTATAAAAAATCTGATCTTACTTCTTCTCGTGCTGCAACTGATTGCAACATCTCAAGCCTTCCAATCTCAATTGCTAATGTTTGGAGGAGGCCCGGATAATGCCACACTAACGTATCTTCTGCTTACGACTAGGGAGGCATTCACTTTCATGAACTTCGGTAAGGCTAGTGCTATGGGAGTGATCATGTTCGCCTTCTTACTTGTCTTCTCCATTATCACGATCAAAATCAGACGTGGAGGCGACGAGGCATGAAGACGACCCGAGATCGCGCAATTATGTCCCGATATGACTTTAGAAAACCAGGAATAAAAATCACATATGGCTTTATGGTATTGTGCATCTTCCTTATTTCTCTTTCTATGCTATATCCGTTTGTCAATACATTTCTAAATTCCCTGAAGTCGACTAAAGAGTTTTTCACGTTCCCTGCACCGTTCTTTCCAAGTAAATTTTTATGGGCCAACTATAAGGAATCATTGTCGGTTCTAAATATTGCGTTATATTTTAAGAATACTTTATTTATTTTTCTCGGAAATTCATTATTCTCCTTAACCTTCATTGGGATGGCGGCTTTCAGTCTGTCGCATCTGAGAGTTCCGATGAAGAAGTGGATTACGTTATATTTTTTATCTACTCTATTAATTCCTGCGAATTCTTATTTAATTCCTAATTTTCTAAACCTGAAGGGCTTAGGGTTATTGAATAGTTATTGGGCTTACTGGTTGCCTGCGGGTGCGAACGCATTTTTCCTACTGTTGCTGAAAAATTTCTTTGACGGTATCCATAAGGAGCTGTTGGAGTCTGCAAGGATAGATGGTGCATCGGAGTTTAGGAGTTTCGCGAACATTGCTATTCCTCTATCCGTTCCTATTCTAATTACATTAATTTTGCTCGGATTTTCGACGACCTGGAACGATTTTTACTGGTCAAGCTTGGTCATGAATGAAGACAAGTTGCCTTTGGCGGCCGCCATCTATACGAAAGTTATGTATACGGGCTCGACGATCAACTGGAACATTCGGTTTGCCATTCTGACGATGACGTTAATACCACCTGCCGTTCTTTTCTTATTTTTCCAGAAGTATATTATTAGCGGTTTAAGTGTTGGCGCGGTTAAAGGGTAAGTTTGATTGGCTGAGAGAATAGTTTGAAGAAAAACATCCTGATAGTGGGGGTGTTTTTTTGATGATTCTAAGTATTCCTATATACTGATAACGAGGGATACAGACGAAGCTGCTAGGAAGAAGGGATAATTATGCTGTTCTATGCAATTGCGATAATCGTTGTTTTGGCTGACCAAATTTCTAAAATTCTAATACGTCTCTACATTAATATTGGCGATGATTTCTTATTATGGGGAGTGCGGCTTACTCACTATGAGAATAGCGGTATGGCAGGAAGCTCATTTCAAGGCTATGGAAGACTTTTTGGGGTTATAGCCGTTCTATTCGTTATTGGGGTGCTTTATTATCGCAGAAAAGGAGAACTGGGGGGAGCAATCCTTAGTAGCAGCATGGGGTTTTTAGTCGGAGGAGCGATTGGGAATGGGATTGATCGCCTGTTGTTTGGACAAGTGACAGATTTTATCATCCGCGCTGGCGGTATTCTAAACTTTGCCGATCATGCTATTGAGATCGGTGTGGTATTGCTCATTTGCCATGGTGCGGTTCAGTTTGGCAGGAGAATATTCGCTAGGTTACGGGTGTGATGGGCCGAACGGAAGCCGGGTCGCGTCTATGGTAGCAAAATGCGACGATGACGAGCCAACCGGAAGCCGGGTCGCGCCTATAGTAGCAAAATGCGACAATGACGGGCGAAACAGGAGCTGAGTCACGCCCATAGTAGCAAAATGCGACAATGACGTGCGGAACCGAAACCAACCCCCGCCCATAGTAGCAAAATGCGACGATGACGAGCCGAACCGAAGCCAACCTCACTCATAGTAGCAAAACACGACAATGACGGGCGATACCAAAGTGGTGTCTATACTAGGAAGATTGGAGCGGGTATACTAAATTTTCGAGCAACGGGGCGGGGGATAGGTATGAGGGCTGGAAGAGATTGATTAGTCGAAGGGATACGGAATTTTTGAGCAACGAAGCTGTAAGAGGCTAATTAGGCACAATTGCTTGAGATACTAGAAATGAATAAGAAATTTTCGAGCAACAGAGCTGGTTATGTGGAGGGGATAGGTACGATTGGTGATAAGTAGTTGGTAGGGGGCAGTCCCGTGGGTCATAGACCTTGAGGAACTGCCCCCTATTTAGCTATGGGAATCTAGTTACACGACCTGAGGAACGGTTAATCCAAGCCCTTCCGCGATACGTGTGCCGTACTCTGGATCGGCTTTATAGAAGTGACCAATTTGACGGAGTTTGATTTCGTCTTTTTCTACGGGTTTGATTGCTCCGACAATGGCTTCAACTAGACGGGTACGTTCATCCTCGCTAAGTAGACGGTATAAATCGCCCGCTTGCGTATAGTGATCATGATGATCGTAAGCTACACTATCCGCTTCACCGGATACAGCGTAGGCTGCAGGCTTATTCTGTGCAGATTCGGTCGGGCCGCTGAAGCTATTAGGCTCGTAATAGACAGAGCTTCCCCCATTGCTGTCGGAACGCATTTGCCCATCGCGCTGATAATTGTTTACTTCGGCTTGCGGTCGGTTGATTGGCAGAGAATTGTGGTTAGCGCCAACCCGATAACGATGTGCATCGGAGTAGGCGAACAGACGACCTTGCAGCATTTTATCCGGTGAAGCTTCAATGCCAGGCACGAATGCTCCAGGAGAGAAAGTAGCTTGCTCAACCTCCGCAAAATAGTTTTCCGGATTTCTGTTCAGCACCATGCGACCGACTTCGATTAATGGGTAGTCTTTCTGTGACCATACCTTTGAGACATCGAAGGGGTCAAAGCGATAAGTATTTGCATCCTCTAACGGCATAATTTGCACGGAAAGCTTCCATGCTGGAAAGTCGCCATTCGCAATAGCATTGAACAAATCCTCTGTATGATAATCCGGATTTTCGCCCGCAAGCTTAGCCGCAAGCTCGACATCTAGATTCTTAACGCCCTGCTCTGTTTTGAAGTGATATTTTACCCAAACAGCTTCTCCTTCGGCATTAACCCACTTAAAGGTATGGCTACCAAAGCCATGCATATGCCTGAGAGTAGCCGGAATCCCTCGATCTGACATCAATATCGTAACTTGGTGCAAGGATTCAGGGGAGAGGGACCAGAAATCCCAAACGGCATTAGGGTTTTTCAAATGGGTTTGAGGATGGCGCTTCTGTGTATGGATAAAGTCGGGAAACTTAATGGCATCACGAATGAAGAATACAGGTGTATTATTGCCGACTAAATCATAGTTTCCTTCCTCAGTGTAGAATTTCACAGCAAATCCGCGAGGATCACGAACGGTATCTGCCGAACCAAGCTCTCCCGCAACAGTCGAGAAACGGATGAACAAAGGGGTGCGTTTGCCTATTTCAGAAAGGAAGCTGGCCTTCGAATAGTTTGATAGATCTTGGGTAACTTCAAAGTAACCGTGAGCTCCTGCACCCTTCGCATGAACAACACGTTCTGGAACACGTTCTCTGTTAAAATGAGCTAATTTCTCTAGTAGATGAACATCCTGGATCAGTGTCGGTCCTCGTGAGCCAGCTGTTATTGAATTTTGGTTGTCCCCGACAGGAGCCCCCCAGCTAGTCGTCAATTTTTTGTTCTCGTCACTCATAACAGAAACACTCCTTAATGAAAGTTTTGAAAACATCACCTATTTAGAATTATTCTAAAAACCATTAAAATATGCTGTCCAATATATAGCAGCCTGCTGTAATGTATAGAACAAACGGTAGAATAGCTTAATAATAAATGATTAACATTGACTTGGAATTTAATGTAACCTTATGGAGGGGAAGAACGTTAATTAGATGAGCATATTGGAACGCACAATAAGGAGGTATTATAGTTGGGCAACGATTTTTATAGGAAATTAGGTGCTACATTTCTAGTTATTGCAGCTATCATATATGCATTTGAGCGGGTTGGCTGGCGAATAGCTTTCGCTATTGAAGCTAACAGTGGCAACGGAGTTGCTTCTCCAGTCCATACTGGCTTCTTTGATAATCTATTCGTTCCTGTGTTCAGTCTTGTTGGCATTATCCTTTTCGTATATGGGTTCCCAGGAAAGAAGGAATAGGAGTATAAGTAGGGGGAGGGGCAAAAGAAATTATGTCGATCAGTAGGCTTGTAATGTACCAATCCACTAAACTGGTAAAAATTGTTATCCTTTGCTCCCTAGCGTTAGGAAGCACCTTGTATACGTCCACTCAAACGCAAGCCCAATCTCTTGCTGCTAACGTTAAGAAGGAGGAGGCAAGCTCAACCTCATCGTCCACACGATTAACTGGCGGCCCCATCCTGAACCGTGAGGATGCAATTGCTCGTGCAAAGCTGCTGCTGCCGCTCATACCGGAGGGAGCAGAGGTTGACAATGTTACAAAAGGAATCGCTAATTACAAGTCGTGGAATATAGGGTTTGTCACACCGGAAACAGACGATAATGGGAGAAGGCTACACTCTGTTAACATTGAGCTGAGAGAGTCGGATGGTAAGCTTATGGAATTTCAAGCTTCCAAATGGTCCGGAATTACAGATACTAAAGAATGGGATTTCAGCACTCCTAGCAAAATTGATATAGAAACTGCCGCAACCATCGCGAAGAATTTTGCTGAGAACCAGCCTTGGAAGCTTGATGCCCAGTGGGTCATCAATCCTGCAAGGGAATCAGAGTACAGCACAAGAACGAATGACAAATCACAATATAAATTTAGGTTTAATAGACTAGTGAACGGAATCCGCACTGGTCCATATGGATTCAATGAATTTTCTATATTTGTTGATCGTACAAGTGGTGAAGTAACCTCCTATCAAGTCAACTGGCATGCGCTAGATTTTGCCGATCCCAAAGGTATTATCTCTAAGGAGACTGCTCAAAGTATTATTTTAGATAACTCCTTACCCTTCCTCTTTAGGTTGGATGAGGAGAAGGAGTTTCCGTTATTGTATTCAATAAATGACCGAGTCTTGGATGCGAAAACAGGTAAATTCCCTAAGAATTATAACAACGAGCCTGTGTCAACAATACCAACTGGATTCAAACCAAAGCTGAAGCAGGAACAAGCCAAACGACTGCTGCTATCGATGTACGATGTTGAGCTTCAATATTTCCCAACGGGGAATAACAAGGCTGAGTTATTTTATCATCTAATTGTTAAGCCATCAGTTCCCCTTTTCTATACGGGATCGGCTCCTTTTCTCGATTCCAACACAGGAAAGTGGCTGAATTTGGCGGGAGACACTGTAGCAGATCCGGTTCCGGCAAATAACGGCTGGGTTTATGATCTTGTAGCTTCGCCTAAGCGAATCAAATATGCTGCCGCTGTTGTGCTAGATGGACAGCTGATTCCGTTGAAGGCAGAACCTATTATTGAGAAAAATGAAGTGCTTATTCCGTTTCGTGAGCTACTTAAAGCAATGCAAGCCAATGTGACTTGGAATTCAGGTAAAAAGCTTGTGACTGCAACGACTGTGACCAAGAAGGTGCAACTGACAATCGGTAGCAAAACAGCCTATATTAATGGAAAATCGGCAAAGCTTACAGTACCTGCTCGGATGATTAATAAAAGTACCGTCGTTCCCGCTCGATTTTTAGCGGAAGCACTAGGAGCTACAGTGACATGGAATGCAGAATCAAAACTCTTACTCATTAATACTAAGAAACAAGAGCCACCTACCAAGGATGAGCTCAAGCAGCTTCGTCTTAAAGCCCAATTAAACTGGGAAGCTTTATTGAAATAAGCATATGCTATGTGAAGAAAAGCCCTTTGAGGAATACTCCAAAGGGCTTTCTTTGCAATTCAATAATAGTTACAGTATACTGTAACTATTACACTTTACTGTAACGTGTGAAATAATAAAAACATCATTCTAATAAATATCCATCATGCACTCAGGAAGGGTGAGAAGAAGTGAATCATTACACCGCGAAGCAAATCGCTGAAATGCTGCAAAACGAAGATTCACAAATGAATCTAAGGACGGTCAGATACTACACACAAATTGGTGTTATCCCAGCGCTGGAGCTTGTCGGGAATAAAAGGGTTTATACCGATAATCACCTTCATTATTTTCGCGCCATACTTACTTTGTCTAGAAGTGGAGAAACCTTGGCGACTATCCAAGAGAAGCTTCAAGGACGGCCCATGGAGGAAATCATCAGCATTGGTGAGAAGCTCCCCTTGTATCAATCAGACCAACTACTCCAGCATGAAACGCATGTTATCAATGAGGATGTCATTATTTCCATAAGCTCTCGAATTGCTCCTGAGCTGAGGACCAGAGTGATCGACACCGTTACCCAGCTTATGGCGGGAGGGGGAAACCAATGATATCGGTTAGGCTGGCCAAATCTCAGCTTGAGAATGAAGAGGGTATGAATCATCTTTGGATCCACTTAGAGGCAATTGGTCAGGTTGAGAATGCGCGAATACGTATTAATCTTCCTCAAGGGATTTATCGCCGCCGAAATCTCAGTCACTTTCATGAGGATGACTCCGGAGAAATTATCATTTATGAGCCGTCCACTCCAGATGATATTTACATGGAGATTTTTACTAGCGAGGCGATTAAATGTGAGAGGACGACCATAGAGCTCACGTTATTTTATACGGAAAATGGGGCTCCCAACCAAGTCCAGCAATGTGTAACACTCGACGTAGTGGATGAGAACGAGATGAATAATGTGGTCGTGGATGAAGAAGTCGTAACCCGAATCAAAGAGCTTCCATTGCTTGATGACGAAAGCGAGCAACAGAGGCTCAGTGATTCTTTAAAGCCAAAAGTATGGAAAATCAATGCTAGCCCATCATCAGATTTGGAGAAAAAGTACCGGATAGAGGGATAAGGAGTGAGACTTGATGAATCTAGTGCCTTATGTCGTGGAGAATACCGCTAAGGGCGAGCGTGCCTACGATATATACTCTCGGATGCTGCAGGATCGGATCATTTTTCTATCTGGAGAAATTTCTGATGCAGTAGCCAATACGGTAATTGCCCAGATTCTTTATTTAGATGCTGATGATTCTGACAAGGACATCAAGCTGTATATTAACAGCCCTGGGGGATCAATATCTGCTGGAATGGGAATCTATGATGCCATGCAATATGTTAAAGCAGATGTCAGTACGCTTTGTATGGGGATGGCCGCATCGATGGGGGCTTTCCTTCTGTCCAGCGGGACTAGAGGGAAACGCTTCGGATTGTTGAATAGTGAAATCATGATTCATCAACCGCTCGGTGGGGTGCAAGGGCAGGCATCAGATATACAAATCCGGGCAAAAAGAATTATTCAATTACGGCACAAATTAAACGAGCTTCTGGCCAAGCAAACCGGTCAGTCTATTGAGCAGATCGCCAAGGATACAGATCGAGATTACTTCATGTCTGCGCAAGAGGCAGTTAGCTACGGTCTAATTGATGCGGTTCTTACTAGTCAGCAATAACGATGCTCTAGTCGGCGCGCAACATAGTAATCAACAAAGGAGAGCCCCTCTTGCGGGAGCTCTCCTTTGTTGATTAGCTTTTCAGATCCGTAAATTGGTCTCTTATATTTAATATGCTCGGCAAGTTATCGAAGAAAAGGGTAACTAGCTGAGGGTCAAAATGCTGCCCGCTCTCTTGTCGGAAGTAATCTAGTATCTCTTCAAGCGGCCATGCTTTCTTGTACACTCTTTCGCTTCCAAGCGCATCGAATACGTCAGCAAGTGCAGCGATTCTGCCATAGATATGAATGTCTTCCCCGGCCAAACCGTTCGGATAGCCTTGACCGTTATATTTCTCATGATGCTGATGAGCTATAATGGCAGCGGTTTTGATAATATGGCGGTTAGAATGATTTAGCATGGCGTAGCCGTGATTGGTATGCATTTTTATCGTATCGAATTCTTCTGGCGTGAGCTTGCCTGGCTTATTCAGAATGGCATCAGGTACGGCAACCTTACCTACGTCATGCATCGATGATGCAAGTCTGACGATCTCGGCCTCTTCCTCGGGAATGCCGTATTTAAGAGCTAGAAGCTTAGAATATTCAGCTACTCTTTTGACGTGATTCCCCGTTTCCTTAGAACGCGTCTCGGCTATTTCTCCTAAGGTGAAAATAATTTCCTTCTGTGTATTTTCGACTTCCTCATTCAAGTATATGTTCTCGAATGCTACAGAAACGTTGGAGCTATATACTTCAATAAGATACCGATTCCATTCGTTTAAGGGGTTGGAGCCTTCGAAATAGATAACATTCTCACTGCCTGCTTTGCTCCGGAAGTAGCACGTGAAATGGTCATCAAAGAAAGAGCCCTTCTTATCGCGAAATGTACTCTCAATCCTTCTGAGAACATGTTCAGGAACGACTTCCTCGATTTTCTTGCTTTCATCGGGAGAGAAATCCCCGGTTGCTGCGAGAATATATATTTCCTCCTGCCCTTTGGAGACAGCGAAGCTGTTGCAATGAAGCGCGTTTCTATTCAAATTCATAATCGAGGTCAGCTGGGTAAGAACACCAGAGGCGAATTTTCTCATAGACTTCAGTTCGAACAAATCTGCCGAGGAATTAATGATTTTCTCTAAGCCAATCTTGTTATTCTCAATGATCATAATATCCCGGTATGAACGCAAGGCCGACATAACAGTAGTAAATAGCTTCTGAGATGTTAATTCCGTTTTTTCCTTATAATCGTTAATGTCGTAGTTCATGATTACGGTTTTCTCAGGTGCTTGGCCGGGCTGCCCAGTTCGCAGGATGATCCGGACCGCCTGGTACTTTAATTGCTCACGTATGTATTTCACAATTCTCAATCCCGAATCGTCTTGCTCCATAACGACGTCTAGTAGAATGATAGCAATGTCGGAATGATCGCTGATGACTTGGAGCGCTTCCTTCTCAGAGTGAGCGCTTATGAGATCTAGTCGCCTGCCATCGAATTCGAAATCGCTCAACACCAAACGGGTAACGTTATGAACCTCCTGCTCGTCGTCTACGATAATTATTTTCCACTTTTCTTTCTCCAAGCTTGACACTGGTGGCTCTACCTGATCATCTTCTGCGAATATAAGGAAATCTTCTTGTTGATTGCTTACCACTATGTCATCCCTCGTTCATCATTGGAATTTGAATAATAAAGTTGGTGCCTGAGCCTACTTTGCTCTCGCATCTGATCGTACCGCGAAGTGATTGTGTGACTAGATTATATACAATATGCATCCCAAGTCCGGTTCCCCCGTTACTCCGATTGGTAGTGAAGAAGGGATTAAAGATTTGCTGAACGACTTCAGGAGGCATTCCTTTACCATTATCCGAATAATGCAGGGTAAAATCGGTGAAGTGGGAGGAGACAGTAATAGAGATCTGACCCTCATCGTCTGGGTTAAAGGCATGTATAAGAGAATTCATTATCAAATTAGTTACGATTTGTGAAATGGCACCGGGATCATTAAAAAGTACAATGCCATCATTACCTGTTACTTGAACCTGATGCTTCGTCTTCTTAAGATTAGGCTGTAGGCTTATTAGCACTTCTTTAATATATTCTTTAATTTTGAACCTTCTCTTCATGTCGATAGATCGGTCTACGGCTACCTGTTTGAAGCTTCTAATCAGCTCTGATGCACGATATAGATTTGTTTGAAGCATGCCAGTCGTTTCACTCACCGTGTTGAGATACTCTTCCAAGTCTGACCGCTTCATCTTGCTGTCCTGGAACAGGAGCTGAAAGGCTTTTGTCTTCTCATCCATGTATGAGGCAGCAGTTACGCCAATGCCAATGGGAGTATTAATCTCATGCGAGACGCCAGCAACTAGGTTTCCCAAGGCTACCATCTTCTCTGATTCTACTAGCTGCTTCTGAGCTTGCTGTAATTCCTTGTAACGGCCTTCTAGGTCGATAACCATATCGTTGAAGGCAGAGGCAACCTCATTTATTTCTTGGCTAGAGTCAAGGACAATCTCTTTGTACGCAGAGCCCATCTTCATAGTAACTGCGGCATCTCTAATTTTAAGTAACGGACGAATAAGTAATTTGCGAATAATAATCGATAATACGACAAGTAAAAGCACGGCAATGGCAAGACCAACAACAATAATGAATAGAATCCGATTTGAGATTAAATCTGAGCTTTCTGATGTATCTACCAGTAGTTCAATAGCACCAACTGTAACCCCATCTTCTTTAAGAGGAGCTGTTAAACGATCTTTAGGAATACCATCAGCATCATTACGGATATGCGATATCAGAGTCTCATTTTTGGAAACCTGAATTGCGTTTAATAAATCCGGTGGGGAGGGGTTTCCGATAAGCTCCCGGTCTGTTGAAGCAAGTACCTTATCTTGTCCATACAGTGTTAATTGCAGAACATTCTCATTCTTGTATTGTATGTAATCAAAGATTTGCTGAACGTCATGTATGGAGTGGGATTCTTCGTACCTGCCGTTGATTGCAGTTGTCATCCCGTCCAGTTGGCTGACGTAGGTTTCCTCAACAGCCTTCTGAAGAGTGTAGGAATCAAACCAGACTATGACTGACATTAATAGCACAGTTACGGTAGTGAAAAGAGTTACTATCCGAGTTTGTAGGCTTAATTTATTGAGCACGAGGTTCTCCTGTAAAGGGAATATTATTTGATTTCAAAATCGTATGTTTTGGTGACGTCATAGGGGGTATGATCGTTGTTATGTAAGGAAACTTTAAGAGTATGCTTACCTTGAGATAGGTTTGGGAAAACCTGCTGACCTTGCTTGACTGCTACTTTAGCACCGTTATCCAAATACATATGGATATGGCCTTCACCATCCTGGCGAGCCTTCCCATAATGCTCCGGGGATATAGTCATGTCCGTATTCACTTTTACCGTAACCTGATTGTCTTCAATATCTAATTTGACATCCAATGAAGGTGTATGTTTTGCATGCTCGTTTACACTGCTTGAATTCGAGGTGCTACTGCAGGCTGTCAAAATCAGACAACATATGAGCAATAAACATAAAAATCTCATTTTCTCACCTCATTTATGTAAGTTAATGATTCTATTATAAGGTTTTTTATCTCATTTTGTTGGGATTTCTTTCCCACTACGAAGGTCCTAGCCTGAATTAGACAAAGACAAGAGGGGTAAGCTGAAACTATCGAATTTTTTTACAGAAAAACAGTTAATAAGCGCTCCGATGATGTAAAATAAGAAGGGTAATCTTACATGGGGTGATAAAAATGAGCGATAATAATACGACGCCTAACGAGGCTTCAGTGGAAGAAACGAAGAAATCGAACCAGACGGATGCGATCAAACGTATATTGGAAAAGAAAAAACAGGCTCAACGTTCAGCTAATGGACAACAAGGCAACGCTTCTGGCGGAGTTAAGGCTATGAAGACACAAATCCATAAGGTGCAAAATAACCAGAAGAGACGGACGGGTGTTTAAAGACTAACACTATGCCTAAGTTAGATGGGTATGTTCTTAGCATTCTAGGTTTTTTCCTTTATTGATAACTCTGATTAGTTTATTGTGCCTGTTAGCGGTACAAGCTATCGGAGGAGGTGTTGGCATGGAGCTTTGGTTTTTGGGAACGAGCGCAGGCATGCCAATTGCGAACAGGAATGTAACAGCTATTGCTCTGCAAATGCCGCAAAACAGAGGAACGTTCTGGATGTTCGATTGTGGGGAAGGTACGCAGCATCAGCTGCTTCGTTCTCCCTTCCGATTAAGCCGGCTGGAGAAGCTGTTCATTACCCATTTGCATGGGGATCATCTTTTTGGACTTCCTGGTTTATTAAGCAGCAGATCATCGCTTGGTGGAACCGAGCCATTGGATTTGTATGGTCCCCCTGGGTTGCGCGAATTTATTGAGGCTACTTTAAGGATCAGTGAAACTCATCTGGGTTATCCGCTTCGGATTCATGAGATAGAAGAAGGAACAGTATGTGAGGATGACTTCTTTACAGTAGAAGCAGCTAAGCTCGATCATCGGATCGATAGCTTCGGCTACCGAATAACTGAGCTTCCCCGTACCGGCGTTCTTAATACGGAGCTGCTTGCTAAGCTGGGTGTTCCATCAGGTCCCTTATACGGTAGCTTAAAATCTGGCAGAGACATTACGCTGGAAGATGGGCGAATAATTCGCTCTGCTGAAGTAGTCGGAAATCCACTGCCAGGCAGAATTATTGTCGTTCTGGGGGATACTAAGCCTTGTGATAGTGCAATAGAGCTTGCAAGGGGTGCAGACTTACTCGTTCATGAAGCCACGTTCGCTAATGATTTGGTGGACAAAGCAGGAGAGTATGGTCATTCCACAACCCTTCAGGCAGCGGAAACTGCACAGGCAGCAGGTGTGAAGTGGCTGTTGATTACTCATTTTAGCTCCAGATATAGCTCAGAGGATTTAGCGAGTCTGGAGGCTGAATCGAGGATAGTGTTCAGTCATACGGATGCGGCAGTGGAGTTGAAGCCCTATGCCATCCCTCGTACGACAGCGCGCAATAGCGATTAACAGATAGGAGCTATCTCTACAGGTGTACCAGATCCTGAGAGAAAGCTCCTGTCTGTTGTTTAGTATCATTAGCTCATAGCATAAGCTTGAAGACCGGCCTGATTCAGTAGGTTCCAAGGTTTATTGTAATGAGGCTGGAAGAAGAAGTCGATGAAGCCTAGCTCGTCCATCGTCATTTTGTTCTGGATGCATACCGATAACGTATTAATGGATTGAGTGAGATCCACCTTCGAGAGTACCTGAGCTCCGACAATTATCCCACTGCCTTCTTCATAGACGACCTTTAACAAAGCTTTTTCATGAGTGGGCATGAACTCAGGGCGATAGTCGTCATTGATTGTGATTTCTTTCACATTCATTCCCGCGTCAATAGCCGCTTGTTCAGTTAAGCCGGTCGAGGCAATATTGTAATCGAAAATTTTAATGCCCGACGTTCCTTGTGTGCCCATATATTTAATTGTTGGTTTGACTAAATTACGGGCTACGAGCGTACCCATCCGAATGGCGTTGGTGGCGAGTGGAATATAAGCCTGCTTGCCAGTTGGATTAAATCGGATAGCACAGCTATCTCCGGCTGCATAAACATCGGGGCAGCTTGTTTGCATATATTCATCAACGATAATAGCTCCATTAGGCAGCATCTCAACTTGATTTTCAAGTAATCCAGTATTCGGTCTAAATCCTATGCACAGAATAACGAGATCAGCTTCATATTCTCCTGCAGTAGTAATGACTTTATTGACACGGCCGTTGTTGTCTCCAGTGAACGAGGTAACACTTTGCTCCAGCGCTAATTGTACTCCGCGAGTAGTCAGCTCATCTTCCACAAGCTGGGTGAAGGGCTCATCAAGGTACTTAAACAGCACACGTGGTGTATTGTCGATTAAGGTAACCTCTTTGCCGAGCTGCTCGAAAGCCTCAACGAGCTCGATACCGATATACCCTGCACCGACGACTACGATTTTTTGGGCTGTATCTGCTTTCTCAATGAGAGTGCGAGCGTGAGCGTAATTTTTGCAGAGCTGTATATTTTCAAGGCTTATGCCATCCATCTTCGGAATAATTGGCCACGAGCCTGTCGTTAAGACCAGCTTATCAAAAGTATCGACGCTAGTTTGCCCGTTTGCGAGATTGTGGACTTGTACGGTTTTATTAATTGTATCAATCGAGAGGACGTCATGACGCATCTTGGTAAGTATGCCTAGCTCCTTTAGTACAGTAGGATTCGAGTAGAAGAGCTCGTCTGCGTTGTGTACAACTCCTCCGACATGTAGTGCGATGCCGCAAGAGAGAAACGAGATCGTATCATTTCGCTCGTAGACGGTAATCTGAGCTTCAGGATACAATTTGGCCATTTGCGTAACAGCAGCGGTTCCGGCATGGGTACAACCAATAACGATGATTTTCATAAAGTAGTCCTCCTCGAGATGTTTATTTGTGTCATTGTGATTATTTTCACATACAACGCTAATGATATGTGATTTATTTCACAATGGGTGATTTGTTTATCATAAACCGATTGCTGGACAATTACAATAGGGATGCTGATTTGTCACAATGTTAACATGATTTCAAGAAAAACATATGAAAAGGATAGAGGGCGCAGAGATAGATTTTTTAATATTTTTAACGTTAATAGAGTAGGAATATGAGCCTCCGATGTCGAAAAGGTAAAATTCGACAAGAAACGACAGGAGGCTTTTTCCATTTTGTTTTATGCTTATCGCCGCAAAATCACTCTACTACTTATTCTACTATCAGCTCTATTTTTTTTGACAGGCGGAAGCAGCACATCCTCCAAAATCGTACAACCTAAGCAGGTTTACACGTATGAAACCATGGTAAAGGATATTAAAAAATTAGCTGCGAAATACCCTGAGCTCGTTCGATATCGTTCCATAGGAAAGAGCGAGTATGGACGTGACTTATGGCTGATCGAGATAGGTAATGGACCGGTTAATATTCTATTAAATGGTTCACATCATGCTAGAGAATGGATTACAACAACAACCCTAATGGAAATGTCGGAATCGATAGCTATTAAGGCTGATGCCGGTTCCAACTGGAAAAAGTTGAGCACGACTGATCTGTTGCAGCATGTTACCTATAGCATTGTACCAATGGTGAATCCAGACGGCGTTACTTTGCAGCAGTCGGGACCAAAGGCGTTTCTACAGAAGGATCAGGCCGCATTAATTCGTATGAATAAAGGGAGCCTTAACTTTAAGCGTTGGAAGGCTAATGCAAAAGGAATCGATCTCAATCGTCAGTATCCGGCAGGCTGGGGAACGATTAGAAATGCGGCTTCTGAGCCATCCTATATGAACTATAAAGGGCAAAAGCCGCTTGAAGCAAAGGAAGCAAGGGCAATGGCAGAGCTGACTAGGAAGTTAAAGCCTGAGCTAGCGGTTTCTTACCACTCTTCTGGAGAGATTGTATTTTGGAACTATAAGACACCCTCGGCTAATCTTCAAAGGGATCGTATGATAGTGAATGAGTACGCAGCTATGACGGGGTATCGGGTTGTGAATCCAGAGTCCAATCCATCTGGCGGCGGGTTTACAGACTGGTTTATTATTGAGTTTGGTAAGCCTGCACTCACACCAGAGCTAGGAAGGCCTTCAGGAGAAACGAATGTAGCACTTTCCCAGTGGGATCGCATTTGGGAGCAGCATCAAAATACACCTTGGCTGCTTGGCTCTAGAATCGCGGAGCTATGGATCAATAATGTTCAGACAGTTGCTGTAGCAAGCAAAGTAGAGCTTGTTGCAGCCAGCTATACGTATTCAAAGCCAAGTTTGAACTTGGATACAAGAGTGCGGCTGGCGGCTGGAATTTATGAGGCGATTCGTGAAAAAGGTTCATGGATCGAGATCCGAACGGAGCAGGGCAACAGATGGTTGGCCAAGGGCTTGACGCATAAGGTGTCAAAAGAGGTAGACAAGGAAGAAGAAAAGGAAATAGAGAAAGAGCCGGATGAGCAAGTGACTGAACCGGGGACTGAGCCGGTAACTAACTCAGTGACTAACCCGGGAACTGAGTCAGTTACCGAGCCAGTTTCAGAATAAAAAGCATAACTAAATGCTGAATAGTTTAGTTAAGGAAGCCTTCAACTCCACGTGAGAACCGTGGTTTTGATGGCTTTCTTGACGATTAGAATGGATAAAATCGCTATCACCCCCGCCCCAAGAGGGAAGTGTGTGTCCTAACAAACCGTGTCTTGGCTAACGAACCGTATCGAGCTTATTGCCGAGAAAAATGACTTCTTTTTTGTTCTAAACTCCAGTGGTGTTATTGAGTCATATGCAGGAGGAATAGAGCTACTTTGCTGGATATAAGGTGTCTGGAGTTCGTTGCAACATAAAACCATCCTATTTTGTTCAAATAAGAGTTCCGCTTTGGAACAAATGAGCTTTAGACTTCTAACCTACGGAGGCTATTACTTATTGTCACTTCTCCCAACTGACCAACCATTGTTGGACACAATTAACGAACCGTCTTGCGGCAGGTGATGCGTCTTTCATAGAATGGATGGCAATGCCTAGTGACCGGAAGCTATGATCCTCTAGCTCTAGTAAACAGACGTTGTGATCACGTCCCTGAAGAACAAGCTCAGGAAGTATACTAATTCCTAGACCGTTCTCTACCATTGCAATGATCGCATAATCATCATCTGACGAGAATTTAATATTGGGTTTAATCGACGCTATATTTAATATTCGTCTGACATCATAATCAGATCCTTCACTCGGAATGATGAACGGCTCCTTTTCAATTTGGGAAAAAGGAAGATATGGGAGTTGGCTCAACGGATGATCCAATGGTAGGATGGCCAACATCCTATCCTTTTTGAGAGGAATAACTTCAAATTGCCCTTGAGCAGGAATGGTTATAAATCCGCAATCAATTTCACCATTCGAAATCCAGTTTTCTATCTCTTCATAATCGCCTTCAATCAGCTTGATTTCAATATTTGGATATTCATTCAGATATTGCTTCAATATACCTGGAAGCCAGTGAACAGATACGCTGGTGAAGGTGCCAATACGGATTGTGCCAGCTTCCAATCCATTAATAGACGTCACAATCTGCTTTATTTGTTCGTTCCAGTTCAGCATCTCACGAATCGGTTTTAATAGTTTTTCTCCATTCGCAGTTAATTTTATGCCTGACCGACCGCGGAGCAGCAGGGAAAATCCTATTTCCGTTTCTAGACTATTAATCGCATGACTCACTCCCGATTGGGTCAATCCAAGCAAATCAGAAGCCTTTGTCAGACTCCCCTGTTCGACTACTTTTATAAAAACTTCGTATTTCGTAATACTCAATGATAAGCCCATCCCTTAACATGAGATTTGTTCATGTATAGTTTAACAAAGATTCAATATTCTTGTGTATAAGGTCGTAGTATACTTTTGTTAAACTTTGCTGAATAAAGGATGATGATGTTGAAATCGCAAAAAGCTGATTTGCTTATTTTACTGGTCACAATATGTTGGGGATCATCATATATATTTATGAAGCTTGGACTAAATTCTATAGAAGAATTTAACTTGATCGCTCTCCGCTTCGGACTTGCATTCGTTGTAGCAGCAATTATTTTCTTTAAACGCTTACGTCACACCAATTCGATAACTATAAAATATGGCGCTTTGCTAGGATTCGTATTGTTCGGTGTATTTACATCAATTATGTTTGGCTTAAAAACGACCACTATATCAAATGCTGGATTTTTGGTTAGCCTAACGGTAATATTTTTGCCCTTAATTTATGTCATTGTGTACAAGAGAAAACTTCAGTTAAGCCTTATCATTGGCGTTTGTCTTGCAATCCTAGGTATTGGACTGATGACGCTAAATAGCAAGTTAAGTATTCATCCAGGAGATTTCTTATGTATTTTGGCTGCGTTGTTATATGCAATACATATTTTGATTACCGGATATGCAGCGAAAGTAACGGATGCATTAAACTTGGGGATTATACAATTGGGGTTCGCGGGTGGTTTTGGATTGATCTTTTCCATTATTTTTGAAACGCCCACGTACCCTAATTCTTCAAATGGATGGATAGCGGTACTCGCACTAAGCATCGTCTGCAGTGCTTTCGGATTTATTGTCCAGCCATTGGCACAAAAGTACACGACTCCTACCCGAACAGGACTAATATTTGCGCTTGAACCTGTGTTTGCTGCTTTGTTTGGATTCTTGTTCGCCCATGAAACATTGTCACTTAAAGGTTATTTCGGTGCGGCTCTTGTGTTGGTAGGAGTTGTCGTATCGGAGTGGCGAGGAAAACGAAAGAAATCACTTAGCACTAAAAACAACAGAATTTTACAATGAAGTCCCCATCATCCTTATTGATATCATCCTAACTTCCGATATAAACGGAGGAATCTATTATTTTTTGGAGAATAGACTAAGATAAGGTCGTATTTATGCATTTGAGTGAACATAGAATGCAGGGAGGACAATCCGTGTCGAAACAGGGCCATGAGCAAATCAAAGCTTATAAAGTACAAATGCCGTTCGCAGCCTCTTTGCGAATTTCTATCATTTATTTGATTTGCGGCGCATTATGGATTTTGTTCTCGGATAAGGCGTTAAGCTCTCTCGTACAAGACAAAGAGATGTTTGAGCAAATGAGTCTGATTAAGGGCTGGTCGTATATCGTGATGACGGCCATTTTATTGTTCTATTTAATCTATAAAGCAACTCTTCGAATGAGGGTGGCAGAGCGCAAGCTTCACAATCAATATATGGAGCTTCTTAATAGCCGGGAGGAGCTGCGCCATATTGCCTTTCGAGACCAGCTAACCGGATTGCCGAATAGGCTGGCGCTGAATGAGATTGTAATTTTGCACAAAAACACCTCGTTGCTTCACTTGGATCTAGATGAATTTAAATACGTTAACGATACGCTTGGACATGCGTTTGGAGATCGATTAGTTCAGGAGTTTTCCAAAAGATTGGTCAATGAGCTACTAGCCTCGGAGCAGCTGTACCGATTGGGTGGAGATGATTGGATTATTGTTTCCCATGAGCCTCTCGATAGGTTGCCATTAAGGGTCGAGCAGTTACTTAGCTTGTTTGAGAAGCCTTGTGTTGTTGACGAGCATCGCATGCATATGACTGGAAGCATCGGAATCTCCCATTTTCCAATCCATGGTCGGACACTTGAGCAGCTGATGAAAAATGCTGAAATTGCTCTATACCATACTAAGAAGCAGGGTGGAAATGGGCTTGCATTCTATGATGCTTCTTTTAGTATGCCGTTACAACAGCGGGCAGATATGATACGGCTTCTAAGATACGGGTTAGAAAATGAAGAATTTGAGCTTCATTATCAGCCACAAATCAATTTAGAAAATTCACGTATTGAGGGCTTCGAGGCGTTAATTCGTTGGAACAGCTCGGAGTTAGGTAGAATTCCACCAGATCAATTTATACGGCTTGCAGAAGAGTCGCATTTGATTATTCCTATGGGAGAATGGGTACTGCGGACAGCCTGCAAATTCATTCGTGGTATTCATGAGAGTGAGGAAAATAAACCGATTGTCTCAGTTAACGTTTCGGTTGTTCAGCTGATTGGGCATCGTTTTGAGGAACGGGTACTAGATATTTTGCGGGAAACAGGTCTAGACCCTTGTTACTTGGAGCTTGAGGTTACAGAGTCAATGATGATTGAATCTATGGATTTAGTTGCGGATAAGCTGACTCGGTTAAAAGAGTATGGTATTAATATTGCTCTTGATGATTTCGGGAGGGGGTTCTCGTCACTAAGTCACTTAATGAGGCTGCCGATAACAACGCTTAAGATTGACAAGAGCTTCATTGAGCACATTCCGGAAAACCAGGAAGATCAGCCATTAACGGGACTCATTATTCAATTGGCTAAGGGGATGGGGATGAAAGTCGTGGCGGAGGGTGTAGAGAAATATGTTCAATTAGACTATCTTAAAAAATATGAATGTAATTGTATTCAGGGATTTTTGTTTAGCAAGCCTCTCCCGGCTTTAATAGCCAGAGATTGGATTAAAGCGTTTAGTTTACCTATTAGATGAATACGAATCTAGCGGGATTATTATTTAATTGGGTGTAAAATGGTATTTATTTTCCTCTCCGTATTAATTATGCTAAACTATCAAATAGATGATTCCGAGACTCGTGTGCTTGGAGAAGTATAGAACTTAATTGGAGGACCACATGCATAATAAAGTATACGCAGGTATTGATCTAGGTGGGACTAAACTGTTGGTCGTTCTCCTGAATGAAGCGGGAGAAGTCCTGAAAAAATCGGAGACGAGCACGAATGCTCAAGAAGGCCCCGAAGCTGTTATTAAGCGAATGATTGAATTGCTGCAAAATTGCATGGAGCCTAGTTATTCCTTGGCTAGCATTGGAGTAGCTACTGCTGGTACATTGATTGCCGAAGAAGGTATTGTTGCGCAAGCATCCAACTTAGGGTGGATTAATATTCCTCTAGGCAAACAATTGGAGCAGGCTTTCGGTGTGCGTGTGAATATAGAAAATGATGCAAATGCGGCAGCCTACGGGGAATGGGCGGTAGGTGCTGGCAAAGGAACGAAAAATTGTGTCTTTATTACCGTGTCGACGGGAATTGGGGCTGGAATTGTTAGCTCCGGTCAGTTAATTCGAGGTAGAGATTCGAGTGCGGGAGAGCTAGGCCATATCACGATTGATTGGAATGGCCCGAGATGTCTTTGTGGAAATGTCGGCTGTCTGGAGCTGTATGCATCTGGCACTGCAATTGCTAGAAGAGCTCAGCAGGAGGCGGCAGAGCTTCCAGAGAAGGCTGCATTGTTATTGGAGAAAGCGGGAGGAAATCCAATTACTTCTCGTCATGTAGCAGAAGCAGCATCCGAGGGCGAGGAGCTGTCTGTGCGAGTTCTTCAAGAGGCTGGACAGGCGCTTGGTGCGGGACTTATTAGTGCTATACATGCGATAAACCCGGAAGTAATCATTATTGGCGGCGGGGCGGCAAGCATTGGCCCCCTTTTACTAGATCCGATGCATCAAGTCATTGCTGATCGTGCCATTAAATCCATGGCTGCAGGTCTGCGAATTGTTACACCTCTGCTAGGTAAAGAAGCGGGTGCCATCGGTGCAGCATTACTGGTCGCTGCAGACGCATCTTAAGGTAATTGTAAATGGGGCTATCTCCAGCTATGAAATTGGCTGAGGGATGGCTTTTTTTGTTTGAGTTGAGCTCGTACTAGCCCCAACATAGTAGCCCCAACATAGTAGCCCCAACATAGTAGCCCCAACATAGTAGCCCCAACATAGTAGCCCCAACATAGTAGCCCCAACATAGTAGCCCCAACATAGTAGCCCCAACATAGTAGCCCCAACATAGTAGCCCCAACATAGTAGCCCAACATAGTAGCCCCAACATAGTAGCCCAAACATAGTAGCCCCAACATAGTAGCCCCAAACATAGTAGCCCCAACATAGTAGCCCCAACATAGTAGCCCCAACATACCAGCACTCAAATACAAGCGCCAACATATGAGTCCTACCACCAACCCGATTTGTAGCAGAGTTAAGCGATATGATCGACTGTTGCGGAGGTTGTTAGTAGCCCTCAGTGCGTTAATCGAGGAAAAGAATCCGAATGAGCAAATCTAAGTAGCCGTCAGTGCGTTAATCGGTGAAAAGCGTCCGAACGAGCAAATCTAAGTAGCCGTCAGTGCGTTAATCGGTGAAAAGTGTCCGAGCGAGAAGATCTAAGTAGCCGTCAGTGCGTTAATTGGTGAAAAACGTCCGAACGAGCAAATCTAAGTAGCCGTCAGTGCGTTATTAGGGGAAAAGTGTCCGAGCGAGAAGATCTAAGTAGCCGTCAGTGCGTTAATCGAGGAAAAGTGTCTGAACGAGCAAATCTAAGTAGCCGTCAGTGCGTTAATCGGGGAGAAGCGGCCGAACGAGCAATTTCTGGTCTTGCGGTTGTATGGTCCCCCATGGTACACTAACTGCATATTGTATGGCATGTATCCATACACCCGTTACAACAAGCGTTACAATAATAGCTCTAAATGAGCTATATAGTGGGGTTGAATTCATGAAAGAAGAAACTGAGTTGCTGCCCGATCATTTTCAGACTGATCCTTCACGTCCGATCTATGAGCAGTTTGTTGAGCAGATCCGTGCTCGTATTGTCAGTGGTCTTATTCCGGCTGGTTCACGGCTTCCTTCTGTCAGAGATCTTGCAGCAGATAGGCGTGTTAATCCGACTACGGCAGCTAGGACTTATCAAGAGCTAGAGAGGAAGAAATTAATTGTGACTTATAGAGGCCAAGGGACGTTCGTGACAAATTCGGCGGATACTATTCAAGAGGCGCGTAAAGAGATGGCGGTAGAGGCTGTTCGTCAGTTCAAGGACATTGCTCAGTCCCTTGGGCTAACCGTTAACGAGATGATCCAATTAGCCGATCAGGAGGAAGCATAATGGACAATTCCAATTACAGTAATGAAACCTTCTCATCTGGAAAAGACAATGCCATTGATTGCCGTGATGTATGTCTGAAAGCAAAGAAGAAAAAAATACTGGACCAAGTAAGCTTTGGGGTTCCAAGGGGAAGTATTACTGGACTGCTTGGACCTAATGGAGCAGGAAAGTCTTCGCTGCTGCGCATGATTGCAGGTTTGTCCACGCCTGACTCCGGATCTATACATGTGCTTGGAGAGCCTGCGGGAGAAGCTGTACTCGGGAAATTGTCACTATTACCGGACCGTGGAAATCTTCCAGGATGGTTAACAGCAGGGAAGTGGCTTTCCTTTGCTCAAAGCTTATATCCCGATTGGAATGATACGAGGGCGGAGCAGTTAATTGTTAGCCTTAAGATCAATTTAGAATCTCGGATATCGGTCATGTCTAGGGGAGAGGAAGCAAGACTGCAGCTGTTGACATGCTTGGCTCGCAGCGCGCCGCTTGTTATTCTGGATGAGCCTTTTACTGGAGTAGATATGATTTCCCGTGAGCAAATTTCTTCGACTGTTGTTAGTGAGTTAGCGGATGGAGAGAGAACTTTCCTAATTGCAACACATGATATTCGAGAAATGGAGCTGCTGTTCGATCGCTTAGTTTTGATTAAGGATGGTCAGGTTCAGAGTGTTGCCGACGTAGAGCAGCTGCGGCGTGCTGGAAAATCGGTAGAATCCCATTATAGGGAAGTGTTTGCATGACAACATTAAGAAGCTTAACGAAGTTAGAATTTAGTCAATTCAGCTCATCGTTGCCTAGCCTAACAAGAAGAGGCTTAGGGATAACGATATCTTATATCGCTTTATTAGTAGTGTTAGGATTATATTGCTTTAGGAATTATGATTCCCCAGCCATTGTATTTACTGTCGGATTGGCTATGTCATGGTTAATAATAATGACGTTATCTATGGTGCATATCGCGATGATTTGGGCGCAACCGTATAGAGAGTGGTGGCTGATGCTACCACACCCCCGATCTGTCTTGGCAAAGGCCAAATCTTTGAGCTTTATGAAAGTAGGCTTTAGAATTGTTATTCTTATTCAGCTTGCATGTCTATTCTACTATGGGGTTGCACTGGCTTTAGGGCAGATGAAGTTAATGCCTATAGGACAGCTGGCAGCCATGGTTGGAGCAAATCTGTTATTAGCTTTAGTGAGTATTCCTGTTACGGTACTAATAGGAATGGCAGTGTGTACGATGTACAAAGGCTGGACCAGATGGCTATTGATTCCCTATCTATTGCTGACACAGAGCTCTTACGCCCTATTCGGAGTCATTTTCTCTATGGACAGCTCAGATTTCAAAGCAAATTCACCCAGTTATTTGTTGCTCTATTCAGCGGGTATCGTCATCATTGGATGGCCTATCGCCTTTTTGCTAATGAGATTGATTTCAACGACAGGATTGAAAAATATGGCGGATATTCGCTTAGTTATGAAATCTACGGCTTCCTCTAATTCGTTAGGCAAGAGCAGCAGTAAGTTAACTCATCAAAAGAGCAGATCAAGTGGATTTGCTGCCCTGTATGCTTTGGAACGGGAACGTTATCGGTATTATGGTTCTATTAAGCTCGTTCAGATTATTAAATATAGCTTGTTGGCAGTCGTTGTGCTGGGTGCATTTTTATCTTCTGAGGATTCTAAGGACCTAATAGAAATGCTGCAAGTATTATTAATGCTTCCTGTATTGTTAGCTTCAATCTTAATGATGAATAAGGCAAATATAGACCGGAAGCATATGCAATGGTGGTTGAGCTTTCCGCTTTCCCGTCGCTCATTAATACTCTCGCAAATAGCAGGGATGGGAATTACCGTTATTCGAATTATTGGGGCGCTGTTGGTGGCTTTTGTACTTGGAATTGCGCTTAGCATAAGTATGGGGCGAATGGAAATGGAGCAATTATCGTCATGTATGGAATGGTTTGCGTATACTCTTGTGCTTTATGTATCCATTCTTACTGTTATTTTAGGTGTAATGCAATTCACCTATTATCTGATGAGATCCACAGTAATGTCGGTCGCCATACTGTTTCCCATTTACCTTACCGTCGCTTTCCAGAATTGGATTGTAAAAAAGCTTTTCTATCCAGAAGGATTTTATTCGTCTGACCTAGTTCCCCATTGGGACAATATAGGTATTTTATTAGCGGTTGGTTTGCCGCTTGCTCTGTTTTGCATTTCAATTGGAGCTAAATATGTCCATCTATTATTAGATATCCAAGCCAGATCCGCGTTGAAAAAGAGCTAACAGGAGGAATGAGTCATTGTACGTATTAAGGGTAATCTGCAGCTAATGAAAGAAATGAATACCGCAATGATCATGAATCTGCTTCATAAGGAAGGGAGACTAACAAGAAAGGAGCTCTCAGTCATTACTCAGCTTAGCGCAACGACTGTTTCTGTGCTTATTGAAGAGCTGATAACGAAAAATTACGTCGAAGAAATAGGTGAGCAAATTTCCTCAGGAGCAGGAAGAAAAGCGATTTCCTTGCAAATCAATAAAGACAGTGGATATGTGATTGGAATTTCTCTCGGCAATAACTTTCTCATATGTGCCTTTATGAATTTGCATGGCGAATGCATTTCGGAATATCAAACGAAGATAGCTACCGGAAACGATTCTTTAGGTGAACAGATTAATGCAGCGCTAATTAGCTGTATGAATCAGGTTGAAGGCTTAAATATGAAGCTTATCAAGGGGATCGGGATATCTACACCAGGTATTATTGATGAGCTGGAGGAGACAGTTGTCTATTCCAGCTTCCTGAAGCTATCTCATTTTAATCTGAGAAAACAACTCGAGGTCTTTTTCCCGCAAGTTCCTATTAAAATCGTGAACGACTCCAATGCGGCAGCCTTTGCGGAGCATTATTCAGGGGCAGGTAAGGATAAGAATAGCCTGCTCTATATGACGATTAACGAAGGAATAGGCGCGGGGATTATCCTTAATTCACACATTCATTCGGGATATAAAGGAGGCGCAGGTGAAATTGGCCATCTTCCCGTTGATCCTGATGGGGAGATATGCAATTGCGGCGAGAGGGGCTGTGTGGAAACCATCCTTACTAGTCCTTTTATCCTCAAGAAATGCCAACAACGCTCGGCAGAGCTTGGTCGAGCAATACCACAGACCTTTGAGGAAATAATAGCTCTTTACGAAGCAGATGAGGATTGGTTGGAGCCGATCTTCAATCAGGTATTGAGCACAACAACGCTGTTAATTACTAGTACGGTAAACTTTATTAGTCCTGAGGCAGTCATTATTGAAGGCTGGATGAACCGATCAGCTAAGTTCTCGGAGAAGCTGAGAGTTGCTCTGGAGAAATTTCCTTTCCCGTTCGAATTTACGAGGGATCGGTTACTACCAGCTTCTTATGGCGAGAAGGGGGCTCTTTATGGCGCGGCCACTTTAATGCTTCATAGAATATTCAGAGCATCCATTCTCGAGTAAGCGTTGACAGCTTATCAGGCTATCTCTACAGTAGGATTATAAAGAAGTTCAGTAGAGGATAGACTGATAAGCGAGATGAGGACATGCTGTGAAGAGAACAATAGGGATTCGATTTAAGCTGATGGTGCTGATGATATGCCTAACGACTTTACCGGTGGCAACCGTAACATGGCTTGCTTCTAATAACACTCGTCATTCGGTTGAACAGGAAATCATCAATGCGAACGTTTCGCGGATGGAATGGGTGAATCAGTATCTTAATGAGCTCATTCAGCAGATCGACACTTTATTTTATACGGTTCAGATTAATACACAGTTAATGAGCAGCTTGGCCACGGTAGATACTCCTATTCTAAGCGATCAATTTACAACGCAGAAATACATCAGTGATACCCTCAAGCAAGTATTCTATGCCAACTCCAATAAAATCGATGATTTCACCTTATACATTCATGAGTATAAAAAAGCGATATCTGTGAACTTTACCAGTAGTGGAAATAGTACTTATCTGGATATTCAAAATGGGCCATGGAGCCGAATGCTGAATACCCCTATTAACATGTATTTCAAGCAGGAGATTAATGGGATATATGCCTTTCATAGCATGAATCGGTTCGAGGATCGCAAGCTAATCGGGGGTCTCTCCGCTAGAATAAACCGTAAGGTTTGGGATGAAATAGGCAGCATTCTTAAGTCAGAGCAGGATAGCTCTGTTTTCTTGCTCAACGATGAAGGTGAATTGTTGTCTGGTTCGACTAATGGCAAAGATTCAGAAGAAACTTATGCTCTAATTAGCAGTCTGGATGTGCCGGAGACGGGACTGGGCTTTCAGAAAACGAATAAATATCATTTTTTCATGCAGAAGGTTAGCAAGGGGAAAATGACCATTATTAAAGCGATCCCTGTGGAAACGATTAATCAGAGCGCACAAGCTACGATTAAAGCGGGTATACTCATTGGGATATTGTTTGTAGTGGCTTCCGTGCTCCTTTCCATTCTAATCTCACTTCGAATCAGTAAACCGATAGTTAGTCTTGCTCGGACGATGAGGAAGGCGGAAATTCAAAGCTTTGAATTGAAATCTGTTAAAAATACCGATGAGATCGGCTTGCTAGAGCATGGTTATAATTCGATGATGCAGCGGATGAAAGAGCTAATTGAGGTCGAATACCAGAGAGAGATTGATATGAAGACCTCGCAGCTGAGAACATTACAAGCGCAAATTAATCCCCATTTTCTGAATAATACGCTGCACTTAATTGGGGGTATGGCATTAGAAAAGGATGCACCGGAAATCTACCGAGTCACTAGGGTAATCGGAGATTTATTGAGGTATTCGATAAGCACCGGAAGCGATCTCGTTTTATTTGGCGATGAGCTAAAGCATATGCAGAACTATATTTTTATCCAAGAGCAAAGATTCACCGGACGATGCCAAGTTATCGTTAACAATGACGAGACCTCTCTAGAGTATCGACTTCCTAAATTCACATTACAGCCCATTGTGGAAAATGCGTTCGAGCATGGCCTGCAAAGCAAGGCTGGTAGCTGGTCTGTCGAAGTAAGAATAAAGCAAATTCGTAATCGCATTCTCATTGCCGTTATGGATAGTGGTGTCGGCTTAGATGAGGATAAGCTTCGTGAAATTCGTCATGACATGCAATCTGGGAATGAAAGTAACATTAACCTCCCTGATAAAGAGCCGAGTGGAAGAAGGAAAGGGATTGGGTTGAAAAATGTGGATTCCCGATTAAAGCTCCATTTCGGTGAACGTTCAGGCATACGGATATATAGCAGGAAAGGCATGGGAACGATCGTCTTATTTAAGCTTCCTATGAAAGTAAAGGGTGGATTTGAAGATGTATAAAGTGATGATTGTTGATGATGAGCCGTGGTCCAGAAAAGTAATTAAGCAGCTAGGTGAATGGGACTCCTTACAATTGACGATCGTTGGAGAAGCGGAGGATGGTTCCGAAGGCTTACGATTGATCGATGAGCTGCAGCCAGACATTATCGTAACCGATATGAGAATGCCAGGCATAGATGGTGTGGATCTTCTGAAAGCTCTGAAGGAGCGACACCCGCTACTCAAAATCATTGTGATGAGCGGGTATGATGATTTTGTCTATCTTAAGCAGGCCATCCATTCCCAAGCCAAAGATTACTTACTTAAGCCAGTCGATCCAGATGAGCTTAACGCCGCACTTGCACAATGTGTGAAGGAATTGGAGCAGACCAAGCAAATCTCGATCTTAACTAAGAGCGTGCCACTTCTACTGGCCGATTCGACGATTTTGGATCAATATCTAGAATACCGTCACCTGGTTTACGGATATTTAATGGATTTGAATGCTACCGGTATCTCGCATACGTTAAATACTTTGCAGCATTTATTGTCTACTGAACACTTCGAGGGCAATAGCCTGATGGAAATTGACGATGATTTAATGCAGATGCTCAAGGATTTTGTAGCAGCAAGCGAGCTAGAGCAAGAATGGGATCAGTGGATTGTTGCGCATAAGCTGGGGCTTCCTGAGGAAAACCTACCGACATCCGTGAACGAAATGATCGGAAGAGTCGAACGAATATACAATCAGGTGGTAGAGGATGTACAAGAAATACGCAAAAAAAGAAATAAATTAGATATGAATGAAGTTCTCACTTACATTAATCATCATTATAAGGAAACAATATCACTAGAGTCTCTAGCTGATCATTTCTATATTAGCAAAGAGCATCTAAGCCGAACCTTCAAAGCATTCAGCGGGGAAACCGTGAACGATTACATTATCTATAAAAGAATGGAAAAGGCCAAAGAGCTGATCGTCGAGCATAAGCTGTCCATTAAGCATGCAGCTGAAATGACTGGGTATATAGACGTTTCTTATTTTTACCGAGTATTTAAGAAGTATTATGGATTTGCTCCAGGAGAATTGCGTAATGGAAAAGAGTGATACGATTGAGGCAAAGCCTACCTCAATATTGTGCAATAGAAGACGTTAATATCCTGCAATGAAAATCGTAAGCGCTTCCAGCATACTAGGGATGAAGTTAAACAAGAGGGGGAAAAATCAATCATGAAGAAAATCATCCATTTAAGTCTGATTGCTGTAGTTCTGTTAACGGTCATTGCAGGTTGTGGAAACGGGAATAACAAGGCTGAGCCTTCAGCACCAGCTAGCACGACAACAGGCACTCCGGAATCACAACCAGCCAAGCCAACAAAGGTAGAGCTAAATGTATTTATGAGCTACCCACAGTATAAGGATCAGTTCGAAGCTTACTTCGAGCAATTTAAGGCTAAAGAATTAGCTACCAAAAATATCGAAGTAACGATCAAGGCAGAAATGCCGAATTCTGATCAAGCAAAGCAAATCTTACAAACACGTCTCGCATCGAACGATGCACCGGATTTGTTCACGCTTCATGCGAACGATATTCCGACTTACTATAATGCGGGTTACCTAAGTGATCTAACCGATCAACCTGCTATTCAAAGCTTGTACGAGCCGATTAAGAAAACGGTAACTTACGATGGTAAAGTTGTTGTCCTTCCATTAGAAAGCTCGACATGGGGATACTTGTACAATAAAAAAATGTTTAAGGATTTAGGGTTAACGCCACCTAACACCTTGGATGAAATGAAAGCAGTTATTGAGAAGCTGAAAGCGGCAAACGTTGCACCTTTCCAGCTGGCTTTTCAAGAGTCTTGGGTACCACAGCTGATGACTGCACAATCGCTTGGCGGAATCGTATCCTCTCAGCACCCAGATTGGATTGAGAAAATGAACGCAGGTCAAGCATCATATAAGGATGTTGCGGCTATCTTCGACATCATTGATCTGATTAATGCGAATGGGACCAAAAAGCCTTTCGAAGTAGGCAATGAAGCGGGAGCAGCAGATTTCGCGAATGGCAAATCCGCGATGTGGGTTCAAGGACCTTGGAATGCAGATGCGATTCTGAAAGTAAATCCAGAGTTTGAAATTGGCGTTGCAGCACTTCCAGTAAGTAATGATGCTAAAGACACGAAGATTAACCTGTCTACATCTACTTCTCTAGCATTGTCACCGACAAGTAAGAATAAAGAAGTAGCTCTTGATTTGTTGAACTATATTCTTGACGAGAAGGACTCCTCCGCTTTGTTCGAGCAATTGAAATTTAACCCGATTTCAACCGTTCACCAATTCAAGGTGAGCCCATGGGTAGATGAATCCTCGGCTTATGTGGCGAAGGGGCAGGCGTATCAGGATTTGTCTCTTCCTAATGGTGTTACAGATGAGCAAGCTAAGCTGCTTCAAAGCTATTATGCCAAGTCGGTGACCAAAGAGGGCTTTATTGCAACGATGGATAAAACGTGGGCAGCAGCCGTTAAAGCAGCAACGAAGTAAAATTCGAGGCTAGGCTAATCGTATAGGAGTGATAGGATATGAGTTTCTTAAGAAATAGGAAAAAAACTCTCACCCTGTTAGCCTTCGTTTTTCCAGCCCTCCTATTCTATTCCGTATTTGTACTCGCCCCCTCTATCGGGGGGGGCTGGTACAGCTTAACGGATTGGAACGGACTGAATCCCACCTATAAAATGGTGGGCTTTGGCAATTACATCGAAGCGCTAACAGATGATCGTTTCTTCCTAGACTCAATATGGTTTACGTTAAAATATGTTGTTTTTATGGTCATCCTTTCGAATTTTTTCGCTATCTTATTGGCTGTATTGATCGAATCGCGTAAGCGCAGCAAGGTTTGGTTTCGGACAATCTTCTTTATGCCGAATATGATTAGCTTAATTATCGGCGGGTTTATGTGGATGTTTATTTTCACTAAAGTTTTGCCGTATATAGCGGAGCATACGGCATTCAAATTTTTGGACCAATCGTGGATTGGCGATCCAAAGCTCTCGTTCTTTGCCATTATTATTCTTTCCCTCTGGAGTGGGGTTGGCTATTTAATGGTCATCTATATCGCGGCGCTTCAAGGTGTTCCTCAACAGCTTAAAGAAGCAGCGTCAATTGATGGGGCGAATGCATTTCAGACGTTTCGGAACGTCACCCTGCCTATGATTTATCCTGCACTTACTATCGGTCTATTCGTGACCTTGAATAACTCGTTCAAAGTATTCGAGGCGGTGTTCGCGCTTACTGGTGGTGGGCCGGGCAGGGCTACACAGGTTATTGCGCTTAACATTTTTGAAGAGGCGTTTAGTATGAGTAATCGTTATGGCTATGCGAGTGCTAAAGCGATGATCTTATTTATGATTGTATTTATCATCACGATAGTTCAATTATGGATCATGAAGAGAAGAGAGGTGGAAGTCTGATGCATCTAAGCGCTAATGCTAAAGGTGATCGATTAAGTCGCCGAGTGGGCTCAGCTCTCATTTTTCTCTTCCTCATTCTCGGAGCCGTTGTCATGTTATTTCCGATCTATATGGGTCTTCTAAATTCAGTGAAAACACAAAGCGAGATGCTGACCAACATTTTATCCTTACCGACCAAGTTTCAATTCAAAAATTATGCGAGTGCCTTTGAGAAAATCCACTTTTTTCGGAGCTTATGGAATACGATACAGATTGCAGGAGTTGGCTTAATCGGTATTATTGTGTGTGCTTCCTTAGCTGGCTATAAGCTATCGCGTACGAAGGGCGGATTAAGCTCTGCGCTGTTTGGACTATTCATCCTATCTATGTTAATCCCTTTTCATTCCATTATGATTACGCTCGTAAAAATATCGAACAAATTGTCCATACAGGGCTCGATATATGGATTGGGAATGATTTATATCGGACTGGGCGTTTCTATGGCTATCTTTTTATACCATGGTTTTGTGAAGTCTATCCCGCGAGACTTAGATGAAGCCGCCATTATAGATGGATGTGGGGAATTTAAGCTGTTCTATGCGGTCATTTTTCCGCTGCTGATGCCAGTAACGGCTACAATTGCCATTCTAAATCTGCTGTGGATGTGGAATGATTTCCTACTGCCTTTATTGATACTGACCAATTCAGACGGCTATACGTTACTTTTATCTACGAATATGCTGTTCGGCCAGTATAGCAATGACTGGTCTAACATTTTATCTGCTTTAATACTGGCGATGCTTCCTGTCGTTATTTTTTATCTCATCCTACAAAAATATATTCTCAATGGAATTGCTGAAGGTGCTATCAAAGGCTAGAGCAAGCTGATTTTAAGCTTAACGAAGGAGAGAACGACTTTGACAATAGCACAAGAGCATGAGGTTACTGGGTTTCTTAAAGCGGTCGGGCAGAAGCTAATCAATGGTGAAGGAAAAGAAATTCTTCTTCGCGGAGTCGGATTTGGTAGCTGGATGCTCCCTGAAGGATATATGTGGATGTTCCCTAATGAAGGGGACCGTCCAAGGCGAATCGAGCGAATGGTTACGGATTTAGTTGGGGAGGAGAAGGCCGAGCAATTCTGGCAAATCTACTATGAGCGTTATACCTCTGAAGACGATATTAAGCAAATTGCTGCAGATGGCTACAACTCCGTACGCATACCTATAAATTCAAGATTTCTAATCATTGAAGGCGATACGGAAGCTATCCAGTATCATGAGCAGCACTTGCTAATGATTGATAAGGCTATTGAATGGTGTCGTGAGCATCGGTTATATGCCATTCTGGATTTACATGGTGCTCCTGGTGGTCAAACAGGCACGAACATTGATGATTCAGAGAATGACCAACCGGAATTGTTCATTAGTGAGCGTAATAAACAGATTACGATTGAGTTATGGCAAATGCTCGCTAAACGATATAAGGACGAGTGGATTGTCGCAGGCTACGACTTGTTGAATGAGCCTCTACCGAATTGGTTTTCTGCTTATAATGATCAAATTATGCCTCTCTATCGTGACATTACGAAAGCAATACGTGAAGTAGACGATCGCCATATGATTATTCTGGAGGGAGCGCATTGGGCCACGGATTGGTCGATCTTCGATCATAAATTCGATGACAATGTGATGCTTCAATTCCATAAGTATTGGAACAATCCAGATACAGAGAGTATTCAAGTATATTTGGACAAAAGAGCAGAGTGGAACGTACCGATCTACATGGGTGAGGGTGGCGAGAATAACAAGGAATGGTACGCGGGAGCATTTCGTTTATTCGAGGATCATGATATCTCATGGAATTTTTGGACGTGGAAGAAGATGGGGAAGGACAATTCCCCTTGCTCGGTCAATATACCGTCTGGTTGGCAGCTATTGATTGATTATTTGGAGGGAGGAAGTAAACCGGATGAGGCAACTGCAGAGCGCATTTTGTGGGAATATTTGCATAATATTTCATTCGCAGAATGTGTCTATCATCCAGAGGTTACCTTGTCTCTTTTCCGGAGACCTACGGCACGAATCCCGGCCATTTTCTATGGTTATAAGGGAGAAGGCTTAAGCTATCAGGTACAGGGACGGAGTCGTAGCTCTGTTGGCTTCCGGGTTCAAGATGGCGTTGATATCCGATTTGTTGAAAGCTCGAGGGAGATCGCCAGCTTTGAGCATAGCAAAGGGGAGCCGTGGAAGGCAGACGAGCGGATGTATGTGCAATTAGCTGTTGAAGATTGGGCTTCTTATGAATTCACAGTTGCGAATAATTCAGAGGCTTCACTATATTTTATTGATTTGTGTATCTCCACTCCTAACGATAGTGCGGCGATTGCTGTCTCATTAGATGGTGAAACGATTGGAAGTATCGAGCTAGCCGACAACATATGGGAAACGAAACGAGTGCATGACCCAGTTAAACTTGCTGCGGGCTTACATCGAATCGAGCTAAAGGCGACGAGCAATTCGATCGGTATCCAATGGCTTGAGGTTATCCCAGCCTAATTGAGGTGCCCTACTTATCCGATAAAAGAAAGGTGTGATAACAACTAGATTACAAGGAGCTTTCGTCTATGAAAAAAATCATCTTGCTGCTACTTCTCTTATGCTTATGTTTCGTACCTACCAGTTGGGCTTCAACAGAGCCTAAAAGCTTTGGTTACCTAGATTCTGCGAAATCAACGACCTTTGTTCCCATTCAATTCTTAAGTAAGGTCGGAGTCGATGTGAAATGGGATTCGAAAGAACAACGGATTGATATGACCTATGAGCAAACCAAGATTTCCATGTATATAGGAAAGAAACAAGCATTCGTCGATGAGGAGCAGATTGAACTAAAAAACCTTCCCTACATTGCTCAAGGGATTAAATACGTGCCGCTTAGCTTTATTACCAATGCTCTGAACATCAAGCAGGAGTGGAGAAACGACACGTCATCCGTAAGTATTACTTTAGATCAACAAACCGCAGAGCTGCCCGTTATTAACCAAACTCTTAATCCTAGCAATAGTAAACCGATTATAAGTGAGAGTAAGACCCTTAAGGTCGGAAGCAAAAGCTTTAAAACTCAAGTCGTGACGATCTCTCTTATGCACCCCAAAATTAGATTAGGTGTTGCTCTGGCACATAATGAGATTGGCCGAGTAGACGATTTGAACAATATTGCTAAGAAGAATGGAGCCACTGTAGCGATCAACGGATCTTTCTTCGATGCTTACACAAAATCGGATATTAAGATTCCGTATGGGAACATCGTTAGCGGTGGTGAACAGCGGAAAAAAGACTTAAGTGATCGCCGAACGATCTTTACCTTCGATAAGAATAACCTTGTTAAGCTTATATCAGGTACGTATTACAAGGAACAGTTTAAGAACATTACAATTGAAGGTGGCGTACAGGTAGGTCCGCGTTTAGTTAAGAATGGGAAAGTCGAACTGAACGTTGTTGCGGAAGGCTTCAAGGATCCGAAAATATTGACGGGCGGTGGCGCTCGAAGTGCGCTCGGTATAACCCGTGACCATAAGCTCATACTTCTCACGACAGGCGGAGCAACGATCCCGCAGCTGGCGGAAATGATGAAACAGGTGGGAGCTTACCAAGCCATGAATTTAGACGGGGGCGCATCAAGCGGGTTATATGTAGACGGCAAATATTTAACGACACCAGGCCGCCAAATTAGCAACGCAATTATTGTGAAATACGAGAAGTAAGCGAGAAAAGCAGTGTCAAATCCTAAACTAAGGACCTTGCGGAGCAAGGTCCTTTTTAGGTCGATCAGAAAGTTTGATTATCCTTTGTAACAGGAAGTGATGAATTTTCTTAAGGGATAAATTAGTGTTTTAATGATATAAATTAATGATTAAAATATAATGAATATATAATATAACTCCTAAATTATGAGCATTTTAAAGGTTTTTAATTGAACGGACATCATTTTAAAACAGTGATTACATTTAATTAATTTATTGACAAAGTAAAATGAGGATTCTATAATCAGTCTGAACGATGCGCATATCGTTTGAGGGGAGGCAAAAGATTCAGACTGTATTCAAAGCGTCTTTGTTGTGATTTAGGTTTTGGGGGCTGTTGTCATTTAGAAGCGACGGGCAAACTTCAATCGGTATATTGTAAGCGCTTCAATTATGAGGGTGTATCCTAAATCAGGGAGTGGAACGAATGAAAAAAGCGATTATCTATTTATGTCTAATTACACTAGTTAGCGCGATGTTTTTGAATAGTGCTACGCCAACCTATGCTAGTATTGACGAACCAGTGGTTCCAGTGTCTCCCTCAGATCAATTTATTAATGAAATGGATACTCATATTACTCCCTACCATCCGCCTGTCGGTGATGGGGTAACGTATAATGGCACTGAGGTCACGATCACCGGAGCTGCCAATCCTAGTCCCTTTGTGTGGGGAGTCAATCAGCTATATGTTCCAAATAAGGCGAAAATTGTTCTTGAGACAGAAGTAATAAACGGTACCTACGGGCCTGGACTCCAAAAGTTTGGTGGACAGGGAATGTCTGCACCTGATCTTACAATTAAGAACGGAAACCGTGTTACTTATGTATGGTATGTCAACGAACGCGGCAACTTCATTTTATCGGCATTGGGTATGCACGGTAGTAGAACGGATATGAATGCTCCCACTGTTCTGAAAATTGTCAGCTTGAAAATCTGGAAAACGACAGAACGATTCGTAGGTGGAATGGATGTAACGCAATATCCGGTTGATCCTGTAGTCCCTAGATCAAATACGACCTATGCGGATCAAACGATTACTGTTGATGGCCCTGCGGCGGATAGTGGCCCGCTCTTCTGGGATGCCGGACAAATTAGTGTTCACGGACAGGCGAATACCCGGATTGAGATGGATGTCACATTAAAAAATGGTCAATTTGCGGATGTTGCACTGTTTAAGCCGGGCTTTATTGTGCTGCCTGACCCGACACTTGCTGTTAATGGAGATTCGGTGAAAGTGACTTGGATCGTTAACCAGCCTGAAGATTTTGTTATTTCTACGCTGCGCACTCGTTTTGTTGGAAATGGGGCTGATCCGGCTTCAATGAAGATAAACAGTCTGAGGGTGTGGCAGCCGTTAGTGAGTGCTACACTGCCAACCAACAAGCTTGATGCCGACCAAATTCTGTTAACGCCTCCGGCTCATGATGTGCAGATGCGCATGAACAATGGGGCTATGACTATGTTTTTGGATGGCAATCCGATCAGTGGACAGCTATGGACGTCAATTCTCCCGTTTAATGTGAGTGATGACTACCTTCGAAATGTAGTAGGGGGTATAGACTACCCGATTGTTGCTCTACCTTTTGCAGTTGGAGAAAACACATTAAATAATATGTTTCGAACTACATGGCTGGATGACGATGTATATGATTGGTCATCCGTTGATGAACAGGCAAGACGAATTTTGAATGTGCGTCCTGACGCGAAATTAGTTTTGGATCTTGCCTTCGATGGGGCTGTGTGGTGGACGGATAAAAACCCGGATGCAGCTAATCCCGATCCAGATGATAGAGAAAGAGCTCTCGTTGGTTCTCAAATGCCAGGACCGTTGGGGATACCTGATTATCTAAGTCCCAAATGGAAGGCTACTTCGCGTGAGGTGCTGCGCCAGCTGATCGCTCATATTCAAACCAGTGATTGGGGCCATGCAGTTATTGGCTATGAGCTGTTTAACGGCTTCTCGATGGATGCTAACTTCTTGATTCCTCATGATAATGCACGGGTGATTACAGATTTCCGCACTTACCTGACAGAGAAATATAAGACCGACGCTGCTTTACAGCTGGCATGGAAGGATCCTAGTGCAACCTTAGCTACAGCAATGCCGGTATCAGCAAGCTCAACAATTAATGCAGTGCCACCAGGTCTTATCTTGCAACCGTCTGTAAACCAGCATTTTCTGGATACCCGTTCGTTGTTGTTGGGCCAGTGGCGTGAGGTTTTCTCGGATTTCGCCCGGGTAATTAAAGAAGCGACTCAGAACCATGCCTTGGTTGGTGCTAGAACAGGTGACTTTTACGGACAATTCGGATGGAATAACACTACGAACAGAGTCGGCGAAGATTCTGGTTGGTTGATGCCTCTGCTCCAAGATCCGAACTTTGATTACTTCGATGTCCAAGAGCCTTATGTGGGTAGGATGCTAGGGGATGGTGCAAATGTTCCTGTTATTCCTGTTAAAGCTGTCAACCTATACGGGAAGGCTATTTTTATAGAGAATGATGTTCGGACATATACGGCAGCTGAGGACGACGGCTTCGGACGAACGCCTGATCTGCCGACAACCATTCAGAAGCAAAGACAAATATTCTCTAATGCTTTAACGAATGGCACGAATCACACTCTTTTTCAACTGAGCTTCGGTTATGATCATCCAGATCTAATTGCTGAATTTAAGCGTCAAGAAGCGATAATGAGAGAAGCTCTCCAGAAGGATCGCTCTTCTGTGGCTGAGGTTGCTTTCGTCTTCGATCCCGATATGCGTTACTATTTAGGCGATGATAACAAATATACGGCACCCACCAGGTACTTTGCCTTATTTGATACTGCAAAGCATTTGTGGCAGAGAGCTGGCGTGCCATTCGATATGATCTTTCTTGATCAGATTAATGAGCTAGATCCTTATAAGGTATACGTTTTCGCGAATACCTGGAGCTATACAGCGGAGCAACGTGAAATGATTCGCAATAAGGTTTTGAAAAATGGACAGACTGCCATTTTTCTTTGGGCCGACGGTGTTTTATCAGAAGACGGAGCCTATGATGCTCAGACGATAAGCGATTTGACAGGCATGGACATTCAATTGTCTAATGTCGAACGTACTTGGGCGATGAGTGCGACCCAGGAGCTTGCAAATCTGACAACTGCGCAGAAAGACCAAGAAGTCGGATTGATACCTAGAGAAAATATGGATATAGATAATGGGATTAAAAATATGCAATCCTATGAATTCGGGCCATCCTATACGATTAATCAAACTAGTAACTTGATTCCTCTGGCTCAAAAAAATGGACAAATAACAGCTGGACTTAATGAAGGCCCTGACTATCAGGTTATTTATTCGGCATCTGGAAACCTTACGCTTCCATTGTTTGAATTAGCATTAAAAAAATCGAATGTGTTTCAATATACCGATTCAACAGCGCTATTCATGATGAACAAAACTTATGTGGGTGTTCATGCCAATAAGACGGAAACAATTAAACTCAAATTTCCAACCGCGGAGACTCTAACAGATTTGTTTAGCGGCCAGGTTTATGCTGCGAGCACCGAGCACGTAATTCCTGTTGAACGAAGTCACACGTATTTGTTTGAACGTAAGGCTGTTCAACCGGTTACTCCTTCGATCACGACGCAGCCGACTAATCAGACGGTGACGGTGGGAGCGGACGTAACGTTTAGTGTTGCAGCCAGCGGCGACACACCGCTCAGTTATCAGTGGAAGAAAGACGGTAATGTGTTAACGGATGTTGGAAGTATTAGTGGAGCAATGACGGCTACCTTGAATATCTCCAATTCGCAGGTTAGCGATGCGGGCGACTACACCGTTGTAGTGAGTAATGAGGCAGGTCATGCGGAGAGTATTGCAGCAGCTCTTGTTGTCAATGAGCAGGTTTCGCCACCAACGAACCCACCATCATCTCCAAGTGATAGCAAGGTTATCGCAACGGATGGTAAATTAACGCTTCCTGCAGGTAAAGTGGGGGAAGTTAGTTTAAGTGATACGATTGTGATCACCATACCGATGGGTGCTACAGACAAAGAATTGAAATTAACGATAGAAAAAGTGGCAAATACTCAAAATCTACTACTGAATAAAGAGGTTCTAGTCAGCCCAATCTATGAGATCTTGAAAAACTTCGCGGAGAATTTTCGTAAAGCGGTAACGTTGACTTTAACATTCGATCCGACAAGCTTGAAGGATAATCAAACTGTTGCCGTCTTCTATTATGATGAAGTGAAGAAGGTATGGGTGGAAGTTGAAGGCGGCAACATAAATGGAAGCCGTATAACTGTAAATGTAGATCACTTTACGAAGTACGCCGTCTTCGCTATAGACAAAGATGGCACTGTCCCAGTAAAAGATATTCATTTCAGTGATATCTCTGGACACTGGGCGGAGGCAAGCATCAAGCAAGCTGTTAGTAGTAAGATCGTTAGTGGATATCCCAATGGAACATTTAAGCCGGACGCTTTCGTGACGCGTGCACAATTTATGGTCATGATGATGAACGCATTGAAGCCTGAAGGAGAAGAAGTTAAGCTGTCTTTCGTTGATACCGTGAAGATAGGAGACTGGGCATTAAAGGCTGTCTCGCAAGCAGTACGAGAGGGCATTATTAAAGGGTATAAAGATGGTAGCTTCAGACCAGATGCAGCAATTACACGCACAGAGATGGCGGTAATGATTGCGAATGCACTCCGCTTAAAGACAGAGTCAAATGCTGTAACAGACTTTGCTGATGATAAAGGCATTGCGGGGTGGGCGAAAGGTGCGGTGGCGGCTTTGAAGAGTTTGGGTATTATGGCAGGTAGAGGATCAAATGAATTCGCTCCTGAAGTCAAAACAACAAGAGCGGAGGCTGTAATGGTTCTGCTGAAAATGTTGGAACAAAAGAGTAAATAGACAAATCTTCTATTTATAATAATTTTATAAGTAAGTTAACTAAATATTTAAAGGGCATTTAATTTTGGTTGGACTGCTTATTTCCATTTATATGTTTATTTATAAGGTGTAAATGGGTGGGTATCAATACGTATTCAATTAACTTATTGACAAAGTAAAATTGTGGTTTTATAATGAATTTTAGTAGTGAACATAGTTGTTTAAGGGGTCGGGATACGCGATTCATGATTGAGATGATATTACTTTGATTTGTTGGAAGCGTTTTATTGCAAAAATCAGTAAGTTGTCTTAAGGAGGTGGATCGGGAAGTCTGTGGTTGAGGTTGGAATGCTTGGACGATTATTTGAGGGGTTCTAAAATTTATGCAATGTAGAATATGAGGGGAGTTGCACAAGTGAAAATAAAAAAATCATTCCTAGTAGGCTTTGCTTCATTACTTATTATGTCGACTGCTTTGGCAGGCTGCGGAGGCTCCAAAAACAACGGTGCAACGGAAACTGGAAAGCCATCAGAAACTGCTGCCAGTCCTGATTCGGATTCCGGACCTAATATCGCAGGTGATTTCGAAGTTCAATATTGCGTTGGTGGTTATGGTGATGCGTGGCAGAAGTCAATAATAGCGCAATTCAAAGAGAAATATCCTGACGTTAATATTAAAGAGTCGGCAGGACCTAAAATTAATGACCAAATGAAACCCCGTTGGATCCAAGGTGATCCGCCTGATCTCGTGTTTATCGATTGTGCTGGCGGTCTCGATGTGCTGCAGGCAATTAAAGATAATCAACTGATGGATCTTACTGAATGGTTTTCAACTGCCACCAATGCGGATGGGGAATCCATCAAGGCTAGTCTAATTGCACAGCCACAAGTTTATGATGGGAAGATTTATTCCATTCCTTATGTATTTGGCTCATGGGGAACGTTCTACGATCAGGCACTCTTTAAGCAAAATAATTGGGAGGTACCGACTGATTTCGAAAGTTTTCTAGCGGTGAGTGAGAAAATCAAGGCATCTGGAATCTCGCCTTATATCCATGCTGGTGCATATCCAGGTTATTTGGAAGGTGGATTGCTATTCCCGGCAATCGTGTCGAACAATGGAAACGATCCATCTATCCTACAGGACATGGCGGCAATGAAGCCGGACGTATTCAAGAGTGAAGCTGTTATGAAGGCGTTGCAGCAGGTTGTGATCATGCGTGATAGAGGCTTCATTGATAAAGCGGCAATAGCCTTGAATCACACGGATTCACAAATACAGTTTGTTCAACACAAAGCTGCTTTTGTTCCAAACGGATTATGGGTTGAGAATGAAATGAAGAATGATACGCCAGCTGGATTTGAATTTGGGATGATTCCTTCAATCACTCAGCAGCCTGGTGGGAAGTATGTTGCCAATCCATATTCCAGCCCGGTTGCAATTGCTCAAAAAGCGAAAAACCCTGAGGCAGCTAAAGCATTCATTCAATTTATGTATACCAAAAAATCGGCAGTTGAGTGGGCTGAGCTAACAGGTGCCATCTTAAACGTGAAGGCTGATCTTGATGGAACGAAAGCAAGCTCGCTTTCCGTTAGTGCAAGTAAATACTATAGTAGTCCTGATCTCGTCGTTCTTCCTGCTGTTTCCTTTAATGCAGATTTGCAGAAGGAAATAGATAACGCAACCCTAGCTTTAACAGACAACAAGATAACGCCAGAACAATGGGTTGATCGGGTGGAGAAAGCTTCAGTGAAAGCGAGCTCCAAAAAATAAGGAATTGACTGTAATGAGGATAAGGGTGGGGCTCCCCTTATCCTTATCCTCATCCTAAATGAATAAGAAGGGGTAGCATATGACAGCAAAACGCACGCGCACCTTATTTATTGCCTCTTTTATTTTGCCAACTCTCATTCTTTATTGCATCTTCACGCTATATCCGATATTAAGGGCGTTGTATATTAGTTTATTCGATTGGTCCGGCTCCTCGGAAAACATGGACTACGTCGGATTAGGTAACTTTCGTGAAATGTTCGCGGATCCTATTATTTATAAAGCGATAGGAAACGATTATTTCCTTGTGTTCTGGAAGGTCATCGGGATTATGCTACTGGCTACATTTTTTGCCGTTGCTCTTACTCGGTTCAAAATGCGGGGGGCTCAATTTTATAGAGTCGTTTTCTTTTTTCCGAATGTCCTTTCAATTGTTGTAATCGCAGTGCTTTGGCGGTTTATTTACAATCCCTCATTCGGATTATTGAACGGTATTCTCTCTTTTGTTCTACAACGTAAGGTGGAGATCCCGTGGCTGGGAGATTCTGATTATTCGATTTGGGCGCTATTGCCTCCAGCGATCTGGGCGGGTATCGGCTTCTTCATGATTTTATTAATAGCCGCTATTAAGAGCATTCCCCTACCTCTGTATGAATCAGCTGAGATAGATGGGGCCACACAGTGGAAACAGTTCGTTCATATTACGCTTCCATTGATCTGGGAACAAGTCAGAGTATCTGTTGTGTTAATTGTTATTTCATCTTTGAATGGATCATTCGCGATCGTCAATGTTATGACGGAGGGCGGACCGGATAACTCTACCCAAGTGCTTGGCTATTACTTATATCAAATGGGGTTTAAACAGTATCATATGGGTTATGCATCTGCGATAGGAGTATTAATCCTCATTGTTTCTCTCTTGACCACCGTTATTTTACAGAGGTTGATGAAACGAGAAGTGGTCGAGGTTTCATAAAGGGGGAGATACGATTGGACTATAAGAAAATAAACCCGCTAGTTCGGTGGGGAGCTTCAATATTATTGTTGTTTTGGACTGTCTGCTCCGTTTATCCCTTATTATTCTCGGTATTTCAGTCCTTGAAGGACAATCAGCAAGTGTATTCAGGCAAAGCATGGGATCTTCCTAATTTACCACTCTTATGGTCCAACTTCTCATATACATGGGATAAATACCATTTTGGCACCTATTTCCTGAATTCGATTGTTGTTACTGGTGGGAGCATGCTACTTGCACTTTTTTTGACGGCAACGACCGCCTATGTTTTGGCTAGGTATACTTTCAAAGGAAGCGGTATTCTCTATTATTTATATATTTCATCGTTGACAATCCCGTCGCTAATGCTCATCGTTCCGATGTTCTTTCTATTTAGCGCCTTGCATGTTAGTAATTCATTCACGGGGATTATTCTGTTGTATTCCATCACTGCAGTGCCTATGGGGATGTTCATTCTAATGGGATTCTTCAAGTCGCTGCCACATGAGTTAGAAGAATCAGCAGTCATAGATGGTGCTTCGTTGTATGGAGTGTTTTTCAAAATCATGCTTCCATTAGCTACTCCGGGTTTAGTTACGATAAGTATCGTTAATGTACTGCAATTTTGGAATGAGTATCAATATGCGCTTGTACTTCTGAGCGATGCAATCAAATATACTCTCCCGATAGGCCTTGGCGTGATGCAAGGTGAGATGCAATATCGGATTGAGTTTGGTCCACTCTTTGCAGGTTTATTGATTTCGACGGTTCCTGTTCTTATCATCTATGTTCTTTTCCAGAAACAAATCAACGATGGAATTGTGGCTGGAGCGGTTAAATAAAGCTTCATTTAAGAAGGGGGCTATTAGACGGAATGATTCGTCTAATAGCCCCCTTGTTGTATAAAAACTTGCTTTAATATGAAGTGATAATGTTGAAAATTTAGGAATCCTCTTGATGATCGTGATCGTGAGAATGGGAATGCGAATGTGAATGCGAATGTGAATGGCTGTGATCGTGATCATGAGAATGGGAATGTGAATGGCCGTGATTGTGATCATGACTATGAGAGTGCGCATGAGGATCATGAATAGTCTCTGAAGCTTGTTCTGGATTCCCGACAACGACACGAAGCACATTAGGGCGCTCCTTTAAGTCTCTGGTGCCAGCACCATAACCAATGGATGTGATCGTCATACTGGGAAGTGAGATGTGGAATTGATCCACTAGTGCACTGACAATTCCAGCTCCAGTAGGCGTCGTTAGTTCTTTTGGAATAGGTACTGATGCTAGTGGAATGCCTTTTAATATCTCCAATGTAGCAGGTGCTGGGACTGGATAGATACCGTGTGCACAATGGATAGTCCCGTAGCCGAGAGGCACTGGGGAGCACCAAATGGAATCGATTTGCAGTGACTCCAGTGCCAATGCGACGCCGACAGTATCTACTATGGAATCGACTGCGCCTACCTCATGAAAATGGACTTTCTCTAATGGAAGACCATGAATTTTTCCTTCTGCGATGCCGATTCTTTCGAATATAGCGAGGCTTCTGGTTGTGACCCGCTCAGGAAGGTTGGCGTCTCGAATCATTCGTACGATATCGCTGTAATGTGTATGATGAGCGGGAGGTGAGTCGGGATCAACTAGAACGTCAGCCTTGATGGATGAGATGCCTAGTTTATTAACCCGATTCCATGTCAAAGAGTAGGGTGAGACAGGGAGCTTAAGAAGCTCAGTTTCAATGTAATTGGAATCAGCCCCAGCGTCTACGAGTGCGCCTAGCATCATATCACCACTGATTCCAGCTATGCAGTCTAAATATATGATTTTCATGAGGTTAGTTCCCCCTTCGTATTTGTTTGTGAATCGATGCGGCTGCATAAGCTGCACCAAAGCCATTATCGATATTTACAACAGTGACACCAGGAGCGCAGCCGTTCAACATAGCGCCCATTGCGATCAAGCCATTCAGACCGGTGCCATACCCTACACTAGTAGGGACGGCGATCAACGGTTTAGCTACTAGTCCGCCGAGTACGCTTGGTAGCGCTCCTTCCATTCCAGCAATTGCGATGATGGCATCCGCTTCCCGAATGGTATCAAGCCGGGCGAAGAGACGGTGTATGCCAGTGACTCCAACATCGGTAATTCGCTCAACGCGGCTGCCCATCATCTCGAGAGTAACAGCTGCTTCTTCAGCTACGCGCAAATCGGACGTGCCTGCGCAAACCACAGCGATGTAACCCTCTCGATCTGCTGGCGGAACAGCTCCAAATCCAGTTAGTGCATGAGCATCCTCATGGATAATAAGGCCCGGGACGCGGGAGGAGACCAGCTTCGCCTTCTCGGAGTCTACTCGTGTTATGAGTAGCCTTGAAGCGTGTTCCCTCATCTTTTCAGCAATCCCGATCAATTGTTCGGCGGTTTTGTTCTCTCCGTAAATAACTTCAGGGAAGCCTAGACGTCTCTCCCTGTCTATATCGAGATTGGCATATTTGGCAACTGAATCGTCGGTGTATCCTTTGTTGGCCATCATATAACCTTCTGAGGGAGGGCTTCATTCATGCTCCCTGTTCGATAGCCATGCAGATCCAAGGTTACATGCTTGAACCCATAGCTGCGCAAAGCATCGGTGATTGAATTTCTGTATTCTATAGCTTTTATCAAGTCTTGGGGCATCAGTTCCAGGCGAGCAATTTCCCCGTGATGCCTGACCCGTACCTGGTAAAAGCCAAGATCAAGCAAGTATTGCTCCGACTTGTCCAATTGATCAATCTTCTCGAGATCGATGGGTGTTCCGTACGGAATGCGAGAAGATAGACAGGCGAAAGAGGGTTTGTTCCAGGTAGGTAAATTCAAGTCCTTGGACAAAACGCGAATGTCGTCTTTGGTCATACCGGCTTCCACGAGGAGACTACGTACGCCTTCTTCTGATTTGGCGGCTAATCCCGGACGGTAGTCACCAAGATCGTCCAAGTTGGTCCCATCGAGAATATAGGGGAGATCATGCTCGGAGGCTAGCCGTTTTAGGTGCGCATATAAGCCTTTTTTGCAATGGTAGCACCGGTCGGGTGCGTTTGCGACAAACTGCTCGTTATCGAGCTCGGAAATTTCAGTCAACAGATGAGGAACATTCATATCAGACGCCAATTTCACGGCAGCGTCGAATTCACGACTTGGGAAAGTTTCAGATGCAGCTGTGACGGCGGTTGCGTGAACGCCTAGCTCCTGTTGTGCCCGTTTTAATAGAAAAGTACTGTCAACCCCGCCGGAGAAGGCAATCAAGGCGCTTCCTAGTGAACGAAGTGATAAACCTAGTGCTGCGTTCTTTTCTTCCAAGGTTAACGAAATGGTGTTATTGGTCATAACGATCCTCCCATTCATAAGGTGTTAATAAATCGTTTTTGAATCATGTCATTCATTAAGATAATGTTGATTTGTCTTGAGTGCCTTATATAGGCGGCGCTACTGGGCTTATTTAAATTATAGATTACACAGTGTTTTAAGTAAATAATTTATTTAATAAGAAAATGCTTTTATTTTAAGTTATGTGCTGATAATATAATCATGTAAAGTCTATGCTTTTGTAATAAAATTATTGATTAAGTAAAAGGTGGTAATTATATGGCAGCAGTTAAAGCAATAGTGTTCGATTTCGACGGGACGATATCCACCCTGCGTGCTGGCTGGGAAGAGATTATGCGACCTTTCATGTATGAGTCGATTGTTGGAGATAGAGAGCTCAGTGAAGCGCAAGAGGATGCCTTGTTTCAGGAGATTGATGAGTATATTGATCAGTCGACAGGTATTCAAACGATCTATCAGATGCGTTGGCTTGCAGATACGGTCGAGAAAAAAGGGTGGAATACTCCTATTTTGGGTGAGTGGGAATATAAGGCGATCTACAACGATCGATTACTGGAACAAGTTGAGGTGCGAATCAAAAATTTAAGAGAAGGGAAATTGAATGCTGAAGATTATCTGATCAAAGGTGCAGTGGCTTTAATTCGAGAGCTTCATAGTCGTGGTGTTGAAATGTACATCGCGAGCGGAACGGATCATCCAGATGTGGTGCGCGAAGTTGAGGTGCTCGGCATCGCCCCGTATATCACCGAGATAGCCGGAGCTCCTGTAGGAAAAGCGGAATGCTCTAAAGAGAAGGTAATACAGGATCTGATTCGGGACAAAGGGCTTTCCGGACGTGAATTGGCGGTTATCGGAGATGGGAAGGTAGAGATTCGTCTTGGAAAGGAAGCGGGAGGTATTTCCCTTGGATTGGCGAGTGACGAGGAGAAAAGAGAAGGGCTGAACGTGGTCAAACAAAAGCGGCTCGAAGTAGCTGGAGCGGATTGGATCTCTGGGGACTTTAATAATATTGACGAGTGGCTAGCACGATTGGGGCTATAACAATGTCCTCTTATTACAAGCGATATCGCAATTATGGCTGCCGTGTTATGGAAGATATGCAATACAAGGGATATCGTAGCATTTTGTTAGAAAACGACCTGTTGCAGATCATTTTATTGCTGGATCGAGGCGGAGAACCGGTTCGTTGGCTGCATAAGCCCACGGATACTGATTTCATTTGGCATACACGAATGGGACTGCTTCCCCCGACTTCTCTTTACCAAGACTATCAAATGACTTATATGGGTGGTTGGCAGGAAATGCTGCCGGAAGTGAGCGAGACACATGTCTATCGGGGTGCGATGGTGCATCGAGGGGAATCGGCTATCACACCGTGGGATTACGAATTGATTAGGGACGATGAGGATGAGATTCGCGTCCGTCTGAGCAATCGTCTCCGGTCTTTGCCGCTTAGGGTTGAAAAAACCTTCATTTTGGGGCGTGGCGATACGGTCGTGCGTTTAGAAGAAACTGTGTTCAATGAATCGCCGGTACAGATGGAATTTAATTGGGGACATCACTTGGCTTTTGGCGCACCTTTCTTGAATGAGCATTCGAGGGTGGAGTTCGAACAGGGCTCAACCGTTGTCAATATGGAGACGGGGGAGAGATGTTCATGGCCTGGAATGCCTGGGTCACATGACAAGGTAGATCTCTCTTCCTTGGCAGATCCCGGCACCATAAGACCTTTGCTAGCTATTGAAAACACGAAGGGGAATTACCGCTTACATGGAAATCCGGAAGGAATGTCGCTAGCTGTAAGCTGGGATGCAGCGATATGGCCATACACTTGGTATTGGCAAAACTTCGCGAGTGATCCCAACGCTCCATTTTTTGGCTGCGAGTACAATATCGGGCTAGAGCCTTTTAATATACCGCCAAAGTGGACTTTGGCTGAAGCGGTTGCTCGAGGGGCAGCTTTGAAGCTTGAACCATACGGCAGATTGTCTGCTTGGCTCGAGATTGAAGTGATGAAAGGTGGAGTACAATGAAACGCCATGAGCTACTTTCTTTTGATGCGATAAAGACATGTTCTGTCCATGATCGGGAGAATTTGGTCACGATTCGCAATATGGCGCAGCCTTATGAAGACTCTCCAGAGGAATGGCCACGGATGCCAGCAGAACGGGAAGCGTTCGATCGGTTAATCGATAGCATTATTGATGCAAGGGTGGCGGGCAAGCCAGTCATATGGTCCATGGGCGCGCATGTTATTAAAAATGGTATGTCCCGCTATGTGATTGAAATGGTGCGTCACGGTATTGTAACTCATGTTTCAGGCAATGGAGCGACGAGTATTCATGACTTTGAATTGGCTTTCTTGGGGGAGACTTCTGAGAATGTAGCTAGTGCTATAGAAGACGGATCTTTCGGAATGTGGGAAGAGACCGGCCGGTATATGAATGAAGCGATCCAACAAGGGGCTTCCGATAATTTGGGTTACGGAGAGAGCTTGTACCATTACTTGAATCGCTATCCAGAGCGATTTCCTCACTATGACGATTGCGTATTTGCTCAATGCCAACGTTTCGGTGTTCCTTATACATGCCACATCTCTATCGGTACGGATATTATCCATCAGCATCCCATCGTGGACTTTGAAGCACTAGGTCAAACCAGTGGTAAGGACTTTAATACAATGTGCCAATCGGTGGCGGAAATGGTGGATGGAGGTGTCTTCTTGAACTTTGGTTCGGCGATATCGGGACCAGAGATTTTCCTGAAGGCGACTAGTATATGCCGGAATGAAGGACTGCCTATGACATCGATCGTAGCAGCGAACTTTGATATTGTTCCGGTTTATGCGGATCATGTACCACCGACGACAGCTTCTGAATATTATTACCGGCCACGTCGTAATTTCATCGATCGTCTTGGTCAGATCGGTGGAGAGGGATATCTGTTCCATGGGCTGCATCAGGTTACGATTCCGCAATTATTTCACCGTATTGTTCAACGCAAACGGGAGCTGGGGGTCCAATTTCCTCCATATGAGCGCAAAGAACGATTATCGCACGATAACCGAGTATTGTATCCGATAGCGGAGAGACGTGGAGCCCTTACTACAGAGATGCTGGAGAGGAAAACTCCATACAAACAGGTGGATTGGGCTGGAAGTAGGGATGATTCATTCCATACGTTCATCGATCGTATACATGCAGCACGCGACAATGGAGGCCAAGTTATCGTATCGCTTGGTGGCAATGTTATCGGTAGCGGCGTATCGACTGAGCTTATTGAATTGATAGAGCAGGGCTTTATTACTCATTTGGCGCTTAATGGTGCTGGAGCTTTTCAGGATTTGGAGCTGGCTGCATTCGCTCATACAGAAGAGATTGATACTGGGGCACTGGCAAGCGGTAGGCTCGGAATGTGGAAAGAGCCTGGCAAGCTGCTTCATCAAGCGTTGAAAGAAGGGTATGACAAGGGACTAGGTTATGGGGAAAGCTTGATCGATCATATGAAACGAAATCCCGGGCAATATCCATACTCCCAATTCAGTTTACTAAGTGCCTGTGGTCGTAAAGGAATTCCATGTACTGTTCACATTACGCTGGGGACAGACAGCATACATCAGCATCCAGATGTTAATTTCTCCGTGCAGGGCGGCGCGAGCGGCCGCGACTTCCAAATATACGCTAACACAGTTACCCATCTAGATGGAGGCGTATATGCGAACTTCGGCTCAACAGTCACGGGGCCGGAAGTACTGCTCAAAGCATTGTCTATTGCTCGTAACTTGGGACACACGGTAAGCCGGATCACAACGGCTAACTTCGATATAGTCAAGCTTGGAGATTATCATCGCAAGGTAGGTTATGAGGACTGGGATTATTATTATCGCCCACGCAAAAATATCATTCATCGACCAACAAGTCTGGGCGGAGATGGATTTCATTTTGAAGGTTTGCATCAGCAGACCATTCCGGCTATTCGGCAAGCATTAACAAATGGTGAGACTGGAGGAGATCATAATAATGGAATTACTAGATAATCATCCGGAACAGTTAGTGAAGCATCATGCAGCAAATATGACTGCCTCCCGGCTTGAGCAGCTGTTAAGCGGATTTGGTTCCCTGCGTGCAGGTGTTATAGGTGATGTTTGTCTCGACGCTTACTGGGTTGCGGACCTCACTCGAAGCACGTTGTCGAGAGAAACTCCACATTATACGATGCCAATCGTTGAAGAACGATACACACCAGGTGCGGCAGGAAATGTAGCAGCTAATCTCGTTGCTTTGGGCTGTAGTAAGGTGATGATTTGCTCGGTAGTGGGTAAAGACTGGCGTGGTGAATTACTGGAGCAGCTTTTATCAGCTCAAGGTATCGATACGTCTTATTTGCTATCGGATTTTAACTGGAATACACCAGCTTATTGCAAAACGATTCGAACCGGTATTCAACGTGTGCAACAAGAGGACGCGAGACTTGACTTTCAGAACTTCAAGCCGTTGCCGGAAACACTGGCCGAGAAGCTCGCTAAGGAGCTGGACTTAATGGCTGAACAGTGCGATATCATTGCTGTTACTGATCAATTGCCATTCGGTGTTATTGGGGATGAGATTCGCTTAAAGCTGACAAGCTGGGCAGCGAAAGGCAAGATCATCATGGTGGATAGCCGTGATCGAATCGGGAAGTATCGAGGAGTTATCGTGAAGCCGAATGAAGTCGAGTTGAGTCTTTGGTTTAATGAAGAGCCGACTGAAAAAACGTCCGAAGAATGGGCGGAGATGGCTCGGCGTTTGTCCAATGAAGTGCAGGGCGTGTGCTGTATGACTCTTGGCTCGAAGGGGGCGATCTGGGCGGATAGGGAAAAATACACCTTCGTTCCCACTCGACCGGTTGAGCCGCCACTTGATATCGTTGGGGCAGGAGATGCGTTTGCAGCTGCTTCATTATGCGCGCTCGGTGTTGGCGGGGAGGGGCACGAGGCGGCTGCTCTTGCGAATTATGCATCTTCAGTCGTTATTCGTAAGATCGGAACGACCGGCACGGCTTCTCCTGAAGAAATCATAGAGGTCAATGCTGATTAATATAACAAATCATTCAAAGAGAGGGGCATTCGATATGCTTACCGATCAATCAATAAATCGTTGGTTGAAGGAGCTAGTTTCTAAATACCCAGATTTGTCCTTGTGTAGAAATGATATCGTGGCAGCTTACCAGTGCCTTTCGCAGTCTTTTCGCGCCAGTGGCAAGCTGTTGGTATGTGGGAACGGTGGAAGTGCCGCTGATAGCGAACATATAGTAGGAGAATTAATGAAGGGATTTATGTCGAAACGACCACTACCTTCGAATCGGCGAAGCTTACTAGAATCTGTATTTAAGGAAGAGGGTCTGTATCTTGCAGATCATCTTCAGGGCGGGCTGCCAGCGATTTCACTCGTCAGTCACTCCGCTTTCCTGACAGCTTATTCTAATGATGTTGCAGCAGATATGGTGTTTGCTCAGCAGGTTTATGGACTTGCCAAGACGGAGGATGTCCTTCTGGCGATTAGCACGTCCGGGAATTCTGGTAATGTCGTTCGAGCAGTTCAAGTAGCCCGTGCACTCGGAGTATCGACGATTGGGTTGACAGGAAGCGATGGAGGAAAGCTGGCAGAGCTATGTACGGTTGCAATCCGGGTACCATGGGATAAAACACCTGACATTCAAGAGCGTCATCTTCCGATCTATCACACCTTGTGCATGATGGTTGAACAGGAGTTTTTCGAAGGTGAGGATGAAGGGCTGCTAGCGAGAGTAAACGAGGGGGAAGGCTATGTTTGACGAGCATAAGCAGGAGCATAAAGAAGGCGGAATGGTTATGCTTCAGACAAATATTGACGATATGAACCCCGAATTCTGTCCTTATGTGAGTGAACGTTTGCTTTTGGCGGGTGCCCATGATGTTTTCTGGATTCCTATTCTAATGAAAAAGGGTCGACCTGGCTTCTTACTGAATGTATTAACCCATTCCAATCTTATTGAAGCTATGGAGACGATTGTCTTCGAAGAGACAACTACGCTGGGCATGAGGTATGTGTGGACAGAATGCAAGCGTCTTGAACGACATTGGGTGGATGTCGAGACGGCTTGGGGAACAATCGGTGTCAAGGTTGGCGTCATGGGTGGAAAAACGGTGCAATTCGCACCGGAATATGCACATTGCGAAGCTGTGGCAAAAGCAAACGGCATTCCTTTGAAGACGGTGTATGAGGCAGCTAGAAGAGGTTATCATGATCTACAGCCAGTAGAAGGGAAGGATAGAAATGAAAATCAGATCAAATAGAGAAATAAAAAGTATGTGGAAGTATGCAATAGCGGTACTGATCCTGCATATCGTTGCGATTGCAATGCTTGCTTCGTCTGTTAGTCTGCACCCAACATTTTGGGGACTAGGTCTCATAGCTTATACGCTAGGGTTAAGACATGCCTTTGATGCTGATCACATTGCGGCTATCGATAATACGGTTAGAAAGCTTATGCAACAAAATCGGAACCCGCTAGGAGTAGGCTTCTATTTCTCCGCCGGACATTCCTCCGTTGTCTTTTTGATGGTATTAGCAACAGCGTTATCCGTGCATTGGGCACAACGCCAGCTTCCGATCTTTCAAGAGGTTGGAGGTGTTATAGGGGCATCGGTATCGGGACTTTTCTTAGTCGTTGTTGGTATCGTAAATTGTGCGGTATTGCTCAATCTAATAAAGGTACGTCGGAATTATCGGGCAGGTCGAATCAACGATGCTGAACTGGTGAATTCATTGTCAGGAAGGGGGATTTTATCGAGGCTGACTAAACCGCTGATCAAGTTGATTGGGAGAAGCTGGCATGTCTACCCACTAGGCTTCCTCTTTGGTCTTGGGTTCGATACGGCTAGCGAGGTTGCCCTTCTTGCAATTTCCGGTGCAGCAGCAAGCCAAGTATTGCCGATATCGGGCATTCTCGCCTTGCCGCTTCTATTCGCATCCGGTATGACACTTATGGATACAGCTAACGGCTTTATTGTCGTTAAAGCCTATCGCTGGGCGCTAGAAGATCCGCTCAAAAAGCTTCATTATAATCTTGTCGTTACTTTCATCGCGGTTGCCGCGGCTCTATCGATTGGAACATTTGGGTTAATAGAGACACTCTCCACTAGTCTGGACGGCAACGGAACAGTGCAACGATGGATTGAGAGAATTAACCTTGATTGGTTAGGCTACGGACTTGTCATTTTCTTTGTGGCTGTTTGGTTAATTTACTATTTGCTCTCGAAAAAAGAGAGCAAGCTTACTTCTCTTTAGCATTATCCGTTGTTAACATTTGCAGGGGTGCAGTTAGAAGGCGTTCGAATACAAGGGCGACTGCACCTTTTGCATTTTGGGATGAGCCGAATGTTGCATTTTCAATTCTTAGTCGATCTCTAACGAAGGAGTAAATGCGATCCTTAACATGAGATCTTATGTCATCCATGTACATTGCAAGATAAGGATATAGCCTTCCACCAAGAACGATGATCTCAGGATCATAGGTATTGAACAAAGTTGTCAATGCGGATTCTAGGTCGCTGAGCGTATCCTTAAGACATTGCACAGCATGAGGATCTTCCTGGTGAACAGCATGAAAGAAATCATCGATAGAGTCTCCGACGGACCAACGACGCAAGATGCCTGGAATCGATCCGACAGTCTCCCAACAGCCACGGTTGCCACAAGCACATAACAAGCCATTAGGAATTAGCGTAATATGCCCAACCTGACCGTAGAGTCCATTCGCCCCCTCCACCAGCTCTCCTCTGGAAATGACACCGCCGCCGATTCCCATTCCCATTGTAATAAACAGAGAATTTTGCACATTACGGCCAAGACCGTACCATCTTTCTGCCAAAGCGGATGCTCGAGCATCATCTTCGATGAAGACACGCAGACCAAATCTTTTTTCTAAAGTAGAGGTGATCGGGAAATTCTCCCATCCGGGAAAATTAGGTGGAGTGAGCAATTGGCCGCTTTTACGATCTATTGGTCCCGGAATGCTGACTCCTAATCCGATGACCGGCATTCCCTTACTAGAGGCGTAAGTGATCATATTTTGGATAAGCGGAGCAATCAAGTCCAGAATTTTTTCCGGTTGATGGATCCCAATCGTGTTACCTTCCACGGAATTAATGACTTGTCCAGCTAAGTCAGTGAGAATAAGCTCGTATGAAGTTCTACTGATATCAATACCGATGATCATGAATTGGTCGGTATTGTACTTCAGCTTGACACGTTTGCGTCCAATAGCACTAGAAGAAGTGGCGAACTCTCGGATCAAACCCAGCTGAATAAGCTCTTGAGTGAGATTGGTTACGGTTCCAGATGTTAACTTAGTCAAGGTGACTAGCTCAACTCTAGAGATGCCTTCATGCTCCCAAATTTGCTGTAAAATCACGGACATATTATCTTGCTTGATTTTCTGCAGATAAATCGGCTTCTCAATTGTCATAGTCATATCCTTTTTACTTTATTATTAAATTTATTATAAAATAATATTGCTTATTGTGCAAAGAAAATGAATTTAGGATGATGTGTTATTCCGTATAACTACAAAGGATAGAACAAAGGGGTTGAGGAACGTCGGGGATTAATAATTATGAAGTAAAGATAAAGTTGGTGCATCGTGTATATCTTATTTATTAAATTAATTAAAGAGATCTATAAAACATAATAATTATATAATAAACGAGGCCCATGGCAATTAAATCATTGACATAACTTAATGATTAAATATAAACTTATTTGCAGAGACAGATTGACTCATTGGAAGAAAAAATAAATGAAGTATAAAAGGGGATATTTCTGTGTTTAAGACACTCGAGAAAATCACTTCACGTATCCAAGAATTGGCGGAGTATCGCTATCGCGATTCCTTCCATATCCCATCATTTCTTATGCAGCCTGATCCCGAAGGTAAAGTAGGCGAGGCCCCTCCACAATCCGGTGAGTGGGAGAAAATTCCGGTGGGAAGTCGTTGGTCGGGATATGACGTCTATGTGTGGTTAAAGTCGGATGTTGAAATTCCGCTTTCCTGGGCAGGGCGGCGCATCGTTGGAAGATTTAACTTTGGGCGTTCTTTCGTCGCTAATATAGGTGGATTCGAATCTCTGCTCTATTTGAATGGTTCCCCGTATCAGGGTGTTGATACGAATCATGAAGAAGTATTTTTCCCGGAAACAGCGGCGGGGCAAACGATATCCTTATGCTTTCGGTTATGGTCTGGCTTAGAAAATCATGAACCTATACTACTTCAGGATTGGTCCGTATTGGGGCCCATTCGTAAGCAATTGCATACGATGCCTGAACGCCCCGTTTATCATGGAATCCAAGAGCATACGTTGAGTCGAGCGGAATTATGTTGTCTGGATGAGGCTACAGATGATCTGTACTATCTAGGTCGAGCGGCGACTGAAACGATTGAATTGCTCCCTCAGAATGATCCAACGCGACAATCCTTACTTGCTTCGCTTAATCGAGCGTTCGAGCGCATCGATTGGTCGCGTCCTGGCTCTCTGGGCTTCTACGAGTCAGTTGCTATAGCTCAAGGTATTCTGCAAGATGAGATCGATGCTATTCCTAAGAATAGCCCTGTAACAGTCACTTGTATCGGCCATACGCACATCGATGTTGCTTGGCTATGGCAATTAAAGCATACGCGGGAGAAGTCAGCTCGCTCTTTTTCTACCGTAATGCGTTTGATGGAACAGTTTCCGGAGTTTGCTTTTCTTCAGACGCAGCCCCAGCTCTACGATTATATTAAGTCTGATTACCCGGAGATCTATTCTCTTATTAAGGAGAGAGTAAAAGAAGGTCGTTGGGAAGTTGACGGAGGTATGTGGCTGGAGGCGGATTGCAACATCACTTCCGGGGAAGCTCTTGTTCGTCAATTACTATTAGGAACTCGATTCATTCAGGATGAATTTGGTGTTACATGCAAGTACTTGTGGCTGCCAGACGTATTCGGTTATAGCTGGGCGTTGCCTCAGATTTTGAAAAAGTCAGGCATCGACAGCTTCATGACTTGTAAAATTAACATGGCCAATCAATACAACGAGATGCCTCATCATACTTTCCAATGGCGTGGTATAGATGGATCGGAGGTATTGACCCATTTTCCAGGACATAACTACAACGGCGTTATCAACGCCAGCTCGATTCATGACCTATGGGATCGTTACAGAAACAAGGAGCTAAATCGCAACCTGCTATTCGCTTACGGTTATGGCGATGGTGGCGGAGGCGTCAATCGGGAAATGTTAGAGTTCCGCAGAAGACTCGATAAAATGCCGGGTATGCCTAATGTAGAAACGGGAAGAGTAGATGAATATTTTGATCGTCTTCAAGAAACGGTTCGAACAAGCGACCAATATGTGCATACATGGGAAGGCGAATTGTACTTCGAGAACCATCGCGGCACCTATACAAGCCAAGCTTTCGTGAAGCTAATGAATCGCCGTTGTGAGCTCGGGCTCCGTGAAGCGGAGTGGCAAAACGTCCTTTCATGTGCGGTGCAGAGAGATTGGTCGAACTATCCGGCAGGTACGCTCCATGAAGCTTGGAAAATTGTTCTGCGAAATCAGTTCCATGATATTCTACCTGGCTCATCCATCCAAGAAGTGTATGACGATTGCAGGGTGGAATACGCAGAAGCCGAGAACCTTATTCTTCAAGCTACAAATCAAGCGGAAGCCAATTTTCATTCTTCTAATGAAAGAAATGCTTTAGCTGTTTATAATGGGGCATCATGGACACGGAGTGATCTTGCTGCAGTACCATTAAGTGTGAACTCGCATTCCACAGGGACTTGGAAGGATGGACAAGGGCGCTTGCTTGAAGCGCAATGGACGGAGAGTGGTTGGCTGATTTATGCCGAGGCTATTCCTTCACTCGGATATTCGAAGATTCAATGGGAGGACACGCCTTCTGAGGCAGAAAGGTTGGTCCCATTTGCAAGCACTGAATCCGGAATTGTGACGCCATTCTATGAGTTGGAATGGAACGAGCAGGGGCAACTGATTCGAATATTTGACCGTTCTACAGAGCGCGAGGTTCTCCTCAAGGGAGCTCGGGGAAATGTTTTTCAAGTATTCGAGGACAAGCCATTGTATTCTGATGCTTGGGACATTGATATTTTCTATAAGGAGAAAATGCGGGAAATATCCGAATTGCGTAAAGTGAGTGTCATTGAGCTCGGAGCTTTAAGAGCGGTGGTTAGGTTTGAGTGGGGCTATATGGATTCCACGATTGAACAAGATTTAATCATATACGCGCACTCTCGCCGGATTGATTTTGCTACTCGTGTAGATTGGCAAGAGACGCAGCAATTACTCAAGTCTGCCTTTGCGGTCGACATTAAGTCGACGGAAGCGACTTATGACATTCAGTTCGGCAATGTTAAACGCCCGACGCATTGGAATACGAGTTGGGATTATGCACGCTTTGAAACGGTCGGACATCAATGGGCGGATCTATCGGAGCAGGGCTATGGCGTTAGCTTGCTTAATGATTGCAAATACGGCTACGACATTAAGGGGAATCTCATGAGGCTGTCGCTTCTGAAATCGGGGCTATATCCAGATAGCTCTGCGGACAAAGGAAAACATGAGTTCACCTATTCTCTCTATCCTCATGAGCACTCTTGGTATGAAGGTGCTACTGTCCAAGAAGCTTGGTGCCTCAATAATCCGATTAGTGTTCGGAAGGACAGTCCTATTCAGGTTGAAGCGTCTTTATTTCAATTATCTGCGGATAACCTTCTCATTGATGCCGTTAAGAAAGCGGAGGATAGCGAAGCTATCATTGTCCGTTATCATGAATTTGCAGGTGCCCGTGGTCATATAGAGCTCACGAGTGGATTGAAAATTGCAAGCTGGCAGGAATGCGATCTGTTAGAGCGTCCTATTGGGGAAATCACTCTCGGTGCTACCGTTCGGGCCATGGTCATGCCTTATGAAATAAAGACTTATCGAATTGAGCTTGAATAATTAACTTATAATTGATCCAAAACAAGAGTGGCTGTCCCGTAAGATAACTTATAGGGCAGCCTCTCGCTATGTCTATCGATTATAGTTTTTGCGGGGAAGTATCTCCTTCCGGTTGTTGGTTGAGATCGTGAAATCTGAATGGGTAAAAGATAACAAGGAGATTTCACGATCTCAAAGACAAACGCTTCGCTCCTACAGGAGATACTTCCCCTCTTTTCTTATCGATTACTGAAAGTACAAATACAAAGAAACCTCTCTTTAGTCAAAATGGAATTGGCGAGCAACCATTTAAGAGATGAGGTTTCTTTTTACATTCAATATACCTTGGACCAACTTTATCTGCCAATGGATTATGGTTGGCTTGCGCTTGAGCATAATCTGCTTAAGCAAGCAACAGTTGGATCAAAAACAAAAGGTGTTGGCGCAGGAGTAACCTCCTGAACCAACACCTTTCGTTTGAACGTCAAAGCAACTATTCTATTAGCCTTCGAGCAGCAATGTTTCCGGATCTTCGAGCATATCCTTGATTTTGACAAGGAATTGTACAGCCTCTGCACCATCAACAATTCTGTGATCATAGGACAATGCAATGTACATCATTGGGCGGTTCTCCATGCGTGTCGCGTCGATAGCGATCGGACGAAGCTGGATCTTGTGCATACCTAGAATTCCGACTTGAGGTGCATTCAAGATAGGCGTGGATAGCAAGGAGCCGAATACACCGCCATTAGTAATCGTGAATGTTCCGCCTTGAAGCTCGGACAATTCTAACGTGTTATTACGAGCTTTGCCAGCCAATTGACCGATAGTACGCTCAATTTCAGCAAATCCGAGACGGTCTGCCTCGCGCAAGACAGGAACAACTAATCCTTCTTTAGCGGAGACGGCAATACCGATATCGTAATATTTCTTAACGATGATGTCCTCACCGTTAATTTCTGCATTCAGATGAGGGAATGCCTTCAATGCGCCAACGACAGCTTTCGTGAAGAAGGACATAAAGCCTAATCCAACTTCATGCTTCTCTTTGAAGGAATCTTTACGACGTTTACGAATTTCGAGAATAGCTGACATATCAACTTCATTGAAAGTCGTGAGCATCGCAGCAGTTTGTTGCGCTTCAACTAGGCGTTTCGCAATCGTTAAGCGACGGCGAGACATACGCTTGCGCTCTTCCGGCTTGTTCGAGTTTGTAGTCGGTTTGTCCGCCGCAGCCGCTTTAGGTGCAGCTTGTTGCGCAGGCACGCTTGCAGCAGCACCTGCAGATGCAACATCGCTAGAATGAACACGTCCAATTGGGTCGCGCGTTGTAAGTGTGCTGAGATCGATTCCCTTCTCACGAGCAAGCTTTCTAGCAGCAGGAGTAGCAAGAGTAGAGCTGTTATCCACGCTGACGGCAGGAGCAGCAGCTTTTACAGGAGCTGGAGTGCTTTCCTGTGGAGCTGGAGCCGCAGCTACTGCTGCTGGAGCCGTAGGAGCTGCAACTGCTTGACCAGCCGCACCAATTTTACCAACAGATTCTCCGATTTTAACAGTATCCCCTTCATTCATGAGAATAGCTGCAATAACACCATCCTGATCGGCGCTAATTTCCAAGTTTACTTTGTCTGTTTCCAGCTCTAGCAAGAGGTCGCCTTGTTGAACGGAATCTCCTACTTTGACGATCCACTTGGAAATCGTTCCTTCCGTAATGGATTCACCCATTGCTGGTACTATTATGTCATGCATTGCTGTTACCTCCCGGTTTTAATAGCCGTTTTCTTTTTCTGAACTAATGCTTGATTAATAATAAATTGTTGCTCGAAAACATGGATCTGCTGGTATCCGCTCGCCGGGCTTGAGCGCTTCGGACGACCGTTGTAGCTAACTGTAACCGATTTTGATCCAATAAGATCGCGGATGCGTGGCTCTATATAGCTCCAAGCGCCCATATTTTTAGGCTCCTCTTGAACCCATACCACTTCGGTAAGGTTCGGGAAACGGTCAATAATTGCTTGAATTTCTTGACGTGGGAACGGATAGAGCTGTTCAACACGGACGATATGCAACCAATCCCGGTTAACATCGGCTGATTTATCGAGCTCTTCTGCCAGATCAACAGAAACTTTACCCGTACATAGGACGAGTCGTTCGATACGAGCAGGGTGCTCTCCAAGTCCGGATTGTTCCACAACCGTCTGGAATGTGCCTTCGCTAAGCAGAGACGCGGAGGACGCAACATAAGGATTACGAATCATACTCTTAGGCGCCATAACAATAAGCGGACGAGCAGCGTCTGTATTGATCTCAGCTGCTTGACGGCGGAGTAAGTGGAAATATTGCGCCGCACTCGATAAGTAAGCGACAGTCCAGTTTCCTTCACCTGATAATTGCAGGAAGCGTTCCATTCTAGCACTGGAATGCTCCGGTCCTTGACCTTCATAGCCGTGTGGAAGCAGCATAACCAAACCAGAGCGCTGTGTCCATTTTGATTGACCTGCAGATATGAATTGATCAATTAGAACCTGAGCGGCATTCACGAAGTCTCCGTATTGAGCTTCCCAAATAACCATTGTTTCCGGTGCATATACATTGTAGCCATATTCCAAGCCAAGAACACCAGCTTCTGATAGCGGGCTATTATGGATGGCGAAGGAAGCCTTTGCTTCTGGCAGGCTGTGAAGCGGGCAGAAGGTATCGCCAGTTACGGAATCATGGAGTACAAGGTTCCGATGAGCGAAGGTTGCACGCTCGACGTCTTGACCGCTTAATCTAAGTGGTCTTCCGTCTGCAAGGATGGAAGCAAACGCAAGCGTTTCAGCATGTCCCCAATCAACCTTCTCACCCTCATTCAATGCGTCCGACCGGCGCTCAAGAATGCGTTGAAGCTTCCCATAAACGCTGAAGGATTTTGGCCAGCTAAGCAGCCCTTTATTGATATCGCGAAGCTTATCGATTGAGACAGCAGTAACCGACTTAGAAGCTTCAAGATTGTAAGGCTTAGGCTGCGTTTGTTGAATAGGATTTTTGTGATCCTGTCCTTTGACCTCATCATAAGCCGTCTTCAGCTTATTCTGTACGTCGCGCTTAATCTGTTCTGCACCTTCGGCAGACAGGAAGCCTTCACGAACCAATTTGTCCGCATAAAGCTGACTAACAGTCTTATGAGACTTAACCTTCTTATAAATAAGAGGCTGAGTCGTTTCTGGATCATCAGTTTCATTATGACCATATCGACGATACCCAATAAGGTCGACTAAGAAATCCTTCTTGAATAGCGTACGATACTCACTAGCCATCCGAGCAGCAGCCAAGCAGGCTTCTGGATCGTCAGCATTAACGTGAACAATCGGGATTTCGAAGCCTTTAGCTAAGTCGCTGGCATAATGAGTTGAACGGGAATCATGGCTTTCCGTTGTAAAGCCGATTCGGTTGTTAGCGATAATATGAATGGTTCCACCGCTAGTGTAGCCCTTTAGATTGTTGAAGTTGAGCGTTTCGGCAACAATACCTTCTCCTGAGAAGGCTGCATCTCCGTGTATGATGATGGAAGCAGCTAGATCCAAATTCTGAACCGGATATCCTGGCTTGCTTCTATCTTCCTGTGCTGCACGTGCAAAGCCGCCAACGACAGGGTTTACATATTCAAGATGGCTTGGGTTATTAGCAAGTGTGATCCGAGTTTCAGCCGTTTCGCCAGAGTGGATGGAACGATTAGCACCTAAATGGTATTTAACGTCGCCAGTCCAACCGTAGTTAATGCTGAGAGAGCCTTCAGACGGTAGAATTTTTTTGTTAGCGGAGTTTTGGAACTCCGAGAAAATGTTGCCGTAAGGCTTGCCCAGAACGTGGGCGAGCACATTCAAGCGTCCGCGGTGAGCCATACCCATGACAATATGACGAGCGCCGTCATTTGTGAGCTCATGCACGATTTCATCTGTAAGTGGAATAAGCGCTTCTACACCTTCTGCGGAAAAACGCTTCTGACCTACAAATGTACGCTGCAGAAAATCCTCGAACTGTTCAGCCTCGAGTAATTTTCTAAGTAATGTTTCTTTTTCTGAGTTAAGGAGCTTTGTAGAAGGAATGACGACTTCTGCTCGGTCATTCAGCCATTTGCGTTCGTGCTCGTCGTGAACGTGTCCGAATTCGAAAGCAATCGATCCGGTATACACTTCGCGGAGCTTCTGAACGGCTTCCAAAGCAGTTTTCATCGGATAAGGTGCATCTTCCCATACGCATTCAGGAGGAAGCTTCAACAAATCGTCTTCTGTCAGTCCGTATGTGCTTGGCTCAATCATCTTCGAGCTAGCTTTAATGCTGAGATCAAGTGGATCAATATCGGCCGCAAGATGACCGAATGAACGTATATTCCAAGCTAATTGACCAGCTGCAATCGCTTTCTTAAGTAGAACTGTATCCACGGATGTCGACCCATTGCGAGCTGACGAAGGCTCCGTTGAAGCAGTTTGAGGTCTCGTTACCGGCGAATCGCCGCGGGGAGGAGCACCATACTGAGCAAATAGCTCTCGATATTGCGGACTAACAGCTTCCGCATTTTGTAAGTAAATGTCGTATTGTTCTTGGATGTAGCCTAGATTGGGCCCGAAAAATTGTTGCCACTGTCCTTGCATCAATTCATTATTATCTGACATTGTGCATCCCTCTGCATTCATGTTAGTCATACTCGGGCACAATTCCTATGAAGCCAGAAGCACCCTTCTTTATTCTAATGTATTTCTTTGTTCAAAAATAGTGATGATTTAGCATCGGAATGATCTATTTAATAGATCATTGTGGATAGTCCCCATATAAGATTAGATTGCTCTATTAAAGCCCAAATGACTCTTAAGGAATGAAATTGATTTTCCAAGTCAATAGCATAAAATTTTCGACTATTTCAGTTCATTTTCTCATTTCATTATTATGTTCTATTCTTTACGATTAAATAATGGATTAACATCCAATTATTATATATGATCTTCATATAGGTAGCATAGGAACGACAAGAGGGGGATTCCATGTACAAGCTGCTGATCGTGGATGATGAAGCATTAGTTAGGGAAGCGATCAAGGAACAGATGGATTGGGAGCAGCTAGGATTTATATGTATAGGGGATTGTGAGGATGGTGTGGAAGCTCTTGCATTTATTAAGCGTGAGAGACCTGATGTCGTCCTAACTGATATTGGAATGCCGTTCATGAATGGTATCGAGCTAACACGTGAGTTGGCGGAAAATGATCCGACTGTGAAGGTCATTATTCTAACGGGGTACGATGATTTCGAGTTTGCACAGCAGGCTTTGAAATTGCAAGCCACAGACTATATTTTGAAACCGATTACAGCGGCTGAGCTTGAGACGGTCATTCGTAGAGTGGGGTCAGAGCTAGATGCCGAAAGAAGGCAGAGCCAAGATCTTGAGCTGCTGAAGCGTCAACTGATGGAAAGTCTGCCGCAGCTGAAAGAGCGCTTTTTGGAGCGTCTTGTATCTGTACCGATGCCCCTTAAGCAACTGCAGGAGAGACTCAGTTATTTTCAAATTCAATGGAACGGCCCTTCATTAATCGAGCTAGCTATAGATGTGGACGAATTTGAGCTAAGCTTGCCATCGACTTTATTCGACCAGGACCTTATTCGATTTGCCGTATACAATATTGCGCAAGAAATTACAGCTAAATACTCAGGGACGGTTATATTCAGGGATCGGGAAAATCGTGTGCTCGTCCTACTATCAGGTGAGGATAGCGATCAAATTCAGGAATTAGCTATGCTTGTTGCAGAGGAAATTCATAGTGCGGTTAATTCTTTTTTACCCATAAAAATTTCAATAGGCATCGGCCATACATCCAAATGGGAGGACAATATTTTACTTGTTCATCGCTCTGCTTTATCAGCGTTGGATTATCGATTCGTAATCGGTACGAATGAAATCATTCGGATCTCGGATATGGAGCAGCGCCAGCGTCCTGAAATTTTATCCGTTGTTACATGGGAAAGCGAGCTCATTACAAAGCTGAAGACCGGAACGCAGCAAGAAATGGATGAATGGATCATGAGGCTGTTTGCTGCCTTTCGTGATCATATATTTCCCATTGATATTTGCTACATTTACCTCCAGAGAATTGTATTAACGATGATTCATACTCTTTACGAAATAAACAGTAATAGCTCTCATGTTTTCGGTGAGGCAAAAACTCTTATTTCAGATATTAATCGCTTCTCCAATCTGGATGAAACTGAAGCTTGGATGAAGGAGCTATGCGGAAAAGCTGTATCCGTTATTCAAGGCATGCGCGAGGATCAAAGTGTTCGTCAAATAGCTATGGCCATGGATTATGTGAGACAGCATTATATGGATCCGGAATTATCCTTAAAGTCTGTTTGTAAGCATGTAGCGATGAGTTCAAGCTATTTCAGCAGCATTTTTAAGCAGCATAACGGACGATCGTTCGTTGAATTTGTAACGGATGAACGAATGGAGAAGGCTCGGGAGTTTTTGTATTTAACTTCAATGAAGAGCTATGAGATCGCCTATGCAGTTGGGTACAGTGACCCGCATTATTTCAGTGGAGCGTTCAAGAAGCATACGGGGGATACACCGACAGAATTCCGCAATAAAATGAATATAAAGAAAGTGTGATGACGGGATGAGTATCTTTTCGCGATTACGCAGCATTCAGACGAATATGGTGCTATCCTCAGTGTTGCTGATTCTAATGACAATCATGATTGTGAGTGTCATTTCCTACTATTTGACGAAAGATGCGGTGCAATCGAAAGCCCAGGAATATACGACAGAGCTCGTGAAGCAGATCAACAATAATATTAAATCTTATGTAAACGGAATGAACTACATGTCTGATCTTGTCGCAGGCAACCCGTTTGTGCAGGATTATTTATCTAAAGAAACATTCGCCAGCTTAAAGCAAGAGAAGGAGTCGAAGGAATCGATTTCTACCTTGCTGGAGTCTATGCTCGTTTCTCGAACGGACATCACCTCGGTTAACGTATTTGGTTATAATGGACAGTTTGTCTCCGGACGGAAAGAGCTGGAGCTCAATCCTTACATCGATCTAACTAGCTTGAATTGGTATCGCAATGCGCAGGAAGCGCATGGACAAAGTGTAATTTCTCCATCTCACATACAGCCTGTTTTCAAGGATCGTTACCCTTGGGTAGTGTCGTTAAGCCGCGAGCTGAGCAGTCGAGACGGAAGTAAGAAGCTTGGCGTATTTCTTGTTGATCTTAATTTTAGCGTGATGAATGATATGTTCAAGGATGTCCGTCTCGGCCAGAGAGGTTATTTATTTATAGTCGATTCCAGTGGCAAAATTGTGTATCATCCGCAGCAGCAATTGATTTATAGCAAGCTGAAGTACGAGATGATCGACCGGGTACTGGAAATCAAGAACGGTACATTCACGAGCAATGAAGGCAGCAACAGTCGGATGTATACGGTGCAGGAATCCGATTTCGGTTGGAAAATTGTTGGCGTCTCCTATGTGAATGAGCTTGTTAGCAATCAGAACGAAATGAGATTGTCCTATGTTGGGTTAGGGTTCATCTGTATTGTTATTGCAATTATCATCTCGTTCTTCCTGTCGCAGAGAGTGAGCCAGCCCATTAAACAATTGCAAAGCTATATGAAAGAAGTGGAAAAGGGTAACTTTGATATTCATGTGCCGGTTCCGAAGACGACTGAAGTCGGCAGACTTGCTCGTGCCTTTAATATTATGGTAGGAAAAATTAAAGAATTGATGAATCAAGTCGTATCGGACCAAGAGCAGAAGCGGAAGAGTGAGATGAACGCGCTACAGGCGCAAATTAATCCGCATTTTCTTTATAACACTTTAGATTCGATCGTTTGGATGGCGGAGAGCAACAAGTCTAAGGAGGTTGTTTTGATGACTTCAGCGCTTGCTAAATTGTTCCGAGCCTCCATCAGTAAGGGGGAAGAGCTAGTATCGATTAGAACTGAAATCGAGCATATTACGAATTATCTTATGATTCAAAAAATGCGTTACAAAAACAAATTGGATTATCAAATTGAAATCAGTGATTCAGTATGGGATTACAAGACGATAAAAGTTATTTTACAGCCCATAGTTGAGAATGCAATTTACCATGGCATCAAGATGAAGCACGGTCCGGGCTTAATTAGAATTGCATCTGAAGAAACGGAAACGGATATTCATTTATTTATTGAAGACAATGGTAACGGGATGGACGAAGAAAAGCTACGAACACTTCTTTTGCCAATTTCAAGATCAGAGGCGGGACGAGGGGTAGGCGTACAAAATGTTCATGAGCGACTCAAACTATATTTTGGCCCCCAATACGGATTAACTTATAAAAGCACATTGGGTGTAGGGACGACAGTGTATATTCGTTTTCCGAAATCGCTGCAGTCATCGGAGGGTGAAAAATAATGCCTTGGAGACACAAGTGGTTTATTGGAGCGATTATCGTTCTTCTTGTCGTTGTTGCTGGATTAGTTTATTGGTCAGAAGGATTTTCAAACAAAAAGCCGCTGAACGTTACCGTTATTATTAAATCCCATGATGCATCTATTGAATTTTGGCAGGTACTCGTTGATGGTGTTCATGAGGCGGCTCAGGAGTTTGACACGAAGGTTGAGGTTTGGGGAGCTAGGGATGAAACGGATGTTGAAGGTCAGATTGCTCTAGTTGAGAAAGCAATCGTTAATCGGCCTGATGCAATTGTGCTTGCAGCTACTGACTTTGATCGGTTAATTCCCATTTGCAATAAAGTGGTAGCCAAAGGAATCAAGCTCATTATTTTAGATTCCGGAATTAACTCCAACATTGCTCAAAGCATAGTCTCGACCGACAATTTCAAAGCTGGGCAGGAGGCGGGTCAAGCTATGCTGCAGGAAATTAAGGGCCCAGCGAAAATAGGCATTCTCAGTTATGTTAAAAATGCTGCTTCTCATATTGATAGAGAAAAGGGCGCGCGAGACGTATTGAGCGGTCTTCCCTATATTGAGATGCTGGATACTTACTTTGTAGAGGGGTCAGAGCAGAAGGCTTACTTAAAAGCGAAGGAGATTTTGCAGTCCAATACGGAAGTGCTTGGGATCATTGGCCTTAACGAGCCGACATCCGTAGGTGCGGGTAGAGCCATTCGAGAGCTGGGAATGAAAGACAAGGTAAAGCTAATCGGCTTTGATAGCTCGGTTAATGAAATTAAATTGCTGGATGAAGGCGTTATGAAGGCAACGGTTATTCAGAGGCCATTTCAGATGGGATATTTAAGCGTTAAGACGGCTGTGGAGGCTGTCAGAGGAAAAAAGATTCAGAAGCAGATAGATACGGGTTCATTGGTTATCACTAAGGAAAACATGTACGAAGAGGAAAATCAGAAGCTTCTATTTCCATTCGTCGGAAAGTGATGCAGCTATAGTATTTTCTTAAAACCGAAACGGGCATTTTGCCTGCTTCGGTTTTTTGTTTTGGACTAGGTTGGAAAAAAGACTATTTTATGTAACTCCCAAAATTATTCGACTTTAACAGGAAGAAATCACATTTAAGTGATGGAGTAGAGCGTGTAAAGTTAACATCAACAACAAGAACAAGGAGCTGGGGGAGGGGTGAAGCAATGAGTGAAATTGTCGTAAAAATGGATGGAATCGAAAAGCATTTTGCTGGTGTTCATGCCTTAAAGCAGTGTGAGTTTGAATTGCGATCTGGTGAGGTGCATGCGTTAGTCGGGGAGAACGGTGCCGGCAAATCGACCATGATGAAGGTGCTTACGGGCGTCTATCAGAAGGATGAGGGACGCATTCTCTATAAAGGGAAGGAAGTTAACATTCCCGATACGCGTACGGCGCAGAAATTAGGGATTAGCATGATTCATCAAGAGCTGAATCTTGCTCCTGATCTTACAGTCGCTCAGAACATTTTCATGGGCAAAGAACCTCGCAGAGCCATTCGATTGTTTCTCAATGACAAAGAAATGAATCGGCAAACCGCAATTCTATTAAAACAATTGAATTTGGATATTGAACCAACGGTTCTCGTTTCGGAGCTAACGGTGGCCAAGCAGCAAATGGTTGAAATTATAAAAGCTATTTCCTATGACTCACAGGTCATGATCATGGATGAGCCGACGGCAGCGCTGAGTGATGCTGAGATCGAAGAGCTGTTCAAGATGATTCATAAGCTACGAGCGAAGGGAGTTGCTATCGTATACATTTCCCACCGAATGGCTGAACTGAAGCGAATTTCTGATCGCATTACGGTTATGCGTGATGGCAGCTATATTGATACAGTTGCAACGCCTGAGGTTAGCATCGATCGAATAATTGCAATGATGGTCGGAAGGGAAATCTATCAGCCTGCTAAGCCTTCCCGTCAGGAAGGGAATGATAGTGAGCAGGTGCTTGAGGTACGTAATATTAGTAGGGGCAACGTGCTCCGAGATGTTAGCTTCACGCTCCATAAAGGAGAAATTCTCGGTGTGGCAGGCTTAGTTGGTGCAGGTAGAACGGAAGCGGCTCGGGCCATCTTTGGAGCTGATCCAATTGATTCCGGAGAGATATACATTCACGGCAAGAAAACTAGAATTACGGGACCTCATCAAGCCGTCCAGCATGGCGTTGGATATTTATCTGAGGATAGAAAGCACTTTGGTTGTTTACTCGAAATGGACGTCAGAACAAATGTTACCTTGGCAACGTTAAGCCGATTCACGAAAGGTGGCGCCTGGATGCATGACAATCGTATGTCGCATGTGTCCAAAAAGGTAGTCGAGGATCTAAAGGTTAAGACGCCAAGTATTGAGCAGAAGCTAAAAAATCTGTCCGGTGGCAATCAACAGAAGGTCATTATCGGCAAATGGTTGACACGGGATTGTGACATTCTCATTTTCGATGAGCCGACTCGTGGAATTGATGTCGGAGCGAAGAGCGAAATATATAAGCTGCTTGAAAGTCTGGCTGCATCAGGAAAATCAATTATTATGATCAGCTCGGAGCTACCTGAGATTTTACGGCTTAGTCATCGGATTATCGTAATGTGTGAAGGCAGAATTACAGGTGAGCTCATCAATGATGAAAGCGCTACCCAGGAGCAGATTATGACTTATGCAACGAACCGGATCAGCTAAGACGGTTTATAAGGAGTGGACCCAATGAAGGTAGAAACAGAGAAGTTGCCGACACAGCGTTTTAAGTTTAATGCAGGGCTACAGCAGTTTTTAGCTTTTGGAAGCTTGATCTTTCTCGTTATCTTTTTCTCAATAGCTTCAAGTAATTTCTTTCACTTTTCTAATATTGTTGGGATATTGCTCTCGACTGCAGTTATTGGGGTACTGGCGCTAGGTGCAACGTTCGTTATCGTTACCGGAGGTATTGATCTGTCGGTGGGAACGGTAATGACATTAAGCGCTGTAATGACGGGTGTATTCATTACAATGTGGGGACTTCCGGTTTGGGTTGGAGTTATCGGCGGTTTAATGACAGGGGCGGTATGCGGACTCATATCAGGGTTCACTATTTCAAAATTAGGAATCCCGCCGTTCATTGCCACGTTAGCGATGATGATGATTGCCAAAGGTCTTGCCCTCATTATCTCTGGCACGAAGCCGGTTTATTTTACCCAGAGTGAAGTGTTTATGAAAATTTCATTAGGCTCAGTATTAAATGATCTCATTCCCGGCTTTGATATTCCGAACGCCGTCGTTATTTTCTTCATAGCAGCTATTATCGGCAGCGTCTTATTGTCTCGGACAATTGTCGGCCGTTACAACTTTGCAATAGGTAGCAACGAAGAAGCAACCCGCCTTTCGGGGGTTAACGTTGGAAGATGGAAGATCCTCATTTACATGATTGCTGGCTTGTTCACAGGTCTTGCCGGAATTCTGATGGCATCTCGCCTTAACTCAGCCCAGCCCTCACTTGGTATGGGATATGAGCTGGAAGCTATAGCTGCTGTCGTTATTGGTGGCACCTCGCTAAGCGGTGGGAAAGGCACGATTGTTGGTACGGTTATCGGTGCGCTAATTATGAGCGTGCTAACGAATGGACTTCGCATTTTGTCGGTGCCGCAGGAGTGGCAGACGGTAGTAGTCGGCTTTGTTATTCTTCTGGCCGTATATGCTGACATTTTACGACGTCGTAAGGCTTAACTACGGTATGGTCTCCATTTGGAGATGATATAGATTTGCAATAATTATTTAATACAAAGGGGACGTGACGATGAAGAAGGTATGGTTATTATCAGTTTTGGCGCTAGTATTGGTGATCAGTGCTTGTGGTTCCAATAACAGTAAGAACAACAATTCATCACCAGCTGCCGCAGCACCTTCTAAGAAAGCTGGATCAACGGATCAAAAAATGTACATCCCGATTATTTCTAAAGGGTTCCAGCATCAGTTCTGGCAAGCAGTTAAAGCCGGTGCTGAGAAAGCAGCTGCAGAGTTAAATGTTGAAATTACATTCGAAGGTCCTGAGACTGAATCCCAAGTAGATAAGCAGCTTGAAATGCTTCAGGTTGCTTTGGACAAGAAACCAAGTGCGATTGGTTTTGCAGCGCTTGATAGCCAGGCTTCCATTCCGTATTTGAAGAAAGCACAAGATGCCGGTATCCCGATTGTTGCATTTGACTCCGGTGTTGAAAGCACTATTCCAGTTACTACAGTAGCGACGAACAACTCCGTTGCTGCAGGTATTGCAGCTGATAAGATGGCTGAGCTAATTGGTGGCGAAGGCGAAGTTGCAGTCATTGCACATGACCAAACGAGCCGTACAGGGATAGATCGTCGTGATGGATTTGCTAACAGAATAAAGGAAAAATATCCGAATATCAAAATCGTTGACATTCAATACGGCGGTGGAGATCACTTGAAATCTACCGACCTTGCAAAAGCTATTATGCAAGCACATCCGAATATCAAAGGCTTCTTCGGTACTAATGAAGGCTCTGCTATCGGTGTTATTAACGCAGTATCCGAAACGAAAATGACTGGTAAAATTACAGTTGTCGGCTTCGATTCCGGTAAAGCACAAATCGATGCAATCAAAAATGGTTTGATGGCGGGCGCAGTTTCCCAAAACCCAGTTGGTATTGGTTACGAAACCGTTAAAGCGGCAGTAGCTGCAGTAAAAGGTGAAAAGGTTGATCCAATCATCGACAGCGGCTTCGTATGGTATGACAAAACTAATATCGACAACGATGATGTTAAAGCTGTTCTCTACGAATAAGTAGAACAATACGCTTTGTCGTAATCAAGAGCATGGGATAGTCTGAAAAGCCAAAAGGCGTTGGTATAGTAGGTTTAACCTATCTGTACCAACGCCTTTTGCATTGAGCTTAAGTGAACGGGGCGTTCCCGGCCACTTTCGCCGCTTCCGATTATCGTTGCTCGAAATAATCGCACATCTCTTAACAAACATGACTCTTTTGAGTCTCGTTGCTCGAAATAATCGTACAACGTGCACCAAACGTGCCTCTTCCGGACCCCGTTGCTCGAAATAATCGTACAACGTGCACCAATCGTGCCTCTCCCGGACCTCGTTACTCGAAATAATCGTACTACGCGCACCAATCGAGCCGCTTACGGACCTTGTTGCTCGAAATAATCATACAACGCCCACCAAACGTGCCTCTTTCAAGCCCCGTTACTCGAAAACATCGTACAACGCCCACGAATCGTGCCTCTCCCGGGCCTTGTTGCTCGAAATAATCGTACAACGCCCATCAAACCTGTCTCTTCCGAGCCTCGTTACTCGAAATAATCGTACAACTCGCCCCAATCGTGCCGCTTCCGAGACACGTTGCTCGAAATAATCGTACAACGCGCACCAATCGAGCCTCTTCCGGACCTAGTGAGCAGAGTACTAGGACTTTTTTGCGTTCTAGTACTCTGCATTTAAAGAAGTAGGATGTAATTCATCCTTATTGGTCTCGAACCCTGGGTGGAACGGTGGAAGAGCAATGTTTTGTATCGTTGTTGCTGACTTTTTGGCGTTTGGATGAGTCATATTGGCTCAAGTAGAATGTTATTAATCGTTATTGCTCTCCCGAGGTAGCCTGAGTTGCCATTAAAGATGTTTTGTATCGTCGTTGCTGACTTTTTGGCGTTTGGGTGAGTCATATTGGCTCAAGTAGAATGTTTTTAATCGTTATTGATCTTACAAGGTAGCTTGAGTGAGTCATTAGAGATGTTTTGGATCGTTGTTGCTAATTGTGTCTTATGTTTCGGGAATGTTGGTGTGTAGTTGTACTAAAGTGATGGCTTTGTGAAGCTAATGTCTTTGCTATCTCAGAGCTGCTAAATCCATTTGGGGGACTAGCCCCTCGTCCATGGCACGTTGTAGCAGATTGGTTATTGCGGCAAAGCCTTCGTCTCCTAAATCAGCTGTAAATTCGTTGACATACAGGTCGATGTGAGATTGAGCGACACTTGGGTCCATTTCTTGAGCGTGGTGAAGTACATATTCCTTAGAAGCATCTGGATGCTGCCAAGCATATTCTACTGACTTGCGAATCCATGTGCTGATCGTGGCAAGATCTAGAGAACGACGAGCAATAATCGCCCCTAGTGGAATAGGCAACCCTGTGTCGGATTCCCACCAGCTTCCCAAATCTACGACTTTGGAGAGGCCGTAATTCTGGTAAGTAAAGCGAGCCTCGTGGATAACGAGACCAGCGTCGATGAGACCATCTCGAATTGCTGGCATAATTTCGTGAAAAGGCATTACCACAATTTCACCGATACCGCCGGGGACGTTCTGCGCTGCCCAAAGTCGGAATAGCAAATAAGCAGTAGAACGCTCGCTTGGTACGGCGACTCTTTTGCCAGAAAGAAGAGAAGCACCCTTCGCCGCGATTTCATCAGTACTTCCAGCAACGCCACCATCACTACTTCCCGCAGCCCCACCATCAGCCCCACCATCAATACTCCCCCCAGCCGTCAAAACCAAAGGTCCACATCCCCGGCCAAGAGCACCACCGCAAGGAATGAGCTTATACTCGGGGGAAATCCATGGCATGGCGGCAAAGGAAATTTTCATAATATCCAGCTCATCAGAATTGGCAGCTAGATTGTTAGTAATATGAATATCTGCATAAGTGACATCGAACTCCGGTGTGCCCGGAATAAGTCCGTGTACTAAAGCATGGAAAACAAAGGTGTCATTCGGACAAGGTGAAAATGCGATTTTCATTAGATTACCTCCGATAAGCGAGTGCTTGCTATTTCAAGTGCGGCGAGGGCATCTCCGATACGCCATGCTGCTCTATCACGGGGACCGACTTTGTTGGAAATTGTGCGTATTTCTATGAAAGGAATCCCGCTATTATGAGCCGCAGCGGCAACACCATACCCTTCCATCGCTTCGGCTGCTGCTCCCGGAATTCGCTCAGCTAGCTCCGAAGCAGTCAAGGCTGTACCTGTAACCGTAGACAGCGTAAGAATAGGACCAACACATACCGAATGTCCCCCGGCGAGTATGGCTTCCGCCAATCGGGACGACAATTCTAAATCTACCTGCAAACGACTGCTCCCGAATCCCAGCTTGTCCACACTTGCGAAGCCCTCGGGGGTTTCCGCCCCAAGATCTGCGGATATAACCTCATTTGCAATGACGATAGAGCCGATAGCTGCTTGTTCCTCGAACCCTCCACCGATACCAGCACTAACAACTAAATCGTAACGCGGTGTTACAGCTCTCGAATCCGCAATCGAAGCCCAAGCTAATTTAGTAGCAGTGCTAACCGCCGCAGCTACAGGCCCGACTCCCCCAACTAGCACCTCGAAGCGGCTGTCTCCTGATAAACCTCGTAAAACCGCCTCTTTTTCAGCTTCGACGGCGGTTACTATAAGTACTTTGCTCAGCATATAAAAAATCCCCTTTGTCTGGGTTTTCATTTTGTTAATGGAGTTACTTTATTAATTATAGTGTCCTTTCCCTTGCGAGTAAACTCATGCGATAAACAAGCCAGCTATAAGAAAAGGAGGTTTACTGAGGTGCTTTGGTTCGAGTCCGGTCATTGACGCCATACAATAGATAATAAGACAGCATGCATGGCAGAGGTGAATGTATTGACGATGATGAGTACAATTTCAACTTGGGACGATTTGAGCTTTCAGAATGTTTCGGAGAGTGAGTTAAGCCTTGATCATGTGCTCGAACGGATTTTGAGCTTTATTACCCAAGATCCGCGAAGCTCTTATCATTTTGTTATCGGTACCGATAGTCAGGTTCACCGTGGGCAAACAAAGTTTGTGACAGGTATCGTCATTCATCGAAGAGGGAAAGGAGCATGGGCGTGTTATCGTGAGCTAGCGGTTCCAAGACAGCTCACCTCGATTAGGGAGAAGCTAATGCTGGAAACCTCTTTTTCGCAAAGGGTAGCAAGTTACTTCGATGAAATTGCGGTCATGAAGATGGAGGAACTACTCCTTCCGAACATCTGTCAAGGGGCTATGCTTGAAGCCTACATTGACATTGATGCAGGCACCGAACTAGTTGTAAATCAAACAGCCCTCTATGTTCAAGAAATGGTCGATCGCGTGGAAGCGATGGGAATGTATGCCCCGCGAGTAAAGCCCGATGCCTACGGCGCCTCCTCTTACGCAAATCGATATACCAAAAATCGCATGATTCTGTAAACAAACAAAGTGCACGGGCGATCAATCAGCCGGTGCACTTTCTTCTATGCCCTCAGTGTCATTGTTTCTCCAGTTCGTGGGAGACACCTTCTTCATTCTTTTGAACGTCCGGCTAAAATAGTAAATATCACTAAATCCGGTTGCGAGAGCGATTTCTGATATATTCATGCGTGTGTTACGAAGCAAGCTTTCGGATTTGTTAATGCGGACTAGATTAATGAATTCAACTAACGATTTATCGGTCACCTGTTTGAACAATCGGCTGAAATGAAACCGACTCAAACCAATATGATCGGCAAGCAACTGCACGGTAAGCTTGTCCTGATAGTTCTCGTCAATATAGGCAAAGACAGGAGAGAGCCGTTCTAGCTCCTTAAGTCTGAGACGATATTGGTCAAGCTCGGTTAGTGTTGCAAGATACTTACGAACGAGAATGGACAGTAGTTGATAGAGGTAGGATTTAACAGATAGCTCATAGCCTAGCTCTTTATTGTCTAACTCTCTAATGATGGCATGCATACATTGAGTTACTTCTTCGTCTTTAGAAATGTAATTTTGAAATAAAATTCGGTTTTGGATAATCGGTGTAATAAACTTAGTTTCTATAGCATCAATGGAATGACTGTGAAGTAAAGAGACATCAACAATCATCGCATAATAGGATAAATCCTCTGAAGCCGCAATTCCATAATGCAGCTCGTTGCTATTAACAACGCATAGCTCGCCTGCTTCGAACGAAATGGGAACAGATCCGCACTCAATTGTTGCTTTTCCAGCTACAAAAAATAAAAATTCCATATGCTCGTGCCAATGATGAACAAATAGAGTTTCCCCTACAACCATAGTATAGGTCTGGCGAGGGTTAATCTTAATAGGAAATGTCGGGTCAGGCATGTCCATCGGTTCGCGTAATGAAGCTACTCTCTCCATGTTCCTCACTCCTGCATAGCACGATTGTACAAACAAATAGCATGCTTATTCATGGCAACTAAACCTAATCCCATTATAATACGAATTAAGAATAAATGTTATTCATAGGGAGAGTTGAGCAAAGTGAGCCAAATTAGAATTGGTGTCATCGGAACTGGATCTATTTCAGAAACGCATTTGAATGCGTATTCACAGAACCCCAACGCAACTATTAGTGCAATTTGTGATTTGAACGAGGACAGGGCGCGTCAAGTTGCAACGAAATATGGAGCTAGCAAAACGTATACAGATTATAATGCTTTACTGGCTGATCCAGATATTGATGCAGTAAGCATCTGTACTTGGAACAATACCCACGCTTCGATCAGTATAGCTGCGCTTAAAGCCGGCAAGCATGTGCTTGTTGAAAAACCACTATGCCGCACGGTTGCAGAAGCGCTTGAAGTTCAGGAAGCAGTTCGTGAATCAGGCAAGCTGCTACAAATTGGTTATGTTCGCAGATTTGATCCAAACGTAGTTATGCTCCGCGAATTCGCTGACCAAGGGGAATTCGGAGACCTGTATTATGCTAAAGCTTCGACGATTCGCCGTCTTGGCAATCCTGGTGGCTGGTTCGCTGATGTTGAACGCTCTGGTGGAGGCCCGCTTATCGATATCGGCGTTCACGTTATTGATCTTTGCTGGTACTTGATGGGCAGACCAAAGGTTAAAACAGTAAGCGCCAATACGTACAAGAAGCTAGGCAATCGTTCACATATTGAGCATTTGAGCTTCTACAAAGCGGCAGATTATGATGCCTCGAAAAATACGGTAGAGGATATGGCTAATGCTCTAATTCGTTTCGAAAATGGCGCGTCTATTCTAGTTGATGTGAGCTACTCTCTTCATGCCAAGCAAGATGAAGGCTCTGTGAAGCTATATGGGGACAAGGGTGGCTTCGAGATCGATCCTGAGATTGCCATCGTGACTGAGAAGTACAACACTATCCTTAATATCCAGCCGCAAACGAACAGCGAGGCGGGATTCCAAGGGGAGCCTGCATTCCAGAACGAAATCAATCATTTCATTGATTGTATCGTCAAAGGCGAACAGCCTCTGAGCCCTGTTGAGGATGGAGTAGAAATGATGAAGATTCTATGTGCAATCTATGAATCTGCTGCTAAAGGAGAGGAAGTTCACTTATGAAATTCGGTATAAGTACTTACTGCTTCTGGCAAGAGGTTCAGGCTGGATCAATGGACATCCTTCAAGTCATCGGTCGTATAGCAGATATGGGTGGGGAGCATGTTGAGGTTGTTTCGCTTGGATTGGATCTAGTGGATAACCCTGAGCTGATTCAAGCCATTAAGAGTAAAGCGGCTGAGGTTGGTATTGATATTTCTAATTATGCCATTGGTGCTAATTTTGCTGGTCTAGATGAGCAAGCTTATGAAGCAGAGATTGAACGGGTAAAAAGAGAGGTCGATGTCGCGGCTGCCTTAGGCGTAAAGCTTATGCGACATGACGTTGCAAATTCCGAAGATAAATCTATCAAGCAATTTATGAAGGATTTGCCTAAGCTAGCTGATGCTTGTCGTGCCATTGCGGATTATGCCGCAGCCTTTGGAATTACAACAAGCGTTGAAAATCACGGCTATTACATTCAGGCAAGTGATAGAGTTCAAGCTTTAATAAATGAAGTAAATCGGGATAACTTCCGCACGACATTAGATATTGGTAATTTTGTATGCGTTGATGAGAATCCAGTAACTGCAGTGCGCAATAACATTCCTTATGCATCTATCGTTCACGTGAAGGATTTCTATCTGAGACCAGAATATCAAGATCCAGGAGCGGGCTGGTTCCGTTCTTCTGGGGGTAATTTCTTGCGTGGTGCTATTGTTGGACAGGGGGACCTCGACATTCGTTCCGTGCTACGGATCGTAAAAAATTCCGGCTATGACGGGTACCTTTCTATTGAATTCGAAGGCATGGAGCCATGCGTAATGGCTACTGAGGTAGCGCTTAATAATGTCAAAAGATTATGGGAAGAAGTCTAATAGGCTAAAGGAGCATGATTAATATGACAGAAATTTTGCAACCTTGGAAAATTGGAGTCATCGTGGATAGCTTTAGAGTAGGTGTTCGTGAAGGACTTATTAAAGCACGCGAAGTAGGGGCAGATGGCGTTCAAATTTATGCGGTATCGGGAGAAATGGATCCGGCAAATTTGTCGTCCTCAGCACGCAAGGAATATAAGTCCTATATTGAATCGTTAGGTCTGCAAATATCGGCATTAGTTGGTGATCTTGGCGGACATGGCTTTCAAGATAAGACGGTTAATGCAGAGAAAATAGAAAAATCTAAACGTATATTGGACTTGGCTGTCGAATTGGGCACGAACGTCGTAACTACCCATATCGGAATTGTTCCGGATGACCGTAACAGCGAAATCTATGAATCGTTGCACAATGCTTGCGATGAATTGAGTCGTTATGCAACGAGCATGAATGCGTATTTTGCGATTGAGACGGGACCGGAGACGTCAGCGCATTTGAAGAGCTTTCTAGATGGTCTAAGCTCGAATGGACTCTCTGTAAATTTTGACCCTGCTAATATGGTCATGGTAACTGGTGATGATCCGGCTCAAGGAGTCCATAATCTGAAGGACTATATCGTCCATACGCATGCTAAGGATGGGATTAGGCTTCGTGAGGTTGATCCTCGTCAAATTTATGGCTTCCTTGGCTACGAGGGACTTGATCATGACAAAATAGCTGAGGATGCCGAATCGGGAGATGCGTTCAGGGAGGTTCCACTAGGACAGGGTGGTGTGAATTGGGAGCTTTATTTGAAAGCCCTAAGAGACATCGGTTATAATGGATATCTTACGATCGAACGCGAAGTCGGAACAAATCCTGAGGCAGATATTGCTGCAGCAGTTCAATTCTTGAAAGCTAGAAACTGGTAATCTAACAGTCGAAATAGCTGTGAGAAAGGCGAGAGCTCGTTATGAAGCTCTCGCCTTTCTCATGTATTCAAAGCGGCTGCACACAAGGGAAGGGGGAATTAACCTGATGCAAGCGAATAACGCCAATCATTGTCCCTTGTGTGGCAAGGGCAACAATTGTGGTAATTTGTCAGGACTGCCGCAAGGCTCCTGTTGGTGCAGCAAAGCCACATTTCCGCCTGATATTTTCAAAAGCGTCCCTCCCGAGCTGATAAACAAGACCTGTATATGTAAGTCTTGTCTCGAGAATTTTGAAATAAAAAAGGATAAATAAAGGATTGACAGAACTTCCCACCCCGCTTATGATTAGCGTTATCAAATTATGAAAGGAGGCCAATGAACATGACCCTATTTAACCCTACACCAGCAATGAGTTCCATCGCAGCAGCACAGAAACTGAATATGAAGAGACATGTCCATTGGCCTCTACGGGAATTGGCAAGGAAGAAGAAGGTTTAGCGACGGACGGCGGATGCCGTAACCGATCGTATTCCTTTAGTATTTTCTTTGCACAAGAAGACCGCGAGCTATGGCTTGCGGTCTTTTTGTGTTATTTCAAGCGTTCCAACCAAATAAAAAAAAGATAAAGGAAATGATGAACAATATGTTAACAGAACAACCAAACGGAAATACAAACACTTATTATAGGCAAATGAAGCTCACTGCAGGAGATGTTCATGTGTATGCCAGCAACGAATTATACAATGCGTTGGACGGAAAGGTGTTCGAGATGGCCAACAACAACCTACAAATTCCGAACATCCGCTATATGGGCTATACCCCGGACGTTCATGTTGGCATAGGTACATGCATCGGGACAACAGCAGTATGGGACACAGAAAATGCATTCGTATCGCCTTCCATTGTAGGGAGCGATATTGGCTGTGGGATGCGCGTGCACCTAACGAATTTATCAGCTCATGATTTGAAGGATGTGAAGCTGCGGCGAAGGCTTGTAAAGGCAATCGAGCGTATGCTTCCGGTTGAAGAGCAAGCCCGCGGTCATTATTCGGACTTTCGCTTAGAGCAAATTGTAGTAAAGGGGCTGCATGGGCTTCCTAAAAAATATGTACCAGATGCCTATACCCCTCGTAAAGCAACCTCACTGACCCATGTCGAGCATAGCCGATTTCAATTCGATGAAAGCTATTTAGAGCGAATTCCAGAGCAGGTATGGCATAGAGCGCATCGCCAGTTAGGGACGCTTGGTCGGGGGAATCATTTTGCAGAAATCCAAACGATCGAAATTCATGAGGATAATCGAGAAGTTGCGGAGCAGTGGGGATTGGTGGATGGTCAAATTGTCATTATGATTCATTCTGGCTCGCGTGCATGGGGTGGTTCTGTTAATCAACACTGTGGATCGGAGGTTGCCAAGTTCATGCGCATGAACGGCTTAGGCACGGCTGATCCCAAGCTTGCCTTTGCGCCGCTTCACAGCGATGCAGGTCAAGCTTACTTGAATCTGATGTACTCGGCACTTAACTATGCAGTCGTTAATCGCCATCTCATTGCTAATAGCATTCGAGAAGCGTGTAGAGAAGTGCTAGGCCCCAAATTCGAAATGAGCACGTTGTATGATTTAATGCACAATTATGCTTGGGAAGAAGAGCAGAGAGGTAAATCCTTTTTCGTACATCGCAAAGGAGCGACTCGTGCATTGCCTCCGGGTCATCCGGATAATCCATTGCCTTTTTTGAATACGGGTCATCCAGCGCTCATTCCAGGCTCAATGGGTTCAGCTTCATATCTAATGGTTGGTCGTCCGGAGGGTGAAAGCAATCATTATTCCATTTGTCATGGTGCAGGGCGCATTCGCTCTAGGAATGCTTCGAAACAGCTAGTAACAGTAGAGGAATTCGCTTCATCTATGCGTATTGGGCAAGAGGATGAAATTATTGTGAATCACAAGTCGTTGGAATCAATTCTAGATGAAAGTCCCCAAGCCTACAAAAGCATTGATCAAATTATTGATAGCGTTGTTGGTGCCCAACTGGCTTCTGTTGTTGCCAAATGCCACCCCATCGCAGTTATTAAAGGGGTATAGAAAGATAAGCTCATAACTAAAAAATTGTTAATGTTTAGGATTCTGTTTTTTAGTATAATGAAATTGGATTTCCAAAAGGAGTGTTAATATTGATTTCATCTCGGGACTTGTCCATTCTTAATGTGATGGAGCCTATTGTTAGTCATTTATTCGAAGATAATTACGTAAAGACCGGGGCATTGAAATGTGCTTGTGATAAATGCCAGCTAGATATTATTTTGCTGACACTCAATCATCTTACTCCTCACTATACGTCAAGCCAGGCCGGCGAAGCCTACATTAAAGCGCATTACTTGGAGCCGCAGCTGCAATCTGATGTATTAAGAGAAATTACAAATGCCGTTAAAGTGATTGAAGAACATCCGAATCATTAGAATAAGAAGCTTAACTAGTAAGAGGCCTTTCATTCGTGCAGGGCCTCTTTCTTTTTAATAGGAATGGATTGCGATAAACCAAAGGAAGTAGGACTTAATAATGTCTCAAAAGAGAACAAATCGTACTGTCGTAACCATAGGACTCCTGGCCGCGCTATTCATCGGTGCACTCGATTCTACCGTTGTTACGACGGCAACGACAAGCATTGCTAAGGACTTAAATGGGTTAAGTCTGCTTAGCTGGATATTTTCAATCTATACACTGACGACTTGCGTCACAACTCCCATATTCGGGAAGCTGGCGGATCTCTATGGAAGAAAGTCTATTTTTACAGTAGGGTTAGCCTTATTCTTGATTGGCTCAATACTATGTGGTGCTGCCCAATCCATGCCTGAGCTGATTTGGTTTCGGGCTATTCAAGGAATAGGTGCTGGCGCACTGACACCCGTCACGTTTACCATTATAGGAGATTTATACACAGGTGAGCAGCGGGGTAAGGTTCAAGGTATTCTTGCTTCCGTATGGTCGATCGCTGGCTTAATTGGACCGTTCGTTGGCGGCTACTTCGTCGATACGATCTCTTGGCGCTGGATTTTCTATATGAATATTCCGGTTAGCATTATATCTTTTATCCTCGTGTTTGGGTTCCTACATGAACGCTTCTCTAAGGTATCCAAGAGCATTGACTATCTCGGGGCATTAACCTTTACCATATGTATCTCTAGCTTACTTCTTGCATTGCTGACTGGTGGCGAGACCTATGCTTGGGACTCTTCGATCATATTGGTTCTTTTCCTATTAGCTGCTGTTTTTCTGCTACTGTTCCTACGCGTGGAGACAAAGGCGAAGGAGCCCATGCTGCCATTGCTGTTATTTCGCGAAAGACGGATGGCAATTCCCTATGTGCTAGGTTTTTTTGGATTTTGCGTTGTTGCTGGGGTTACGATATATATTCCACTCTGGATACAGAATGTTATGGGGTACAGCGCTACTAAGTCAGGCTTGATGCTCATGCCTATGTCAATTGCTTGGCCTATCGCTGCTAATCTATCTGGAAGATATATGTTCCGTTTTGGTGCGAAAAGGTTCATGACGTTAGGGACGATTTTTGTAATGGGAGGAGCGATCTGGCTTTATACTTTTGATATGACCTCCTCCTATCTTCAAATTATCGGAATTGTAATTGTTATTGGGTTCGGTATGGGATTTCTTAGCACTACGGCTATCGTAACTATTCAGAACGCAGCTGCGGGAAATAACCGGGGGGTAGCAACGTCAACGAACTCATTAATGGGTGCATTAGGCCAGACGGTCGCGGTTGCCGTATTCGGGATGCTGTTTAATCACGTGGTGACAGTAGAAACGCCTGTGAAGATGGCAGACGGAATGCATCTCATATTTACCCTTATTCTGGCGATTGCTATAGTAAACCTTATTGTTGTCAACTTGCTGCCTTCGGAGCGGAAGGGCCAGGAGAGTCAGACTGTATAGAGACATATGAGGATAATAAAAACGCGAAAGCTCTGAAGGGGGGGGGGGAGAGATAAAATGATTAAGAGGATTTATACAATTTTCGCAGTATTATTGGTTGCACTGGTACTGGCTTCTTGTAGCTCGGGCTCTAAGGGAAATAACAAAGAGTTAGCAGTGGTTACAACGCCCGTACCTTCGGAATCTGCAGCTGTATCTGTATCATCAACTGAGCCGTCAACTACGCCATCCACAGAGGATTCATCCGATCAAGGTTCAGGCTCCAAAGGCTTTCTTTGGAAAATTTCCGGAGGAAAAAATCAAGGCTACTTGGTCGGTACCATTCATGTGACAAGGGAAGCGATGTATCCGCTTGTTCCAGAATTGGAGCAGGCCATAGACGAGTCAGATTTCATTGCTCTTGAGCTGGATTTGACCAAAGTAGATCAGATGGAGACGTTGAAGCTTGTTAATGAGAAGGCACTTTTGACGGATGGAACTAGCTTAAAGGATCATGTGTCGGAAGAGGATTATACGCAATTTGAAAAGGTTATGAAGAAGTCATTGGGTGTCGGTGTTAAGATATTCGATACGTATGAGCCGTGGTATGCAGCTATGACTTTGGAAGGCTTACCGGCAATGAAGTACATGAGCTCCGATGGAATCGACAAGTATATTGCTAAGAAAGCCCATAATAGTGGCAAAACAGTCATAGAGCTGGAAAGCATGGAGTCGCAAATTGGGCTGTTTGATGGGTTTTCGGATGAATTGCAAAAGCTTTATTTTCATCAAACTGTAGCTAACTCTAAGTTAGGGGCTATTGGACTTAAGCAGCTAATGGACATGTGGACACTGGGCAATCTAGATTTGCTGAAAAACATGCATGTCCAATATGAAAAAGAAGGTAAAAAGTCGATGGGGAAGCTATTCGATGAGTATAACAACAATTTCCTCGTTAATCGGAACATTGAGATGGTTAAAAAAATTGATCATCACCTAGCAGATGGGGAAGACGGAACATACTTAGTAGCAGTCGGCTCCTTGCACATGGTCGGTAAACAGGGACTAGTTTCTTTACTGGAGAAAAAGGGCTATACGGTAGAGTTTGTAAAGTAGGCAGAGGGGTATTCGGGTGGGTGTTCCCTTACACACCCACCAAACTCGAAAGGACCGTCAGGGCGAATTTCCCTGACGGCTACATTTTCGTCTATCCGACGATTAACCATACATAGTATGTCTAATGCTCCCCAAACCTCGTCCATCTGACGATTAACCATACTTTGTATGTCTAATGCTCTCAAATCCCCAACATGACCTAAATAAGCCTAATCAGTATTATCCGCAATATCGATGAGGAGCACGAGCTCCTTGCTGATGGGAATGGAAAGGGTTCTGATCCACGCATGTGTATCCAGATCTGCATATTTGGTTGAAACTTTAGCTTCAATTCGTGAATCATCATGCGAGAGATGAGGGATGAAATAAGGTCTCCAGCTCCAATCCGCCTTACGGTAATCTAAGTTTATTTGCCAGGTTTCTGTATGATTACGATAATGGTTTGCTGATATTTGAATGCCGTTACTGCGGCAAAGATACACGCGCATACAGGATATATCCAAGTGAGGCAATAGATGTGCAACGACTTCATCGGCCAGTTCTGAATCCATGTAGGCATCCGAACCTCCGGGTGATAATTTCTGGGCTTGCTCTAGAAAAGTGTGGATTCCGGACGTTTGTATGGTGCTGACGAGATCTTTTCCTAACTGCTCCCACAATTGCCTAGACGCTTGAAGCTGCTGTCGGTGCTCATCTAGCGCGGTCTCTATTAATGTAGCGAAAGTTTCTTTAGATCGAAATTCAGGCTCAGCCTGAGAGAACAAAAAGCCTTGAACATATCTAGCCCCGATTTGAATGGCGCGTTTAAGATCCTGACTCGTCTCCACACCTTCTACTAGAAGGGAGGCCCCAATTTGCTCTGCCAAAGTGGAGAACGAACGCAGAACTCCCAAATAACCGCTATGGCTTGCACTTTTTTTCATCAAATGAATATCGACCTTTAATAGATTAGGCTGTATTTGAGCGATTCGATCGAAATTACTGAAGCCTGTGCCAATGTCATCAATGGCAATTTGACAGCCGTGAGCACGGTAAAGGTTAATGATTTCATTAAGCTCTGCCATCGAGCCGCAAAATTCTTCCTCCGTAATCTCAATGCAAACCTTGTTAGGATTAATCCCATACTTGTCGAGTAATTGCAACGTGTGCAGCTCTCCTGAGCTTTTGTAGTGCTGATAAATCCACGAAGGCTTTAAATTGATGTATATGGTTGGAGGGTCTATCAACGTGCTAAGCTTGGAGATTGCCTGCTCGCGAAGTAAGCGGTCGACACATACATGCTGCTCGACAGGTACGCTCGAATCGGAGAAGAAGGGTCCCAAGCTACTAATAATTCCATCTTTAAGCTGTCTGCCAAGTGCTTCGTATCCAACAATATTGCCGGTCTCTAGTGCGATAATCGGCTGAAAATAGGCGAGAAGCATCCCTTGTGGAATGGAAGGGGAAATCGCGCTGTTGTCTGCTTCAATGCTCATAGCTATCCCCTCTGCATAACAATGATGTTATAAAAAATGACATGAATATCTGATTTGATTGTAATGGAAGAATGAGAGAAAGGAAACTGGCAATGCGCACAAAAATATGTTTAAAAAAACTAACATGCCCCCTCGATGTGAGAAGACATGTTAGTTTGCTTATTCATTCGCATATGTACATTTACTTAAAAAACAAGAAGTTAGTAGGAAGCTTGCGCAGATTTCCGTCGGATGGGGTGTTAATAACTCTCCCGTTAAACACAAGCGAGGTCGAGCCGCCTCCATCAAGGTTGTAGCCGTCTAAGGCTCCGAAACGCTGCAACAAAATTTGCATCTCTTCCAATGTCGCGCCAGAGCTTCCCTTCTCGTTATAGCCATCAGCGATAAGGAAAAGCAGTTGGTCATCTTTATAGCTTGCAATGACTGTGCGCGGCGCACGTTTCGGACTCGTTTGCCATTTAGAAGGAATCTCTGTCTTACGGCCATTTTGCAGTAGGACTGGCACGAAGGATGCTCCGAATTTAGGGCCGAGAGCGTCTAACTGCTCCTTGCTAGAAAATTTCCCTCCAACAAGCTTGTTGTTGTCGTCTAGTCCAACGAAGAACAAGTCTTTAAAGGACGCTTGAAAGTCACCCACATATTGTCCGTCAACGACCGTGGTGCTAAGCGGATAACGTTTACCTCCACTATCTGCAAAGCCCCCAGCATTAACGCCGACAGCGGCTTTATACCGATTAACCGCAGACAATGTTGTTTCCGCTCCACCCTGCTTGTCATTTCCAAGCACTAGCTTCATTGCATCCTTGTGCTTAAGCTTTATTTTCAGAGCATAGGCTTGAAAGTTGTCCGTTCCCAAGTAAAATAGCTGAGCTTGAAGCTTGTCTGACTGAATAGTAGAGGCAGGTTTTCCTAGCTTGCCAGTAATCCGTCGATCATAAATTTGATAGGGCCTCGAGGCTTGGCTTTTCGCTAGGGTAGCAATTTGTTTCATGTCTGCATTCGTCTTGTTGTATAAGGTCAATTGCTTTTTAATAGACTTTCCTGTTCCATTGGCAATAGTCTCTGCTTGTCCAAGCGCTTCTATTGTTTTGGAGGAAGAGCGACTTGGATCCGTAGCTTCACTCACATGCTGTGGAAATGAATCCTCTGTCATTACAACTCCAATGTTCGCTATTAGCATCCATATTATCATTCCAATGAAAGGTGTGCAGGCAAGAAGAATCGTTCGATTAATATACCGTATCGATAATCCGCTCATTTGAGAACATCCAGACTCTTTTTGAGCTCACTCAGCTGCTTCTTCACTTCGGCTAATTGCGAATAGAGCTTGTTACTGTTGTCGGTCTTGGAGTCCGCATTGTCTTTCGTAAACGTAAGCAGCTCGTTAAGTGCTTGGATCTTGCCATCCATCTGAGAGAGCTGCTCCTTATAGCCATCTTCGAGCTTGGTTAAGCGAACGTCGTAATCTCGCTGCATAGCGGATAATTGACTAGCTGTTTGCTTCTCTAAATCTGAGGAGACTTGCTGCTGAATGTGGTCGGAATAGAGCTTGGCCCCGAAAACACCGCAAGAAATTAAAATAAGCCATACAATGGCATAAAAGAAAAAGGAGCCTCCGCGCTTCTTCCTAGGCGATGTCTCTCGGTAAGTGTCGGTTAGTGTAGCTTGCTTATTTTCTACATTTAATTCTCTCATTTCTCTGTTTCTTACACCTCTCTTGTTGTCGTTGCTTAACGTAACTCAGAATGACTTGACGTATAATGAACGAAATTAATGTCGAAAAGTTGCGGTTGTCATGGGATTGTAATATACATTGTCGGAGGTTGCTTCTCGTAATAATGGGTTTTAATAGTGGAATTTAATCTGCTGAGAGCACTTGATGATTGTCTGATAAAGTTTTAGTATCAGGGTAATGCTTAATCGACTATGGATTAAGAAAAGTGGAGGTGCCACAAATGATTCTCGTCGGCTTGACGGGTTGGGGAGACCACGATGCTTTGTATCCTCTCGGCACTACAGCGAAGGATAAGCTCAAAAGCTATAGCAAGTATTTCTCAATTGTTGAACTGGACAGCTCGTTCTATGCGGTTCAGCCTAAGGAACGGATGGCACGCTATGCAGAGGAAACGCCTGATGGATTTCAGTTTCTAGTAAAAGCTTATCAAGGAATGACGGGTCATCTCCGCGGGAAGCCTTACTATGAAACGGATAACGAGATGTATGCGGCATTCCGTGAGAGCTTAGAGCCTGTGATGGAAGCTGGTAAATTAGCAGCGGGGTTATTTCAATATCCTCCGTGGTTCGATTGTACGAAGGATAATGTACGTTTATTAAGGGAGACGAAGAAGCGTATGGAGGGTTTTCCGTGCGCGCTTGAATTTCGTCATCAGAGCTGGTTTGCGCCGAATTATAGAGAGAAGACGCTTGCCTTTATGAAAGAGGAAGGCTGGATACATAGCATTTGTGACGAGCCGCAAGCTGGGCTTGGATCGATTCCCACTGTCCTCGAAGCTAGTCATTCGGAATTTACACTCGTTCGGATGCATGGACGAAACATTAGCGGCTGGAACCAAAGTGGAGCTCCAAATTGGAGAGAGGTACGATATTTGTACGACTATAATGAGGAAGAGCTGAAAGAATGGAAGGATCGTATTAGGCTGCTGTGCGGTCAATCTTCGACGATTGGAGTTATTTTTAACAATAACTCTGGAGGACATGCAGCCGGCAATGCTAAGCAGTTTATGCGTTTGCTGGACATTCCCGTTGTAGAAAAGCCAGAGCAAATCGATTTATTTAACCTCTAAGAGAGAAGGAATTGTCATCATGATCAAATTCGGTATTATCGGAACAAACTGGATCACAGAAGAATTCATTAATGCAGCTAGCCAGCTCGGGGATTTTACACTAACCTCTGTATATTCTAGGACCGAAGCTCAAGGCCGTAAATTTGCGGACAAGCACGGTATTTCGCACGTTTACACAGATCTGGAGCAATTTGCTTCCAGCCCCGAATGGGATGCTGTCTATATTGCTAGTCCCAATTCCTATCATATTGATCAAGCGATTTTGTGCATGAATCATGGAAAGCATGTGTTGTGTGAGAAGCCGCTTGCCTCTAATGCCCACGAGGTGCAGCGTATGATAGAAGTTGCTGCGAATAAAGGCGTTGTACTTATGGAAGCGATGAAGTCAACATTTACACCGAATTTCGGTGCCATTCAAGAAAACTTACATAAGATTGGACCTATTCGGCGTTACTTTGCAAGCTATTGCCAGTATTCGTCCAGATATGATATTTACAAAAAAGGTGAGGAAATTCCTAATGCTTTTAACCCTGTATTTTCGAATGGGGCGTTAATGGATTTGGGGGTTTATTGTATTTATCCGTTAGTGGTGCTGTTCGGCAAGCCAGACCGAATCCAGGCAAGTGCGATGCTGCTTGATTCCGGAGTCGATGGCGCGGGTAGCATCCTGCTCTCCTATGAAGGCAAGGGAATGGATGCGGTCATTCAATATTCCAAAATCGTAGATTCCTATGCAAGCGCCGAGATCCAAGGGGAGAAGGGTACGATCATCTTCGATAAAATAAGCAGGCCAGACGAGGTGAAAATTCGTTACCGAGATGGAACTGTCGAGGATATTACAAGGCCGCAAGTAGACAATGCCATGTTCTACGAAGCTCAGGAGTTTATTAAATTGATCCAAAGTGGAGCTAGCCAATCTAATTTGAATTCTCACGCCAACTCCCTCTTAGTTGTAGAGGTCATGGACGAGGCTCGTAAGCAGGTCGGGCTCGTCTATCCTGCGGATAAACAATAACATAGCACATAATTGAGGCGAGCCGCCCTCCATAGTCGCAAACCGCGACAAAGGTGGAGAAAACCAGGGCGAGCCGCCCCTCATAGTCGCAAAACGCGACAATGATGGGGAAGAATGAGGCGAGCCGCCCTCCATAGTCGCAAAATGCGACAATGGCGGAGAAAACCAAGGCGAGCCGCCCCCTCATAGTCGCAAAACGCAACAATGGAGTAGTAAACCTGGGCGAGCCGCCCCTCATAGTCGCAAAACGCGACAATGGCGGAGAAAACCAAGGCGAGCCGCCCCTCATAGTCGCAAAACGCGACAATGGCGGAGTAAACCAGGGCGATCCGCCCTCCATAGTCGCAAAATGCGACAATGGAGGAGAAAACCAAGGCGAGCCGCCCCTCATAGTCTCAAAATGCGACAATGGCGAAGTAAACCAGGGCGAGCCGCCCTCCATAGTCGCAAAATGCGACAATGGAGGAGAAAACCAAGGCGAGCCGCCCCTCATAGTCGCAAAACGCGACAATGACGGAGTAAACCAGGGCGAGCCGCCCTCCATAGTCGCAAAACGCGACAATGGAGGAGAAAACCAAGGCGAGCCGCCCCTCATAGTCGCAAAATGCGACAATGGCGGAGTAAACCAAGGCGAGCCGCCCCTCATAGTCGCAAAACGCGACAATGGCTGAGGAACTCCACCCATATGCTCAATTAAACAAGCAATCTTTTCATAAAACTTATTAAGATGAGGTGTAGCAGATGAGCAATAAGCAGATCGGTGTCGTAATTGAGCATGGCCCACAATCTTGGTCCATCTTGCAGCAGCACGAGGGAGTAGCTTCGATTGAGCTTTCAGGCTCTTGGGCAACAAACGAGGAAACGCTAACTGGAGCTCAAGTGTATTCCCGGGTAGTTAGGGAAGATTCCTCTGAGACGGTTGTTGGTTGGACGATAGCTGTGATGGAAGACAATCAAGCTTGGAAAGTCCGGTTAGAACGCGTGCCGGCCGGAGGCTTGTATCGTATCGAGACATGTTTGCAAATCAATGGAAATCAAGAGCTGGAATGGGCTTTGCGTGGAGATATGATCCATCATGTGGGAGTCGGTGATCTTTGGGTAATTGCAGGGCAGAGCAATGCAGCCGGCTATGGTAAAGGACCAGTTAACGATGCACCAGAAATGGGCATTCACCTATTGCGAAATAGCGGAAAATGGGACTTGGCTACCCATCCTTTTAACGAATCAACGCAAACAATTCATATCGAAAATCGTGAGACGGCCAACCCTGGTCACTCCCCATTCCTAGCTTTTGCACGAATACTCAAACGAGAAACCGGTTATCCGGTCGGCCTCATCCAAACGGCTTTAGGTGGCTCTCCGCTGAAGGCTTGGAATCCAGAGGAAGAAGGCACGCTTTATCGCAATATGCTAAGTATCGTTCAGTCTGCCGGTGGTTCAGTGAGAGGTGTCGTTTGGTATCAAGGGTGCAGCGATGCGAATCCGGACGAGAGTGTTACCTATGCAAAGAGGTTCGGTACTATGGTTAGCCATTGGAGACAAGATCTTGGAGTAGCTGATCTACCGTTCATAACCGTCCAATTAAACCGTCACACTGGTGTCAACCCAACGCTTGAAGAAAATAAATCTTGGGGAACCGTAAGAGAAGCGCAACGAGCGGTAGCGAAGGAGATTCCTCATGTTACTGTTGTTCCAGCTATCGATTGTCCTTTATCCGATGAAATACATAATAGTCCGGCGGGGAATCTGCTCATTGGTGAAAGAATGGCCCGCGCTGCTCTTGCGACAATATATGGACGGAATGTTCATTATCAGGCTCCGGAAATTAGCCGTGCTCAAGTCATCGTTAAGGCTGAAGGCGAACTAACAGTTGAATTGGAGTTCAACAATGTAGGCGGGTACTTGGTCAGCATAGGTCCGAATGAGCAGGTGTTTACGATTGAAGATGAGGATGGTTTTGTGGAGCCTCTACATTGGCGCATTTCTGGAAGAAATACGATACAACTAACACTTGGTCGAGCGATTAAAGGACAAGCTTACGTTCACGGTGGTTACGAAAGAGATCCAGCTAAGCATTATCCGTTGGATTCATTGACCTACCTGCCCCTTCTTTCCTTTTATAAAGTATCCATTGAGTAAAATAGTTCGGAATAAGTTGGGGCTGTCTCAGAAGCTATTAAGTTAGCTAAGGGGTAGCCCCACTATAGATATAAGTAATAGATTGGTCTTAATACAGCAAGAGGAAAGGCGGCACATAAGAATGGCAGATACACACGTATATACAAAAAGAGAAGAGGTAGCGAATGCGATCACGCATGGTCTTGCGACTTTGCTGAGTATTGCGGGACTTGTGATACTCATAGTATTCGCTAGCTTAGAGGGTACGGCATGGCATGTTGTCAGCTTTACAATATTCGGGGTAACGATGCTTATGCTTTATACGGCGTCAACGCTAGTTCATTCTTTTCCGGAGGGTAAGGTTAAGGATTTGTTCGAAACGTTTGATCATTCGTGCATTTACTTATTTATTGCAGGCACCTATACGCCATTGCTGCTTGTCACCTTGCGCAGTCCGCTCGGGTGGACATTGTTCGGCATTGTCTGGGGATTAGCGATCGGTGGTGTCGTATTTAAGGCTTTCTTCACAAAAAAATTCCTAGTGCTATCGACTTTATTTTACGTCATGATGGGCTGGCTAATTGTGTTTGCTTGGCATCCGCTTCAAGCTTTGCTTATGCCCGGCGGTATTCGACTGCTCATTATTGGTGGTTTACTCTATACAGTTGGCTCCATATTTTATATTTGGAGGGGCTTTCCTTATCATCATGCCGTGTGGCATCTGTTTGTCGTAGCGGGCTCGGTGATGCACTTTTTCGCGATTCTGTTATATGTGCTTTAATGCTGAAGCCGCGCCAGCAACCATGAAATTCCTAGTTACTAACAGATGCCAGCGCTTGTGTCCTTGATGAGACGCCGATTTCCTTAAATTTTGAGAGATAGATTTTGATTTAGCCTTCTGTTAGGGGCAATTTTCTTGGGGATAAGCACATTCGAAGCTCCCCCACAATTGAGTATGAGCAGGTTGATCTCGGAAGGGATTAGTCGCTCGACCAGAGCAGGAGGTGCTAATGCTTCCTGCTTGCGCGGATAAGGCAATAAAATAGCTCAATAACATGGACACATAGCTGTCTGATGTTCTCATAGAAACATAGAAACTGCCCGAAGCTCTCAATAGCTCAGATGTATCTAATTCCTCGCCACCCTATATACCTAAATAACTCCTCGCTACCCCACACAACCAAACATACAACCAATTAGTCCTTGCTGCCCACATAACCAAATAACTCTCGAAACCCTACATAACAAATAGCTCTCGCTATCCCACATAGCCAATACTCTGAAGAAGCCTCTCATACGCCCCCGGTATCTAGAAAGCTCCTTATATAACCAACCAATAGCTACGCCGATCAACTACTCCTCTCTATAATAAACTTCATATCTTACGTAAATTTACAGTTATAGGAATTCAGTCATTACCATTAATAACGGACAAGAATCGGCTTCCCATTATTACTCTGAAAGTCCATAATAGAAGGACATGTTAGCTAGCTAGATATAAACGTGACTTGTCTGCAATAGCGGACTTTTAGCGCCCCCCGGTGCGTTAATGAGGAAGAAGCAGCAGATTTACGCCGCATAGTGAACGCACAGTTCATTATTGAGGAAAATCCAGCAGAATTACGTCCCATAGTGAACGCATAGTACGTTAATGAGGAAGAAGCAGTAGATTTACGCCCCATAGTGAACGCACAGTACGTTAATGAGGAAGAAGCAGCAGATTTACGCCCCATAGTGAACGCACAGTACGTTAATGAGGAAGAAGCAGCAGATTTACGCCCCATAGTGAACGCACAGTACGTTAATGAGGAAGAAGCAGCAGATTTACGCCCCATAGTGAACGGACAGTACGTTAATGAGGAAGAAGTATCAGATTTCCTCACCATAGTGAACGGAAAGTTCGTTAATGAGGAAGAAGTAGCAGATTTACGCCCCATAGTGAACGCACAGTACGTTAATGAGGAAGAAGCAGCAGATTTACGCCCAATAGTGAACTCCCGGTTCGCTATCGCTAACAGAAGCAGCGAAATTGCGCCTAATAGTCCGCCCCCACAACACGCCACCGTATTACTTAATAATCTACTTAGCTAGGAGATGCATACTAATATGGCAGTGAAGAAAGAAAAGAGCATTCTGGATGCTCCGAGAATACCTAAAGAACTTGATCAGCTAACCGTTTCCGATTATGAAATGCAAGATAAGCAAGTGTTCGAGAACGGCCGATTCACCCAGGATAAGATAGCCAATCAAACCGCAGATAAAGTAATCTTTGATCGGATTGTTTTCGACAATGTCGTGTTTGATGAAATAGCGTTAGAGAGAGCTGAGCTTACAGACGTCGTGTTTAATCGCTGTGATCTATCGAACGTGAACTTTCGGGATTCAATCTTACACCGTGTTGAATTCAACCATTGTAAAATGCTTGGCTTTGATCTATCGAGCTCCACGATTAGAAACGTCAAATTCGATGAGTGTTATGGGCAGTATTCGGTTTATCGATTCACAGATATGAAGTATGTAAGCGTGAAGCGGAGCAATTTCGACAAGGCTGATTTTTATGAGGCTGCTTTTTCCAAGGTAGAAATCACGGAAACGGGCATCGATCAAGCACAATTTTCGGGTGCTAAACTATCGGGTATGAATTTAAGTACATGTGAATTTCAATCTATTGGAGTCACGTTGGAAGGCTTGCAGGGCTGCATCGTGAGCTCCGATCAGGTTCGTGGCTTTGCCTACTTGTTAGGCGTAGTCGTTAACGATTAGCATATGAACACGTAGCCTAGGCTTTGAATAGGATATTAACCTATTCAAAGTCTTTTTGGCATTTAAAAGCACCATACCGGCTCCTGTCGAGTCGTTCACATACAAGTAATAACGTCTGAAAGAGAGGGAGAGAACTAACATGAATGTGAGAAAAATATCCCTAGTGCTCCTCGCGACCATGCTTGTGATTGTTGTAGCTGCCTGCGGTAAGAATAGCAACAAAGAATCAGTACCTTTAACAAAGGTCAAATTTTCAGAGGTCATCCGCTCCATCTTCTATGCCCCCCATTATATTGCGATGTCGAAGGGCTTTTTCAAGGAACAAGGGCTTGATGTAGATATGAATACCGCGCAAGGCTCAGATAAAGGGGCTGCTGCTTTAATCGCTGGGACGGCGGATATCTCCTTGGTCGGACCGGAAACGAGTATTTACATTTACAATCAAAAAGGGGATAAGACGCTTAAGGTTTTCCACCAGCTTACTTCTAAGGATGGGTCGTTCCTGCTCTCCCGCGAGAAGCTAGATAACTTCAAATGGAGTGACCTACAAGGTAAAACGATCATTGGTTGGAGGCCTGGCAGCGCTCCTCAAATGGTTTTGAATTCAACGTTGCTTAAGGAGCAAGCCAAAGACGTCAAGGTTGTCACGAACATCGCAGCCCCAGCTATGGCAGGCGCCTTTGCTAGCGGTCAGGGCGATTTCATCCAGCTGTTTGAGCCAGTCGCTTCCACGTTAGTTAAGGAAGGCAAAGCTTATTTCGCAGCCTCATTAGGAGAAGCGTTCGGACCTTTCCCGGAAACATCCTACGTCGCCACTTCTGATTTCATTAGGAAAAATCCGCAAACCATTCAGAAATTCACGACCGCTGTAGCAGAAGGAGCTAGATGGCTCAGCACTGCGTCTAAGGATGAAATTACGCAAGCTCTCAAGCCCTTTTTTGAGGGGACACCGGAAGATATTATCATTCAATCTGTAGAACGCTACAAAAGCCAGGGGACTTGGTCGACTGATCCACAGCTGACTAAGGAGCAATTCGATATTTTGCAAAATGTACTTGTCGAGAATGGTGTGCTTAAGGCAGATGAGAAGATAGCAAGCATGGATGATGTTGTGGACATGAGCTTCGTGAAAAATATCGGAAAATCGGATTGATGAGCTTATGGGGCAAATTGAATTAACAGGTGTCGGGTTGAGCTATTTCACGCTTAAGCAAGAAACAGAGGCGTTACGCGATATTAACCTTTCAATTGATCGAGGAGAGTTTATTAGCATTGTAGGGCCAAGCGGCTGCGGAAAAAGCACGCTGCTTTCCCTCGTTTCTGGGATGCTTAAACCTACAGTCGGGACGGTTAAAATAGATGGCAACGAAGTGACGAGCACCTCTCCTAAGGTTGGTTACATGCTGCAGCATGACCATTTGTTCGAATGGCGGGATGTTCTTAGTAATCTAATGGTCGGAGCGGAAATTCGTAGAATGGATCGGGGTAAAGCAAAACACAAGGCATTGGAGCTTCTTCAACGTTACGGATTAGGCGAATTTGCCCATCATAATCCCGCGCAGCTATCAGGCGGAATGCGGCAACGAGTTGCTCTGATTCGGACTCTCGTGGCAGAACCCGATATATTACTGCTGGATGAACCTTTCTCAGCTTTGGATTATCAGACCCGTCTAACTCTGTCAGAGGAAGTGCTCCAAATTATTAAGGACCAAGGAAAAACAGCCGTTCTCGTAACACATGATCTCTCAGAAGCGATAAGTATGGCCGATCGAGTGATGGTCATGTCCAAGCGACCAAGCACGATAAGTACCGTATATTCGATTCAATTCGATGAGGGTGATGATCTGTCTCCGTGGAAGAAGCGGGAGGCAGGCCGTTACAATGAATACTTTAACGCAATCTGGAAGGAGCTGGAGTAGCATGACTTCCCCTCTATATGAAAGCTACCTCAAAGCCCAGAAGCGCAAGCTATGGCTGATCGGTTTGTCACGTTTGTCTGTGCTCATCGTGTTCCTTGCATTGTGGGAGCTGGCAGCGAGATGGAAGTGGATCGATCCGATGCTGACGAGTAAGCCGTCAATGCTTCTAACCTCCTTTCGCGAGCTTGTTGTAGAGGGAAGCCTGCTCAGACATACTTGGATTTCCGGATGGGAAACTCTGGTCGGAATCGTCATCTCCATGCTGCTAGGTACGACTATTGCAGTTCTCTTCTGGTGGTCAACCTTTGCATCGAAGGTGCTTGAGCCTTATATTGTTGTGCTTAATGCTTTGCCTAAGGTCGCTCTCGGTCCTATTTTCTATATTTGGCTCGGTGATCGCTACTCCATCTATGGCATGGCAGTTGCAATCTCCGTTATCGTAACGATTATTATGATTGAGAGTGGGTTCAAGGAAATAAGCCAAACAAAGCTGAAGCTCATGGAATCCTTCGGAGCTACAAAATTTCAGATGCTTCGGATGGTGCTGCTGCCTGCAAGTATCCCTCATTTTATAGCTGCGTTAAAGGTAAATGTAGGACTGACTCTCGTGGGGGTTGTAATGGGGGAGTTTTTATCCTCCAAGGCAGGTCTTGGTTACTTGATTATTTATGGCGGGCAAGTATTTCAGATGAATCTAGTTATGGTTAGCATTAGCATGCTTGCTCTTCTATCCGTTATTCTGTATGGATTCGTTAATTTATTAGAGCGTTACGCCAGAAAATAAAAAAATCAGCGCCATCGCGGCTGCCTTTATGGCGGCATAGCGTACGGCGCTGCTCGGCTTTCTTGTTCTGGACGACTTGAGTGTGGGGCTTGCGATGCCATTGAATTCGGCTCATTTCGGGATTGTTAAGGCCCGCTCGTTCTGTTTTGTGTCTATGCTGCTTTGATTTGGACATTCCCATTGAATGAACACCTCCGTATTTCATTTGATCATACCTTATAAGATCCTATTTTAGCAATGACACAATTTTCAGAAAACTCTTTACACAAAGGGGCGTAAACTAGGATAATTCAACTATAGCGCTGAAGGACAATGAAGGAGTAGAAATATGAGCGACATTCCATTACAGCATTCAGAGCAGCTGACTATCCTTGTTAAGCGTCAGCAGGATTATTACCGAAGCGGTGCAACGAGAACTGTTGCATTTCGCAGAGAACAATTAAGTCATCTAAGGGATGCCATACATAAATTCGAATTAAAGCTACTAGCAGCACTCAAGCAGGATTTGAACAAGTCTGAGCTAGAAGCATATTCAACGGAAATAGGTATTGTGCTTAGGGAAATTCGTATCGCCATCCGCTTCGTTCGGAGGTGGTCAAAGCCACGGCGTGTGTGTACGCCGTTATCTCATTTAGGTGCAAGCAGCACAATTATTCCTGAGCCCCTAGGGACCACATTAATTATTGGGCCTTGGAATTACCCTGTGAATTTGATGCTGGCGCCGGTCATTGCTGCTATTGCAGCAGGAAATACAATCATTATGAAGCCTTCAGAGATTGCACCTGCAACCTCCAGTGTGCTGGAATCGCTTATAAGAGAGACGTTCCTACCGGAATACATAACGGTCGTTGAGGGTGGAGCAAGCTTGAATACTCAGCTTCTTGAGCAGCCATTCGACCATATTTTTTTTACAGGAAGCTCCTCCGTTGGCAAAATTGTGATGGAAGCTGCTGCTAAGAAGCTCATTCCAGTCACCCTTGAATTAGGCGGGAAAAGCCCATGCATCGTACACAAGGATGCGAATATTAAGCTGGCGGCCAAGCGTATTGTATTCGGGAAATATACAAATGTAGGTCAGACCTGCGTCGCACCCGACTATTTGCTCGTTCATAAGGATGTGAAGCAGGAGCTAATAAGTGAGATGGTTAAGGTCATTGAGACATTCTATGGAAGTAGTCCAATTGATAATCCCACTTACGGACGAATCGTGAATGAACGTCATTTCAGCAGATTATCTGAATATTTAACAGAAGGTCGAATTCTCTTCGGTGGACAAACAGATGAAGCCGCATACAAAATAGCCCCGACACTAATTGAGGGAGTCGCCTTAGATTCAAAAATCATGCAAGGAGAAATTTTCGGTCCTATTCTCCCCTTATTGGATTATGAAAATAGTGAAGAAATATTTTATACGATCCAAGCAAATCCGAAGCCTCTAGCGCTTTATCTGTTCGCACAGTGTCCTGAATTCCAGAAAATAATTACTGAGGGTATTGCATTCGGCGGAGGCTGCATTAATGATACAATCATTCATTTGGGTAATCCTTATTTACCCTTTGGGGGCGTTGGATCAAGCGGGATAGGCAGCTATCACGGAGAGCATGGATTTAGAGCTTTCACTCATTACAAAGGACTGCTGAGACAGACGACTTTAATTGACATGCCCTTTCGCTATCCGAATTCTAAGTGGGGAATGTCCTTAATTCGCAAGCTGCTACGATAAATCCGACGTTGAAAGGGTGGTATCATCCTGATTCCAGACTATGAAACGTATAAGCATGTATTTGCCGGAATTCCGATGCCTTTTGCTTACTTGGACTTAGATTTGCTTGATAAAAATATTCGTGATATTGCCCGAGCAGCAGGAAATAAGAAGGTTCGTGTGGCAAGCAAATCCATTCGCTCTGTTGAAGTGCTTCGCCATATTCTTCGCTCTGATGATACTTTTGAAGGCGTCATGTGCTTTACGGCATCGGAGGCAGCATTTTTAGCAAAGTTAGGGTTTGAGGATTTATTGCTCGGTTACCCAACGTGGGAGCCTACGGGAATTCAGGTATTAATTGATCTTATAGGCGAAGGTCATAGCATTACATTCATGGTGGATTGCTTGGAGCACATTGTTCATTTGGAAGCGCTAGCACAAGAACGCGGTATTCGAATTCCGTTATGTCTCGATATTGATATGTCTACAAGCTATCCAGGCTTACGTTTCGGCGTGTGGCGTTCTCCGTTGAGCGATTGGGAGAAAGCACGTCCTGTTGTAGAAAAAATAATGTCATCAGCTTGGGTGTATTTGGATGGTGTTATGGGTTATGAGGCGCAAATTGCTGGGTTAGGAGATCAAGCTCCGGGAGCCTCATTTAAGAATAGTATTGTAAGGCTCTTGAAAAGTAGATCGATTCGGGAAGTGGCTACCAGAAGGCAGGAAGTCATTCATGGAATAAGAGAGCTCGGCGCTAACGTTCGATTCGTTAATGCAGGCGGTACCGGAAGCCTATCCAGCTCTCGGGAAGAGAAGGTCGTTACAGAGCTTACGGCAGGATCAGGATTCTATAGTCCCGCCTTATTCGATCACTATCGTTCCTTTCAATACCAGCCTGCGGCAGGATTTGCAGTGGAGGTTGTGCGACAGCCAAGAGAAAATATATATACCTGCATGGGTGGTGGGTACACTGCATCAGGTGCTGCGGATAAGAACAAGCTGCCCAAGCCATATTTGCCCCAAGGATTAGAGCTGATGCCTCTAGAGGGCGCAGGAGAGGTTCAGACACCGCTCTTAAATCGGAACCCATCTCAGACTGCGCTTAAGCTCGGTGATCCTGTTTTCTTCCGGCATGCGAAGGCGGGAGAGCTATGCGAAAGATTCGACCAGCTTCATGCAGTTTCTAATGGAGCTATTGTTGGAGAGTTCTCAACCTACAGGGGCATGGGGGAAAGCTTTTTATGATCAAAAGCGGTCAGAGATGGAGAAACTGGTCGGGTATCGTGCAAGCGACACCGCAACAGGTAATATATCCTGGCAGCACGGAAGAGATTGTCGATGCTGTTCGTCTGTGCCGCAGAGAGTCTAGGACACTTAGGGTAGTTGGTTCTGGTCATTCTTTCACAGCAGTGGCCGCTTCGGACGACGTACTTCTGTCTCTTGATCGGATGCAAGGGATTGTAAGTGTCGATGCTGAGAGCTGTACGGCTATAGTATGGGCGGGAACGAAGCTGAAAGCTTTAGGTGAGCTACTGCATGCTGAAGGACTCGCCCAAGAAAATTTAGGTGACATTGACGTTCAATCCATCGCTGGCGCGATTAGTACAGGTACACATGGAACCGGCTTGCAGTTCGGTAATATAGCGACACAAGTAGTCGGAATGACTATTGTTACCGGGACAGCTGAGGTACTAACCTGTACGGAGCAGTCTCATCCCGAGCTATTTAAATCGCTTCAGATTTCGTTAGGAGCGCTAGCCGTTATCGTTCAGGTTACTCTTCGCCTGCGACCAGCTTATAAGCTAAGCTATGAAAGCACAAGAGATTCCCTCTCGGCATGCCTTCAGCGGCTAGATTCCTTGTCCGCTATGCATCGTCATTTTGAGCTTTACTGGTTTCCCTACGCAGAGCCCTGCCAGCTTAAGTTCATGAATGAAACGGATCAACCAGTCACATCTCGGAAAATCAGCAGCTACATAAGTGATGTAATTCTAGAGAATGCGGCATTCGGCGCTCTGTCCGGCATATGCAGGAGGGCTCCGAAGCTTAGTGCTACCGTTAGTCGAATCTGTGCGGCGACTGTTCCAACAAATGGCAAAGTCGAGTACAGCCATCGGCTTTTTGCCACTCAGCGACTTGTACGCTTTAATGAAATGGAGTACAATCTTCCGGTTGAGGCTATGGAGCCTGTTATTAGGGAAATGCGAGAGAAAATGGCGCTGAACAAATATAACGTCCATTTTCCTATCGAATGCCGTTTCGCCAAAGGCGATCATATATGGCTCAGTCCGGCGTATGAGAGGGATTCCGCTTATATTGCCGTCCATATGTACAAAGGCATGCCTCATGAGATTTTTTTCGCAGATATGGAACAAATTTTTCTAAGCTACGGCGGCCGGCCGCACTGGGGAAAGCTACATACGCTTAATGCTGAGCAGCTAAGCAGATCTTATCCGATGTGGGATAGCTTTCAACAATTTAGGGCTAAGCTAGATCCAGATGGCATATTTCTTAATGATTATTTAAGAAGAGTATTTGCTGTTTCATAAGTAAAAAATGGTTTAATTCCATAGAGGAGTGTCTAAATTATGCCCCACCTGCTTATTCGAGGGGTTGCCCCAGAGCAAATTCGCACGATCAGTCAGTCACTTGTGGCTGAGCTAGCAAGCTTGTGCCAATGCCCGAGCGATTATATTATGCTGGAATGCTTAAATACGACTGCATGCTTTGACGGAGAATTTGTTCCCTCATATCCATTCATTGAAGTGAATTGGTTCGACCGAGGAACGTTAGTTCAAGACCAAGCAGCCGAATGTATTGACCGTCATATAAGGTCACTCGGCATTCCAGAAGCTGAGGTTGCCTTCAGAATCTATGAATCGTCCAACTATTATTCGAATGGTCGGAAGCTGTCTGAGCCATTACCTAATGAGGATGAAAGTGGAGCAATCCAGGCTGTTCTATCTGAAAATGAGCGACTAAAGGATGAGCTTCAGAAAGCTAGAAAAGCATTGCTGAACAATCAAACAAGCTCACAGATGTCCAGCAAGCTCTACGATGCGTTAAGAGAATAATTATCGAATAGTAGGCGGCGAGGATAGGCTATGAACAATAATTTGCGCTTCCGTTCAGATGGGACATTTACGATTGTACAATTTACCGACTTACATTGGAAAAATGGCGACTCCGAAGATAAGCGTACCAAAGCGCTTATGGAGCGAGTTCTGGCTGAGGAACAGCCGGATCTAATCGTACTAACGGGAGATGTAATCGAGAGCCTAAGCTGTAAGGATCCTATTCGTTCCTACAGGGAAGCACTGTCCGTTGTAGAGCAGAGTGGTATTCCGTGGGCCGCAGTATTCGGGAACCACGACTGTGAGGGGAAAACAACCAGAGAGCAGCTCATTAATGTACAGCTGGAGCATGTAGGCACAATTACCGAAGCAGGTCCATTGGAAGTAGATGGAGTAGGTAATTTTGTTGCTAAGGTCGCAGATTCGAACGGCGAAACGGGAGCTGCGCTTTATTTTCTCGATAGCGGCGGGTATTCAGACATCCCCTCTGTCCCAGGGTATGATTGGATTCGCCAGAGTCAAATAGAATGGTTTCAAAAGCAAGCCCTGACGCTCCAGACGAGCAACGGGGGTGTGCCGGTACCCGCTTTGGTTTTTTTCCATATTCCTCTTCCAGAATATCGAGAGATTTGGAACTACAACGTTTGTTATGGACATAGACACGAGAAGGTAAACTGTCCGAAGGTTAACTCTGGCTTTTTCGCTGCGATGGTGGAAGCTGGTGGAGTGATGGGCACCTTCTGCGGTCATGATCATACTAACGATTACACAGGTATGCTGCGTGGCATTCAATTAAGCTATGGAAGAGCTACAGGCTACAATACTTATGGAAAATGGCTGTATCAGCGTGGGGCACGAGTCATTAAGCTCAGGCTCGGGCAACCGTATACAAGCTGGATTCGCCTTGCTAACGGACATAAGGTGACACACTTCCACAAGCATCATCCTAATTGGTTATCCAGAGGGTAACTAATTGATTGTTAATTTTAAGCCAATCCACTTGTCTACAAAGACGTTGGGTTGGCTTTTATTAAAAATTTTTTAATTATCGAAACAAAACGTATCCACCCTACGTCAAACTTAATGGATCGCCACGCAACTGAGCTGACTAAGTTTAGGGCGGACATAAGGAGGTAGCTAGATGAGAAAAACAATTATTAGCATGTTATCCCTGTTACTGCTTATCAGTTTGCCATTTACTGCAGCAGGAGCATCGAATTTAACAACTGAGCAGAAGTTCAATGTGCTTAAAGAGAAAAATATTTTTACAGGCTTGGCAGATGGCAGCTCTCGATTAAATGAATCTATGTCTAGGGAACAGCTTGCTGTGGTCTTATATCGCTTGTTGGAGCTTCCAGCAGGAGGAACAACGCGGAGCTATGACGATGTTCTGAAAACTCGTTGGTCCTTCAAGGAAATTGAATCCGTTAAACGTGCTGAGCTCATGGGCGGAACGGGCGGAAAAATATTTTCTCCCGCACTGAATATGACGGTGGAGCAGCTCGCTGCAGTTTTCGTAAGAAGCTATGGTTTAACTGGGGGAGGTCAAACTCCAGTTACTGGAAAAGTGTCTAAGTGGGCAAGAGGAGCTGTCAGTCTAGCATTGGATCGCAAGCTCATTCCCCAACTGAGCGATTACACTGTAGATGCGACGCGTGGATTACTAGTGGATGCCGCATATGCCGTGTATGAGGAATCTCATCTGGAGCCTTATCGTATCCGGTCAGTCGATGTTCTCTCGAACCAATCATTGAGAGTAAATCTACTTCAGCGTGCCGACAAAACAGATAAGATCCGATTCTCACTAAAAGATACGAATGGCAACAACAGAAATATTCAGCAGGCTGTCCTAAGCCAAGACGGAATGTCCATCCAGCTGTGGACGGATCGTCAGATTGCAGGTGTTGTTCATACGTTATCCGTTGACGGGAACACTTGGAATTATATTTCTCAGCAGGATGATACAACAAAGCCCCAAATTGTGTCCCAGCCAGTCAGATTGCCTAACAAGATTATTGAGCTCACGTTCTCGGAGCCAGTAGAATCAAGCTCGGCTACTAATTCATCTAACTATATATTCAATAATGGGTTGAAATTAAATACGATTCAGCTCTCTTCGGACGGCAAGAAGGTAACCTTCACTACGTCGGAGCAGGTGAACGATAGAAAATATCAGCTTACCGTTCGTAATGTGAAGGATCTCGCAGGTAACGTTATGGACACACGCAGTGATTTATATTTTACTGGTAGCAACGATACTGACAAACCTAAGATAGCTGAAGTAAAAATCAATCCTAATACGGCAGTTATCAGCGTTAAGTTCAATAAAAAAATAGACGCACAGCAAGCCATACAAACAAATCGCTACACGATTGATAAGGGTCTTATCGTTCTTCAAGCTAAGCTAGAGAATGATGGACAAACGGTAACCTTACTAACATCCCAGCAGTTGGATGCTACGGTATACACGCTAACGATTGCCTATATTTCTGATTTGTCTGGTAATGTAATGGATCCCTCAACGCATCTATTTGGTGGGGTTGCAAACCCGGATAAGCAAGTCAAGCTGCAGTCTATAGTAGCGAAGGATCAGAATACGCTTGAAGTTGTTTTTGATCGAGCTATCACAGGTAATGATCTTAAAAATCTGAAGCTAACGGTGTTAAAGGATAACGGGGCTAACATCAATACGAATGACTGGACACCTTACGTTCAACAGAAAGAAGGAAGCGATAGGACTTTTATTTTCCAATATCGTGCTAGGAACAACAATCAGGAGTTATTCCTGCCAGGTCATGTATATGTTGCTGGAGTTACGGGAGTAGCCGCTTTGGTGACAATTAATGATGCGGATAAGCTGCAATTTGCTGGAACAGAAAATCGCAACCCTAATCCAATTGTGACAAAAGTTATTGTTCTTGGTAGTAAATCTGTTAAGGTAGTATTTAGCGAGCCCGTAACTGGCGTTAACAAAGCAGCCTTCCGCATTCGCGAGAAGGACGCAGGCTCAATAAATATAGATTCCGATGAGCTTAATGATTCCAATAAAGTAGTAACTGAGGTTGTGCTGAGACTTAAGGATGAGCTGCAAGCTAATAAAGTTTATGCAATGACATTCCAGCCTAACTACATTACCGATGTGCCTAAATGGAATGGACTCCAAACAACGGATGGTTCAGGGCAATATACCGTTTATTTTAACGGAAATTAATTTAACTTAATCGTCGTTCAAATGCCCTTTGAACCGTTAAATGACGGGTCAAGGGGTATTTTTTCGGATTTGATGCAATAATGGCTCCAATAACGGGAAAACACTTGTTTCTTCTAGATTTTCATGTAAGATATTAGATGGTCAGTGGTTCCAAATACCCATAAACATAGGTGAGTAAAATGTCAGTTCATAAATATAAGGAACTACTTGAGAAGAGAATTAAGGAAACCTTAACGGGTTGGTCAAGCATGGATTTGGTAGAGGAAAAGGACATCTACCGATTTCTGCACAATCTGAAGGGAACGGCTGGAACGATAGGATTGGTTGATATTGAGAAGGATGCGGAGAGGAAATTGAATCTCTATTCCGACGATGGCAACCGACAATTTGTGTTCTCGGATTGGCATGAGCAATTAAACTCTCTATTAGGCTTTGTTTCTGATGGAGCCGAATGTGGTGGACCAGTAGAGAGCACTGCCTTATTCAATAATTCTGACGATGTAGATTCACATATAACAGAGAGTAAAATACTCATTATAGATGATGATGTCGAGCTAGCTGCTTATTTGAAAGGTATATTAGAGGAAAAATCATATTCCGTGAATATTGCTTTGACAGCTGAGCGAGGGCTGAAGCTTTATTACGAATGGAAGCCTGATATGCTGATCCTCGACCTGTTTCTCCCGGATACGAATGGGCTACAGGTTCTTAAGCAAATTGTTGAAAAATTCAATCAGGCAAACATTCCTATTATAGTAATCAGCATTGAGGATAGTATTGCGAACAAAATTCATGCCTATCGATTAGGTGCTATGGACTTTTTCGCCAAGCCTATCGATCCGGAGCTGCTCGAGGCTTTAATAGAAAATCGATTTAGAATGAAGCGGCATTGGGACCATTCTGTTGTTGTGGACGAGCTAACGGGAGCGTATAATCGTAAGCATTTCAATAAGACTATGACGCAGCTACTGTCCCACTATCAACGTTCTAGTAACATTTTCTCAGTGGCTCTATTGGATTTGGACTGCTTTAAGAAGGTTAACGATACTTATGGTCACCTTATGGGTGACGAAGTTCTGCAAAGCTTTGTGCAAGTCGTCAATGAGACGAAACGGGATGAGGATGTGTTATGCCGTTATGGAGGAGAGGAGTTTGCGCTACTGCTTCCCAATACGGATAAAATCCAAGCAACAGAGCTTCTGCATCGCATACGCGAGAATTTTGCATTGCGTGTTTTTTTCTCGGACAGCCTGTCCTTTCATGTGACCTTCTCGGCTGGAGTAACGGATGTGTCGGAGGATAATGCACAATCCGATATGCTAGTGAACGAAGCTGACCAAGCTTTGTATTTAGGCAAACAATCTGGTAGAAACCAGACGGTTGTTTATTCTCCTCATATGGTAGTCAGAAGTAAGGAACAGAAGCTAAATATTCTTATTGTGGATGATGATCCTCTCATTAGAGATGTCGTTGTTACACAATTATCGCAATGGCAGATGAACAGAGGCATACCTGTTAACGTGAGGGAGTACGCAGATGGAATTTCTTTTTTGGATTCAGATTGGTACTCCGACAAAGAAAAATATATCATTTTGCTAGATGGCTCCATGCCAACTATTGACGGGGTAGAGGTTCTGAATAGAATTCGAGCCAATTATCCCGAGCACAATATTATCGTTGCTATGCTTACAGCAAGAAATAATCAAGCAGATATTGTTCAAGCTCTTCAGAACGGTGCGGACGATTATATCGTTAAACCTTTCCATATGCAGGAATTGATTTCTAGAATCGAACGCTTAGCACAGAGAATTACTCATTAACCGTCATCAAGAAAGATTAAGCAGGAGGCTTTTATGAAGAAAATATTAATTGTGGATGATGAAGAAATACTTCGTATGCTAATTTCAGATACATTGGAGGATTTAGATGTTCATATCGATTTAGCTAACGATGGAAAGGTAGCCTTGGATAAGCTTCAGCAAGCGGATTACGATCTCATTATTCTAGATTATATGATGCCTGAGCTTACGGGTATGGAAGTGCTTGAGAGACTGCCTCAAGAAAAGAAAGAGAGAGTTCCTATTCTTATGCTTACAGCTAAAGCTCAGGATGCGGATCGAATGAAGGCGCTAGAAGCAGGGGCTAGCTATTTTATTCCGAAGCCGTTTAGTCCGCTAGAGCTTCTGCAAGTTGTAGAAGGGATCCTATATAGTGGAGGCGAGGAAAATTAAACCTACCCGCATTAGAACGAAATATATGCGTACGCTGCTTGGCGTTATTTCCTTGGTTCTTTTGGTGGGAATTGCCTTCTATTTCTATGCGAGTGATGAGCAGCGTGTTCTGGATGAGCAGCGGGAAGAGATGGCATTAAAGACGCGTACAATAGAGAGCCTATCGGATACTCTATATAGCTTTTTATTCAGGGCCAGAGGGTATTATGCTTTTCAAAGCACCAAAGAGCTTAAGCAATTGGAGATTGAATTAAAGCTGTTCGATGAGCAACTTAAAAATTTCTCTACATTAAATCTTACTAGCGACGAGAAAAAAGCAAGTGAAGATTTAAGAACCTTCTATGACGACTATACGACTAACCTTCTGCCTAAAGCCATTGGGCTTGTAAAGTCGAAAGATTTCGATGGCCTGCGTGCGTTATTGGAGAGCGATTCTAATCAAATTGTTTTTGATTTCCTTGATTTCACTCAGAAGCTCAAGAAGAAGTCAGATAAAAACTTCGATGAGCTTATTAGCAAAACGATAAAGCAGGCTAATGAATTTACAATCGTTTCGATTTTATTTGGATTAACAATTTTATTAGTTTTGGGGCTATTATTCTGGAACCTACTAAGGAGTCTTATTACACCTATCGTTACGCTGGAAGCGGCAACTAAATCTTTGGCGGCAGGACGGGAATTGCCGTTAATGCAATCCAACCGGCGTGATGAGCTCGGTAGATTACACGACTCCTTTATCGCTATGACTCGCAGTATTCAGGATAATGAAGAAGAGCTTATGGTTCAGAACGAGGAGCTTCAAGCGCAGCAGGAGGAGCTTCAAGCTCAGCAAACCCAGCTACAGCACTCTCTCAATGAGATAGAAAGTATTATGAAGGCATTGGATCAATCTTCCGCTGTTGCTATTCTGAATGAATACGGCGTATTTACCTATACGAATGAACGGCTTACGGATCTCACTCAATTTCAAGCTTCAGAGCTTATCGGGAAACCATACAAGGTAATATCCATTCGTGATTCTTCCTTGCAGGCTCTAGCCAAAATGCAAGGTAGAGTGAGAGAGGGAGGGGTATGGAACGCTGAGCTAGAGGTCGAGAGAAGGGATCAATCGGCTATTTGGCTTAATCTTACGGTTGTTCCTTACCTTAACGAGCATGGGAACATCTATAAGTATATTATGATTGCAAACGATATAAGCATGAATAAATCGATACAGCAAGAGCTTGTCGAATCGTTGCAGCAAATAGAAGAAACGATGAGTATTTTAGAAAACCATAATTTATTAAATCATGAAATTACGTATACTCTAAACAAAAAGGATTTTGTGGAGAAGTTTATTCATTTTATTAATGAGTTCTATTCCTTCGATTCTAGCTTCTTTATGATTATTAGAGATAGTATTCATGTATCGAGAGGACTTCCTCAAGAGGTTGTTGATCGTTATGTTACTCCTTCATCTCATGCAATGCTAGACAGACTTGCTGAGGAAAATACATATATCGTCCAAAGAGCGGCGAGCAACTCGGAGCTTGGCATATCAATAGAAGCTGTAGATTGCTTTGATTTGTATACTGCCGTTAAGGATGCCAATAACAAGGTAGTGGGCGTATTCTGTGCTACGAGAATTGGTAGACGTTTCTTGGAGGAAGAATTAGAAGAGATTAAAGGGATTATGATCAGAGTTAGCTTAGCGGTCGAAAGAATGGAAATGGTTGAAGATATCGAAATGGCCCGCAAGCTGAATCAGGATATTGTTAACAATGTAAATGAAGGCATCCAATTCGTTAATTCAGATGGCATAATGACACATAGTAATAAAGCGCTGCTTAATATTATTTTGTGTGAGCGGTGGACAGAGGGGCAGGCCATTCCGGTCGGGCAATGGATGCGAGATATCGTGGATCAATGCAATACTCCTTCAGAGCTGGAGAGCTTCTTCAATCAAGCTATTTCAGAGGAGATGCAAGAATCAAGCAGTATCCAATATTCAATTGGTGAGGGATCAAAGAAATATATTGATGTGTATGCTACTCCTGTTGTTCGCCGTGAGGTTAGAATAGGAACCTTGTTCGTGCATCGTGATATTACTAAAGAGCATGAGCTAGATATCATGAAATCGGAATTGGTTAGTACGGTAAGCCACGAGCTGAGAACGCCATTATCGAGCGTGCTAGGGTTTACGGAATTGCTGCTTTCAAAACCGTTGAAGCCTGAGCGGCAGAGAAAATATTTGGAGACGATTCATAAAGAGGCTCTAAGATTAACGAATCTTATTAACGATTTCCTTGATCTTCAGAGAATGGAATCAGGCAAACAGCAATACGATGTTGAGACGTATGCTTTGAATCGGATTGCTATGGAAGTCATTGATCAGTATAAAGTAGGAAATAAGCACAACGTATTGCTTATTGATGAGGCCAAGTTTGCAGATGTAGAAGTGGATAAGGCTAGAATTGTACAAGTATTTACGAATCTTATTAGCAACGCCATTAAGTTTTCGCCTGATGAAGGTGACGTTAAGGTAAGAATGTATAATGTGCCAGGTCATATCGTCGTTAAGATTGAAGATAAAGGACTCGGTATCCCTAAAAGCCAGATAGATATTCTTTTCCAGAAATTCAGACGAGTCGACAACAGTACCTCTAGGAAAGTCGGGGGGACGGGATTAGGCCTTGCAATTTGTAAGGAAATTATTGAGAAGCACCATGGGAAAATTGGGATAGAATCCGTTGAAGGTGAAGGAACAACAACCTGGTTTGAATTGCCACTATGGTCCTATGAGCATCCTCGCGAGGAAGATATGATTGTCCTTCCAGAAGGTAATGACAAAGATAAGATCCAGAACGTCATGATTGTTGAGGACGACTCCAGCCTGTCCTTGCTGCTGTCTGAGGAATTAAAGGCCAAGGGCTTTAGGGTCACGCATCATTATAACGCGCAGAAAGCCTTCCAAGAGGCTCTAACGACACCATTCGTTGGGATCGTAGTCGATATTATGCTGGGAGATGAGCTGGATGGATGGGATTTAATCCGGATGCTGAAAAATGACTCCAGGACGGCAAAAATTCCTATTGTCATATCATCTGCATTGGACAAGTCGGATGAAAATCTTAAAACCTATTCGATTCAGAAATATTTAACGAAGCCATATCCACCACGTGAGCTTTCAACAGCCTTTACAGAAATCATTGGGTCAAACGAGCAGAATGGGGATATTTTATTCCCGGATATTATTGAAGTTGAGGAATCAGAATGATAACGACTGTTAGTATTATTTGGGCTCTTATTAATTTCATTACGTTTTTCGTATTTGCACATGATAAGTCGCAAGCAAAGAGACGCGGAAGAAGGGTGCCAGAGAGAACATTGTTTCTCTTGGCAGCCGTCGGAGGCTCGGTTGGAGCCATTGTGGCCATGAGAGTGTTGCGTCACAAAACAAAGCACCTCACATTCGTCATCGGAATGCCTGCAATACTAGTCATTCAGGTGGCGCTAGTTTCCTGGTATTTGATCTAAGGTAAGCGGATAGTGGGGGCAAGGCTCGGGGGAGCTCCCCCGAACGCCCACCCGCCAGCCTTCAAAAAGTAACATTTGTCAGCCTCGCCAGCCCGCAAAAAGCAACATTAGAGTACTCAAAGTTCACTAACTGTCCCGCCAACCCGCCAAAAGTAACATTAGAGAACCCACGGTTCACTAACAGTCCAACCAGCCTTCAAAAAGTAATATTAGTGAACCTACGGTTCACTGTCGCCCTCGCCAGCCGACAAAAGGTATCAGCTCATACTAAAAACGGCTTCGACTTCCCTTGGGAAGTCGAAGCCGTTTTTAGTGTAAGTCTGTTAAGGCGTTGTTTGAATGAGCTTTTCCAAAAGCAGGCCGGTGTTATCCCACTTTTCTTCCTTCGCACGAATAGCTATTATTGTATGCTGGCCATTCAATTCAATATTTTTGAATATGGGATTTCCAGTAATGTCGATTCCGTATGGCTGCTCCTCAGTATCATCCTCGGATTTGGCTTTGCGAATTTTATCAGCCGGAATATTCAGGGGATGCGAGGCTTCAAATTCCTTCAAATTCACAAACGCTCCCTGAGCGGAAAGGTTTTTGAAACTTAACTCGTCTGTAATATAGAGCTCGGAGCGTTCAGTCATAAGCATAAGAACGCTTTTTTGCTGCATAGCCATGTCTTGCTGACTCTTAATTTCAGTAGGCACGAAAACTAACTTCGTGTCTATCCTTTGCCAATCAGGAATAAGCTCTAGCATGTTTTTCTCTAAAATCTCCGCATCTGCGAAATAAAAGTCGCCGAACACGCTTACAGAAAGACTTGACGGAGGCAGATTGGCTGCTGCTCTTCTGTTATCAATGCCTTCTTTGATCATATAGCCTGCAACCAGAACAATAATAATTCCTACTATTACATGAAGTCTATAATAGTGGAAGAAATGAGCTAGTTTAGTCGGCTTCTCAACGGTACTGATCTTCCCGGACTCCATTCCGAGTACGAGATTGTATGCGCGATTAATTTCCGAATGATCAAGCTTACGATTTTCTTCGTCGTTAGCTTCCTCAGTTCGGGATTGTGCAGCACGAGCCTGTTTCATTAATATAAAATAGCGATTTTCCACCTGTTCTCGAGTAGCATCTTCCGGTAGCCCGAGTATTTCGTATGCCTTCTTTAAATCTTCTATTTCACTCACTCCTGTCAACCTTCCGTTCTGTCTGCCTACTATGCATCATACACGATGGAAGGAAGGGCTTGCAAACTTAGTAGGTCTTAAATGATGATTCCGCACTAACCAATTGAGCTTCAGCAATGCTCATTTTTGATTACGAGGTGTACCTTGCTCTTCAGAAACAGCTTGCAATCCCTGAGATGCCATGCTACTGGACCCTTGGAAAATGCCGCCGGATTCAATAGAAAGGTCATTGGCAGTTGAGTTGCCGTGAAGCTTCCCAGTTGCTTTAATGGTCAGCTTTTCTGAGGCTGTGACGTTTCCAATGACTTGTCCAGCAACGATGATATTGCGAGCTTTAATATTTGAGCGGGCAATGCCCCCCTCGCCAATCGTGATGTCGCCAGCACACTCAATATCACCAATCATTTCACCTTCTACACGTATGCCAGCTTCCGATTTTATTTTCCCTTCAAACGAGCTTCCTTCACCTATTAGCGTGTCAGTTGAGTTGGGATCAATTTTAGTTTTTTTGTTCTTAAACATCGTTAAGGGCTCCTTCTACTTGCTTTAAGATAGGGAAGAGGATCAACGTGCTCACCGTTAAGGATAACCTCGTAGTGGAGATGCGGCCCAGTACTACGCCCCGTTGAACCAATTTCGCCGATAATATCTCCCTTGCTCACCTTGGCGCCAACCGTAGTTATGATTTTACTCATATGGGAGTAATGCGTTTGGAGTCCGTTCGAGTGGGAGATGAGTACATTATTGCCGTGTGAGGGGCTTCGTCCTGCCTCAATTACCGTCCCGTTCGCTGCCGCATATATCGGTTCTCCAATATTCGCGCCAATATCTAAGCCTGCATGATAAGTCGCTCTTCTTTTAAAAGGATCCTTGCGTATTCCGAAGGTGGAAGTGATTTTGCGTGAGTCTGTCGGCCATATGGTTGGAGTTACGGCGATGAGCTTTTGCTGCTTGGCCACTTGGGATTTGGTGAACTCAAGCTCGGGCTTCATCGTCTCAAGCTCTTCTCCAAGATTTAGGAATTCATCGCGGGTTTGATCGAGTAAAAGTTTCATTTCCTCCTCAGTAACAGGACGGTCTTCGCCACCAGTGCCCCCATCCATTGAAAATTGCCCACTGTAAGAGTCTTCCTCTTGTGTATGAGCAGCTTTGGCACGGGAATCTCCTGCATCAATACCTACCATTTCCTTAAGCTGGGATTCTAAGCTCTTAAGGTCGTTCATATGGGTACTGATAGTTTTTGCTTGCTCAGAAAGGTCAATTAAGTTTGTTTGCAGCTCGTCGATATGCTTGCTCTTATTATCAATAATTCGTTCATAATCAACCGAGGCTGATGACAGCTGGTGTTTTAATTGACCGATTTGTCCGGAGCTTCCTCTGTAAATCAGGAACGCTGCAATACATCCTGCAATTAATGCAATAATTACGGCTATCCCCGATATAAGAATGAGTGCGGATAGTTGGAAACGTATAACTGAGCTGTTCGCATCCGGGATCACCATGAAGGTGAATTTTTTATGTCGCCATTTCATGACTTTCCTCCTGCGTATCTACATCCATTTCCCTATTTACTTCGACATAAATGCAAAAAATTCCTTTTTATAATCGAAAAAACAATAAAAACAATAGAGAAAAAGAAGTATTTTGTCGAAAAATGGAGTTGCTCGAATAGACCGTTCAACGCATCCCAAGCGGGAGCTCCGAGTGTAGTGGTGCTTGAAAGGATCGTACAACGCATTCCAAGCAGGTGTTCCGCGAGATAAGTTGCACGAAATAATCGTACAACGCCTCCCAAGGAGGTGTCCGGAGAGACCAGTTGCACGAAATAATCGTACAACGCCTCCCAAGGAGGTGTCCGGAGAGACCAGTTACTCGAAATAATCGTACAACGCCTCCCAAGGAGGTGTCCGGAGAGACCAGTTACTCGAAATAATCGTACAACGCATCCCAAACGAGTGCCCCGAGAGACTAGTTACACGAAATAATCGTACAACGCATCCCAAACAGGTGTGCCGAGAGACTAGTTACACGAAAAGATCGTACAACGCATCCCAAACAAGTGTGCCGAGAGACCAGTTGTACGAAAAAATCGTACGACGCCTGCCAAACGGGTGCCGGAGAGATCAGTTATTCGAAAAAATCGTACAACGCCTGCCAAACGGGTGTCCGGAGAGACCAGTTACTCGAAATAATCGTACAACGTCTCCCAAAAGGGGGCTCCGAGAGACTAGTTACACGAAATAATCGTACAACGCCTCCCAAGGAGGTGTCCGGAGAGACCAGTTACTCGAAATAATCGTACAACGCATCCCAAACGAGTGCCCCGAGAGACTAGTTACACGAAATAATCGTACAACGCATCCCAAACGAGTGCCCCGAGAGACTAGTTACACGAAATAATCGTACAACGCCTTCAAAACGGGTGTTTGGAGAGACCAGTTGCACGAAATAATCGTACAACGCCTCCCAAGGAGGTGTCCGGAGAGACCAGTTACTCGAAATAATCGTACAACGCATCCCAAACGAGTGCCCCGAGAGACTAGTTGCACGAAATAATCGTACAACGCCTGCCAAACGGGTGTGCTGAGAGACCAGTTACTCGAAATAATCGTAAAACGCCTGCCAAAAGGGTGTCCTGAGAGACTAGTTACACGAAATAATCGTACAACGCCTCCCAAACAGGTGTGCCGAGAGACCAGTTGCACGAAATAATCGTACAACGCCCACCAAACAAGCGCCCCGAGAGACCAATTGCTCGAAAAAACCTTACAACGCCTCCCAAACAGGTGTGCCGAGAGACCAGTTGTTCGAAATAATCGTACAACGCCTGCCAAATGGGTGTGCTGAGAGACCAGGTACACGAAATAATCGTACAACGCATCCCAATCCCAATACAGGTGTGCCGAGAGACCAGTTGTACGAAATAATCGTACAACGTCTCCCAAGGAGGTGTCCGGAGAGACCAGTTACTCGAAATAATCGTACAATGCCTACCAAACGAGTGCCCCGAGAGACTAGTTACACGAAATAATCGTACAACGCATCCCAAACAAGTGTCCGGAGAGACCAGTTACACGAAATAATCGTACAACGCCTCCCAAACAGGTGTGCCGACAGACAAGTTGCTCGAAAAAACCTTACAACGCCCACAAAATCCGTGCTCGTCGCACACATAAGCCCCAAATCAGACAAAATAGGCTGCCCTAGGAGGTCTCTTATCTCAGACCCTCACGGACAGCCTATCTTACGATCTACTTGTCACCATATCGAATAGGACAATTTAGTTTACCAGCTTGTTTCCACCAATCCATGTGGATTGCAGCTCCAGCGATTTGTCTAGCATTAGGAAATCTGCTGCTTTGCCGACTTCCAATGACCCTGTTGTGGCATCGATCCCAAGCTGCCGAGCTGGATTAGCGCTGGCCATCCGGCTAGCTTCCTCTAAAGTAACCCCAACCTCACGAACTAAATACTGGACAGCACTAATCATTGTGAGTGTACTGCCAGCAAGGCTGTTCGTTTCCTTAAGTCGTGCGACCCCGCAGGTCATGTGAACGGGGAGACCACCGAGCTCATATTCCCCATCGGGCATGCCTGCAGCTGACATCGCATCAGTTACAAGAATAACATTGTGCGCACCCTTGGCACGGGTTATTAGCTTAATTGCTGCGGGATGAACATGATGTCCATCTGCGATAACCTCAGCAGTAATCCGGTCATCAGTGAGTACTGCACCGACTGTTCCTGGTTGACGATGGTGAAGAGGTGTCATCGCATTAAAGGTATGTACCGCGTGACGTAAGCCATGATCAGCGGCAGCGATTATTTGCTCATAGGTTGCATCCGTGTGCCCACAGCTGGGAACGATACCGTTTTGCGCTAGCTTTTCAATATAATCAAGTGCCCCTTCAGATTCTGGAGCCAACGTCTGGATTTTAATAATGCCTGGAAAACGAGTAACCCATTCCTCTAGCCATTCTGGCTGTGGAGGAACGATGTAGCTCGGATTTTGTGCGCCCTTCCATTTTACGTTAACGAAAGGTCCTTCTAAGTGTACTCCAACGATCTGGGCATAAGGCATCGGCGCTGACATAAAAGCGCTAACCCGATCCACTACAGCAGTCAGGTCCTCACGTGTAGCAGTTAGCGTCGTTGCCAGCATGCTTGTCGTGCCGTTAGAGGCATGGAACTTAGATATTGCAGCTATGCCTTCTGCATTTGCGTCCATGAAATCATGTCCTGCTCCCCCATGAACATGCACATCGATAAATCCGGGGATAATCCAATTCCCTTTTGCGTCGATGGTTTCTATAGGAGATTGGGTTGAGGAGTTGCCCACAGAGTCAGAAGAGCTACCAATTTCAACAATCTTGCCTTTGCTAATCTTAATGAATGCATTCGTCAAGACACCAGAAGGTGTAATTAGACTCGCGTTAACAATTTGGAATTCTCCATTAGATTGGTCGATGCTCATGAGAGTTTCTCCGCTGCAGTAGAATCAAGCAAAACAATTAAGTTCGGGTGCGTTTGAAGGAGAGAAGCTGGACAATCCGTCGTAATAGGCCCTTGCAGAGCACGTTTCACGATTTCCGCTTTGTCTGCTCCCTTAACAACAAGCAGTATTTTTTTAGCTTTAAGAATAGTACCGACGCCCATTGTTAGCGCTTGTTTAGGAACATCATCTATCGTATCGAAAAAACGAGCATTTGCCTCGAGAGTTTCCTCCGCTAAATCAACGACGTGAGTCCCTTTAATTAGAGCATGTGCAGGCTCATTAAACCCGATATGCCCATTGTGCCCTATTCCGAGCAGCTGTAAGTCAATTTGTCCTGATAGCTCAATAGCCAGGTCATAACGCTCGCACTCTGCCGCAGTATCGGAGGCATTACCATCCGGAATGTGACATTGGGACTCAGGGAGGTCGATATGATTAAACAGATGGCTGTTCATATAAGAATGGTAGCTCTCCGGGTGATCAGTCGGTATATTAACGTACTCGTCTAAGTTAAAGGTAGTCACATTCTTAAAGCTAAACATGCCACGTTGAAAATCCTTAACGATTTCCTTGTAGATGCCTACAGGCGTACCACCAGTTGCTAGGCCTAATACCGCGCGCGGAGTAGTCTGAATTTGCCCGATAATAATATTTGCTGCCGCTTCATTTAGCTTGTCGTCACTGTCAAAAGTAAGGATATTCATTATGTTTTTCGCTCCTCTTTGCCTGTTTTATATTGTTTAACCGTTTGAAAGGATCGTTCAAGACGAGGGACATATTGTTCAAAATGCTCGCTGACCAGTCCAATGAACAAAATATCGACAACATGCAGCTGCGCCATTCTCGAAGCCATATCTCCCCGCCGCATTCCGACTTCGGCCGACGAAGTGAATAGTCGAATTGTAGACATATCCGCAAGCGTGTTAATGCCAAATCGAGTGATGGATAGAGTTGTGGCACCTTGCTCTGCTGCACAACGGAGGGCATGAATCGTCTCCGGCGTTTCTCCTGAATAAGAAATTCCGATGGCAACATCTTTGGAAGTAAGCGATGAAGCTGACGTCAGTTGAAGATGGGGGTCGGAAAATGCCGCCGCCGCTTTGCCTATTCGAATGAGCTTATGGAAGAAATCCTGGGCAACTATTCCCGAGGTAGCGGAACCGTAAAGGTCTACCCTTGCGGCATTGTGCAGGGCATCTATAGCCAATCGCAACTGATTTAGATCCAGCACTTGGGTCGTATCTGTCAGTGACCGCAAATGATTGGTCGTAATTGCCGCGACAATGTCCTGAAGAGGATTGCCTGCGACAATGTCCTGATACTGATTGGATGTAGACGTTTGCTGGACGAGCTCGGTAGCTAGCTTTTGCTTGAAATCCGGAAAATTGTGCGCATGAAATGTTTTGCAGAAGCGAGAAATCGTTGCGGTGCTGCTGCCTGATTGTGCTGCCAGCTCGGTAATGGTCATTTGGGCCGCTTGCTGAGGATGTGCGAGCAGAAACTCGGCCAAAGTGCGTTCCTTAAGATACAGACTGTCCATTTTTTCCTGGATTGCATTCAGAATGCTCATGGCTAACATCCTTTAGGGTGGAAAATTAGTTTCCTTTTAATTTCACTTACCAAGAAAATTATTTTCGTAATATGTTTTATTGTACTGTAACCATTTTCATCTTGCAATGGATATTATCCTTAAAGAGACACGATAGCGGTTTGGAATGTGCCAATTCGCTACTAATGAACAATATTACGTTTTCCGTGTGCAAAATTATGATCTTAACAAAATCCAATTGACAGATATTTACTCTAAAATTATAGTAAAATTATCCATTGCAAACGTTTGCAATCAATGAATGAAGGAGAATTCTTCAATGTTGATGACCTATCGAAGTGGTTCGCTTTGAAAGGCTTAAAAGCCGCAAACGTTGATGGAGGAATCAAAGCAGTAGCCAAAGCATTAAATCTATCCCCTAGCACGGTATCCCGGGCATTAAACGGGGTGTATGGTGTAAATCCAGCTACGAGAGAGCTTATTCAGGAAACTGCTAAAGCAATGGGGTATGTTCCTCATTTAGGAGCCAAGCAGCTCGTGGGCAAGAGCAGCAATCTGATTGGGGTATTTTTTCCGCAATTTGAGTTTGAAGCGAGCTCAGGATTTGTCGATATGTTTTCTCCCTTACAACAAGCTTTACAGCGCAATGGGAAGGATGCGCTCTTTTTCTCTATTCCTTTCTTAAATTATCCGAACAATCTCCTAACCGAATGTATAAGCTCTCGGAGCCTTGAAGGCTGCTTATTGCTACCTGCCTTCTCGGAATCACATCCTATGGTTCAGGAAGCCTTAAAGCTGCAGATACCTTGTGTAAATTTCGAGGATGTAGTCGGGCCACACTGTTCCTCGGTTATTACTGATGATCGTGAGGGTGGCCGATTAGCTGGGAGAAAGCTTTTCGCTGAGGGGCATCAAATTATTGGTTATATAAATGGTCCTGCCCATATACGAATCTGTAAGGACAGGTATGGGGGATTTTGTGAAGCGTTAATGGAAGCTGGAATTGAGCACGATGCTTCCTTAGTTGGGAATGGCGACTTTTCTGGATCAAGCGGGGCTCAGGCAGCCAAAGCGCTGAAGCAGCTCCATCCTGAAATGACAGCTATCTTCTGTGCAAATGACTTGATGGCGATGGGAGCAATTATGGAATTTACGAGTAATGGCATTTCGGTGCCAGAAAGCCTATCCATTATAGGCTTTGACGGAGACTCGTACACGGCGTATACCGCTCCTCCGCTAACAACAATTAGCATTCAAAGAGAAGACGTTAGTACTCGAGCCATTGAACTGCTGATGGAACTGCTCACGGGTCACCCGGGTAGGAAATCCTCGATCCCCCCCAAGCTATTGGAACGTCAATCGGTAATGAAACGAAGCAATAATAACTGACCTGTAACGCTGACGAATTGGTAGAAAGGAGATTATAAGCCAGATGGCCGTATCGACTCCCAATATTATTAATGGCAAGGGTATTAAGCGGGTTTATGGTAAGGGCTCCGGTGCGGTAACCGTGCTGAAAGAGGTTGATATTCAGCTTCCAGCAGGTAAATTGCTCGCGTTTAAAGGTCGGTCCGGCTCGGGGAAGACAACGCTAATAAATCTTCTAAGCGCTTTGGATCAACCCACTTCAGGTACTATCATTTTCGATGGGCGCGACCTTACAACGATGTCGAACAAACAAAGGGATGCCGTTCGTCGCAAGGAAATGGGATTGATCTTTCAATCGTTTGCCCTTATTCCTCTCATGTCTGCCTATGAGAACGTCGAGTTCGTACTTAGAATTGCGGGAGTTCCCGCGAGTGAGAGGAAGGCCGCAGCCATACAGGCCTTGGATCATGTCGGCTTAAAGCCGAGGATGCATCACCGCCCGTTCGAGATGTCAGGAGGCGAGCAGCAAAGAACAGCAATAGCACGTGCGATTGCACACAAGCCTAAGCTGATTCTGGCAGATGAACCAACGGCTGAGCTGGACAGTCGAACTGGGCTTCATATTATGAAGGTATTTCGTGATCTTGTGGAGCAGAGTGGCGTTACAGTCGTTCTAACTACGCACGATCCAGCCATTATGGAAATCGTCGATCAAGTTTATGAACTGGAGGATGGACAAATTGTTTCGCACAATTAAACAAGCTGCGGCTCTAGGATTGGCAATCGTTCTAAGCAGTACTTTAGCGGGGTGTTCTCTACTCCCTCAAGAAGAAGAAGCGTTAAAGCCGCCGCTCGTTAAGCCAGCTCAGGAAAACTACACGACAGTGAAGGTGGAGAAAGGAAGTATCGTTAAAGCCATTTCCTCAAGTGGAAGCTTCGAATCAATCCGTACTGACATTTCTCAGTTTACAGGAGAAGGGGGACGGATTGATAAGATACTAGTTAAGCAAGGTGATACTGTCAAGAAAGGTGATATTCTTGTTCAATTGATTTTGGACGGACTGGATCTGCAGTTGAAGGAGCAGCAATTGGAGCTAGAGAAAGCCAGATATGCATTTAGGCAAACACAAGATAGCGATGATCAGGCTCTCAGTATTGCTAAGCTAAAGCTGGAAATTGAGCAAATCAAATATGAGAAGCTTTCCAAGAAATTCAATAGTAAGCAGCTTTATGCGGGTATTGATGGACAGGTGACATTTGTCGAGACGTTGAAGGCAGGAGATAATGTCGACGCTTATCAGACATTAGTTATCATTGCTGATCCTTCTCAGCTTCGAATCGCTCTTCGTGTGGACAATCCTAACGATATTAGAGAGGTAGACGTAGGTGCAACTGCGGATATTACCTTAAACGATGAGAAGGTTGTCGGTAAAGTGGTTCAGACGCCATCCTCGTCTCCCACAACCTTAAATAAAGATTTAGCAGAGAAATACGCTAAAACGCTCTATATTGAAGTTCCTAAATTACCGCTTAAGGCTGAAATAGGCTCTATAGCTGGTGTGAAGATTATTACGCAGGAGCTTGATGATGTCCTGAAAATCCCACGTAGCGGATTGCGCTCTTATTTGGGTCGTAATTTTGTTCGAGTTCTGGAAGATGGCAAAAGCCTTCGCGAAATTGACGTCGAGCCTGGCCTGGTCGGCTCCACTGAGGTGGAAATTATTAAAGGCTTACAAGTAGATCAGGTCATCGTTTTACAGTAATTATTTTGCATTCCTAGAGCTAGGGAGGCTTTGGTGTGGCCTTATTTGTCATGATTATCCGTAAAATGGTTCAAAATAAGTGGCTCGTGTCCAGTATGTTTTTTGGTATTTTGATTACTGTTGCGCTTGTTGGAACAATGCCGATTTATTCTGAGGCGATTTTATCTCGTATGCTCGTCAAGGATCTTGAGGTTTTCCAGAATGAGAAGGGTGTTTATCCTGGAACGCATTGGTCGATGTTAGGTTTCTATAGAGAATCGAACGAGAAACGTGCCAAAGTTATTAGTGAGATGGATAAATTCATGGAAGTGAAGGCTGGGGAATTTGGCATTCCGATTAAGGAGCTCGTACATGAGCGTCGTACCCAATCGGTTCTTCTCATTCCTCCAGGGAGCATTGATGACAAGAAGTCAAAGCAAACTGCTACTTTGAGATCCTACAGTGATTTTGAGGACCACATTAAGCTAGAAGACGGTAGAATGCCTGCGAATAAGCCGGTTGATGGCGTATATGAGGTTCTTGTAACTGCTCAAACGCTTAGCAATTTCAATACAGTGTTGGATACCGTGTTTGAACTGAAGGATGATAAACTACTAGGAACTGTAAAAATCAAACCTGTAGGTGTTTTTAACAAAAAGGTATATAACGACCCCTACTTCCGTAATGCCAGCTTAAGCGATTTAAACTCTGTCTTCATTATTAATGAGGAGTTATTTGCTCAAGAGTTTATCCGCGGAAATAAAGCACAAGTGATGTCAGTCGGTTGGTTCTTTGTGCTTGATTATTCTAAAATGGGGCTTGGTCAAGTCGACCAATTTATAGAAACCGACAAATCGATTAAGGAAAAGGTACAAAGCAAGGTAGTAAGCTTTCAAACTGAATTCTCTGTACCAGCATTAAATACGATTACGAAGTATTTAGAACGGTCTAAGCAATTAAATAAGCTGATGTGGTCTTTGAACGTGCCAGTACTAATTATGTTGGGCTTCTATATGTTCATGGTGTCCAATCTGATCGTAGACCGACAGAAAAATGAAATCGCCATTTTACGTAGTAGGGGGGCAGCAAGGTGGCAGGTTGTTCTCTCTTTTGCGATAGAAGGGGCATTCCTTTGTGCAATTGCGTGGATAACGGGACCTTTTATCGGAATGGGATTAACGAAGCTGCTAGGAGCCTCGAACGGTTTTCTTGAATTCGTTCAACGGTCTCGTATGCCGGTCCATATTAATGATCAAGCGTTCCTCTACGGAGGAGCCGCAGCTATTGTTTCATTCATTATGATGCTAATCCCGGTAATTATTGCTACACGTGTATCCATAGTTGGACATAAGCAGCAGCTTGCACGTATGAATCGGAAACCATTCTGGCACAAAGCATTTCTGGATATTGCGGCTTTAGCGGTTTCCATCTATGGTTTGTACACCTTCCGTAACCGGTTAAAGGATTTGAAAAGCTTAGGCTTGAACATGGATGATCTGAAAATCGATCCGCTACAGTTTGTAATGCCTGCTTTGTTCGTATTAGGTGCGGGCTTACTGCTTCTCAGATTATATCCTTACGTTCTAAAGCTCATTTATTGGGTCGGTCGAAAGTGGTGGCCTCCATCCCTTTACGCCACATTAATTCAAGTCGGACGTTCGAACAGTCAATATCAATTCCTAATGGTGTTTCTCATTATGACTATTGCCATAGGAGTATTTAGTGCAGGTGCCGCGCGAACACTGAATAACAATACAGAGGACCGGATTCGCTATGGGAATGGGGCAGATTTTGTTACTACAGGACAATGGCAGAATGATGCTCCGCCAGCTGTTAGTTTCGGAGGTGGCCCTGCACCAGCACCGGTGCCTAAGGTTATTCATTATCTGGAGCCGTCTTTCGAGCCCTATAAGAAATTACCAGGTGTTGAGAGTGCCGCTAAAGTGTTCGTGAAGGATAAGGCAACATTTTCTTTAGAGGGCAATAAGAATGGGGTTGCTCAACTCATCGGCATAGATAGCGATGATTTCGGTATGACCTCGTGGTTCCCGAACAATTTACTTGATTATGAATTTTATGATTATCTAAATTTGCTTGCCGCTGATTCACGGGGAGTGCTCATCTCCCGTACGTTGGCTGAACAAAAGGGTGTGAAGAAGGGTGACACTATTAATGTGGGATGGGAAAATGTGGACTCTCAGTCCTTCGTCGTCTTCGGCATTATTGAATACTTCCCTACATTTAATCCGAACCCGCCTGTTGGCTCCATCAATGCGGCAGAAACAGATGCGAAGAGTAATGCACCGATGCTTATTGTCGGAAGTCTGAGTCGAATTCAATTTCATTTGGCGCTTGAGCCTTACAAAGTATGGTTGAAGCTGAAGCCCGATTATCCTACTTCCCAGTTTTACGACGATATCAAGCAAGCGAAGATCGCCTTAACTAGCATAGTAAACACGAGAGAAGCACTAACGAAGGCAAAGAATGATCCATTCCTTCTCGCGCTTAATGGGATTTTGACATTAGGGTTTATTATTTCGATATTGATTAGCTTTGTTGGTTTCCTTCTTTACTGGATATTATCTCTTAAAGGACGAACCTTACAAAATGGGATTATGCGTGCGATAGGACTTTCACTGCGTCAGCTAATAGGAATGCTTGCTTTGGAGCAGCTGCTTACTTCGGGAGTAGCCATTCTAATTGGAGTCATCGTTGGTAATGTTGCTAGTCGTCTATTCGTTCCCAACTTTCAGATTGCCTTCAATCCGAGCAGCTTAGTTCCACCGTTTAAGGTCATGTTTGAAGCGATTGATTTTATTCGTCTATATTCTATAGTTGGCTTTATGTTATTGCTTGGGCTGGGTATTCTGTCATACATGCTCTCCCGTATTCGCATTCACCAAGCGCTGAAACTGGGGGAGGATTAACCCATGATCAATTGCGAAGGTTTGGTCAAAATTTACAAAGCGGCCGATCTGGAGGTATTTGCATTACAGGGGCTGGATTTAAATATTGAAACGGGCGAGCTGATGGCTATTATCGGCAACAGTGGAAGTGGAAAGTCGACGCTGCTTAATATGCTAGGCGGGCTGGATCGCCCATCGGCAGGTAATCTTGAGATTGATGGGAAAAATATGCTCAAGATGACTGAAAAAGATCTCGTCCGTTATAAGCGAGAAAGTGTAGGATTTGTTTGGCAGAACAATGCACGTAATTTAATTCCTTATCTGACTGCGCTTGAGAATGTTGAGCTGCCAATATTGCTGAGAGGAAAACGCAAAAGGCTAAGGGCATTAGAATTATTGGAAGCAGTCGGACTAACCCATCGTAAAAATAACAAGCTCCACCAGTTATCCGGCGGTGAGCAACAGAGAGTAGCTATCGCCATTGCGCTTGCTAATCATCCGAAGCTGCTGCTTGCGGATGAGCCGACTGGCTCAGTAGATTCTAAGATGGCTGACCAAATTCTCGATCTATTCCGTGAACTGAACCGCACCATTGGAATTACAATTGTCATCGTTACCCACGATCCACATCTTGCTAAGAAGGTTGACCGTGTCGTTGCCATTCGCGACGGTAAAATTTCCTCGGAAATGTTGCGACGCAAGTCCTATGCCGAAGAGATGGCTGAGCTTGAAAGTGGTATCGCCCAATTAGAGGAGGACTCACACGTAGAGTATGCAATTCTCGACAAGGCCGGGCGACTTCAAGTTCCTGCCACCTATTTAGAAACGATAGGGGTCAAAAACACGAACAAAGTTAAGCTTGAGCTAGTAGATGGCAAGATCGTGCTGACTTCACCGGAAGCTCCTCCTGAAGAGGCTTCATAGATTCACATCATATAGAAGCTGTTCTCTTTGGTCTAAATTAGACCTTTGGGGGCAGCTTTTTTCTACTCCGACATAAACATTTTTCGCTGATCCAAAGGCCTGCCACATTTATTTATGCTTGTTTGTAGCTCTGTATTGTTTATGTTTAATTGCATAGGGCATTATGCACTTTAAGGGCATGTGGAGGAGAGTTTCCCAGTTGCTCAGGGTTCGAAACGTAACAGAGATGAATATCATCGTTAATCATGTCAGTTGCTTGTAAGTAACATATCGTCTATTGTAATTCAATAAATCCGATTGATTTACTTTTTTATTCCGAGGAGAAAACTATTTTTTATTGACGGTGGCAAGCTAATTTGTTAACTTATTATTAATAAATGGAAACGAATTATTGTAATATGATAATTAGGAGGCTTATATATGGATCGAATATTAGCTGCCAGGGGCACTGAGCTTAGATGTAAGGGCTGGAGGCAGGAAGCATTACTTCGCATGCTGGAGAATGTCCTCGAGAATGGAGAAAACCCGAAAGAGCTTACCGTATATGCCGCATTGGCTAAAGCTGCCCGTAATTGGGACTCCTATAGAGCTATTGTAGAAACCTTGAAGAACTTGGAAGAAAACGAAACACTCGTTATCCAGTCCGGTAAACCCATTGGAATTATGCGCACTCATCAATTCGCGCCTCTAGTCATTATGGCTAATTGCAATATTGTCGGAAAATGGGCTACGAGCGACAACTTCTATAAATATCAAGAGCAAGGACTCATTGTATGGGGTGGGCTAACGGCTGCTGCATGGCAATACATTGGATCGCAAGGAGTCATTCAGGGAACCTACGAGATTTTTCAGTCGATTGCTAGAATGCATTTCAATGGCGATTTGACGGGAAAATTCATACTTACAGCTGGATTGGGCGGTATGGGAGGTGCTCAGCCTCTTGCTGGAATTATGGCTAATGCAATTGTTCTATGTGTAGAGGTGTCCGAAGCGCGGATAGACAAACGGATAGAGGTTGGTTACTTACAAAGGAAAACAGCGAGCCTTGATGAGGCGTTAGCTTGGGTAGATGAAGCGGTTAGTAATCGGCAGAGCTTATCGGTTGGTTTGCTTGGTAACGCAGCGGACGTCTATCCCGAGCTTCTCCGTCGAGGAATCATTCCCGATATCGTAACGGATCAGACATCAGCGCATGACTTGGTCTATGGTTATATTCCTTCTGGCTATCGTCTCGAAGAAGCAGTGGAAATGCGCAAAAGCGATCCGCAGAAGCTCCAAGCAGATGCGGGTGCCTCAATTGCCACGGAAGTAAGGGCGATGCTTGAATTCCAAAGGAATGGCTCAATCGTATTCGATAATGGAAACAATATCCGTACACAAGCTTCCCAATATGGGGTGGAGAATGCTTTCGATATCGTCGTATTTACAGAGGGCTTTTTAAGACCATTGTTTGCCCGGGCGATCGGTCCATTCCGCTGGGTGGCGTTGAGTGGGAACCCACAAGATATTCAAACCATTGATCAATATATATTAGAAGAGTTCAAGGATAACGAAATTGCGGTTAATTGGATTCGTCTCGCTAATCAATATGTTCCTGTGGAAGGTCTTCCTGCACGAATTGGCTGGTTCGGTCATGGCGATCGAACGAAGCTAGCGCTTGCTGTTAATGAGATGGTGCGTAGTGGAGCGCTAAGCGGACCGATTGCTTTTTCCAGAGATCATCTTGATGCTGGCGCAATGACTCATCCGAATATTATGACAGAGAATATGAAGGACGGCAGTGATGCGATCTCAGATTGGCCGCTGATCAATGCCATGCTTAGCTGCTCATCGATGGCTGATTTGGTCGCCATTCATTCCGGTGGCGGGGGCTACAGCGGGTATATGACTAGTGCGGGGATAACCATTGTTGCTGATGGTAGTCAAGAAACAGATATAAGGCTTAAGACTGCGCTCGATAATGACACAAGCATTGGTGTACTTCGTTACGCAGATGCTGGGTACGAGGAATCGTTCGATGAAATTCGCAGCAAAGGAATTAGGCGAGTTAAGACAGAGCCGGAGTGATTTGATTTTTGATTGTAGTGGCGGGATACTCCCGCCTTTAATAGCGCTAATTAACTTCTAGAGAGGGGCTTTACAGTATGCGTGAGTTAACGATAGAGGATGTAAAAGCAGCAGTGAGAGGCGGAGCGGTATTCGCATCCGGCGGCGGAGGATGGGTCGATCATGGTCTTGAGATTGGAGGAGCGGCAGTAGGAATCGGCAAGCCTAAGCTTGTTTCTGTAGATGAGCTACCGGACGATGCTATCATCGTGACGTGTACTGCTATTGGCGCACCTGCTGGAAACGAGTGGGAGATGTGGGGAGTTGACTATATTAAAGCTGTTCAGCTTCTAATGGACCGTTATGACGGCAAGGTTGTTGGCGTTATGACACCACAGAATGGCATGTCCAGCACAATTAATGGTTGGCTTCCAGCGGCAGCCTTAGGTCTTGTTGTTGTTGATGCAACAGGGGACATCCGGGCTCATCCGACGGGTAAAATGGGATCAATGGGACTTGCTGCACTAACAGACTACGAGACTATTCAGGTTGTAGTTGGCGGAAGAAGAGACAACGGGTCTTATCTTGAGCTCGTAGTTAAAGGGACCCCTGCGAAAACCTCCAATATTCTGCGCACGGCATCTGACATGTCTGGAGGCTTTATTGCTTCTGCACGTCATCCTATTCCTGCCTCATACGTGAAGAAGCATGCCGCAATCGGTGGTATATCCCTAGCATTGGAGCTGGGAAAAGCGATGATTGCCGCTGAGGCGGATGGTCCTGAGTCCATTATGACAACGGTATGCGACAAGACAAAAGGTCGCATTATCGGTCGTGGGAAAGTTTTATGCAAAGACGTTCATTACTCCGGTGCTTTTGATATCGGGACGATTACAATGGAGGATGGCAATGGAGGCACGCTTATTCTCCATGTCATGAATGAATATATGGCAGTTGATAACGGCGAAGGTCAGAGACTGACAACTTACCCAGACGTTATTACCACTTTCGACTGTTCAACAGGGCTTCCTATTAGTGTAGGAGGAGTAAAAGAAGGAATTGAGATTAGCCTGTTTGCTATAGATAAGCAATACATTCCGCTAAGCTCCAGTGTGAAGGATCCTACCGTCTATCCTGAGGTGGAGAAGGCCCTTGGCATTGAGCTTTCCAAATATGCTTTTGACGGGATGATTTTGTAACATGCATGGGGACGTAGATATTCGTAAAATCGCTCCCGTAGAGCTAGATGGTCATTCGTTGACGCTAGCTCAAATCGAACAGATCGCTAAGCACGGAGCAGAAGTATTACTGAATCCAGCTGCGGAAGCGATAGTCGCAGAAGCACACAAGGTGCTGTGCGAGTTGGCTGCGGGGGGCAGGCCGATATACGGTTTAAATAGAGGTGTCGGAGTTAACAAGGACCGACCCATTGATGCAGACTATTTTGAAGCCTATAATCGTAACCTCATTTTATCGCATAGCAGCGGAATTGAACCATGGGCTTCTGACGAACAGGTAAGGGCAATAATGGTTGTTAGACTTAATACGCTTCTGATTGGCTGTGCAGGGGTTCAGCCGTCGGTTGTTCGTATGTACGTGGACTTCCTAAACCATAGAATTCATCCGGCATTGCCCCTTCGGGGTTCGATCGGAGCAGCGGACATCAGCTTGTTGTCGCATATCGGATTGGCCATGATCGGAGAAGGGATAGTCAGCTACGGCGGTCAGTCAATGGATGCCAATGAAGCGTTAGCTCAAGCTGGACTAACTAAGCTCAGGCTAGGAGCCAGAGAAGGGCTAGCAATTGTCAGCTCGAATGCCTTATCGGCAGGCCTTGGTGCAATCGTGCTTCAGGAGTGCAGGAAGCTGCTCGAGACGGCTGATGTCGTATATGCGCTCTCGCTCGAAGCTATTCATGGCTGCAGAAGTCCTTTAGACGAGGGGGTTTACAAGGCTCGCCCGTTTAAAGGGGCTGCTGAAAGCGCAAAAACTGTTCGGCGTTACTTAGAGGGTGGGCAGCAAGGCGATTGCACAATAAGAGCAGATCGAATCCAAGATCCGCTTAGCTTCCGCAGTGCATGCCAGGTTCATGGTGCGGCTAGAGATGCTTTGGCATATGCCGAAAGCTTGCTGCTTATTCAATTAAACAGCTCCGATGACAACCCTTGTCTATTAGTAGATGACCGCCGGATTGTGCCGAATTCCAATTTCGATGTTACGACTTGGACTTTGGCTTTTGAGATGCTTGGGTTGGCTCTAAGCCATGTATCCAAAATTTCCTGTTCCCGTTCTATAAAGCTGGGGAATCCTGATATTACGGGATTAACTCGATTTCTGACTCCTGATCCTGATAAAACGATTGGACTAGGTACTTTACAGAAAACATTCACTTCCATAGATGCAGAAATTCGTCATCTAGCGATCCCGGTTAGCCCAGATAGCTACTCCATTTCTGGAGATATGGAGGATCATTCAAGCCATGCGCCTTTTGTCGTAAGAAAAACCGGGGAGATTTTAGATCGGCTCTATTTTATTCTTGGGATGGAAGCAATGAATGCAGCTCAGGCCATAGATTTGCGCAATGAGACGCAGCTTGGTCAAGGAACTCTTACAGCTTATAAAGGCATTCGCTCCAAGGTTTCGTTCCTCTCGGTGGACCGTCCGCTTACTGGGGATATTGCAATGATGGCTGAGCTTCTGCGGAATGGGGCGCTTTTCTCGAAAGATGAGGAAGGAGGATCGCTTAATGCATAATACGAATGAATATGCACTTATTGGTAATATCGTGTTGACGAGTGGTATTTTGTACGATCATGCCTTGTGCGTTAGTGAAGGGAAAATCGTTAATATCATTCCGATGAAATCATTAACCGATGCCGAGATAGCAAGCTTAGGTAACGTGATTAGAGCGGATGGCTGTTATGTGCTACCTGGTGTTGTTGACGCTCATGTGCATTGCTATAGCGCGCTAAACGAAGGATTCTATCACGCTAGTCGTTCTGCTGCTGCTGGTGGGGTCACTACAGTAATTGAAATGCCTTACGATGCAACAGGGATGATTTGTACGCTAGAAGCCTTTGAAGAGAAGAAGCAGCGTCTTGAAGCGGAATCAGTAGTGGATATGGCGATGCTGGTTACTATTCACAAGGAAGATGGCTACGATCATATTCGGAGCTTGGCTGCTGCTGGTGCTTGCGGGTTTAAAGTTTCAATGTTCAATACAGATTCTTTCCGATTTCCTCGAATTGATGATGGTCAGCTTCTTGATTCATTTGCTGTTATCGCAGAAACAGGCTGTCCTGTTGGTGTCCATGCGGAAACCGACGAAATCGTCCGTCGATATTTAGATAAATATAAGGATAAGGGAAGCGACCCTCTGTCCCATGGTCTTAGCAGACCTAAGGTGAGCGAATCAACAGCTGCTGTTACGGCAATGGAGCTGGCATTGGCAGCTGGCGCTAAGCTTCATCTCTATCACTGTACTTTTCCAAGGATTTTTCAATTGGTCGAGTACTATCGTTCCCAAGGTCTGAGGGTTACCGCAGAAACGTGTACTCATTATTTAGTGTTTAGTGAAGAGGACATGCCGCGTTTGAAGGGGCGAGGTAAAATCAATCCGCCATTACGTTCTCCTGAAGATGTTGAGGGGCTATGGGATTTGGCACGTTCTGGCGCAATTGATTTCGTCACATCGGACCATGCTCCTTGGCTGCTGGATAGGAAGTCTAACGATGCTGATATTTTTGCCAATGCATCAGGAGCACCGGGTGTAGAGCAATTATTACTCGTTCTTTACAGTGAAGGGGTTGCTAAAGGACGTCTTTCAATCTCAGATTTGGTGAGGCTTCTTTGTGAGAATCCAGCGGCTACCTTCGGCTTAGGTCATCGGAAAGGCAAGCTGGCTGTTGGCTATGATGCAGATTTCGTTGTCCTAGATCCTGCAGCTTCTGGGGTGCTGGATGAACGAAAATTGCACTCGAGCGCAGGCTGGAGCCCTTATGAAGGCATGGGTCTTCGCGGCCGAGTTATGCAGACTTACGTTAGAGGGAAATTAGTTTATGACGGGGACACAGATACTTTCGCGGAGGCAGGATACGGTCATTTTATTCCCGCGATACACAACCAGTAACGAAGTGTGAACAGGGGGGGACAAAGGATGAGTAAGGGGAAGCAGCTCGGCAAACCGGACTCCAATCGGCTGAGTACAGACATAGAAGCCCTATCCCGAATCGTTGACGACACCAAGGATGGCTGGACAAGACGCTCGTTCACCGCTAAGTATGATCAAGGGCGAAGCTGGCTAGAGGAACGGATGCGAGAAGCTGGGCTAACGGTACGAATAGATGAAGCTTCCAATTTAATTGGCACTTTAATCGGCACGGATCCAAAGCTTCCTTCCATTATGATTGGCTCACATACCGATACGGTAAACGGTGGGGGCAGGTTCGATGGAATAATTGGGGTGCTTGGAGGCATTGAGGTTGTTCGGATGCTTAAGGAATCAGATATTCGACTGCATCATACGCTCGAAGTGGTCGATTTTACGGCGGAAGAACCGAGTGAATTCGGAATTTCAACGATTGGTAGTCGGGGAATGGTCGGTTGCTTATCCGAGGAAATGCTAGAGAGAACTGACCCTGATGGCAGAACATTAAGAGAAGCGATAAGCTCTCTTGGTGGAAGACCGGAGCAGTTGAAGCATTCCTCTAGATTAGCTGGGGATGTAGCGCTGTACTTAGAAATTCATATCGAACAAGGACCTGTACTAGAGCAAGTTGGAGCGACGTTAGGCGTGGTGACGGGAATCGTCGGAATACACCGCCATCGGGTAACGATAACTGGACAGCCCAACCACGCAGGTACTACACCTATGGATATGCGATACGATGCTCTTGCCGGCTTTTGCGAAATGGGGCTAGCATTCGAACGACAATGCCGAATGAAATATGATACCGAAGCAGTGGGTACAATAGGAAGGCTTCGTAATAATCCCAACGCTTCTAATGTTATCCCTGGGCATGTCGATTTTGATCTTGAGATTCGCTCCCTAGATACAGAAGTATCACAAGCCATCTATCAAGCATTTGAAGCAGAAGCTCAACGAATTGCTTCTGAAAGAGGGCTCACTGTCCGCTTAGAAAGACTATCTCAGTCAGATGCCATTCAAGTGTCTGATGATGTGAAGCGATTATTGCTGGATGCTTGCTCAGAGGTTGCTCCAGTTATAGAGCTGCCAAGCGGTGCAGGACATGATGCTAACCAACTTGCCTCTATTGCACCGATTGGAATGCTATTCGTTCCAAGTGTTAAGGGTAGAAGTCATTGTCCAGAAGAATGGACGGAGCTAACGCATATAGCAGCGGGAGTGGAGGCTCTTACGAGGGCTACCTATGCATTTGATGCATTTGCTGGATTGAGCGAGAAGGGAGAATGAAGCAGGTGGAGGCGAGGATTAATAGAGAGCGGCTTTGGCATACGCTGTCAGAGCTCGGCTTAATAGGTCGAAGCCCTACCGGTGGAATTAATCGCTTGTCACTAGATGCTCAAGACCTGTTAGCGAGGTCGCATGTCCATGCCCTTATGCTGGAAGCTGGTCTCTCCGTGCGTCAAGACGAAGCTGGTAATCTTATCGGGCGGCTTGAAGGGGACTGCATAGACGCACCTGCAGTTATTACGGGCTCGCATATCGATACAGTTACCGAGGCGGGAAAATTTGATGGGGCTCTTGGTGTACTTGCGGGAATTGAGGTTCTCCGTACCGTTAAAGAGCTAGGGGTAAAGCATCACTGCCCTCTTGAGGTTATTTGCTTTACGGATGAGGAAGGCGTACGATTCGGCATTGGTTATTTAGGAAGCCGCGCAATGGCTGGTGAATGGAGTCCCGAATGGCTTAAAGCGAAGGATAAGGATGGAATATCACTAAATGAGGCAATGATTCAGGCTGATATTGACCCCTCTCTGGCTGAACGAGCTGCACGGCCTGCTGGAAGCATCAGGGCATATCTCGAGCTTCATATTGAGCAAGGAAGGGTTCTGGAGGATGCGAATCTTCCATGTGGACTAGCCACGGCTATATACGGATATAGATGGCTGCTCGTCAAATTCAAGGGACATGCAGATCATGCGGGGACAACTCCTATGGCATTGCGCCGCGATGCCCTCTTAGCGGCAGCAGAAGCTGTTATTGCTATTGAGAAGCTTGCTATTAGAAGTGGAGGAACTGCAACCGTAGGTACGCTTAAGCTAAGTCCAGGGGCAGTAAATGTTATCCCTGACGAAGTTATCTTCACGATAGATTACCGTCATAGCTCTATTCAGGCTTTAACCGAAATGGGGCAGCAAATGGAGACAACGTTGGAGTCCCTAGCCTTTAGAAGAGGGCTGACTGTCGAGGTATCTGAAACGGACGGAGCGACACCTGTTACATGTAGCGAGCAGCTTACAAGCATGCTTACTGAAGTTTGTGGCTCAATTGGGATTAAAGCTATGCCTATGGTATGTGGGGCTGGACACGATGCGGTAGCTATTCATTCCCTAACGGAAATTGGATTAATTTTGGTACGGTCTAAGGACGGTATTAGCCATCATCGGGAAGAGTGGAGCAGCTTGGAGGATTGTTCGGACGGGGCGGATATTCTGCTTCATTCGATGCTTCGGGTAGCTCAAAAAGTTTTGAAATAATTTACATAATTCCTATTGACTTAGTGGGTATTAGGAACTAATATAATTGATAGTGGTAATTTGTTATCGTATTATGATAATTACTAAGTTTTCAGGAGGGGGTAGTCGATTGGATGTCCTGATTGGAGCCTATAATTATGTGCAAGAAAATTCCGACCGCTTCTGGGAGGCCCTTCGCGTACATATGACGATCAGCTTGTCCGCATTACTGATTGCCACGGCAATCTGCGTCCCTCTAGGAATTATTTGTGCCAAGAAGATGTGGTTATCAGGTCCAGTGATGGCAACATTCAACGCTTTGCGGGTTATTCCTAGCTTAGCTATCCTGGTCATTATTTTACCCATCATGGGTACTGGCTTCGCGCCTGCTCTTGTTGCACTGACTCTGCTGGCTTGTCCACCTATTCTTGTGAATACGTACTTAGGATTTAGGAGCATTGACTCCTTTGTTCTCGAATCGGCTTCAGGAATGGGGATGGGCCCGGGGCGTATTCTTCGCAGGATCGAGTTTCCACTGGCTACACCACTTATGCTTACAGGATTAAAGACAGCGGTTGTAGAGGTAGTATCTAGTGCGACTCTAGCAGCATTCATCGGAGGAGGTGGGCTCGGGACCTTTATCATTAATGGGCTGGGCATGTACAATTTTTCATTATTGCTTGTAGGGGCTATACCCGTAGCGACTCTGGCAATCTTGTCCGAAATCGGCTTCGCGCTTATTGAAAGAAAAACAACCAAATTTCAGAGGATATGAGAGGAGTTAGAGAGAAGATGAAAAAATTAACTTCAATTGTTAGTATGATTTTGCTTACTTCCCTAGTACTTAGCGCATGTGGATCAAAAGAGGGGTCATCTGGCAAGCCGAATTTGACTATCGGTTCGAAGAACTTCACAGAATCACTTATTTTAGGTGAGATGTATTCCTTAGCTTTAGAGGACGCAGGCTATAAGGTTAAGCGTAAGCTGAACCTCGGCGGAACATTGGTCGCGCATGAAGCTTTGAAAAAGGGAGATATCGACATGTATCCCGAGTACACGGGTACTGGTTTGATCAACGTCCTTGAATCCGCGCCGAAATCGGATGCCAAAGTGGTTTACGATGAAGTAGCTAAAGGCTACAAAGAGAAATTCAATCTCATTTGGTTGGAGCCAACGAACGCGAACGATTCACAAGGTCTTGTTACAACAAAGAAAATAGCTGAAAAATATAATCTTTACAAAATTTCGGATTTGCCAAAGAACGCACCTGAGCTTAACATGGCTGCTGTTCCTGAGTTCGAAGAGCGCGAAGATGGCTTGAAGGGCTTGAATGCGGCTTACGGTAAATCGAACTTTAAGAGCATTAAGCTGTTTGACTATGGTATCAAATATCGCGTCATTCTTGATGGCGAAGCAGACGTAACCGTTGGATTTACAACAGACGGAGATTTGACTAACCCAGACCTGGTACTGCTTGAGGACGATAAGAAGTTCTGGCCTCCTTACTTCGTAGCTCCAGTCATCCGTGGTGCAACATTGGATAAGGACCCTGACATCGCTAAAGTGTTGAATGCAGTATCGGCTAAGCTGGACAATGCCAAGGTTCAAGCACTGAATGCTGATGTAGATATTAACAAGAAGGAATACGCAGATGTTGCGAAAGCATTCCTTAAGCAAGAGGGCCTTATTAAATAATATCCGCTTCACTTTCATCGGCTTCCCCGAAATCGGGGAAGCCTCCTGAGCTATAGGGGGAGTGTTTAACAATGACAATAGAAAATGCGATCGTTTTTGACCGGGTTACGAAGCTTTTTCCGAAAACCTCAAAGCCTTCCGTGAATGAAACAAGCCTTGCCATTAAGAAGGGATCCTTCGTCACGATATTAGGAGCATCCGGCTGCGGTAAGACAACGTTGCTGAAAATGGTTAATCGAATTATCGAGCCTACTTCTGGAACACTTTCGGTGTTAGGTAAAGACGTTCGATCACTTCCCGTAACAGAGCTGCGACGGAGTATCGGATACGTTATTCAACAAATCGGACTTTTTCCTCATATGACGATTGAACAAAATATCGCAACAGTGCCGAATATACTTGGCTGGGATCGTGAGAAGACGAATAAACGAATAGAATATTTGATGGATTTGGTTCATCTGCCCTCGAGCTTTCGTAATCGTTTCCCCAGACAGCTTTCTGGTGGGCAGCAGCAAAGGGTAGGTATTGCTCGTGCGATGGCAGGAGATCCTGAAATCCTGTTAATGGATGAGCCCTTCGGAGCTATAGATGCCATAACAAGAACGAAGCTCCAAGAGGACTTTCAAGATATCCAGCGGCAGTTAGGGAAAACAGTGCTATTCGTCACCCATGATGTCGATGAGGCGCTCAAGCTTGGAGACCGTGTCGTTGTTATGAACGAAGGGACAATCCAGCAATTTGATACACCGCTTGAGATGGTGACTAATCCAGCCAATGCTTTCGTGAGCCAACTCATCCGATCAGAAGACTTGTTCCTTCGCCTGCAATTAATTCGAGCAGCTGAGAAAATGACTCCTTTGACCGAGCCACCTCAGGAAAATGAACCAAGAGTTAGCGAAAAAGAGAGCTTACGTGAAGTGTTGCAGCAATTGTTAAGGCAAGGCTCTGGACGGGTTATCGTTGTGGATTCCGCAGGCTTGCCGATTGGCCAATTAACATTGGACATTCTTAAATTTGACTGATAGGAGCAAGCGCAAATGATGGAATATTGGAATCGGCATTATGATGATTTGTTCAGATTGCTGAAAGAACATTTCGTGCTCACCTTCATCTCGCTTGCGATTGCACTAGTCATAGCAATGCCGATTGGCTATTTTCTATCTAGGCACCGACGTATTTCTATACCCATCATGTCGGTATTCGGAATTATTTACGCTGTACCGAGCCTTGGGATGTTCGCTTTGCTTATTCCTTTGGTTGGATTAGGCATGAAGCCAGCGATCATCGCCCTTGTGGTGTATAGTCAATTGATTCTGGTTCGGAGTGTCATATCCGGCTTTCAAGCTATTGATCCCTCGGTCATTGAAGCGGGTAGGGGAATCGGCTTTAATAGATGGGAATTGTTTCGACGAATAGAGCTTCCACTTGCGCTTCCTATTATCTTGGGGGGGCTTCGTGTAGCCTCCGTATCGGTAATCGGCATTGCAACAATCGCGGCATGGATTAATGCGGGCGGTCTTGGTGTTGTTTTGTTTGAAGGATTGTATCAGAATTCAACGCCGAAGATTGTGTGGGGTACAATATTCGTATCTTTACTAGCTATTGGGGTTAATCAGGTTTTGTTAATTATTGAAAAAATAGCTATGGCACGTGCGCGAGGGGAACGCTCAGTGTGATATACTAGCTTTGTTATACGTGCTCATTAATGTTTCCCTGAGGTGTAATGTGAACGGAACCCAGACACTTGGCAAGGCTATCGATATTTTGTTCGTATTGGCGGAATCACGCAGTACACTAACGGTAAGTGAAATCGCAGAGAAGGTTTGTATTCCTGATAGCACGGCCTACCGATTTATTCAGACATTGATAAAGAATGGATTCGTTGAACGCAAAGGAAGAGGTCAAATTGGCCTTGGCTTGCGGATTTTTGATTTGGCTCGCAGCTTGTCCTCCCAGATTGAGAGGGAATTGCTTGCCATTGCTCGTCCCATTATGGAGGAGCTAACGAATCAGACGAATGAAACGACCGTGCTGTTCATTCGCACAGGAACGAAAGCAATCTGTATTGAGCATGTCACTAGCCGACGCTTAATCCGCTTATCCATTGAGAACGGCAGGGTACTGCCATTGCATTCCGGCGCTTCCGGGAAGACTCTGCTTGCCTATGAATCTGATAAAATCATTGGAGAGCTGCTCGAATCGATAGAGGATGACTCTAAGAAACGTGGCCTTCTAGAACAATTAAAGGATATCCGTAATGCCGGGCATTGTCTCACGTTAGGGGAAGTTGATACAGATGCATTCGCTATTGCTGCACCTATATTCGATACTCAGCATCGATTAGCGGCAAGCTTATCGGTTGCTGGTCCTGTGCATCGGCTTAATGAAGAAAATTTGCCATCTACTATAGAAGCAGTGAAATTAGCCGCAGCGCAAATCTCTCAGAAGCTGGGAGCAGCTACATAATCGTTTACACGTAATGTACAAAGAAGAAGAAGAGGGAGAACGATAAACTAGTCGTCTCCCTCTTCTTCTTTTTGTATGTTATGATATTTCCATTGAAAACGCATTATTTCCTAATGGAGAGGGAAATCGTATATGTATAAATTGATTCTGGTAGATGATGAAGCGGACGTGCGCGAAGGAGTACTTCGTGAGATTGACTGGGAGGCTAATGGTTTTCAAGTGTCTGATGTGGCGGAGAATGGTCGAGAAGCATTAGAAATGATAGAGAAGTCGGCACCCGACGTTGTAGTGACTGATATTAGGATGCCATTCATGGATGGATTACAGCTCTCCGAACAAATACGCCGGACTTATCCTTCTACTAAAATCATTATACTTACCGGCTTTGATGAATTCGAATATGCTCGCAAAGCGATACATCTAAATATAGAAGAGTTTGTACTTAAGCCTTTTTCAGCTGGTGATTTGCTACAGGCTTTGCACAAAGTTAAGGGCAGGCTAGATGAGGAAATGTCTGAACGGGAAAATGTAGATTCTCTGCAGGAGCATTACCGTCGAAGTATCCCTGTTCTAAGGGAGCTGTTTCTTGTATCTCTTATGACTCGCAGGCTGTCATCGATAGAAATTAGAGAGAAAACCGAGCATTATGGGATGATTCTAGAAGGAAGACATTATACCGTATCTATTATGCAACTGGATAATCCAACATTAGAACGAGTATCGGATGACTCCAATCGAAGTCGATTTGATTATGAGCTACAAAGCTTCGCTGTGCGTAATATTGCAGAAGAAATCGTTGCACGGCAAGGGATGTCAGGGTACGTATTCCAGCATAACGACAATGTTGTGCTGTTAGAAACAAGCTTAGAGACTGATCTTAATGTCGTACATAAAAATACGTCAGACCTTCTTGAAGAAATCCGTCTTAATGTGGAGAAGTATATTAAACGAAGCGTTACGATAGGGATAGGTACCGTTACCCCTAAGCTTTCGGATGTTAAATATTCCTATGCTGACGCTTCTGCTGCACTAGATTACAGAATTTTGTTAGGAAACAACCGTATCATTGCCATTGAGGACGTGGAGAGCAGGTCGGCGGCCCCAATCAGGTTCGATGAGCTGCAGGAGCAGGCGTTCCTCCGTTGCTTGAAGGTGGGGTCTCCTGAGGAGATGGAGTCCGTCGTGGAGAACCTGTTCGCGCCCCTTATTCTCGCGGGCTCGTCCTGCTCCTTTCGTGATGCGCAAATATTTTTGCTGCAAATCGTAACGACAATGCTAAAGGCACTCCAGGGACAGGGACCTACTCGTCAGCCAAGCGACAGATCTGGTAACGATGCGAATTGGTTTAGGGAGATTACTCAGTTCGATAGTCTTAAAGAGGCCAAGGCTTGGGTTATTTTAACCTGTGCTTCTATCATTAGCCGCATAGCATCAGATCGGCAATCCGCTTACCATTCGCTAGTAGAGCAGGCTCGAACATTCACAAAAGCCCAATATGCAGATAGCGACATGACCATTGCTAGAGTTTGCGCACATTTGCACATAAGCTCTGGCTATTTCAGCAATATTTTTAAACGAGAAACGAAAATGACCTATGTGAATTATTTATTGCATATTCGCATGGAAGCCGCTAAAGAAATGCTCCTGACGACTGATCGCAAAACCTTCGAAATCGCCGAGCTGGTTGGATATGCTGATCCGAATTATTTTAGCTTTAGCTTCAAGAAGCAAGTAGGAATGTCTCCTAAGGATTATCGCAATCGGGCAAGAGGAGAGCTGCCGTGAGAGGCAAGGGGGTCCGACTTTATCGGTTCAAGAGTATTCAATTTCTCATCGCCGCTTCCTTCACAGTAATGACGGTTCTCGTCGTCTCCTTCGTCAGCATAGTCCTTTACAACAAGTTTAATCGCACAGCTGAAAATAACACATCATTAAGCAACCAGCAAATCATCTATCAGGTTGCAGCTAACCTCGAATATTACATCCGCAGCATGACAACTGTATTCGCCTCCGTCGAGGCACAGATTCAATCCACCGGAGAACTGCCAAATGACCTTCTGAATGAGCGCCTTAATACGATATTTAATACGCGGGAGGACCTTGTCACCATCGGACTTTTTTCTGATACGGGGCAGAGGATGACTTCAATTCCTTCTACATACATGAGATCGAACACACATCTTACCTCTCAAAATTGGTTTCTTTCTGCTATCGAAAACCCTAATCATTTAAGCTTCTCCGTACCGCATGTCCAAAATCTGTTCAAAGGTAAATATAAGTGGGTCGTATCGATGAGCAAAGGAATTAAGCTAAAGACGGCAAACGGGGAAGAGATTAAGGCCGTTCTGCTTGTCGATGCTAATTTTAAGATGATAGATGATCTCTCAAGAAGCGTTAAGCTCGGGCAGAAGGGTTATGCCTATATTATTGATGACTCCGCGGGAAATATCATTTATCATCCGCAGCAGCAATTAATCTACGCCGGTCTTAAGTACGAGAATGTGGAGCAAGCGTTGAAATATACATACGGCAGCTACTTGGATAATTCAACAGGAGTAGACCGACTAATTACTATTCAAACCGTTAATAACGTTGGGTGGAAAATAGTAGGTGTATCCTACATGGATGAAATCGTGACGACACGTAAGGAAATCAGCGCTTTCCTTCTGTGGCTCTTACTGGCTGTTATGATATTCGTCCTACTAATCACCTTGTATATGTCTGCCAAAATATCGCAGCCCATTAAACGATTAGAGAAATCGATGCAGCTGGTTGAACGCGGGAATTTTGACATTCACATTCCCATTAGGCGCGATGACGAGGTTGGTCGCCTCTCTCGAAGATTTAATCTTATGGTGAACCGAATTCGTGAGCTAATGAATCAGAACATTCACGAACAGGAAGCGAAACGTAAGAGCGAGCTAGAGGTGCTGCAATCCCAAATTCATCCTCATTTTCTATATAACACTTTGAACTCGGTCGTGCGGCTGGCAGGTACAGGGAAAAACGAAGATGTTATTACGATGATTACCTCTCTATCGAAATTTTTCCGGATTAGCTTGTCTAAGGGGGAGCACTTCATCTTAGTCGCAGATGAGCTGGAGCATATTCGTAATTATTTGATCATCCAGAAAATGCGCTACAAAAACAAGTTCGAATATGCAATAGAGGCAGAGGAAGAGGCGCTCACATGTCGAACGCTGAAGCTTATTTTGCAGCCGCTTGTGGAGAACGCCATTTATCATGGCATTGAGCCTAGCGCAGACGAGGGCTTTATTCGAATTTCTGCAAGAATTATTGAAGGTAAGCTCTGCCTCCAGGTTAAGGATGACGGATTAGGCATCGCACCGGATAAACTCAAGGAGCTGCTCACAACAGATGCTTCTCACGACAGTGAAGGAGCAGGAGTGGGTATTGGGCTTCGCAATGTACACGAGCGCATTCGATTGAATTATGGAGAGGAATACGGATTGCAATTTGAGAGTGAGCGTGAGGAGGGGACAGTCGTAAGCTTGTGGCTGCCCTGTTTGCAGGAAGGAGTAGAGCCATGAAACCATCTATAGCCCTTTGTACAGCCCTCCTTTTTATTATGCTCATGCTTAATTCGTGTGGTCGAGGAGGAGAAATCCACTCAATACCGGACAAGCAGAAGGAAATCGTTCTAATCGTTAAAAGTAAGGAAGGAGAATTCTGGAACACCGTCAAGATGGGGGCGGAAGCAGCGGCCAAGGAGTTTAATATTAAGCTCATATTTGACGGGTCAACGGATGAGACGGATGAGCAAACCCAGATAGATCTTGTAAATAAGTATCTTGCTTACGGAACAGATGGGCTTATTCTAGCGGCTAACGATTATAAGAAGCTGGCAGGAGTAGTGGCTAAAGCGGATAAAATGGGGGTTCCCGTTATAACGATAGAATCAGAAGTCGATGCGCCAGAGGTGAGAAGCTTCATTGGAATAGACAACTATGAAGCGGGACGCCAAGCAGCTTTGAAGATGAAGGAATTAACGGGATCACAAGGGCGATTCATCATTCTTAACTATGTCAAAGGATCTCGGAACGCCGAGCGCCGTGAGCAAGGGATAAGAGATGAATGGGCAAGCATACCAGATATGCATATTGTGGAATCGGTATATTGCAACTCAGATTCCTACAACTGTGGACGTTTAACAAATGAGATGCTGAGAAAATACAGCGGTATCGACGGTATATTGGCGCTTAATGCTGTTGCTTCTATTGGAGCAGCAGAGCAGCTGCAAAGCTTGGGGCGTGCTGGCATTGTTAAGTTAGTCGCATTCGATAATACCCCGGAGGAGTTAGAGTGGCTACAAGAGGGTGTTATTCAGGCAACGGTTATCCAGAATCCTTTTAGCATGGGCTATTTAGGTGTTAAGACTGCGGTTGAAGCGATGAGCCGACAGAAGGTTGATAAGAAGATAGATACTGGAACGAAGGTCATTGATGCAGTCAACATGTTCTGGTCTGATAATCAAAAGATGCTGTTTCCGTTCGTTCAATAGTCCAGATCAGACAGCAGGATATTGCTAGAAAACAGGAGGATATTGTATTCGATTCCTAACTGAGATAAGACATAATCGACCTTGTAACCATAAATATACAGTTTCGAGGAGGTCAAGGTAATTGATGAAAAAGAAGATCATTCCGGTTCTTGTAGTAGGAGTAATGCTTGCAGCAGTGGCAGCAGGCTGTAGTAGCTCGAAAAATAATGACAGTAAAGGCTCAGGTGGAGGCAACAATACGATTGGGGTGGCCATCTACAAATTCGATGATACCTTCATGACAGGCGTACGTAACGCAATTAAGGATGCTTCGACAGGCAAGGCAACGGTGGATATCGTCGACAGCCAGAACTCCCAACCGACCCAGAATGATAAAGTCGACCTCTTCGTCTCCAAGAAATATAATGCAATGGCTATTAATCCAGTAGACCGTACGGCCGCAGGAGTCATTATTGAGAAAGCTAAAAAAGCTAAAATACCAGTCGTTTTCTTCAATCGCGAGCCGCTTGCAGATGATATGAAGAAATGGGACCACGTTTACTACGTAGGTGCTAAAGCAGAGCAATCAGGATCTATGGAAGGCGAGCTGCTCGTTGATTATTGGAAAGCACATCCGGAGATGGACAAAAATAAAGACGGCGTTCTGCAATACATTATGCTGAAGGGCGAGCCGGGACATCAAGATGCCGAGCTACGCACGAAGTTCTCCATCCAAGCAATCGAGGATGCTGGCATAAAGGTTGAGAAGCTTGCGGAAGACACAGCTATGTGGGACCGCGTAAAAGCGCAAGACAAAATGGCAACCTTCCTATCTGCTCATGGGGATAAGATTGAGGCCGTAATTACGAACAACGATGATATGGCGCTTGGTGCGATCGAAGCCCTTAAAGCTGCCGGATACTTCAAAGATAATAAATTCATGCCTGTAGTAGGCGTTGACGCTACAGCTCCAGCATTACAAGCACTATCGGATGGGACGCTGCTTGGAACCGTTCTTAACGATGCTAAGAATCAAGGCGCAGCGACACTGAATCTTGCAGCTGTGCTAGCTAAAGGTGAAACACCAACTAAGGAAAATTCCGGATACGATATCACGGACGGCAAATATGTGTGGGTACCTTACAAAAAAATTACGAAGGACAACATGAACGAAGCCAAGTAATCATTAATGGGTTAATTGGCTGAACAGCTAGGATAAAACGTTCAAGTAACGAAGGCGGGGAGCGAGCAAAGCTAATATCGCTAACCCCGCCTTTCCTATTATGGAGCATTTGTCATCAGGGGGCGTGAATAATGACAGCATCGGAATATTTGTTGGAAATGGAAGGAATCTCAAAGTCATTCCCTGGCGTACAGGCCTTGGACAATGTTAATTTGAACATTCGCCCAGGTACCGTTCATGCGCTAATGGGCGAGAATGGTGCGGGCAAATCCACCCTAATGAAATGCCTCTTCGGCATTTACATCCCGGACACCGGAGAAATTCGGATGAATGGGGAGAAGCTTCAGCTTCCTAATTCCAAAGCAGCTTTAACAAAAGGGATTTCTATGATTCATCAGGAGCTGCACCCTGTATCACACCGAAATGTAATGGAAAATATTTGGCTTGGCCGATTGCCGCTTCGGGGTATTGGTCCATTTCGTTTCGTAGATGGTAAGAAAATGTTTAACGATACAGAGAAGCTCTTTGCGGAGCTTGATATGGATATTAGGCCAGACACGATTACGGGTAAGCTATCGGTTTCAAAAATTCAATCAATCGAAATTGCCAAAGCCGTGTCGTATAACGCCAAAATTATTATTATGGACGAACCGACTTCCTCCCTCACCGGGAATGAGGTTGAGCATTTGTTTCGCATTATTGAAAGCTTAAAGCGTCGAGGAGTCGCCATCATCTATATTTCACACAAAATGGAAGAAATATTGCGAATCTCAGATGAGGTTACGATTATGCGCGATGGACGAAGGATTGGGACATGGGATGCAAAGGATTTATCGACAGATCTCATTATTTCACGGATGGTTGGGCGCGATCTAACACAACGGTTTCCGGAACGCAGCAACATTCCAGGTGACGTGCTTCTGCAGGTGGACAACTTCACATCGACTATCCCTAAATCATTCCGGAATGTATCCTTCGAGCTACGTCAGGGCGAGATTTTGGGCGTGGGCGGGTTGGTTGGTGCTCAACGAACGGAACTAATTGAAGCTCTGTTTGGGATTCGTGCGCTAGCGTCTGGCCAACTAAAATTGCGGGGTAAGCCGATTAAAATTCGTAGACCACTAGATGCGATTCGGCACAAAATGGCTTTACTAACCGAGGAACGTCGCGTCACCGGCATTTTTTCCGTACTGTCGGTGCTTGAGAATACGGTAGTCGCCAACCAGAAGCAATATGAAAATCCATATTTCTTTTTAGAGGACGGCAAAAGACGTAAGGACACGGAACGCAGCATTAACCGCTTGAGCGTGAAGACCCCTTCTATGAGAACACAGATTAGGTATTTGTCTGGTGGGAACCAGCAGAAGGTGCTTATGGCGAGATGGCTATTGACGGAGCCCGACATCCTGCTGCTTGATGAACCCACACGGGGAATCGACGTAGGTGCTAAATACGAAATATACTCCATTATTGCTGATCTGGCTGCGCAAGGTAAAAGTATCATTATGATCTCTTCAGAAATGCCAGAGCTGCTTGGGATGTCTGACCGCATTATGGTTATGAGTGAAGGCTGCTTAACGGGCATTGTCGATGGTGCAAGTGCCACTGAGGAAGAAATTATGCGGCTCGCCGCCCAACATACGGCATGATCGGAGGGGATCAACATGAATGTTTCTGTAAAAAGAGTAAATGCTTTTCTGACGGATTACGCAATCTATGTCGTGCTCGCTGTTCTAATCATAGGCATAACCTTAACTAATCCCTCCTTCTTATCTCTAAGCACCTTAACAAATATCCTTCATCAGAACTCTACCAAAGCGATTATAGCGCTCGGAGCAGCTTTCGTACTGATTACGGGGGGAGTAGATCTTTCAGCTGGTCGTGTTGTTGGATTATCTGCTGTTGTTTCAGCTTCGATGGTGCAATTATCTAACTATCCGCAGAAATTTTTCCCTCATCTCGGTGAGGTTTGGGTCATTTTCCCTGTCCTATTAGCCATTCTCGCAGGACTCATTGTTGGCCTAATCAATGGATTAATTATTTCAAAGCTGCACGTGCCTCCGTTTATTACTACGCTCGGTACAATGGTAATCGTTCTAGGGGTCAACTCATTGTACTTCGACATGCCCCCAAACAACTCTCAACCGATTGGCGGGCTTCGTGAAAGCTTCACCAAATGGGGCTCGGGAACAATTGAGATTGGTGCGTTTAGCTTACCTTATCTCGTTATCATTGCAATTGTTGTGGCGATTATATGCTGGGTCATCTTTAACAAAACAAGACTCGGCAAGAACATGTATGCCATTGGGGGTAATGTTCAAGCGGCTCATGTCTCGGGTATAAATGTCAGTCGCAATCTCCTGTGGATCTATAGTATTGCGGGAGGGTTATACGGGCTAGCGGGTGTACTGGAAGCAGCTAAATCAGGCGGGGCTTCGAACGGTTACGGCAATATGTATGAGCTAGATGCCATCGCGGCTTGTGTTGTTGGTGGAGTATCAACGACTGGCGGTATCGGAACGGTGCCTGGTGTTATGGCGGGCGTTATGATCTTCGGCGTCATCAACTATGGTTTGACTTATATTGGGGTTAACCCAAATTGGCAGCTCATTATTAAAGGCTTAATAATCGTGTCAGCGGTAGCATTCGATGTTCGTAAATATTTGGCGAAGAAATAGGATAGAGCTTAGGTGATAGTTTCATCGTGTCTCCGAAAATGGTAAGCTGTTCAACAAAGCGACAATCGAGCGTTGATGTGTATTTGTTGGACAGGAAGGAGATCCACGTTGTTATGGTTCTGATGCCTATTGATTCGGTAATACCTGATTTGAAGCAAGCGTTGTTAGATAATCGCAACACTGTTCTGACAGCGGCTCCTGGTGCAGGGAAGACGACACGTGTGCCCTTAGCGTTACTAAATGAGCCATGGCTTAATGGACAGAAAATCATCATGCTAGAGCCCCGTCGCCTGGCTGCTCGCAGCTCGGCTAAGTATATGGCCAGCACGCTTGGTGAAGCTGTTGGTGGAACGATTGGTTACAGAGTGAAGATGGATACGAAAGTGGGGCCACTTACTCGTATTGAGGTTGTGACGGAAGGTGTCCTAACAAGAATGCTACAGGCCGATCCCTCGTTGGAAGGGATCGGTCTTGTTATCTTTGACGAATTTCATGAGCGGAGCCTTCAAGCGGATTTGGGGCTGGCGCTTTGTTTGCAATGCCAGGATTTGCTTCGGGATGACTTGAAGATGCTCGTCATGAGCGCAACATTAGAGGCGGAGCCTGTTGCAGAATTGCTTGGAGGCGTACCTGTCATAAGCAGTGTGGGACGGAGCTATCCGGTAGAGACGATCTATCGTCCCAAGCCTTCTGGCAGCGGCTATATGACTGATGGGGTGGCACAGGTAATCATTGAAGCGCTTCGGGCTCATGAGGGGGATGTGCTCGTCTTCTTGCCAGGTATCGGTGAAATACGTTCAGTTGAATCTAAGCTAAGAGCCAGTCTACGGGATGCTTCTATTCGAATATTCGCTCTGCATGGCGGTTTAAGCGCAGAGGCGCAGGATGAGGTTCTGGCTCCTGTAGCTTCCGGACAACGTAAAATAGTGCTAGCAACCTCCGTGGCAGAAACCAGCTTAACGGTTGAAGGTATTACTGTCGTTATTGATAGCGGATTAATGAGAGTCTCCCGATTTTCACCACGTACGGGGATGTCCCGTTTGGAGACGATAACGGTATCTGTCGCATCGGCTGACCAGCGCCGTGGACGCGCAGGACGGCTCATGCCTGGCACATGCTATCGGCTGTGGAGCCAAGAGGAGGAGCAAAGCTTATCCTCGCGTAGCGCTCCAGAAATCATGGAGGCAGACCTGGCCCCACTATTATTAGAATTATATATGTGGGGTGTGAAGGATGCTGCTCAACTGGCTTGGCTAGACAACCCACCTGCTCCAGCCTTGCAGCAAGCTCGCGACCTGCTTGTGCAGCTGGGAGCATTAGATAAGGATGGACAATTCATTACTCCGCATGGGAGACAAATGGCTGAATTCGGGAAGCACCCTCGAATTGCTCATATGCTATTAAGAGCAATCCCTATTGGATTCGGTAGCTTAGCTAGTGAGCTTGCCGTATTGCTGGAGGCTAGAGATATTATTCGCTTTGAAGGTAAAGCTCCTACTTCTGATTTAAGGGTAAGGTTGGAGGCTCTTAGAGGCAGAGGAGGCTACGCAACAGATGAGGGAGCCCGCAGGAGACTCGTGGAGGAAGTTAAGCTGTTGCAGCGCGAGCATGGAATAAAAGGGGCAGCAGATCCAGAGGGAACAGACTGTGGACTCTTACTAGCTTTTGCCTATCCGGATCGAATTGGACGCAGGAGGGACAATGGTAAGTATTTGCTAAGCGGGGGAAGAGGAGCGGAGTTCGCAAGTGGGCAAGCATTAGCCCATGAGCAATGGATTGTCGTCGCTGATGTAGACGATATGGGATCGGATAGTCGAATCCGTCTCGCTGCTCCCATTTCTATGGAGCAAATTGCTACGCATCTGCAGGATGAGATGAACGAGGAAACGCAAATTTATTGGGATAGCGAATCCAAATCAGTTCGTGGCCGAAGCCGCAAAAGGCTGGGAGCTTTGCAGCTTGGGGAGAAGCCTTTAAGTCGCCCTCCAGCAAATCTTGTGCTCCAAGCACTTCTTGAGGGTATCAGAACGGAAGGCCTGGAGCTGCTGCCTTGGACTAAAGCGGCTCGACAGCTACAGGAGAGAACAGTATTTGTCCGTCATCATGATAATGCTTGGCCGGACTTGTCGGATCTAGCTCTGCTGAATTCATTGGAACAATGGTTGGCGGGATATATAGATGGAATGAAGGGTCGATCCGATTTACAGCGATTGAATCTTAAGGACATCTTAGAGTCCATGTTATCGTGGGAGCAGCGGAGAGAGCTTGAAAATAGTGCGCCGACTCACTGGACTGTACCAAGCGGATCACGCATCCCAATTGATTATAGCGATATTAATGCCCCTCTTGTCGCTGTTCGTCTGCAGGAGCTCTTCGGCTTGCCAGAAACGCCGCGCATCGCCGGTGGGCGAGTGCCATTAACACTGCACCTGTTGTCGCCAGCACAGCGTCCTGTGCAAGTGACAAGAGATCTTGCTAGCTTCTGGAGTCATACTTATTTTGAGGTCAGGAAGGACTTAAAGGGACGTTACCCTAAGCACTATTGGCCTGATAATCCGCTTGAAGCAGAGGCAACCCGAAGGGCAAAGCCATTCAGAACTTAGATGTTTAGTAGCTTCTCGATTCCGTTGAGCTGCCATTCTAATGCGATGGTTCGATCCTTCAAAAGCAAGCTTCAAAAAAATATTTTCCAATATCTGCCTGTGTGATATGATGGGAGCATCATTAGCTATCACGACCATTTAGACAAGAAAGATCTGGGGGCTTGGTGAGGTTGAGTAAGATTTTACTGTTCATAGGATTAACTTGGTTATTTGGTGATCCGTTCATAGCCATTCTAGTTATTCTAATTATTTTATACGTGCTAGAGCGTCGATTTATCGGTTTATCACCGAGTCTTGTACGTCCATTTCGCCGTCGAAATGCGATTGCTAAGTTGAAGAATCAGATACACCTTAGTCCGCATGATGTTGCAGCGAAATCGGAGCTGGCCCGTCTATTAATCGAAAGTAAGAAATACGATAAAGCCCGTGAAATCTTGCTTGGTATCCAGACTCAAATGGACCATTCCGCGGAGTATTGGAGCGACAGAGGTATTTGCGATCTTGCCCTTGGAAATGTGGACGAAGGGGAAAGAGAAATGCAGCAGGCACTTTTAATAAGTCCGAGAGTTAAATATGGACAGCCCTATTTGCGCCTTGCAGAAACATTTTCCAAATCGGATCCTATAAAGGCGGTTGCTTATTTACAGGAATTCAAGAATGTTAACTCATCGTCCTGTGAAGCCTACTATCGGCTAGGGGTTGTATACACGGGCTTAGGAAATCCTGAAGAGGCTGCTAAGGCCTACAGGGAGTGTCGTGAATTATTCCGGTCATTGCCACGATATATGAAACGGCATGAACGCAAATGGGCGCTTCTCAGCTTCTACCGCAATCGAACCTAGGCAGCAGGTCTGCCCTCATTTTACGAAGGCAAGGGGCTCTCCCATGCGGTCTGTTATGACCTACGGGAAAGCCCCTTTAGTAATCATATAAAGATTAATAATTAGTCAATGACCGACTCGGAGTCGGATGCTTCGGTTTCATGCGCAGCAACTTCCGCTTCAGCAGGCTCGTCTGCCTCTGCCTCAGCTTCAGCTGTAACTTCCACTTCTTCAGATGCATCTGCTTCAACTTCTGCTTCTTCAGCAGAAGCTTCGTCGGACGCCTCTTCAGCAGCTTCATCTTCATCCGCGCTTGCCTCGATAACTTCCGTTTCTTCAGCCACCGCTTCTACTTCTTCAGATGCAGTTTCACTTTCTGCATCTACTTCCGATCCTTCAACCGCTACTACTTCTTCAGCATCCAAATCCATCTCGACAAACCTCCCGGGGGTAATGATAAGGGGGACAAACCCCTAATACTCACGTTATACTTAAAGTAAAAAAGTGGCAACGGTGTTATTTTGTTGTATTATGACTAGTTTAATCGAAAGGGATAACAGTCGATTATATTCGACTAATAACGTCATAAGTTCCTATAGAAGTCGAACGGAAAATATGACGAAAAGCAGGTTGAAGGTTGGGATAGGAATAGACATTAAATCGTGCTTAAGGACTGCGAAGAAAGGTTTAATGGTTGACTTTGCACGGTTGTTCCCGTATATTGTTCGGCAAAGCCTCGCATAGTTCTATTAATTAGGAGAGAGCTTGCGCGGAATGGAATCGGGGGAATTAAGCAATGAGCGGTGCAGGAAGAAGCAGACAGCAAGGTGGACAAAAGCAAGCAGGCGGTAGTGAAAGAAATGGACGAGGTTCTCGTGGAGGACCACCTAAGAAATATAACGAGCGCGGTGCTGCGGCCGGACGTGGAGAACGTGGGTTTAGAGCAGAAGGACCAAAGAGTAGGCCTAATGAGCGCGGTGCATCGGCCGGAAGAGGGGAACGTGGGTTTGGAGCGGAAGCCTCAAAGCGGCCTAATGAGCGCGGTGCATCGGCCGGAAGAGGGGAACGTGGATTTGGAGCGGAAGCCTCAAAGAAGCCTAATGAGCGTGGTGCGTCTGCTGGAAGAGGGGAACGTGGATTTGGAGCGGAAGCCTCAAAGAAGCCTAATGAGCGTGGTGCAGTTGCCGGAAGAGGGGAACGTGGACTGGGAGCGGAAGCCTCAAAGCAACCTAATGAGCGCGGACCCGCTCCAAAACGGAATGGAAATGGCGGATCAGCGAATCGCGCGGTGCGACCGTCAGAAGCCAAGGGTTCCCATTCTATCATATCTATGGGTAGGATAAAGGGCGAATGGATGGAAATTCGTCTTCCTGATCATTTGGTGGGTGCTCCTATGTCCATCATAAGCAAGCATTTACCGTTACCTCCTAAGCTACTCTCCAAATTAATGCACAATCGTGGAGTGGCATTACAGGGCCCAAGTCTACGCCTTCATTTATTCCCGAAGGAAGGCCGAGATTTTCCATCCGATTGGATGGAGCTTAATATTCTTTACGAGGATGAGTTTACGTTAGTTGTAAACAAGCCTGCAGGTATAGAAGTGCATCCTAGTGAAAAAGGTCAACGCAAGACACTTGCTCATGCAGTTGCCGCTTACTATGAAATGTCAGGTCAGGATATCCGAATTCGTCATATTCATAGAATTGATAAGGATACGACGGGACCTGTTTTATATGCTAAAAATGAGTTTGCCCACTATCAGTATGACAAGGCGATGCGCGATAAAGAGATCGAACGGATCTATATTGCACTTGCAGAAGGATACATCGAGGGCAACAAGGGGAAAATTGACAAGCCTATCGGTCAGGATCGCCATCATTCCACCCGTCGCCGGGTAAGTGATACGGGAGATCCAGCTGTGACCCACTTTGAGGTAGCTGAACGATTGGCAGATCATACTCTCGTCCGTTTGCGACTTGAGACTGGACGTACTCACCAAATTAGGGTTCATCTTTCCTCGATTAATCATCCACTCGCGGGTGACGGAATGTATGGAGGAAAGAGGGGAATTATGGCAAGGCAAGCGCTGCATGGTGAACGACTAATTTGGAGTCATCCATGGACTGGAGATAAGCAACAGGTGCACGCAGCTTTGCCGGATGATTTCAGTAAAGCGGTGAATAAGCTGCGACGGGACTAAGTGGTTGGTGACTTGTTGCGCAATAAATTTTTAAGAAACCTCTCACGGGTGCTTTTTTAGGCCTTTGAGAGTTTTTTTTATTGCCAATCAAAATTCCGCGCGGTGACACATATTTGCTATTACTCGTAGTTTCAATTCCACACAAATGTAGCAACAGCGACTGTCACCTCTTCAAGTAACATTCGTTCTTTGTGGTAATAACGGCTGAAGCGGCCCGTTGGGAGAGTAGATGCACGAAATAATCGAGCAACGAGGCCTGGCGTGGGCACGAATAGAGGTAGATGTACGAAATAATCGAGCAACGAGGCTTGGCAGGGGCACGATTAGAGGGAGTTGTACGAAATAATCTAGCAACGATGCTTGGCAGGGGCACGACTAGAGGTAGATGTACGAAAAAATCGAGCAACGAGGCTTGGCTGAGGCACGTTTAGAGGTAGATGTACGAAATAATCGAACAATGAGGCTTGGAAGAGGCACGAATAGAGGTTGATGTGCGAAAAAATCGAGCAACGAGGCTTGGCAGAGGCACGAATAGAGGTAGATGTACGAAAAAATCGAGCAACGAGGCTTGGCTGAGGCACGTTTAGAGGTAGATGTACGAAATAATCGAGCAACGAGGCTTGGCTGAGGCACGATTGAGGTAGGTGTACGAAAAAATCGAGCAACGAGGCTTGGCTGAGGCACGATTAGAGGTAGATGTACGAAAAAATCGAGCAACGAGGCTTGGCAGAGGCACGAATAGAGGTAGATGTGCGAAAAAATCGAGCAACGAGGCTTGGCAGAGGCACGAATAGAGGTAGATGTACGAAAAAATCGAGCAACGAGCTTGGCTGAGGCACGTTTAGAGGTAGATGTACGAAATAATCGAACAACGAGGCTTGGCGTGGGCACGAATAGAGGTAGGTGTACGAAAAAATCGAGCAACGAGGCTTGGAAGAGCGAGATAGTTGGTTTTAAATCGTTGGTTGTGTGGATGTCTTTGCGTTTTGGGCAACAGAGAGTGAATAAGGCACTGAAGGCTACTAAGAAAGGCGGATTTGGTCAACAGAGAGTGAATAAAGCACTGAGGGCTACTAAGGACGGCGGATTTGGTCAACAGAGAGGAAATAAAGCACTGAGGGCTACTAAGGACGGCGAATTTGGTCAACAGAGAGGAAATAAGGCACTGAGGGCTACTAAGGACGGCGGATTTGGGCAACAGCGAGTGAATAAGGCACTGAGGGCTACTAAGATCGGCGGATTTGGTCAACAGCGAGTGAATAAAGCACTGAGGGCTACTAAGGACGGCGGATGTGGTCAACAGCGAGTGAATAAAGCACTGAGGGCTACTAAGATCGACGAATTTGGTCAACAGAGAGGAAATAAGGCACTGAAGGCTACTAATGTTAAGTCGACCGCCACTATGCAACGCAAACACCGCGCGCTGTCTCCAGCGCGCGGTGCGATTGGTCTTATCTTTTACTGCATAATGCTTCAGTCATCAAGTAGGATATTGTTGCTTCTGCGCCGCAGTTGATGTTGGGACCGTGCTGGCTTAGCCCGTCGCAGCAGCTGCCGTCCTTAGGATCGGCAACGGGCACCTGAAGATCGTTGTCGCCGTAATACCAAGCCTGGCACGAATTGCGAATCGTACGGAAGTACGCAGAGCTTCCGGAACGATGGCTGGAATGGCCTAATTTGGCTGAGTGTTGATTGGGATGACGAGCTTCCCCGCGGAAGTCGATACCCACTTTCCCCAGTGCGCTTCCGACAAGATGGGCGCTTAGACTCTGCTCCGAATGCTCGATGGCAAGGGCAGCTTCTTCTAAGGCTAGCGCAAGCTTGAACATCTCTAGTGGCTGCTGATCCCAGCGGCTAACGGCCTCAGAGTTACACCAGCCCTCGTTGCCGATTGGGCGTAACCAACCTTCATCAGCAGTCATTATTTCTAGTAGGAACGAAAGGCTTTCCAAGCCAGCTTTTAAGGTTTCTGGACGCTCAGTATAACGATATGTCCGCAGCATAGCCCACGGAAGCACACCATTGCTATAAGTCATCGCAGGCTCAAACCAACGCCATTTTTCATCTGAGAAATGAATAAATGCACCGTTTATCAATATTTCCAAACGAACTAAATGATGCTTCAGTTCGGATCTTACATCATCAGGAAGTTTAATTTTTCCATGTCTTTCGGCTTCCAGTAGGTGAGCGCAGGCGGCCATAGCGAAGGCCTGGCCGCGAAGGGAATCGATGCGATGCAGGGTTGGCAATGAACGCTCTACTATACATCTTGCAGTCTCCCGTTGTGGACCCTCCAGGCGAATCCAAGCATCCGCACAGGACCAGATCGAACGTCCTTGGCAGTCATGCGAGATTTCCTCAGGTTCCAGTGTTCGGTCATACGCGAAATTATTAAACCACCAGCCATCATCATTTTGCGTCCAGAGCATGAAGGCCATGTAAATATCGGCTAGTCGGTTAAGCTCATCTCTAGTATCTGAATTAACGACTTCCTCTCCGAAGGATAGCCACTCTGTCACCGTCCACAGAGCGCGCGCATTGTCATCAGTTGTATAGCCTTCTCGGCGACGAGGAATTCGCCCGAGAGCATGCTCCAGTAATCCAGTGTCATCCGTCAGGCGGCGCAAATGGGCGAAAGACGGCGGCGCTGCCGAACGGTTAATTGGATTCTGACTGTTATCCGACATCGGCAATTTTGTCCCTTTGCTCCGTAATGACTTGTTGGAACAGCCGTAGGTGTTGCGCCCCCACCTGTGGCCAATGCATACTTCGCCCGATTTCAGACATGACTCGTTCCCATGAGTTCAGCATCCCAGGATAAGTAAACAATTCAATGATCTTAGAGCTCCATGCCTCAGCATCGCCATAGGGAAGCAGCATTTCATCGTATCCCTGCACAAGATCCTTAGCATAAACATAAGGTGTAGATAAAATAGGTCTGCCTAATCCTGCTGCATAAGCCAATGTCCCACTTGTGATTTGACCCATTCCTGGGTAAGGGGTGACATATAAATCGCAGGCTGCAATTAAGGACACTAGCTCATCCTCAGGTACGTATCGGTTAATCCATTGCACATGATGCTCAAGACCAAGCTCAGTGATCAAGGCAGTTAGCTCCTCACGGTAAGCTTCACCCTCGTGCTTACGAACCTCCGGATGAGTTTGGCCTGCAATGACATACAACAAATCGGGTACAGCCTGAACAGCTGTTGCCAACGAACGTAGAATAAGCTCAATGCCCTTGCTACGTCCAAGCAGTCCGAAAGTAAACAGTACTTTACGATTATCCCATCCTGCCTGTTGGCGTACATTTGCCCGATTAGCTCGATTGGGGACGGGTGTGCCATGAGGGATAAATGTTATTTTTTCAAGCGGCACACCAAAATTATCATGTAAATAACCAATGCCTTTGCGATTCATAACAAGTAAGTGGTCACTCCAATGTGCAATTTGCTTCTGTACATCAGAGTAGGGTGCTACTGGTTGTTCAAACACGGTATGGAAGGTTGTAACGACCGGTTTTTTAACACGGCGCAGAAATTCGATAATATGAGAGCCTGCTTCACCACCAAATATGCCAAATTCATGCTGTAGGGACACGACTTCCACCGAGCTCTGATTGATTGCTTCCGCGATCATTTTATAATCTTCCACGTTTTGTTTGATTACGGGAAGCATCCAAGGCTCTTGATAGTCCGAATATTCATCTGGATTACATAGCGTAATAACCGGGTCAATCGCCCGATTTCCTTTCGCATGGGTGATGGCTTCTCGCAAATGATGAGTATACGTAGCAAGACCACATTTTTTCGGGATATAAGTACTTGCATACGCGATCTGAGGAAGACGATTGTTCATTAACGCTGCACCTCCAAGGTCCGATTGCAAACAGCTTCGTGGAGAATATGAGGACCGACCTCCATGTCCGATCCAAAAATGCATTCATTCAGTTGAGCGCCGGCGGAAATCTTACATCGATCCCACAAAATAGAGTTCGCCATACGAGCCTGATCACCAATGCGGCTACTTTTTCCAACAACTACATAAGGACCAATAATAGCGCGATCCCCGATGGTCACGTTATCCCCGATCATAACAGGAGGGATGAAGAGCACCCCCTGACCGACACGGACGTTGTCACCAAGCCAAATTCCTTTACCCTCCACTTCTTTGCCATCGATTTTTACTGGAAAACGGCGATCGAGCACATCCCAATGAACCTGACGATAACGGTCTTTAGTACCCATATCCATCCAATATCCGCCGATGGGGTGACCGTACACACCGCTCCCGTTCTCGATTAGAAGGGGAAATGTTTCTTTCTCGATGGACACTGACCTGCCTGAAGGGACAAAGCCGAGTGCTCTCCTTTCCATAATGTATATGCCAGCATTGATCCGATTTGACGGTGCTTCTTCTTTTTTTGGTTTTTCGATAAATCGGGTAATCTGATGATTGCTTATTTGCTCGACGACTCCATATTGAGAAGGGTCTTCGACCTCTGTTAGGCAGATCGTAGCCACACCACCGTGATTTATGTGAAATTTCAAGGCAGAAGCAAGATTAACCTGATGAATAATGTCTGCATTTACAACAATGAATCTATCGCTAAGCAGGTGTTCAGCATTTTTAATGGCACCTGCAGTGCCTAAGAGTTCTTTTTCAATGGAGTAGTCAATACGCACCCCATACTTGGAGCCATCCCCTAGATGGCTTTCGATTAGCTCGCTGTAATGCTTAACAGCAATAACGAATTCGTTGATACCTTGCTCCTTGTAATGCAAGAGCAAATGCTCTAACCATGGACGATTCCCCACTAGGGCCATTGGCTTCGGAAGATGTTCCGTTAAGGGGCGCAATCTGGTTCCTAAACCACCGGCGAGAAATAATGCTTTCATGATTGGATCAACCTCCAAATAATTGATAAGTTTCCCAGAAGGGCTTGGTGACTACTCTTTAACACAAACAAAGATGTTTCAATCACCTCCGAAAAAAAAACAACGCCTCCCATATCGCAAATGCGTTAGGGAAGCGTCTGTATCTAGTGGAGCATCTTTTAGAGGAATGTTAGCTGCAAAATTTGGATTCAATCATCATGTGAGGCTTACCTTACCCAGATGGCTACGTTGGAGAGAAGGTTGAAGCTTTATGTTAAAGCCTACTTTACCTCAAAAAGGGTTTTACTGCAATAATTATCCAGATGACCTGTCCATAGGCGGCTCGATTAAACTTGAATATATGATGATAGATAGTCCACCTTAAGCTTTGCTTCTGCGTCCTGTGAAGAAAGAAACAATAAACAAAATCAAGAAGATGAAAAATAAGATTTTAGCAATGCCCGCAGCGGCGCTTACCAGACCACCGAATCCGAAAATAGCCGCGACGATAGCGACAACTAGAAAAACAAAAGTCCAATATAACATAGGATTTTCCTCCTTTTTTGCGACTCGACCCTCCTTAACAGCTAGGCCGTATCCCGCTTTGTCAGTTGCTTACCCCAGAAGCTAATCGGTGAACCTAATGGATAGTTTGTTTCACAAAACCGATGATTGGGTAAGAAGAGATAATGATTTGGTGAAAATAGGGAGGGTTGCTCATGGAAAACAATGATATTATGACATGGAGCGTAGTCATTGCTGTGATCGCTTTTGTCATTCTTTGCGTATTTCTTATTTCCCTATTGAGAACAGCGCAACGCTCTTTAGTGACAGCGCAATCTACCATGCAGGAAGTAAAGGGAACTGTCGAAGGCTTGCAGGGTGAAGTGAACAAGCTGGCAGAAAGTATTAATGTCGTTGCTGACGATATTAAAGGAAAGCTGCAATCGACAGACCCCTTGTTCGATGCTGTTGAGGATGTCGGCCTATTGATAAGAGAAGTAACAGGTACCGCAAGGGAAGCTACCGAAAGCTTTACTCTTTCAATGAGGAAACAAGCGGCTTCTAAAGAGGACAGTAAAGACCCTCCTTCGTGGCTGCAATGGGCGGTTATAGGATCACAGGTGTTTAGGAGCGTAGAAAAAGGCTGGAAGCAACAAAAAAATTAGTAGCTTGATATGTTTCAATAGGAAAGAAGAAGGTTAATAGAACAAATAGAGAGATCATAGGGTAATAAGGAATGAGGCAGAATTCTGTCGCTCATTCCTTATTCGCGTTTATTATTTAGATAGAGAACACGATTCAATCGAGGAGACTAGGACAAATGGCTGTATTAATCGTGGATGATAATGCTATGAACGTCATGGTTATTCAAGAAATGCTAAAAAGAGAAGGCTACGATGATTTTCTCATAGCCTATTCTGCTGAAGAAATGTTTGAGCTTCTGAAAACTCATCAAGAGGGAAATGGAATTGTAGCTACAAAGATAGATTTGATCCTGTTGGATTTAATGATGCCAACAATGGATGGTATAGAGGCTTGCCGAAAGCTTCAGACTTATCATAACTATAAAGATATACCTGTCATTATGGTTACCGCCATTGGGGATTCTCGTAAGCTTGCAGAAGCATTGGATGCGGGTGCGATAGATTTCGTAACGAAGCCTATTAACAAAACAGAGCTGCTTGCTAGAATTCGTTCCGCTCTTAAGCTAAAGCGCGAGCTGGATTGGCATAAGGAGAGGGATTTTCGAATGCGGCAAGAGCTTCTGCTCGCCCGCCAGGTACAGGAGTCCGTGCTTCCAGATAGGGTGGAGGACTCGGATTTCCGCATTAATGCTTTTTTTCAAGCATCTGAGGAGCTGGCGGGTGATTTGTATGCTTGGCACAGACTAGATAACAACCGCTGGTCTATCGCCGTAATAGATGCTATGGGTCATGGAATATCCTCTTCTTTAGTTAGTATGTTTATTGCTTCCATACTCAAGGAATCCATGCGCACGCTATGGTCACCTCAAAGGGTATTTACAGAGCTTAACCGCAGACTGATGGGGCTTCAGTGGGAAAATGAGCTTACTCATTATTACTGCACCGGCATTTATGTAACTGTGGATTTGGAGCTGGGAAAGCTGGAATATGCCAATGCAGGCCATCCCTCTGGATTGCTTTACCGTGTTGAAGATCCGGAGCCTGAGAAGCTTACGGTTAGCTCCGCTCCACTTGGGATGTTCGACACGCTGGAAATCGTTACTCGCACTCTGAACCTCCTTCCGGGAGACAAGCTTTACTTGTTTACGGATGGTATTCTAGGTCCTTTTCAGGGAGATGACGAGGCCCAGATGGAGCAACTGATTGCATTCCTTCACCAAGCGAAGGATGATGAAACAAGTGTAGAGCAGCTGATTACTTGCAAGCCGATCGATGGTCGTTCTGATGATCGCTGCTTAGTTAAAGCTGAAGTCATGCCTGGAGGTGGGAAGCGTGAAGATTAAATCAAAGCTAAGGGTAGGCTTCACGTTGCTTCTTCTACTTCTTATAGGTATTACTTCATTCGGATATTTGCGTATGAGCCAGATGAACAGCTCTATGAACCATTTTTACGATAATAGGTTTGAGAAGGTCAAGGTAGCACTTGCAGTACGGGGTGAAATAAACTCCGCGGGTCGTATTATGAACGATATGATGATTGGAGATCAAGATCCGACCGAGGGAGCAAAAGATATTACAACGAAACTCTTAAACGCAGATCAACAATTTAAGACGTTAGCAAGACTTGAACAGACTAGTGATGAACAAGACGAGATGGATGGAATTACGAAAAAAACCGAAGTATACACGAAATCATTAACAAGCTTTATTGAGCTGATTAATAAAGATGAAGTGGATGCTGCTAAGAAGCTATATGCAGACCATCTTCGTGGCCAACAAAGACAGGTTATTGATTCCATGGATGGGCTAGTGAAAACCCAAGAGAATGCCTTGAAGGAGGAAATGGGAGATTCTCGAAGGCTGTACGATCGATCGGTGCAGATGATGGCAGCTCTAACGATCATTGGTTTGCTGCTCGGCATAGCAATCGTGTTATGGATATTTCCAAGCATTACGCAGGGTCTCAACCTGTTAGGAAAAATGGCGGATCGATTTGGCAAAGGACGTTTGCGTGGATTTGCTCGATTTGAAATTAAGTCTCAGGATGAGCTTGGACAGTTAGCACACTTGTTTAAGAAAATTGCTCTTGATCTTCAAGCGAAAAATGAGAGAGAAGCATTGTTATCGGACATCCAACAACGTCAAGGGCGAATTAATGCCCAGGCTGCCCATGTAACAGAATTGCTTCAGCAGGGCTCGGACACAAAGCTGGTCGCTGAAGCTTTTATCTCGGAGTTTGCTCCTGTGCTGGGCGCATCCTATGCTCATCTCTATTTAGTAAATCCGACAGCTAATGAGGAGCAATTAGAGCTGTCAGGTGCTTATGCTTCATTAGGGCAAAGTACCGGAGAAGGTGTTTCTGGCATCCCAGAAGTTATTCATCCGGGACAAGGCCTTGTTGGGCAATGCTTTAAGGATGCCCAGCCCATTAGTATGGAGGACGTTCCAGCAGGTTATGTGAAAATTGGTTCGAGTCTAGGTGCAGCAGAGCCGAAAGGGCTGCTTATTCATCCGATTATTTATGAAAGTCAGGTTATCGGAGTCATTGAACTGGCTTCTATAAAGGGGTTTAATTCGGAGAACAAAGAAATGCTCGTTATTCTATGCGACAAGCTAGGCACGATTCTAAACAATATTCGCTCACGCCAACGAGTGGAGGAATTACTAAGGGAATCCCAAGCGATGACTGAAGAGCTGCAGGCCCAGTCCGAAGAGCTCGTTTGTCAGCAGGAAGAGCTAAGGGAAACGAATGATAAGCTTGAGAGCCAACAAAATGATTTGAAAAAATCGGAACAACAGCTGCAGCATCAGCAGGAAGAGCTAGAGCTTACGAATCATGAGCTAACTGTCAAAACAATTTCTTTAGAGCAGCATATTGAACGGGTAGCCCAAGCAAATTCTGAGCTGGAACGTCAGGCGCTTCAATTGGCGATGACAAGTAAATATAAAACTGAGTTTCTTGCCAATATGTCCCATGAGCTAAGAACGCCTCTGAACAGCTTACTCATTCTGTCTGAGTTTCTTGCGGAGAACAAGGAAGGCAATCTAACCGATAAGCAGAAGGAATATATGCAAACCATTCATTATTCTGGAAACGATTTGATGAAGATGATAGATGAAATACTAGATTTGTCCAAGGTGGATGCCGGTAAAATGGACATTCACCCGGAGTGGGTGGTATTGGACGATATTTCCGCGTTCCTAGATCATACCTATACACCGATGGCAGTATCCAAAAACTTATCTTTATTTGTCGAGCAAAAAGAGGACATTCCAGAAGTGATATGGACGGATGGACATCGGCTGAAGCAAATTATGCGAAATCTGCTATCCAATGCGATTAAATTCACGGAATCCGGCTCAGTTACGTTTACGATACGCAGGCCAAGCGAGGAGGAAATGGAATCAGACCGAAAGAAATCTGATAAAGGCTATGTAGCGTTATCAGTAACAGATACTGGAATTGGGATAGCGCCAGAGAATAGCCAGCTTGTTTTTGAGGCATTCCGTCAAGCAGATGGGACGACGAGTCGTAAATATGGCGGTACTGGTCTTGGGCTTACGATAAGCAGGGAGCTTGCTCATCTGCTGGGAGGGTGGATTTATTTAGAGACGAGTTTGGGTAAAGGTAGCACATTTACCCTTGTTGTGCCTGAGCAAGTGATAGACTATGGCACATTCCCATTGGATTCGGAACCATTATACCCATACGATTCGGCTCCTAGTTCCCCTATAAATCAGATGGCAAGGGAATTGGTACCTGAAGATGACCGTGCCTCTTTGGTCAAAGAAGATAAGGTGCTACTGATCATTGAAGATGATGTGAACTTTGCCAAAGTTCTGCTGGAGATGGCACATTCCCGCGGGTTTAAGGCAGTTATTGCGCTGCAGGGTGATGAAGGCCTTGAGCTAGCCAAATCCTTGAAACCTGAAGCTATTATTCTAGACATTCAATTACCAGTGACGGACGGATGGTCTGTGCTTAATGAGCTTAAGAGTGATCCAGAAACTCGTCATATCCCGGTTCATGTCATATCTGTTGTCAAACAATCGAATGAGGGCCTTCGAATGGGTGCGATAGGCCATTTACAGAAGCCGGCTACTGGAGAGCAGCTTGAACAGGTTTTTAGAAATATTAATCGGGTTTTGGATCATAAAAAACCAAAGAAGCTGCTGCTTATTGAGCAAGAGGACGAAATGCGGCTAAGTCTCACACAGCTAATTGATCATAAAGACGTTATCGTAACCGCAGTTCCAGATGTAGTTAGAGCAAGGGATGAATTAAGGGAAAATTCTTTCGATTGCATCGTTCTCGGTTCTAATTTGGCAGGTGATTCGGGAACTACCTTACTTGATCACATTCAAGAATCAACAGATTTGAGACGCATTCCAGTTATAGTGCACGGATTAAATGATATTCATGAGGATGTGCTAAGAAAAATAAGGCCATATGTAAACAAAATCATCATTAAGGACGTAAACTCACCAGCGCGTCTTTTGGAGGAAACGGCGCTTTTCTTGCATAGAATGGAGTCTGAGCTCCCCGAGGAAAAGCAAAAGCTTCTAAGCAAGCTGCATCAGGGAGAAGCCGCATTTGAAAATAAGAAAATACTACTCGTAGATGATGATGCACGCAATGTCTTTGCTCTATCAAGCGTGTTGGAGCATAAGAAGATGAAAGTCATCGTTGCAGAAAATGGACGGGAGGCTCTGAGCATACTAGAAGAGCAATCTGACGTTGATTTAGTGCTAATGGATATTATGATGCCTGAAATGGACGGTTACGAAGCGATGAAGCATATTCGTAGCAACGCTGAATGGAACAACATTCCAATCATCGCATTGACAGCTAAGGCGATGAAGGATGATAGAAATAAATGCATTGAGGCTGGCGCTTCTGATTATATTACGAAGCCGGTCAATACGGACCAGCTCTTATCTTTAATGAGAGTATGGCTGCATCGATGAATACACAGCTACCGCTCGATGGCGAGCTCGAGAAAATCGAAATCAACCTGTTGTTAGAAGGAATTTACCGGAGATATGGCTATGATTTTCGCAATTATTCCTATGCATCTATCCGCCGAAGAATTTGGCATCGTCTGCGACTGGAAGGGCTAGAGAATGTTTCATCCTTGCAGGCAAAAGTCATGCATCATTCTGAGGTGTTCCACCGTCTCTTAGGTGATCTCGTTATCCCTGTCACGGAAATGTTTCGCGATCCAGACATGTTTTTGGCCTTTAGGAGGGATATCATTCCCTTGCTGCGTGAGCTCCCTTTTATTCGAATATGGCACGCTGGCTGCTCCACAGGTGAGGAAGTCTATTCGATGGCCATCCTGTTAAATGAAGAGGGATTGCTGCACAAGTCGCGGATATACGCTACAGACATTAGCGAGAGTGCTTTGCAAAGAGCCAAAGACGGAATCATACCGATTGACCGGATGAAAAAGTATACGAAAAACTATCAGTTAGCGGGTGGCCAGCAGTCCTTCTCCGATTACTACATCTCGGATCATGGAACAGTGATGGTTAAGCCATTTTTACGCCAACCTATCGTGTTTGCACGCCATAACCTGGTTACGGATAGCTCCTTTAACGAATTTCATGTCATTATGTGCCGTAATGTTATGATTTATTTCAACTCTCAGCTTAGGGACCAAGCTCATAAGCTCTTCTACGAAAGCTTAGCACAAGAGGGGTTTCTAACGTTGGGGGGCAAGGAATCAATCTCCTTCACACCTATGGCCGGTCGTTACGAAGCTTGTAATGATAAGTATAGAATCTTTCGCAAAATTCGTTAGCTAGAGTCAAATTTTCCACTTCAGGGTATACCTAATATGTAGGAGTTTTCGATTAGGCTAAGCTCGGAGGGAGTGTGACTAAAATGACAGTGACTATAGGTATTTTTGACAAAGAGGATGAGGTACTGCAGGCCGTTCGGCTGCTTCGTGAAGCGGGAGTAGAGCAAGAAGAAATACGTGTTGTCGTGAACAATAGGGAAGGTGCTCCGCTATTGGCAGCTGATGGGGAAGTTGCGATTGAAGAGCTATATGAGATTCAAGCGATTAGATCACATGATGAAAACGGAGATGTTCTGCCCTTCGGCACTGCTCCAATGGCTACAGGGGGGTTCCCCGTAGGGAGTATGTCCATGAACTCCAACTCTGGGACGGCAGGCGTGGTGTTCTATGGCTCTAACTCCGATGAGGAGGCGAGCAGCAGTGGGGTGTTGCACGCAATTGGGATTCCTGAGAATGCAGCTAAGCAATGTGGCCAAGCAGTCGAATCAGGTCAATATTTATTAGTTGCGAAAACAGATCCGGAGCTCGATGCGCAGGACTGTCTAAGGCAAGCAGGAGCATCCGACGTCTTCCAGTAATTGTACTTGAGTAGGGCAGCTACAACGTAAAGCCTGCAAATCCCCGAGTAACGGTGGTTTTGTAGGCTTTTTTGCGTGGATACAGCACTCTAGTCCGCTGACAGCGGCTTGGAGTGCTCCGCTGCGCGGATTCCCGCCATTTAGTCCGCTGGTAGCGGCTTGCAGAGCTCCGCTGCGCGGATTCCCGCCATTTAGTCCGCTGGTAGCGGCTTGCAGAGCTCCGCTGCGCGGATTCCCGCCATTTAGTCCGCTGGTAGCGGCTTGCAGAGCTCCGCTGCGCGGATTCCCTCCAATTAGTCCGCTGATAGCGGCTTACAGCGCACCGATACTCGGTTTTCGAACAATTAGTCCGCTGACAGCGGCTTGGAGTGCTCCGCTGCGCGGATTCCCGCCATTTAGTCCGCTGGTAGCGGCTTGCAGAGCTCCGCTGCGCGGATTCCCGCCATTTAGTCCGCTGGTAGCGGCTTGGAGTGCTCCGCTGCGAGGATTCCCGCCATTTAGTCCGCTGGTAGCGGCTTGCAGAGCTCCGCTGCGAGGATTCCCTCCAATTAGTCCGCTGATAGCGGCTTACAGCGCACCGATACTCGGTTTTCGAACAATTAGTCCGCTGGTAGCGGCTTGTAGCCCTCAACCTGCGGTTTATCTTCCCTGTCTATTAGCCTCCAACAGAAGCAGAAGCTGTGTGACGATTGGGTCGAACGATCGCTGCGATGGGATTATGCACGCCGAGTAGGTGGTCTCGGATAATCTCTGCACCAAGCAAGCTATATATTGATCCGTTACCTCCATAACCTAGACAGTAATGCTGCCCAGGACGGTCCGGATCTTCGCCAATCCAAGGCAAACCGTCTGCTGATTCACCAAAAGTCGCACACCATTCATAACGGATTTGTGGGTCCAAGCTTGGAAATAGCTTATGAAGCTCTGAAAGAAGTCTCAAGGAATGTGACTTTAGCTCCTGCTTGGTTTGAACTGGCTGTCGGATGTTCTCATCCAGCCCTCCCACGATAATTCGATTATCAACGGTTGTTCTTAAGTATAAGTAGGGTCGGGCTGTCTCCCATAACATGAACCTTTCATGCCAATCGGATAGGGAAGCGATCGGTTCAGTGGCTATAGCATAGGAGCGGTTGAGCTTGGCTTCTACCCATCGTCCCCCCGCTGACTCCGGAACATAACCAACGGCATAGATGACATGCTCCGTTTCAATATCACCTAGATTTGTTTTTACGACATAACCTTGGGAGGAGGGCTCCACGGATAGCATAGCTGTATTTTCATAGATGTCGAGTCCGCTTAGATGGGCTTCTTCTGCAACAGCATTAACGAATTTATAAGGATTAACTTCAGCATCCCCGCGTGTGACAATTGCTGCAGCTCGTTGGAACGGGAACATTAGCCCGATTTGATTTTCTTCCCACCAATCCGCAGGAAATCCATGCTGGAGCAGCATGTCATATTCCCGTCTAAGTGCAGGGACATCCTCCGGAGTTGAGGCATAGTAAAAGCTACTGCGGCGCTTGAAATCAACTTGTCTTCGCAAACCTTCAGCTATATCGCCTAATTGCTCGGCTGCGTGCTTGCAGGCACGATAAAATAAAACGGCATTCTTTTCCCCAAGCTGTTCAGTAAAGTCGCTTAACATCTTGTCATTGGAGTATTGCAGTAACCCGGTATTCGCAGACGTACTCCCAGAAGCGATGAAGCCTTGCTCGATTAGAATGGCATCAATACCGCTCTTGGCAAGCACATATCCGCAGATAACGCCGGACATCCCGCCCCCAATAATGACGACACGTGTTTTTCCCGGAATTTTCAGCGATGGATATCTAGGGGGTGCCGAATAAGTGCTAGGCCAGAACAAAGATCCATAATGTAAGCTCATCATTTACCTCCAATACCTTGCTGGTTCACAATATGAATTGCCAGTTCAAATGAAGAAGCACCAGCAATGTTAACTGAGAGCTTTTTGTTACGATGACTTAAACCAAGGAAAAATATACTTCATGAAAAAAGATCAGATGGTTTTCTTACTAAAACGTTATTGATGTTTCAAAGATTAGGAAAAAGGGTTATAACCAAATTAGAGCATCAATTGGACAGTTATTAATAAACCAATTCAATGGATGCAAAGGAAGAGGGGAGATTTTTTATGGTAACTAATAATAAATTCACGCTCCGCACAGAAAATAGGGAAGACCAGACTATCGTATTCGTAGGCGGTGAATTCGATCTGGAGGTTGCAACGCAAATGCGTGCAGTAATGGAGCCTCTTATCGAATTAGTCGACCGAAGGCTAACCTTAAATCTTCAGGATCTCAAATATATTGATAGTACAGGAATCGGGATTTTGATTTCAATTGTAAAGGCTCGTCATGCACGTAGCGCTCCTTTCGATGTAGAGCATGTTCCAACATCTATACGCAAGCTGTTCGATATGACGGGGATTACTCCCTTTCTAGCCAAGGCAGAATAACCATTTTATAAGAGAGGAATGAGGAGAGACCCCTATGAAAAGAGAAAGTAATGTAAAATTAACAGTCCCTGCGCAACCGGAATTCGTAGATTTGGTTCGGCTTACTCTATACGGAATAGCAAGTAAAATGAAATTTACCTTCGAAGATATCGAGGACATGAAGGTAGCGGTATCTGAAGCTTGCAATAATGCTGTGCTGCATGCTTATGATGGAGAAGATGGCAAAATCGAGGTGGAATTCGAAATGCATGCTAATGAGCTTTCGATTACGGTCCGAGATTCTGGCCGAAGCTTCACAGTTGCAGAAAATAAAGAAACGCCATCGCTTCATGGTAAAACCATTGATGAAATCCAGTCGGGCGGATTGGGTCTATATTTAATGCAAGCTCTCATGGACCGTGTTGAGGTTAGGCACGAGGGCGGAACAACGGTCTTATTAACGAAGAAACGGATGAAATCCGAAGAGACCGCATGAGTCTATCCCCTTCCGCGCGTTTGCCCGACGACGCGATTGCGATGTTGCTTGAATATCAGCAAACGCTATGTAAAGATCTAGCTGAAATACTGATCCGTAACTATGAACCAATGGTCAAGATGGCAGCAAACAAAATGTCGCGTAATCGTCCGGATTTATACGATGATCTTTTTCAAGTAGGGCAAATGGCTATGTTTCGGTTACTTAAGCAATTTGATCCAGCATTGGGAATGCCCTTCGAGCCCTACGCAATGAAGAGCATTATCGGACATATGAAAAACTATTTAAGGGACAAATCCTGGTATATCCAAGTTCCCCGTAGAATTAAAGAAAAAGGACTTGCTGTGCAGCAAGCAATTGATGAGCTAATGAGCAAACTAGAGCGATCTCCTAATATTGATGAGATAGCCGAGCATCTTGGTCTAGATACAGAGGAAACACTTGAAATATTAGCTGGTCGTGACTTATATCATTACGTTTCATTGGACACGCCGATTTCTGATGAAGATAATACTGCTACGCTCGGGGAATTAATCGGTAGTCCCGCAGACGATTTCCAGACATTGGAGAGAAAGCTTGATCTACAGGCTGCTATGGACCATCTGAAGCCTGAGGAGCGGCAAGTACTTCTGCTCGTATTCGAAAGTGGATTATCCCAAAGGGCCATAGCCGATGAGCTAGGGGTTTCCCAAATGAGTATATCTCGGATACAGAAACGGGGCATCGATAAATTAAAGCTTTTGGTCCAGGAGGTAGAGGAAGAGTCTGGATAATTAACCGAAACGGGCTGTTTCATCTTCCTCTTGTCGGTGTAATAACCATTACCGGTGATCGTATATATCCGTAAAGGAGTTGGAGATCATGACAGTCAAATATCGGATCCCATGCTCGGAAAGCGACATTTTCGTACTGGCGAAGGAAGACGGATTCCATCTAACGATCGGTTCTAAGGTTAATCCACTCAGCTTCGGCAACAAAATTTCAGATTACGTTTCACTGGGGCGAGCAATTGATGCAGCTGATAAGTTCTGCGAAGTGTATACCCTCTTTAAGGAATATGGCTATCACCTAGAGGGGCCTAATTTTCAGAAGGAAGGGATGCAGTCAATCCTGGTTCCAGAGCTGCTCGATAAGGAAATAAGTACTGAAGCATTGAGGGATATGCTCGACAGGAATACATTGATTGCTAAACAAAGTATAAATTGATCATCAAGCGGGGTTGTCCACTACATGGGCAACCCTTTTCTAGTATCTAAATGTACATTTCCCCAAACTAGTTGCCCTAATATTGCGTACACCATGACAAGCCGCTCCTTCTCCACAAACTAGTTGCTCTGATATTGCATACATCAACACTAGCCGCGCCCCACTACACAAACTAGTTGCTCTAATATTGCGTACACCGCGACTCAGCAGCGCCCCTCTCCCCAAACTAGTTGCTCTAATGTTGCGTACACCCTGACAAGCCGCTCCTTCTCCACAAACTAGTTGCTCTGATATTGCATACACGATGAGCTAGCTGCGCTCCACTCCACTCCCCAAACTAGTTGCTCTAATATTGAGTACACCACGACTATCCGCACCCGCTCCACAAACAAGTTGCTCTGATGTTGCATACACGATGGCTAGCTGCGCTCCACTCCACAAACAAGTTGCTCTAATATTGCCTACACCACGACTTTCCGCACCCGCTCCACAAACAAGTTGCACTAATGTCTAGTACACGCTCATTAGCCGCGCCCCTCTCCAGACCAATTATTTTTTCTGCCTCCAGCAGCTTAACCTAAAGTTAGATATACGATATTTTCGAACAACGGGTGTTTGGAGAGGTGCGTATGGAGTTAGATGTACGATATTTTCGAACAACGGGTGTTTGGAGAGGTGCGTATGGAGTTAGATGTACGATATTTTCGAACAATGAGTGTTTGGAGAGGTACCTATGGAGTTAGATGTACGATATTTTCGAACAACGGGTGTTTGGAGAGGTACGTATGGAGTTAGATGTACGAATATATCGAGCAATTGGTCTGGGGGAGGGGAAAGTAACCACGTAATGCACTGAGGGCTACTAAGAATCGCGAATTGAGGCACATGTGGCGGGATAACGCACTGAGGGCTACTAAGAATCGCGAATTGAGGCACATGTGGCGGGATAACGCACTGAGGGCTACTAAGAATCACAAATTCGAGCAACGATGGCGATATCACGCTCCTACGTCGAAAAAAACAAAAAAAGCCCCAAAAGGTTTTCACTTTTGGGACAGCCTAACTAGAGGCTTACCGGCAGCTTGTCATTGAATAGGGTCGTTAACGAGACCTTCTTCGTTAAGCTGCTGCTCGTTTTTCATTCGGTCCATGTCGTGACCTAGGCGCTGAAGGTCGGCGAAATCTTGCACCATTGAACCATTCCGCGCTAATTCAATAGGTCTGGAAGCAATAGGAGCCGAAGGTCGACGGTCACCCCGCTCAGGTGAATAAACGGGAGGAGCTGCGTTACTAATGCGCACCCGCAAGGCATGCCACCTGTCCAAAGCAGCAGCTTGAATATCTTCAGGCACATCGCTGTCTGAGATTCCATCGAAGAAGGCGGACTCGCCATAGAGAGTCATTACTCCATCGGATTCATGACAGGGAATGAGAAATATATAGGCACCACCTAAGGAAGAGTCCAATTCCGTACGGTAAGTTGACCGATGAACAAAATCACGAACGAATCCAGCTTGGGATAGAGCTTCCTTAACCTTCATGGAGGGGCCGCTAATTAACATCAAATGTTTAGGCTTCATTGGATTTAAGCTCCTTTCAATTAACGTAAGCCAGCCTCCGGTAGGCGATCACCGGGGGCAGCCTACTGTTTTTTCAAAAGAGGAGTGTTAATTCACTTTCTGCTCGTTCTTTGCCTGATCTGTTGCATCTGCTTTATGTTCATCTTTCCAAGATTGAACCTCTTCTTTAGCGGTTGCAACGGCTGAGCGCGTTTTATCAACGACATTAGAAGCTTGCTGCCCCACCTGCTTGACCATTTCTTGAGTTTTATTGCTTGCGTCGGCTATCATTTGTTTGGTGCGATCCTGCACATCCGTATAACGGTCACGGATATCTCCGCGTAATTCGCGTCCTGATTTGGGAGCGAGTAGCAAAGCAGCCGCCGCACCGATAACTCCACCTATTAAAACACCTTTTAACGTTCCGTTTGATTGAGCCATTTGTAACTCCTCCTTTAAGATAGCGATACGTCCATGATGATTACTTACCCAAACCCATCAAAATGAAACGTGCTCTTTCCAGAAGACAGCTCAATCGACTACAATAGGGAAAGGTAAAAATGGGGACAATAGGCGAAAGTGAGGACGGACATGGATTTCAGAGATGACGTCAGAACTGTATCACCAATGCAATGGGGATCAAATTCCGTTCGAAACCAAGAGGATCGACAATGGCGACCGCTTGATATTGTATTGGTCATTTTATTAACCGTAATAGCAGCTTTAATGACTTTTACCGATCTTGGAAATCGGACAGCTCCACAAACATTTTGGATGCCTGATAAGGTGGGGGAAACCTTCACTGCGGACTTCGGGGAGCTTAGGAAAGTAGATCGCATAAATCTATATGAAGGTCCAGGAGCTAAGGGGAACACCAAGATCGAATCGTCGAAGGATGGACAGACTTGGGATCTCTATTTAGATGTAGAACATAAAACAAATCGCGTCTTCACATGGAAGCTTGATGAAAAAACGGTAGAAGCACGTTACATGCGGTTCACTACCGTACAAAAAGGTTATCGTCTTTATGAAGCAGCCTTTTTCACGAAAGATGTCACTAAGCCAATTCAGGTTATGGATATCCAATTAGGCGCTAACAATTCAACTACTTCTGAAGGTAGCGGCTTAGAGGTGTTCGATGAGCAGCAGTGGGCACCCTACCGTCCAGATTATCGTAATGGGATGTACTTCGATGAAATCTATCATGGACGCACCGCCTACGAATTTGTCAAGCTGATGGAGCCGTATGAGAATACGCATCCTCCTTTGGGTAAAGTCATTCTTGCTTTAGGTGTTAAAATGTTCGATATGACGCCTTACGGATGGCGGTTCATGGCTGGTGTGTTCGGTACATTGATGGTGCCGATTTTCTACGCAGCTGCGAAAGGAATGTTCGCTCGAACAAGATATGCTTTTCTTGCTACGCTCTTACTCGTGCTAGAGGGCTTCCACCTTGTACATTCTCGTTCATCTAACGTGGATATTATAGGCGTAACCTTTACTATCATTATGTTTTACGCCATGTACCGATATGGTGAGATGGCTTGGCGCAACGGGGGATTCCGGCGAAGCTTCGGCTATCTCGCGCTCAGCGGCTTTTTCTTTGGAGCGGCAGCAGCTGTTAAATGGAACTACCTTTACGGAGGAGCCGGACTGGCTATACTGTTAGTGTTTGCACTTGTTCGTCGCTGGCGAGAGGCAAGAAGCGATGGGGATTATGATTTCGTTCGTCGTATGATCCTTACACTGATGTCATGTATTATTCTATTTGTCGCAATCCCTGTTACCGTATATTCTGTGTCCTATATCCCTTATATTAAGGCGACTAAAGCCGAAGATAGCTACAAGGATCTCTGGAAATATCAGAAAAACATGTACGACTATCATAAAGGGGTTAAAGAAGACCATCCATATGCTTCAAAGTGGTACACATGGCCAGTAATGCTGCGACCAGTGTGGTACTATGGCGGCAAGGATTTGGAGAAAGGTGAAGCCCAGAGCATCGCAGCTATAGGAAACCCTCTTATTTGGTGGGGCGGATTACTAGCATTACTTGCATCATGGTGGCTTGGATTCCGTCGAAGGGATAGGGTTGTACTTACATTGGCGGTCGCTTACTTATCCTTCTATGTACCATGGATGGTAGCTCCACGAAGTATTACGTTTCTTTATCACTATTTTCCGATGGTTCCGTTAATTATCCTGTCTATTGTTTGGATGCTTCGCTGGTTCGAGGAGAATTACCGCAACGGTCGAAGGTTCACGCTAATTTTCATTAGTGCGGCTGCAGCGCTTTTCATATGGTTCTATCCGATTTACACAGGAATGACCATAAGTCGTGAATGGATGAATATAGCAATCAGATGGTTGCCAAGCTGGGGTTTCTAGAGAGGGGATATATTTGTGCCGAAGCCATGCTTTCTTTCTGTTGTAGTGCCCATGTACAACGAAGAAGAGGTTATTGAAGTAACGTATCGCCGGCTTAAGGCTGTTCTAGATACGCTTGGTGAAACCTATGAGATTGTGTTCGTTAACGATGGAAGTCGGGATAAGACCTCTGATATTGTACGGGCTATGTGTGAAGCGGATTCTACGGTTAAGCTAGTGGAGTTTTCTCGTAATTTTGGTCATCAGATTGCAGTTACTGCGGGTATGGATCATTCGAGCGGAAGAACAGTCGTACTCATTGATGCGGATTTGCAGGATCCTCCTGAGCTGATCGTTGATATGGTCGCCCGTTGGCGTGAAGGCTTTGACGTCGTATACGGTAAACGAATAGAGCGTAAAGGGGAGTCTTGGTTTAAAAAGCTAACAGCGGCTATGTTCTACCGGCTTCTGCGTTCTATGACTTCCGTTAACATTCCCGTAGATACTGGCGATTTCCGACTGATGGATCGTAAGGTATGCGATGCTCTGTCTTCGATGCGTGAACGAAGCCGTTTTATCCGGGGGATGGTCAGCTGGGCGGGGTTTAAGCAAACCTCGGTTGACTATGTCCGTGATGAACGTTTTGCTGGAGAGACGAAGTATCCACTACGTAAAATGCTCAGGTTATCTTTGGACGCCATGACTTCATTCTCTACCAAGCCGCTCAAAATTGCCGGTATTCTTGGTTTTGTTTTATCAGCGGTCGGATTCGTTTATTTGTTTGTTGTCTTGTATCAGCATTTTTTCACAAATTCAACGCAACAGGGCTGGACTTCGATGGTCGCAATCAGCCTACTGTTCCATGGCATTACACTTTCCTTGCTAGGGGTACTCGGGGAGTATATTGGTCGTACTTATGAGGAGACGAAGAGACGACCGCTTTACCTTGTGTCTGAAGCGATCAACTTCTCCGGGGATGAGCCTGAAGCTACACGGGAAAAGCAAGGGATTAGGGTTACTGAAGGCTTACACAGTTAAGTGATCTTTAGTGGCAGTATGATAGCAGAAGAGGTGAACGCTTGCTATGAGTTTAGATACAATTAATGATGTCCCCCTCCTGGTCATGAAAAGAGGCGGACAAGCGGAGAACGTCCATCGTGGAAGAATTAGCATTGTTTCGGCAATAGATGGTCAGTTGGTATATTCCTGTGGGGATGTTCAAGCTCCAGCATACGTTCGTTCAACTGCTAAACCGGTTCAAGCTATGGCATCCTTATTAGATGGGACTGCACAGGCGTATGGCTACGAGGAACGTCACCTTGCGCTTATGGCTGCATCCCATAGGGGAAGCCGTGAACAGATTGCGACGCTTGAGGAAATTCTGAGCTTGACAGGTATAGACGAAGAGCAGCTTGCGATTCAGCCGACCTTACCTGTTGGAAGGCAAGCCAGAGATGAATATATTGCTGCAGGAGGCAAGCCTCGCAAGCTGCTTCACACATGTGCAGGTAAGCATTTGGGTGTGCTCGCATGGTGTAAGCTGAAAGGGTGGCCAATGGAAGGGTATATCCATCCGGATCACCCGGCACAACAGGCAATACTGAGCTTCATAAAGTCATGGGCAAAGGCAGAAAAGGAGCAAGTCACACTTGGCAAGGATGGCTGTGGGTTTCCTGTTGCAGCGATGCCTTTGTGGAAATTGGCGTTCATTTATGGTCGATTAGCTAACCCAGATCTCGCTGAGAATCAGGACGAGGGCGCTATCGCCCGAACAATCACACAGGCAATGAATGCCTACCCCAATCATGTGGAAGGTCATAACCGTTTAGCAAGCCTACTGCTATCCGACCCGAACGTTGTTGCCAAGAGCGGTGCACACGGAGTGTTTGTTTTCGGATTACGCCGGGAGAAGTTAGGTGTATCAATCACCGTTTCAGATGGAGCTGAAATCGCATGGCCGCATATCGTGAAGGCTATCCTGAAGCGAACAGGTGGAGTATCCGATTTTACGATGCAGAAGCTAGACGAAGTTTTCCCTTCAGAGTTCCTTAATGATACGAAAGAAATTGCTGGGCAGTGGAAAGCGTTGTTTGAATAAGGGAGTAAAGAGTTTCCCGTATAACCGTCAAATTACACATATAGTCGTTTGGATAGTCTGAATTCAGCTATATGTGTAATTATTTCGACGCTCGTTCAACCGTTACTCGATAATCTGTAGGTGATTGATTGTACCAACGACGGAATTGCTTAGAGAAATAAAGCGCGTCTTGGAAACCAACGGAAGAAGCTATTTGTTCGATTGTTAGCTCTGGTCGTTCCCGAAGCAATCGTCTACCGTGATCAATTCTTAGCTTTGTAAGAAAGGTAATCGGAGAGAGGCTCGTATTTTGCTTGAAAAGTCGAGATAGATAAGCGCGGTTGTAGCCGAGAGTTTCAGCCATTCCTTCGATGGTAACGGGCTCAGCGTATTGGGTCGACAAGTAGCCAACCACCTGCCTCACTAGCTCTTGGCTGTGTGAATCTGGGCGTAGCGGTGAAGTCGTTTCCTCTACGGTCGCCTCATGAAGATTCGCGAACAATAAGTGCAAATGACCGGTGGCAGCAAGTGAGGCCGAGCTTCTACGCTCACGAAAAGCCTCATATATAGCCTGACAGTAATTTCCAGGACTTTCGTTGGTTCCAGAGTGGACTACCGGGTGTGCAGGACCGAGCCCAGCTTCAGTTATAAGAGACTCCGAATGCGAACCAGCAAATGCTACCCAATGATAATGCCAGGGATCCTCCTCGTCCGACACATAATGAAATAGCTGACCGGGATGGATCATAAAGCTGTCCCCTGCAGTAAGCTCACCTTCGAAATCTCCTGTCCGGAATATTCCCTTTCCTGAAGTCACATGATGCAACAAATAATAATCAACGACCTTAGGCCCAATGTGATGAAGGGGTCCTGTTTGGCTTTCTCCAGCAAAAAGAACGGTTAGCTGCTGAGCGCTAAAGCTTACAGGGTTGGAAACAACGCGATAGGTGGCAGGTTTGTTCATAGGAGATCTCCTTTCCCAGTTTCATTCAATCATTTAATTGTATCATGCTCACTCGATAGATTGTTGTACATAAGTCACATTTCTCCATATGGAAGGCATTTCCCGCCATTTCGTTAATGTGCTATTTTTCGCTATACTAGAGTCATACAAGAGCATTCCAAGGAGAGATGAACCCAATATGGCACAGCTAACAGAGTTGAAACAGAAGTTTGTTCAGCAATTCGGCGGCAACGAGAGCAGCATATCGGTATTCCAAGCACCGGGACGGGTCAATCTGATCGGAGAGCACACGGATTATAACGGTGGTTCCGTATTTCCAGCGGCACTTACATTTGGTACCACACTGCTTATCGCTCCAAGGGAGGATCGCAATCTTGGATTTGCCTCGACGAATTTCCCGCTTACGAAGGAAGTTTCATTAGATAATCTCACATTTATTGAAGAAGACGATTGGGCGAATTATCCTAAAGGTGTTGTATGGGAGCTTACCCAAAGAGACATTTATCTCAGCCATGGTTACAACCTACTCTTTCACGGTGAAATTCCAAATGGAGCGGGACTTTCCTCATCGGCTTCTATTGAAGTTGTGACTGCTTATGCGCTTCTTTCTCTCGAGGGAAAGCCAACAGACACCGTGCAAATTGCACTTTGGTCCCAGCATGCGGAAAATGAATTTATCGGCGTCAAATGTGGAATTATGGATCAATTCGCAGTAGCTAATGGCCGTAAGGATCATGCTATTCTGCTGGATTGCGATACTTTGAAGTATGAGCTTGTCCCTTTTCAATCCGGAGATTATAAGCTTGTAATTGGAAATACGAACAAGCGCCGCGGATTGGTGGATTCCAAATATAACGAACGTCGTGGACAGTGCGAGCAAGCGGTTCAAGATCTCCGCCAAGCCTTTCCAGAGATCACATTGCTAGGCCAACTTTCATTAGCTAAGTATGAAGCGAATGAGCATCTAATTAAAGATGAAACCGTTCGTCGCCGTGCGCGCCACGTCATCGAAGAAATCAATCGTGTTGAACGTTCAATGGAAGTACTCAACAATAATGATTTGGCAGCCTTCGGCCAGCTTATGAATGCTTCTCACGATTCATTGCGGGATTTATACGAGGTGACAGGTGTTGAATTGGATACGATGGTGGACGCAGCTCGTTTAGTTCCTGGAGTTCTTGGTTCACGTATGACGGGAGCAGGGTTCGGTGGCTGCACAGTGAGCTTAGTTCATCAAGATTCCGTAGATCAGTTTCTTGCAGATGTCGGCAGTAGCTATGAAGCGGCAACTGGGCTGAAGCCAGATTTCTATGTTTGTAATATCGGCGACGGAGTTCGTGAGATTAAAGGAGGAGAATAAGCGATGGCAGTACTTGTTACTGGAGGCGCGGGGTACATCGGTTCTCATGCGGTTGCAGCTTTGCTGGAAAAGGGAGAACAGGTTGTCATCGTTGACAACCTATATCAAGGTCATCGCGATGCGGTGCTGGGCGGAAAGCTGTATGAGGGCGACCTGCGCGATGCCGAATTTCTAGCTAAAGTTTTTCAAGAAAATGAAATAGATGGCGTTATCCATTTTGCGGCGAACTCTTTGGTTGGCGAAAGCATGAAGGATCCGGGCAAATATTATCACAACAATGTTTACGGCACATTGTGCCTCTTAGAGCAAATGCAGAAGGCAGGCGTAGCTCGCATTGTATTTTCCTCTACCGCAGCTACTTATGGAGAGCCAGAACGTGTGCCGATTGATGAGTATGACCGTACTGTGCCTACTAATGCTTATGGCGAAACAAAGCTTGCTATGGAGAAAATGATTCGTTGGTTTGATGTCGCACACGGGATTAAGTTCGTATCGTTGCGTTATTTTAACGCAGCAGGTGCTCATGAATCCGGTAAAATTGGCGAAGATCATAATCCCGAAAGCCACTTGGTTCCTTTAGTACTTCAAGTTGCTCTTGGCCAGCGCGAGCATATTTCAGTGTTCGGAGAAGATTACCCAACAGAGGACGGAACCTGTATCCGAGATTACATTCACGTAAGCGATCTTGCCGATGCTCACATTCTTGCGCTTGAACGGCTTCGTCAGGGCGAGGAAAGCGCCATTTATAATCTAGGTAGTGGTAATGGATACTCCGTTAAACAAGTGATTGACGTTTCCAGACAAGTAACAGGCCATCCGATACCTGCTAAAATAGAGCCCCGCAGAGCAGGAGATCCCGCTGTTCTGATTGCTTCCTCCGAGCGTGCTCGTACCGAGCTCGGATGGGCACCAAGGCGCGAGAAGCTGGAAGATATCGTGACCAGCTCGTGGAATTGGCATCGTACTCATCCGAATGGCTATGAGAAGTAATAGGGAGGTCTAGGCATGAAGACAGCAGCAACAATCCCGTCAGCATCCTCCGAGGACATGTTAGGCTTAGCTATTGAGAGGCTAGTGGCATTCGCGTTTCATAATGGACTTATAGAATCGATAGATATAGATGCTTCACGAAATTCTTTACTTGATCTATTTCAACTGAAAGAACCGGCTGAAGGCTTTGGAATAATCGATGAGAGCTATTTACCGACAAGTCCCGTGCCACTTCTGGAGCCCTTACTTGCCTCAGCTGCTGCTTTGGGTTTAATGGCTGACGATACACTGACTTTCAGAGATTTGTTTGATGCACGTATTATGGGGCTGCTTATTCCTAGAGCATCGGAGGTCGTGCGACAATTCCAGCAGCTGTCAAAGCAATCCGGAATTGTTAAAGCGACAGATTGGTTCTATAAGCTGAACATCGATGCTAACTATATTCGGATGGATCGTATTCAGAAGAATGGGTATTGGAAGCATCGTACGGTAGATGGCGATTTGGAGATCACGATAAATCTGTCTAAGCCAGAGAAGGATCCACGGGAAATCGCTCTGCTTAAAACATTGCCACAGTCCAATTATCCGAAATGTCTGCTATGTAAGGAAAATGTCGGTTATGCCGGTCGTCCCGACCACCCGGCAAGACAGAACTTGCGGATATTGCCGCTGACGCTACAGAACGAATCGTGGTTTTTTCAATACTCTCCTTACGTGTATTACAACGAGCATAGCATCGTCTTCTGTGGCGAGCATATCCCGATGGTCATTTCACCGGTAACATTCTCGCGTTTGCTCGATTTCGTTGAACAATTTCCACACTATTTTATCGGCTCAAATGCGGATTTACCTATTGTGGGCGGATCGATATTGAATCACGACCATTTTCAAGCAGGACGTCATGTGTTTCCGATGGAGTCAGCAGGAGTAATCGGATGGACAAATAGCTCTCAAGAGCCTGAGGTTACGATAGGAATTGTGCAATGGCCGATGTCCGTTCTGAGATTACGGTCAAGCAATCGCCAAGCCCTTCTGAATGTAGCTTCGGATATTCTAGCGAAGTGGCGCCAATACAGTGATTCTTCGGTAGACATTATCGCGTTTAGCGAGAATGAGGGCGGTCGTGTAGAGCATAACACGATAACTCCAATCGCAAGGTTAAAGGATAATGGCGTTTATGAGCTTGATCTTGTTTTGCGTAACAATCGAACGAGCGAAGAGCATCCGGACGGAATTTTTCACCCTCATCAAGAACTGCATCATATTAAAAAAGAAAATATCGGCTTAATTGAGGTTATGGGATTAGCGGTTCTACCGGGGCGGCTACAGGCAGAGCTCGGTTTGATTGCGGATATCCTTACAGGTCGTACACCATATGATGAGGCAGCCATAGCTGCTCCAGATCATCCCCTAAGCAAGCACGCGGATTGGGTTTGGACACTTGTTGATCGCTATGGTACAGATGGATCCGATGCTGCTGTTCAATTGCTGCTTCAGGCAGATGTCGGCGATAAGTTTCATGCTGTGCTGCAGCATGCTGGAGTATACAAGGGTGACGAAAGCGGGCGTAAAGCTTTTGAGCACTTCCTTACATCCTCGGATATTGTATAGATACTTACACGGGAAGTGAAAAATATATTTCGAGCAGAGAACCTTAAATTATATAGGGTTTTCTGCTTTTTTTATTGAATTTGCTATCTTTCATTTGTTTCTGAATTGAAAAGGAAGTCCATCATTGAAACTTTTTTGATTTAATTACGTCATGAATGAGTCAGGATAAAATTGGTAAAAAGGAGGGGCAATGAAAAAATTAATATTTATTATAGTTTCAATATCATTGTTCGGAAGTGTATTGGGTTGCTCCAATAATAATGGCAAATCAATAGTAACAAGCAAACCTTATTCGTCCAACGAGGCAATTAGTAAAGGTGATGTTGTATATCTACACCAGAGTTATGCCAATATCGATAAATTTGATCGTTTTATAACTAATCTCGAAAATAAGAAGGCAGACAGTATTCGAATCACAGGCTACACTGATGAAGGTGATCCGATATACAAAGATTTGAATTTTGACGGTAAAGAAATAAGCTACACTTACGATAATTCAAATGATAAATTTGGTGGAAGCAACAAAGGTATACAAACAGATACATGCTCCAAAGTATCAAGTGAGGAAAACGAACAAGGTGAAATTGACTATACAATTAGTGAGTGTACAAAAAATGCTTCAGAAGTGAGTTACTTTCTTTTACGTATGAAAAAAGAATGAACACAAACGAGAAATGACCATCCAATTTTTTGTTCAAATGGATGGTCATTTCTATTGGCTTTAGAGCTGAATCTCTGCGCTATTTAACTTAAGAACGTAGCTTACCCAATTCGGATACTAGCGCTTCAACCTCACTAATACTGAACCTGTCTTTAGAGGAGACCATGTCATAGATATCTTTAAGATCCTCGTATTTCTCGCTTGTAAAGCTGGAGGCTTGCATTGCAGCTCCGGTTGCCATGCGAAGCTTTGTTTTAATAGCCTCGATCATATATTCAACGTTTTCTTGTGTCGGTTGACTTAAATCCATGAATAAAACTTCCTCTCTTGCGGGATTAGGGATGACGCTATTGTACCACAGTGGGAAGGAGCACAGCCAAAAAACAATCATACACCTCATAATTGGCATTCTTATTAAGGGAATGGTAACCTGAAAGAAACAAACAGGATTACATATAGAGTATTATGCGAAAATGTCGGAAAAATGAAAGTGGCATTTTGGGGGAGAACGATATGATTGACCACAAGTCGCAAGACGTGGAGCGGGCAGACGCTGAGGGCTTGCGCAAATTTATGAGTCAAATTGGCGTTGTGCACAGCAAGGAGGAGCTGACGTTCGTATGTATTGGAACAGATCGCTCAACGGGGGACAGTCTTGGACCATGGGTAGGAACAATGTTAATGGAGCAGGGCTTTACTAAAGTCATTGGCACGCTTCAGCACCCTTGTGATGCAGATAAATTACGACAGCTTATTCCTAGTTTAACGGAGATGGGAACAATTGTAGCCATAGATGCATGTCTAGGACGATCCGATAACGTAGGTGCCTATTTGGTGTCAAATGGCCCTTTGGTTCCAGCTCAATCTGTTAACAAGAGATTCCCGGCAATTGGCTCCTATAGCATAGCAGGAGTAGTTAACGCCGTAAGCTTAAAGCCTTATTGGACCTTGCAGTCAACGTCGCTATATCAGGTAATGGGGATGGCTCGACAGATAGCCGATGCGATAACTCTTCAATGGGGTAATAAATAATAATAGAAAGGTGATGTTAGGGATGAAAAAAGTTACTCTATCCTCAGGAACGACGATTGCATATGAAGAAGCAGGAAACGGGCAGCCGATTGTGCTGCTGCATGGTTTTTGCGGAAGCCATCAATACTGGGATGAGGTGCTTCCATTATTATCAAGTCATGGTCATATTATAGCTCCTGACTTACGGGGACACGGAGCTTCCTCAGCTACCGAGGGCGTATATTCAATGGAGCTGTTGGCTGATGAACTAGTTGATTTGTTGGATGAGCTGGACCTGCCAATGGTAAATTTATTTGGTCACTCCTTGGGAGGATACGTTGCACTAGCTTTTGCAGAGAAGTATCCAGAGCGGTTACTTACGCTTGGCCTAGTGCACTCCACCTCCTTTCCAGACAGTGAGGCTGCGCAAGCTAATCGCTTAAAAGCAGTGGAAGCCATTAAGCAGGATGGAATCAACACATTTGTTGAGGGATTAATTCCTAAGCTATTTGTGCCTAACTCCAGCGAAAGCAGGCAGGAGCTATTAAGGAAAGCGATTGAGATTGGCTACAGCACGTCGCCACTTGGAGCAATAGGCTGTTCGCTTGGCATGAGGGAGAGACCTGATCGTGGAGCTGTTCTTGAACAACTTCAAGCTCCTATTCTGCTTCTAGCGGGTGAACGAGACGAAGTTATTCCACCGGAGAAGAGATTCCCGGTAGCGAAGATCAACGTAACAGCGGTCACTATTGAAGGTGTCGCTCATATGGGGATGCTGGAAAACCCACAGGAATTCGCAGCAGCTGTCGGTACATTTCTAGAACGGAATCGAGGGGAATAAAATGTTTGAACGTGATTATTTGGTCAGATTACTTACGCAAGCAGGACTTGTGATTGCCAAAGCAATCGGATTAAGAGAACAGAAAAAGCAAAAGGAAGCCCTCGATATTATTGATGAATTTCTCGGGAAGGAGCTGCGCCTCCGATCGCGGCTTGCAATGGGCTTATCAGATGAGGACTTATTATCGATGCTTACGGTTACCGGTGCCCCCAATGCGGAATCCGTTGCTGTAGTCGCCGCTCTTCTACAGCAAGAAGCTGATCTGCTGGCAGACTTAGGACAAGAGGACCAAAGCGTGCCAAGATATGCCAAGGCGTTGCGGCTAAACATCTACTTGATCCGTAATAACATGGAGGTAGAGGACTGGAAGGTTCGCGAGCGCATAGTAGAATTAATTGAGGCGCTATCTTCTTATGAGATAGACTCGGATACGAAGCTTGCTTTATGGCAATGGTATGAAACGAATGGAGAGCTCGCTCAAGCGGAGGATCTGCTTTACGAGCTTCAGGACCAAGGTGACGTTACTGCTGAGACAGGTGATGCATTTTACGAGAGATTATCCGCATATGACGACTCCGAGCTGGAAGCTGGAGGTCTGTCTCGCAACGAAATGGTAGAAGGGCGCAGACAATGGAGTGCCTTAATGAAGGAGAATGCGTAATGAACGGTAAGGTACAACCAGAGGAATGGGTTCACTTTATAGAGAGAATCGTAGCCGAGGAGCAGCTTATCCAGGCTTCTTTTAGCGCACCAAGACGTAAGGAAGAGGATACGCCAGTCAAGCTGACGGTACGTCCGATTAAATTAAAGAACGGTCTCTTTTATCAATTCGAGCGTCATCAGAGCAACAAGGTGTTTCATGAGAACATCACCCCCGAGCAGGTCGGTGAGCAGCTCCAATCGGTTATGGAACAGTATAAGCAGGCTTTGTTCAAAATCACGGATGCGGATGTTCAGGTATTGGCAAACAAGAAGGGGAAGCTGTCTTTAATTACCCATTCGAAGGTGAGTAAGAGGGAAAACATTCCACAAGAGCATAATCGGAATAAAACATATGTACTTCCAGAAGGCGAGCCTGTGCCTTTCTTATTTGCACTTGGTGTCATGAACGCAGAGGGACGGGTTATTAAAGCCAAATATGATAAGTTCCGTCAAATCAACCGTTTCCTTGAGATGGTCTCAGATGTGATTCCTGACCTGCCTCGTGATAAGCCGTTAACTATTGTTGATTTCGGATGCGGCAAATCTTATTTAACCTTCGCGTTGTATCATTTGCTTGCCATTAAAGAGAAGCTTCCCGTTCGCATTATCGGCTTGGATTTAAAGCAGGACGTAATTGAAACGTGCTCAAAGCTCGCACGCGAGTTAGAATGGGACAATCTAACTTTCTCCGTTGGCGATATTTCAAATTTTGAAGGGTATACCTCTGTAGACATGGTAGTTACTCTCCATGCGTGCGATACGGCAACAGATGCTGCGTTACTAAAGGCGATTGGTTGGGAAGCGAGTGTTATTCTATCTGTGCCGTGCTGTCAGCATGAGCTGTTTCGTCAAATCTCTCAGCCGATTTTAAAGCCGTTACTTAAGCATGGCATTCTTAAGGAGCGCTTTTCCGCATTGGTTACAGATGCTATTCGCGCTAATCTTCTCGAATTGGCTGGTTACCGAACGCAATTGCTGGAGTTTATCGATATGGAGCACACGCCCAAAAATATTCTTATACGCGCTGTAAAAGCTAGGAAGACGGATCTAGAAGAGGTAAAACAGGAATACGTAAAATTCAGGGACTTTTTGGGTGTTTCCCCTTTTATGGAAAAACAATGAGATAAATATGCCTAAAGTCACGAGTTGCAGGTTAAATAGTCCTTGAATTGATTTAAAAATTGCATAAAACCGATTCTTTTGACGGATAACCTGTTGTAGATAAAAGCAGCACTATGGTAAAATCAAGCAGAGCCTGTCCTAGTTTTTACTATAGCCCTTTTGTGAAAAGGTGAATATGTTGGGATTTCAATGGACGGATTTTACCCTATTTGTATTGCTTTTCATGTTATTCGTAAGCGTAATCGCTTTTAATAGAATCACTCAAACTCATAAGGTATATTTAGCCTTTCATTTTGTGATGATGCTTTGGCCTTTGGGCCAGTTTGCTGTGAAGATGACCGACTATACGCAGTTCCAGCTTTTCTTCATTAATACTTCATTTGTAGCGATGGGGCTGCTGGGGCCAGGCTGGCTTATTTTCGTTTTTTTCCTCACCGGGAGGGCAGCTCAGCTAAAAGCCAGTCGTACTTTATTGTATCTTCTTCCAGCAGCGCTATGTATAATCGGAGCTTTGTGGAATCCGAATGGATTGTTTATGTCCCCTGTAGCCGGCAATTACTTAGAACGTGTTTATGGGCCGTTATTCTGGTTGCTTGTTCTCGTTCAGTTCGCCTATTTCTTTACCGCTTTAATGAGTATGTTCCATGCTCTCAAAACAGTCAGCTCCGTTAATCAACGTAAGCAGCTTGGAACCGCTCTTATCGGTATGTTCGTTTTAACCGGGTTTGGGCTTCTCGATGTGCTTATTAACGTACTCTTGTCGCAATGGCTTCCAATTGTTCCTGGACTGCTGGCGTCGGGCATTTTATTGTCTGATTTATGCTTTGTTATTGCTATCTATCGATTTGGAATGTTTGATATTCTAAGTATGGCACAGCGTGATATATTCGAGCATATGACTACCGGTATTATCGTTGTAGATGAGAATGACAAGGTACTTGAGGTTAATCGCGGAGCTTCTCCTTTCGTGCAATCAGCTAAAGGGGAAATTTTCGAGATGGACAGATTTCTTGCTCCGTTACAGGCTCAAGGAGAGGTCTATGAGTTTCTGTACCGCTACTTGCATCATCCCTATGAGAAGATGCAAATGGAATTTTCTCTACCGGAAAATGGTGGCCGGCATGTATCTATTCAGATTTCGCCAGTGGTGGACGACCGCAAGACGTTGCTGGGACGTATTATTACGTTTCATGACGTTACAGAGCTTCGCAAGCTTGTCGTGGAGATGAATCGCAAAAATGAAGCACTGCACGAACGTAATTTGGAATTGATCACGATACAAGAGGAGCTATTCCGAGTCAATCAGAAGCTGGAGCAGATGGCTGTAACTGATGGGCTAACAGGCTGCTTTAATCGTAGGTATTTGATGCAGCAGTTGGAGCATGAGGTACTGCTCAATATGAGATATCAAATCCCATTTGCTATTGTTCTTTTTGATATTGATCATTTCAAACAGATTAACGATAAATACGGTCATCTTGTAGGTGATGAGGTTCTACGAAGCACTGCAGATATCGTACGTACAAAGCTAAGGAGAACAGATATTCTAGCAAGATACGGTGGAGAAGAGTTTACGATCTATTTGCCTCATACGAATCGTGAGCAGGCGGAGCTATTGGCGGAAAGAATTATGATTGCTGTCGGTGATAATTGGGTGGACGCAGGAACGGAAAAGGTTCATGTTACGATTAGCATGGGGGTTCTATCCGAAACTAGTGAAGATTTATCCTTTGATGATCCGAAGGAATATATGCGTGAGGTATTTTCCAGTGCAGATTCAGCATTGTACAAGGCAAAGAATGAGGGACGAAACCGTGTTGTTATGGCACTATAGGGAACGATCGTTCCTATGGTTTACTAGAAATAAATGTTACTAACTTTCTTACATTATGATACAATCATGATAATAGATTATCGGATTATTAAGGGCAAACTTGCTGAAAAGCAAGGACGCAAAGCCACAGGGTCTAATGTTCGCAAGAACGATGACAGCCTGGCTGCCGAAGGTCCCTAGGGACACATAAGGCGAAACAGGCTGCTTCCATCTGGAGGTCGCCTTTTTTTGTGCGATTAGAAAGCTTGGTAGCTCGATACAAACGTATACTACCGTCCCAAGGACGGTGAAGCCGTTTTACTTGAACAATTAGAAAGTATAAGTTTTGAATTCCTTATACTCATCTAATCGCTCGATACAAACGTATACTACCGTCCCAAGGACGGTGAAGCCGTTTTACTTGCATTAAACAATGTTTGAGAGGTGGTTTGGCGGGAATGACATATGACGATGACAACAATGCAGCTGGATCCGAGCTGGATAAGGATTTACTCCCGTTAAATATACTACTTCACTGTAGAACCGTGGTAGAAGGCAAGAGCTTCCTGACTACTGGAGTAATGACACATGTAGAAGGTGAGCTTTTCGAGGTTGAGGTTCATGAGTATGAGCAGTTTGAGCTTGGCGAAACAGTTAAACTGACGATTTACTCGCCAGCAGGGATACAGTCTATGTCTTCTGTTGTATTCGCTAAATATGAAGGTGCAATTGCACTGCTTCAGCCGCCGGATTTAAGCAAACGTTTCAAGGAGAGACGAGAGCATCCAAGAGTAGAAATTGCCGGTAATGCTCATATTGTGCAAGTACTTAAAGATTCCGGAGAAGTGCTTCCGTTAAACCAAACTGCTGAGCTTATCATTCAAGATATTAGCATTTCGGGTATTAGCTTTTCAGGAAAGTATGAGCCACATTTTGCTGCTAAATCAAAGCTGAGGGCAAATGTGCACATTGGGATTGGGTTTAGCTGTGAGCTTGAAATCATTCGTAGCGATCGACAAGAGGATGGCGTTCTCTGTGGTGCCAAAATGCATGTTCTGGAGCCGGAAATGCTTCGTCCATTACGGGCACTCATTTTAAGACAACAGGTTGAGAAGCATGCTAAGACTCGCCGGGACTTAGGAAAGAAACGGATTTTTAACGGTTGAGTTAAGTGGAAATCGATAAATAACAGTAGAGAAGATCGGATGATTGACAGGCCTGCGCAGAGGCCTGTTTTTTAGTTTTGAGAGATTGAGAAGCTCGGCATCCATTCCTGCAACCTACGTATTTGGTGTGACGTTATACTAAGTAGAGAAGAGCGGAGGTACCGACTAAATCTTGGGATTGGCGTCGTATGCTGAAGAGTTAGGCGGAGGTACCGACTAAATCATGGAACTGGAGTCGGTATGCTGAAGAGTTAGGCGGAGGTGCCGACTAAATCATGGAACTGGAGTCGGTATGCTGAAGAGTTAGGCGGAGATGCCGACTAAATCTTGGAATTAACGTTGTATGCTGAAGAGTTAGGCGGAGATGCCGACTAAATCTTGGAAATAGCGTCGTATGCTGAAGAGTTAGGCGGAGATGCCGACTAAATCTTGGAATTAGCGTCGTAGGGTGGAGAGATAGGCGAAGGTACCGACTAATTCTTGAGATTGGCGTCGTATGCTGAAGAGATAGGCGGAGGTACCGACTAATTCTTGAGATTGGCGTCGTATGCTGAAGAGATAGGCGGAGATGCCGACTAAATCTTGGGATTGGCGTCGTAGGGTGGAGAGATAAGCGCAGGTACCGACTAAATCTTGGAATTAGCGTCGTATGCTGAAGAGTTAGGCGGAGATGCCCAGTAGCATTGCATTAAATTTTCAGCAGGTTGTCAAGGTTACTCCAGCTAAGTAAAATGTGCTAAATTTGTATGATTTTATTTAATCAGACAATAAAAAAGCTCCTATAATTAGGGGAGAGGGTGTCCTGTCCAAATCCTAATTAAAGGAACTTCCGCATGGACAAGAATACTACAAAATCGGTCATAACGGAATACCTTTCCCCGTTAAACCACAATTTTTTATTGGCTTCCATTCAGAGTCGCGGGTTAGATCGTTACGTCAAAAAGCTTCATACGTTTGTTGCCTTACAATTGTTCGTGTTTGCCCAATTGATGCAAACCCCATCTTACGCCAGTCTTAGCTTGCTTTTGAATACAAACAGGAAGCTTCAAAAGACAGTTGGTCTCTCCTCCATTAGTACGGCGCAGCTCTCTCGTAAATGGCGCGACTTAGATCACTCTTTTCTCGCTTATGTGTTTAGCAACATCGCAGGGCAAGCGACCAAAAAATTCGGTTCTGCGAAAACGACCCAGAAGCTCCGTGCGCTTAATCTCGTAGACGCATCTACCATTACGATGTGCTTGTCGAAGTATCGATGGGCGACGTACTCGAAGAAAAAAGCTGGGGTCAGACTGCACCTTAGATTCATTCATTCGGACGCCGCTTCCTTTCCTGAAAAGGTCGTTTTAACCAGTGGAAACGTGCATGAGCGAAAATACATGGGTGAGCTAGTCTCTGCGGATAAAGAGGTACTGAACATCTTCGATCGCGGTTACGTCGACTATAAGAAGTTTGATACCTACTGCAACAACGGCGTTCGGTTCGTCACCCGACTGAGACAAAGCGCATGCATGAAAGTGTTGGAAGAACGCGCTGTGGCATCTGACGCCAATGTAGGTGATGCAACGGTTCTGCTAGGTAGCGACGTTTCGGCATACAAAATGAAAAATCCGCTCAGATTGATCACATGCTTCGACGAAAAGGGCGAACAAGTGCTCATTTGCACCAATGATTTTGAACTGAGTGTGGAAGAGATCGCCGATATTTATCGTAATCGGTGGCAGATCGAGATCTTTTTCAAGTGGATTAAGCAACACTTGCATGTGAAGCACTTCTACGGAACGAGCAGAAATGCGGTGTACAATCAGATCTATGCAGCATTAATCGCTTATTGCTTGGTCCTGCTTACACGAGATGAGCTTCACTACAGAGGTACGCTTTGGGAATTAACGAAAAGCATTAGAATGTGTTGGCACGAAAACCTCGTACACTTCGTAAAGTTGCTGTTTCGACCACCAAAGCAAAAGTCTGGGGGCAGGCAAAAGTCAAAAGCAGAACGACTGTTTAAAGAAACTCAATTACAATACGAAAGTGGCGAATGCGACCACCTGGACGACTTGACGTACGACCCAATCTCCTGAAAAGTACAATAGTGTAAAATTGTGGACATCACTCGCTTCTGTTAGAGTCCCTGCCGTTTTTTCGTTTTTGAGCGACAAATTAAATTTCAGAAAATTCAGTACATTTTTACTGGCCGTTTGCGAGGATTGACAAGTGGTTTTTCATTTCATGCAATGCTAATGGGAGATGCCGACTAAATCATGGAATTAGCGTCGGTATGCTGAAGAGTTAGGCGGAGATGCCGACTAAATTATGGAATTGGCGTCGTGTGGCGAAGAGTTAAGCGGAGGTGCCGACTAATTCTTGGAATTGGTGTCGAATGGCGAAGAGTTAAGCGGAGGTACCGACTAAATCTTGGAATTGGCGACGTATGCTGAAGAGATAGGCGGAGATGCCGACTAAATCTTGGAAATAGCGTCGGTATGCTGAAGAGATAGGCGGAGTTGCCGACTAAATCATGGAATTAGTGTCGTATGCTGAAGAGATAGGCGGAGTTGCCGACTAAATCATGGAACTGGCGTCGTAGGGAGGAAAGATAAGCGCAGGTACCAACTAAATTAGATTAATAAATAGAGATAGATTGTGGGTAGTGGTGGAGGGATTAATTGTGTTTAAGGCTCAGATGTATAGGAAAGCTATGATTATCCTATTTACGTTGGGAGTGGCTGCGGCGCTTGAGTGGTCGGGTTATCGGTATGGGATGTTTTTTAATGAGGATTTTTACTGGATGGAAGCCATTATATATATGGGATTGATAGGCTGGGTTGTGCTACTAGCTGCGACTAAGAGAATTGATAGTATCCCTTTAGCGGCACTGCTGCCATTAGGGATGTCTGTTTTGTATATGTTGGAATTATGGTTGGGACCTGCTTCAACTAAGGGAACTATAGACTCCATGCTACGTTGGCTGACCTATGGTTCCTGGTCCATACTGCTGTGGGGGTTATGGAGAAGTGACTTGGGCCGGGCTTGGGGCAGATGGGCTATTCAGTCAACGGGGGTTTTGCTGCTGGCGGGGGGCTGGGCAGGCTGGTATGGCTGGACTACTTTTCCTCAGATCGTATTGAGATTTAACGATGCAGAGTTGTCTGCGACTGGTGCTCGCTTAGCTGGCTTTATGCAGTACCCTAATGCTTATGGTGCTGTACTGGCAGCTTTCCTGCTGATGCAGCTTCAGTCATGGACGGACAACTCGAAGCCTCGGGCTTATTCATGGCTTGCTAGCATAACGGTTATTCCTTATGGGGCTGCCTTGTTTCTAACCGAGTCACGTGGCGCAATTGTTGCTTTGTTGTTCGGTATATTGTTAGCTTACTTTTTGCATAAACCATATGAGCGTAGAAGGTTTAGAAATATTTTTGGGATTACTGCGGTAGGCTCTGCTATTATGGCGAAGTTTTCATGGAATTGGATGCAGGGAATGGACGGTTCTTTAGACGGAGTAGGGCGCGGCGTGGTGGGTAGTGTTCATTTCTGGATAGCATTATTCAGTGCTATTGTTGGAGCCATTATTCTTATCCGGTTAAGAAAAGATAGATTGAGTCGGAAGAGTGGTATAAACGAGGAAATTGGTGAATTTAGAAAGGTTGTTGAGGTAAGAACGGTAATGGATAGTCCAATTGGTGCAAAGCTATCTTGGCTATCTGCGGGGGTTGGAGTAGCAGCTATTAGCTGGCTTGCCTTCGGAAGCGCGGGATCACGGATCGCCGAGCATTATGGAACAGTGACATCCCGAAGGCTGTTCTACGAGGATGCGTGGAGGATGTTCAAGGATAGCCCTATTTTCGGGTATGGCGGGGAAAGCTGGAGGATGCTGTTCGGTTTATACCAAAGTCAGCCTTACGTAGGAAATGAGGTACATAGCGGCTATTTTGAAATGATGCTGGATCTTGGAATTGTGGGAGTGGGAATGCTTCTGCTCCTTCTTGGTGTGTATGTTATCAAAATGTGGAAGCAGGAGAAGAATGCAATTGCTCCAGCTGCGGTATTGGTTGTGCATGCGGCAGTTGATTTTGATTGGTCTTATTCGTTTGTTTGGCTGCTATTGATTGCTTGGTTCACGATTCATAGCGTTCCAAGGGCAGGAGAGGGCTCATCTAAGGCAAGCCCTGCTTCAGGTGGCGGCTGGCGGCCGATCGGCCGCATAGCCCTAGCCCTGCTGCTTCTATGCAGCGCAGGGGCAGGGCTGTGGACGGCGTCGCGCCTCGATGCCGCCGTCAGTGCCCGCGCCGCCGCCGTATCGGCGGCGGCGCCAGCCGCGCGCGAAGCGAAGCTGCGCGCGGCGCTTGACGCGAATCCGGCGTGGACGCGGATTCGCATGGAGCTCGCCATGCTCCTGCCATTGCAGGAGCGAGCGAGCCTGCTTGAAGCGGGGCTGCGGTATGAACCGCAGGCCCCGCCGCTATTCTTGCAGCTCGGCATTACTTATGCCGAGCTCGGCCATGTTGCGCAAGCGCGTGATCGCTTGCGCGAGGCGTTGCGGCTCGAGCGCTTCAGCCGCGATGGGCAAACTACCGCCATCGTGAGCATGGCGAATCTGGCGAAGTCTCTCCATGATGACGGCGATGAAGTGCAAGCTGGAGAGGCTGCAGAAGCAACGGTATCTATGTTTGAGCGGTATAGAGCACTTGACCGCGAAGTAACTGAAATGAAAAATGTCGCCAATGACAAAAAATTCGGCATGACTATGGCAGCTAAGCTACGCACTGCTGAGTGCTTGCTGCTGTTATCACGAGACGAGGACGCTGGAGTCCTGCTACTAGAGATCATGACAGAGGGTGACGAGGATTGGCAGGAGCAGGCGTACAAGCTGCTTCAGGACAATAAGCTTCTTTAATTCATTCCCAATAGCAAGACATTCGTGGAAATATCGCAAAATGGACAGAGAGATGGGGGAATATCCTTGCTGACAAGCTATGAGATTTCATACATTGAAGCAAAAGCGACAAGGAGTGATCTCATGGCAGTTCAACGTCCCAGACCAAAGCAAGGGGATTCTAAAGGCTCTCGTATCATCCGTAGGAAGATAGCCGGTACTCGTAACATTAACAACAATCCAACCTTTAATCGCCTGACGGTAGTTTGGGTACAAAGAAACGGAGTACCCTTCGATACAACAGGGTTCTTCGCTCGTTTATCCAGAGGTAATACCCTCGTTTCAACGGCTAGCTTCGACCGTTTCGGCGTCGTAGTTTTTAATAACATCCGTACATTGACGAATGTATCCTACACACTCAGAGTGTTTAGCAACAATGGAGTCTTGTTCCGGACGCGCACTATTCCAGCAGGTGTGGAAACCTTCGCTATTATTGGCTAATTACACAAGCAGATTATCTATTCTCATTTAATGTTCCCTTCCAAAGACAAGGGACTATCCCGCGGTCTAAAATGACCCAATGGGATAGTCCCTTGTCTTTAGCCGCCGAAAGCATCGCGGAAGGCTTGCATAAGCTTAGTCCGATCCACATTCCACAGCAGTGCGATTTCCTCGCTTATTTCCTCGTCCCACCAATCCGCCAGCACCTTGCGATTGCTCCGGTTTTCCGTAATCCAGATGAGATTTCCGAATACCCGTTTTACGTACAATTGCTCGGCCTGTTCAACCAAGGCAGCTGGGATATGCTGCTTTAATCTTTTTACAGTGCGATATAGCTCCTTACCGCAAGCTCTGCGAATGCTTCGCGGGTTGGGGAGCTGGGAAGAGTGCTTTTCCTGAAACATTTTCATCAGGCTTCACCAAACCTCTCTTCCCATACCCTATGCATGGGAGAGAGAGGAGGTCACTGCACGACGATATAACCAACCATAGGTCCACCGGATTTCGAATCACCATGGGTTTGGCAGACGATAGAATATACTCCCGCTTCCTTCGGAGTGAACCGGATAATCGTTGTTTTACCTTTGTGAACCTCGCCAGAAATATTAAGGCCTTCGATCTCGAAACGATGAGACTGTCCGTTAATTCCGGTAATGCGAAGCTCAACCGGCTGGCCTTTATTAGCGACGACTGTGCCAGGGTAAAAGAGGTAAGCCTCTAGATTTTTCCCATTATCAGCAACAGCCGTAAATTTTCCTGTGACAAGCTGAAGAACCTGCGTGCCTTCTCCTGATACGTTTTTAACGGGAGTTCCTGCTGGTTTAGACTGCTGCCAGCCGATGTAGGCACCTGCTAGAATGACGACGGCTGCGATGATCGAGTAAAATTGAATCTTTTTCCGGCTAAGAATAACGATTTTGCTCATTCCGCTCTCTCCTCCTTAAATAATATCCTTTTCCCAAGAACAGCAAAGCCGTTCCGTGTTTGTCCATCTATCGGAGTGTATGCGCGGGCTCGTCTAGTCATGACAAGCTATCTCTATTTTAAAAGAGCCTACTGAACTGGAAGGTAGCTGCCTCCTTATGCTAGAATAGAGACGGTTATTAAGGATGAGAAAGCAGGTATATGCCCATGATGGACACTTTGCACGACTGGTTGGCTCAAATCCTTGTATGGATCGAGAGTTTAGGTTACTGGGGAATCATTATCGGACTTGGTATTGAAGTCATTCCAAGTGAGATTGTGCTAGGCTATGCCGGGTATCTTGTTTCCAAGGGGGATATTTCATTCCTAGTGGCCGTTATTTGCGGTGTTATTGGAGCTATTCTGCAGCAGTGGATACTCTATGCCATCGGTCGTTATGGGGGCAGACCCTTTCTGGACAAGTTCGGTAAGTACTTACACCTGAAGTCTAAACATATCGATCTTGCGGAAAAATGGTTTGATAAGTACGGCACTATTATTGTATTTACGGGGCGATTCGTGCCTGTCATGCGTCAGGTCGTTTCTATTCCTGCGGGAATGGCGCGTATGAATTTGTGGAGGTTCACATGGCTTACGGTGGTCGCTTCCATACCATGGTCGATTTTATTTGTTTGGTTAGGCAGATCGCTTGGAGACAAGTGGGAGACGATTAATGAAAAGGCAGCACCGTATGTTCAACCCATTATTTTAGTAGCTATTGCGCTGTTAGTTGCCTTCTTTCTTATTCAGTATTTGCGTAAAAGAGGAAAAAGCATTTAATATGAATGACATAACCGGAAAAGGAAGGCGATTAATATGAGTCAGAACCTAGCTAGTAAGTTAAATCAAGGCTTATCACCTCGTCAGTTCGTAGAAAGCATGACCAAAAACGAGGATACTTTCACTTCTTGGTACGAGAAATTTGAATGGAATGATTCGGAGCTCGAGGAGTTTTACGAATCCTTAAATAATCGCGACGATTTACGTTGCTTGATTTTGGCTGCGGACTGGTGTGGTGATGTTGTTCGTAACGTGCCCGTTGTGTTCCAAGCGATGGACAAAGCAGGAATTCCAACAGAAGTATTAATTATGGAGCAACATCTGGATCTTATGGATCAGCATCTGACAATGGGTGGACGTGCCATCCCTGTCGTTCTTTTTACAGATACAGGCGGACATTTACTTGGCAAATGGGGAGCTCGCCCGAAGCACGTTCAAGAGGTTATGACTGCGTTCAAGCTAGCTAATCCAGACCGTGAAGCAGCGGATTACCAGGATAATATTACAGTAGCAAGGCAGGAAATGGGACGTCGCTACGGTGAGGATACCGGGTACCAAACGATTATTTTACAAGAAATCCGCGACATTCTGTCCGGCGTTTGAGGTTAACTAACCGATGCTAACCTTTCAACGTTTCTCTTTAGGAGCCCTTCAGACGAATGCATATGTGGTCGTTAACTCGGAGCGCACGAATGCCATTGTTATTGACCCAGGAACGGCAGATAGCGGATTAATGCGCAAGTTAGATGGGTTGAAGGTCGAAGCCATCTTGCTGACGCATGCTCATTTTGATCATATTGGTGGGGTAGATGCTGTACGTAAGCGTTACGGCTGCCCTGTCTATATTCATTCAGCTGAGCAATCTTGGTTAACCGATGCTGGGAAAAATGGCTCTAATCGCTGGGCCGATGTCACTCCGCCGATTACTACGGATTTGCCTGAGCATCTTTTGACTGATGGACAAACACTTGAACTGATAGGTGAAACCTTCCACGTTAAGCATACTCCGGGACATTCTCCGGGTAGTGTTAGCTTCTTGGTGGGGGATCTACTATTTGCGGGAGATGCACTGTTTCATCGTTCAATCGGAAGAACGGATTTGCCTGGAGGCAATCAGGACCAGCTTAGTCGTTCCATTCGCGAGAAGCTTTATGTACTACCGGAGGACGTGCTTGTGTTACCCGGACATGGACAGGAAACGACCATCGGGGAAGAAAAACGCGAGAACCCTTATGTGAGATAAAAATCAATTTTTGCTGTAAAATGTAAAAAAATGCTTTACACTCGCTCATTCATTTGATATAGTGAGCCTTGCCAAGCCATTATAGGCTTATGTACACTGCGAAGCACGCAGGCGATAGGGGGAAACCTCTGACGCTTGCGTTTTTTTATTTCCCAAAAAAGAGGTGAAGAGATGAACAGACGTAGACAAGCGGCGATTAGTTTGTCGGCTGCGGTCATATCCGGAATGCTAGTGTACGGGGTTTATTTGCTTCAATTAAGGCAAATTCAGCTTCAAGAGACAGTTGAGATCGTAGTTCCTAAGCAGTTCATTCCGATTGGCACCAAGCTTAGCGCAGAGCATTTGAGAATTATTACCCTACCTCTGACAGCCTTGTCACCAGAGATGATAACAGATATGAAGGATGCCATTGGAATGGAAACCTCTGTACCGCTTGGGGGCAACGAGCCCTTACTTCGTTGGAAGGTGGATAAGTATCCCCTATTACCGCGCAATGGACAATCAACCTTTCAGATTCCAAGGGAATACGTGAAATCCGTTTCTAATGGGATTAGGGCAGGGGATGAGGTAAGTCTGTATTTATCCAATGAAGCAGAACCCTCTCGTAAGCTATATCCTGAATCGATCAGGGTGGCAGGAGTCAAAACTGCGGCGAATCTTGAAATCGATAATCCCAAAAATCCTAATCTTATGTCGATGGCGAATGATGATAAGGAAGGGATGTACGCTTCAAGACGCGATGCCAATGGGACGATAGATTCCATTAACTTGAATTTGACGGAGGACCAGTGGCTAGCTTTGGACTCCGCTTGTAAGGGAGGAACCACAAAGCTGATTATCGCTTTCCAGGCTTCGTCCATTAAGGGGAGTGAGTAGTATGTCGGGAAAATTGGCAGCTTTTGCAGGCTCAACGCCGAATATTGGAACATCCTTGACGGCATTCGGCACGGCTTACCGGATCGCAGCATTAACAGGTCGTAAGGTCGGGTATTTGTGTCTCAATTTGAAAAGTGCTAAGACGCATTTGTATCTTGGGGTTGATAAACCAGACGTTACATTAGACGGGGTAAGACCTGAGTTGAGAGCAGGAACGCTTTCCGGTGAAAAGCTAAGACAATATGCTTTTCGTTCCCCTCGGCTTGGCGAACTGCACGTATTATTCGGCAATATGACGAGAGAGCAGGCAGAATATTACGAGCCAGAGGATATTCAGAAATTGCTTGCAGCTTCACGAGAAGCTTTTGATTTAACAATTGCTGATGTGAGCGCCTATTGGGATAACGCAGCAACAGTCTGTGCAATGAAGGAAGCTGATGACAGGTTTCTAGTTACAACAAATAGCCTGAGTCATTTTCAAGAGGATATTCATCGCTGGACCGGCCAGGTTGGCTCTCAATTCGGGCTAACGCCGGAGCAGTTCCAGCTTGTACTGCTGCATAGTAATCATCGAACGACGGGAGGATTTCGTATGAAGGAAATTCGTAAGGAAACCGGCTGCGATGCTTTTACAGAGCTCCGACTAACAGAAAGCATTCATTTGCAGCTGGATAGCGGAAGATTAGATGAATGGCTTGCTTCAGAGGAGCGGAATGCGGCAGCTTTTGATGGAGTGGCAAGCCCTTTGTTAAACCGGATGAACTGGTCGGAGAGGCTGCAAAAGACAGATCGGCCTTGGTTACGCCGATTGATGGTTCACAGACGGAGGGGGACATGAGCGCTGAACAAGCAGTAAAGAAGTTTTCTTCCTCAGCCTACGCGACTGTCTTACAGAATTCCTCCACCACGACATCACCTTCTGATACAGAGGACAAGCTGGATGGTTTGACTAGCTTACGGGCTTACTCGGAAGAAGTTCGTCACATGCTCGCAACCCCTAGAGGCTGGAGCGAGGAAGAGCGTCGACGTTATGCTGAGAAGCTGAATCGAGCTGTTATTGGGTTTCCGCAGGAGAGGGCAGAGATGCTAGCGATTATATCAGATTGGATAATTAAGAAACGATTGCAGCACATTGTATTCGGCAATCTTCCGTATGCGAGTCTAGCGGAAGCCTTATTCGCAGAAGTAATCGGCATGAATGTGCTGGAGCTTGTTCTAAGAAATCGCGAGGGGCTAGAGGAAATTCAGGTTGTAGGTACTAGAATATTCGAAGTGCGAGATGGCAAGGCTACTGCTTCACCTTACAGCTTTAATGAGCTTAGTCATGTAGAAAGAATACAGCAAAATCTAGTGCTGTTTAACAACGATAGAATTAATCCTCGGAAAAGATGGGCTGAGGTACTGCTGCTAGACGGCTCTCGAGTAACACTGACTGGCTTTGGATTTACCGCACAGCCGACGTTAACGATACGCCTATATACTGTGAAACGATTTAATTTGGATACGCTTTGCCGACCTGAATATCGGACAATGGATGAGCGGGTACGCGAGCTACTGCTTGTTATCGTACGAAGCCGATTTAATATGGTTGTCATTGGTGCGACCAATACGGGTAAAACACACTTGATCAAGGCTCTTATTTCTGCCATGCCAGACGAGGAAAGGATCGTGACCATTGAAAGTCGTTATGAGCTAATGCTGGCAAGGGATTTTCCAGAAAAAAATGTGGTGGAATATGAATCAGATGAGGACGATCCGATACATGGCCCGCGTCAGGCATTTAAGCTTGCGCTAAGACAATCACCACAGCGAATCTGTCATGCCGAGATCAGAGACGAGGACGCCAATATTTACGTTCGTGCGTGCACCCGGGGCCATGAAGGAAGCATTACCTCTGTGCATGCTAATGGATTAGAGGATGTGCCGGATACAATCACAGATATGTGCATGCTCGATGGCAGAGGGATGAATCCCAATTCAATGATTAGGCGCATAACTGAGCATGTAACGCATATTGGGTTTGAGATGAGAATGATTGCTGGTGTGAGGAAGCTAGCGAGGGTTGGAGAGTTCGAATGGCTCAATGGAGAGGTGAAAATTAGAGAGCTAGTTCGTTATGATGAGTCGTCCGATCAGTGGCTTTTTACGGATAGCTTCTCTACCAAAGGCGCTCAAAAAATAGCTAGAGCTGATCCAGAAGGCTTACAATCCATTATGAAATTTTTTTCGGGAGACTATGTAACATGCTAAAGCTGGCAATCCTTTCGATGATTGGAGTTTTGTTTCTATTAATGTATGTCAGTTTTCGTTTCGGTTTATTAGCATGGTGGGAAGGTCAAAGTCGCAAACGACGATTAAATGCAAATAAAGAAGCCCATTGGAATCTTGACTTATCACGGCAGCTAATACGGTTAAGCAAGCCACATCAGCACGTTTCTGATTTATTGTTGGCATTAGGGTGGCGTCTGAAGCCCAAAGGCTTTGTAATTTGTTCCTTAGCAATGGGATTAATGGGCATGGTGGTGGGGGGGCTGATTTTCCAATCATCTCGTTCAGTAGCTATTCTTTTCATTATTCTTGGCTGCCTACCGTACTTGCTGCTGAGGATGTCCATTATAAACCGGCAAATGGCTACAAGATTGGAATTTTTGCCGGCAGTGGAGCTGTTTTATCAAAGCTTTCTTGTTACAGGCTGTCGTCATGTCCGAACCGCGCTGCAAAAAACGGTCGAAGAACGTCGGCTGCCAGGCGAGGTTCAGCATGTATTTGAACAGCTCTATCGGAATCTGTCAGTCAAAGGAGACGATGAAGGAAGCTTACGGAGATTTTCCTTATCATTCGGAAATATTTGGGCGAATTATTTTGGCAGCATCTTGAAGGTAGCGCTTGAGGAAGGAAACAATGTATCGGATAACCTGAGGGAACTGATATCTGATATGCGTAAGGCCCAATTGGCTAATCAGGTAGAACGGAATAGATTACTTGAAATTCGAATGGCTAACTTTGCTCCTCTATTTTTCTTGGTGCTATTTATGGGGATAAACTTTAGGTTAAATCCTGAGGGAAGCTATGAGTATTACATCAGGGATTCAAGTGGAAGAGACATGCTGCTTAATGCACTTCTCTTGCTTTTTGGGTCACTTTTCATGGGCATGTATTTATCGAGACGTAAAATTTGAGATTAGATTAGGAGGGCAGACAATGACTGGCTACATACAGATGCTTGTCATCGGGATCGGCGGGTTCATCCAGTTTGTCCTTATCTTTGCTGGGGTTACCGTTATTCTGAGGCTAACGTTCGTTCCTCGCAATCGTTGGAGAATTCATTTGCGAGAATGGCGTGTGCGCCAAACGCCTCGTTGGTGGCTTATTTTATGGCGTACCCACAGGTCAAGCGTCAGCTTACAGGAAAGACGGATGCTGCTAGCTGGCTGTGGTATTCGTTACCCGCCGGAAAACTATTTGGCATATCGCCGCTGCTTGTTGTTTGTGCTCCCAATTGTCGGTTTTACCGTTTACATGCTTGAGGCGAAGGGGCAATTGCCCTCTGTGTTTAGCTGGAACCTCCTATTTGTTCTCCTGGTAATCATAGTGATGGCTGCATGTGATCGGATGTGGCTGCAATCATTTCGTCGCTATCGGACAGATAGAATTCGCCGGGAAATCGTAGCGGTAAGTAGCCAATTGCTTTATTACACAGGGTCGAGGCTCCATCTTCATGGGAAGCTCATGAAATGCTTATCTTTAACTCGACATATCCGTGCGGAAATGGGATTGCTGCTTAATGAATGGTACCATGATGCCGATGCTGCGCTGAAACGCTTTAAGGAGCGGCTTGGCACGGATGAAGCCTATGGCTTTGCGGAAAGCATGCGTTCTCTTCGTCTTAACGAAAGTCAGGAAATCTACGATCTGCTCAGAGAAGTGGTTCAGGATTATAAAGCGCAAATGGATTTGGCTAAGGACAGTCGCAAGGAGACAACCTCCTATCTTCTGTTCGTACTTGCGGGAATTCCTATTTTATATACGTTTCAAATTTTTCTTTACCCCTGGGTGCAGGAAGCAGCAAAGCTTTTTGATGCCCTTAATCCTTAGAAGGGAGGCGATTGGATGAGAAATATTTTAATCACAGTGATGATGTTGATCGTAGTTGCACTTATGTTCAATTCCATTGTTGCAAAGGATACGACGGGCACTCGTGCGCGTATTGAGACTCAAGGAAATACGGCGAATACGACGCTCGGAAACCTACACCCCTAATAGGAAGGGATGCTTTTAGATGCGACAGCTTTTAATGACTACATTATTAATTGTTACCGTTGTAATCATCTATACCTCTGTCATTCAAGGCGATGAGGGCACGAAAACACAAATTAAAAACTCGGGTGGCCATATGGCGGAACAGATTTCCCGGATTAGTCCGTGAAGCAGCTCCTAGTGTTTGTATTGTTTGCTTCATTGTTCTGCTGGTTAATGTTTTCTCCCATCTACAAGCATGTATTAGTCGTTCGACAAGCTTTACTCCAGCAAGAGGTTGATTACTTGCTGGAGATTGGCGCAAGCGGGAGATTTGGCTATATCGATGGTGCAATGATTGCGGAGTCTCGGGGCCGTTTAGCACAGTACGGGTTTGTTGCACCTAAGCTTGAATATGTAGTGACTTCAACAACGGGAGCAGAAGGAGATAATGCTACCGCCCCATTACCGCGAGGAACGGGGCTTAGGCTACGAATTGCCTATCCTTACGAAAATTTGCTCAATATTGACCGCTTAATTGGCCTTGAGCCTCCGTCTGAGAATGCCAGAATTTCAGGGGGAGGATTGAAGATGAGCGAGTATGTGCCTTAAACAAAGCAAGAGAGTGGGCAGCTTATGGCTAAGCTAGTGTTTGGCGTGCTTATGATCGTCGTATGGTGGATGCTTCACGCTCTGCAGATGGATGAAGAAATCGCAATGGGGACGGTCCACGAAGCCAAACGCGCCGTGGACCGTGCTGCACACGCCGCAGCTCAGCAGCTTGACAGGGAGAAGCTAGAAATGGGAGTGCTTTCGATAAAAGCAGACCGGGCCGAATCGGAGATTATGGCTTACTTGCAGGAAAACCTGTCCGTAGACGCCAATTTGATTCCTGTGCCAGGTAGCTTTCTACGTGACCCAGTTGAAGTACGCGCATTTGCAATCATTAACGAGGATAAGCAATTCCCCTATACTTATCGAAATGCCAATTATGATTATGAGGTTACGCTCGATAGACCGGGCATCGTACTGATCGTTCACGTCAAATACCCTAGATTATTCGGAGTGTTGTCCCCGGTTGAATGGGACCTAAAAGGCTCAGCGGAGCTGGTTTTCTAGAACTTTCAGAAAATATAGAATTTTCGAACCTTTTCTGATAGGTCTCCGACATAAAGGTTGAACGCTGTTAAAGGACGGCGTCAGCCGTTATGATTGTACGAACAGAAAGAATTAATTTCAATGTCTTATACTCAGGTTCCCATGCAGCAGGGTTGTTACCGCTCACGCTTTTTGTCGGTGCAATAATCACCGTCAATGACGTGAGCGTTTGTGCGTTAGGCACGACAATCGGTTGAGAGGTGTAACGTCAATCATCTCTGTAGTAAGAAAACCGGCGAGTTACCCCGCCGTTCCCCGTTGCCGGTCCATGTCGGATAAGACTCGACCTATATGTTTATCTTATATAACCTCTAAGCCTTTTCCTTCTGCATCAAACAAGGCTTGTCCACAAATTTGGTTCACTATTCTCGGAATCCTTTGGCTCGCCGCATGCAGCATCTGGATTGCACTCTCCGCAAATACTGGACGTGTCAGCTTCGCTTCTTCCATATGGTGCCGGATGTAGCCAGTTGTCTCTTCTCGGCTCATTCCGTTTAAATGGTACTGAATCCCTACACGCTGGCTTTAAAGGTATCTGTCAACCGATCCACAACCTCATGCGGGTTGTGGATTTTCTCTGCTTAAATGGTGTTATTTTCTAGGGGGCTCACTCTGACGATTATTCGGTGTAAATGAACAATCAGATGCTATAATCAACTTAATAGATTCACCCAACAGAAAATTCGACATTTACCACACCTTAGAGAGTGGAGATTGACAATGAAATATATAGGAAGAATCGTTATTACGATTATCGTTTGTATATTGATTGTTGTTGCTAGGCTTTATGGAAACATATATTATGATTACCCTGCCTACAAATTTCCTTATTTCGGGGTTATATCTTTATTGATTTGCTGGTGGTTGGGTAGCCAATATGACAAGGTCAGATTTTACTCTGAAAAAGATACCTTGACCGAACTCTTTAATAGGAGATTCGTCATTCAGAAATTCCCTAGGCTTCTTAAGCGAATGAATAAGATAGATGGTAAATTAAGATTGTTTTTTATTGATGTGGATTACTTCAAGAAAATAAATGACACATACGGACATGAAATGGGAGATAAGGTACTTCAATCTATCTCAAGTATCCTGTTAGCGAATGTAACAAAAAAGGACATTGTTGCTCGTTGGTCGGGGGATGAATTTCTGATTATTTCTCCACTTATAGACGGAAAGAATGAGGAGGTAATCCTTATGCGAGTTAGAAGTGCAGTACAGAGATTATCAGAAGAAATAAAGATTGAAGTTTCTGTTTCCATTGGAAGCTCTGTGTACCCGAATGATGCCAAAACATTAGATGCGTTACTTAATATTGCAGATCGTAAAATGTATACAATGAAGTCAAAAACATTTGATGAGCGAGGTGATCGCGTATGAGAATGAACCGATTAGGCTCTTCCGAGCTGATGGTAAGTGAAATTGGTCTGGGCTGTATGTCCTTGGGTACAGATGAACGGAAGGCGATAGCTCTTGTGCACGAAGCATTGGATCGGGGCATTAATCTGCTGGACACTGCAGATTTATATGATAACGGTCACAACGAGGAACTCGTAGGTAAGGCAATTCAGGGATGCCGCGATCGCGTCATGTTGGCTACGAAAGCAGGTAATCGGCGTGTTGCCGGACAAGAGAGCTGGGTATGGGATCCGTCTAAGCAGCATATCAAGTCGGCAGTAAAGGCGAGCCTGAGCAGACTGAAGACGGATTATATTGATTTGTATCAGTTGCATGGCGGGACTCTCGACGACCCCATAGATGAGACAATTGAAGCGTTCGAGGAATTGAAGCAGGAAGGCGTTATTCGATATTATGGGATATCCTCCATAAGACCGAACGTGATCCGGGAATATGTTGCACGATCGTCCATCGTTAGCGTGATGAATCAATATAGCATCGTCGACCGCCGCGCGGAAGAAGAAGTGCTGCCTTTGCTACAGAAGCACGGAATCAGTGTAATCGCGAGAGGACCCGTTGCAAGTGGTGTCCTTGCGGATAATCGGGAGCCGACGAAGAGATATCTAGATTATGAGTTAGTGGAGTTGCAGTCGCTCCGAGAGCAGCTACAAACATTAGTGACGGATGAGCGAAGCTTGTCTCAATTGGCTATTCGTTACTCGCTCAGCCATCCCGCCGTAGCCACCGTTATTCCGGGAGCAAGCTCTCGTGAACAACTCTTGCAGAACATAGAGGCGGCAAACGCTCCGGTGCTTACAGAAGAGGAAGTGCAAGTGATTCGCCGTATGAGTAAACTGAGCAGGTATGAGCTTCATCGATAGGGAAAAAAGAAGAGAGAGTATTAGAGCTAAGGGCTATATCTTATCTCAACCTACTAGAAAGTATAAAATCACTACCCTATTTCAGAAAATTTTATAAATTAAGAATGTGGATAACAATATACTGAAGTGGATATTTCTAGAAAAATAGGAAAGGTTCTGTGAGAGGAACAGGAGTCAGATTCGACCATCAGTTGAAAAGGAAGTAAAGAAGTTTCCGGGCTGCAGGCTACAGGCTATAGGTGAACCAACGTCATATGATGTTTACCGTCGATGAAGGACTCCGGGACATCTTCTTAAGCCCCCAGAGATGCTGAAAGATTTCATGGATGATGCGGTACGAGTGGTGCAAAGCTAATCCGTCGATCGTTGACGGAGGAAGAGAAGCAAAGGTTCAGCCGTTGTTGTAGACAGCCTACTTGGAAAACAAGGAAGGCTTCTACGTGCACGCGCGGAAACAAAGTGGAAATGTAAAAGTACAGCCTGGTTTAAGCCGCTGGTAGCGGTCTAAAAGGCGAGAAACCGGGTTTGTGGCCGGTTTAAGCCGCTGGTAGCGGTCTAAAAGGTGAGAAATCAGGTTTGTGGCTGGTTTAAGCCGCTGATAGCGGTCTAAAAGGTGAGGAACCAGGTTTGTGGCTAGTTTAAGCCGCTGGTAGCGGTCTAAAAGGTGAGAAACCAGGTTTGTGGCTGGTTTAAGCCGCTGGTAGCGGTCTAAAAGGTGAGGAACCAGGTTTGTGGCTAGTTTAAGCCGCTGGTAGCGGTCTAAAAGGTGAGAAACCAGGTTTGTGGCTGGTTTAAGCCGCTGGTAGCGGTCTAAAAGGTGAGAAACCGGATTTGTGGCTGGTTTAAGCCGCTGGTAGCGGTCTAAAAGGTGAAAAACCAGGTTTGTGGTTGGTTTAAGCCGCTGGTAGCGGTCTAAAAGGTGAAAACCAGGTTTGTGGCTGGTTTAAGCCGCTGGTAGCGGTCTAATTTTTATAGCTCCAACTGTTGACGTCATGTCCCTTCTTTGCTCTAATGATATCAAATGGAAGGACATTGAAGGGGCGGCGACGGAATGCACATCACTCCACCACAAGAAGAATGGATTAATCGTAAGATAAGGCTGCAACAGCTATTAGCTAAGAGCGGTTTAGATAGCTGTTTAGTTTCACAAAATGTAGGCATCTATTATTTAACCGGCTCTATGCAAACCGGTTATTTGTTCATGCCAGCTGAAGGGGAGCCGACTTATTACGTCAGAAGGAGTCTATCTCGTGCGGTTAGTGAGTCTCAAGTCCGGACGGTTGGCTTGGGCTCTTTTCGCAATTTTGGCAAGCTGTTAGAAGCAGATTATCCTACTCTATTCTCTCAATCAGATAAGAGGCCTCTAATTGGCGCTGATTTCGACGTAATGCCCGCGCAATTGTACTTCCGGCTAACTGAGGCCATTCCCCAAGCACAGTGGAAAGACGCGTCAGCATTGCTTAGAAATACTCGCAGTGTAAAATCCACCTACGAGGTGGATCGGATTTCCAAAGCTGCTGAGGTGGCTGCCACAGCATTGGAGAAGGGAATCGCTAGCCTGAGAATAGGTATGACGGAGCTTGAGCTTATAACTATTATTGAGAATGCGATGCGGAGTCAAGGTCATATCGGAATAATGAGAATGCGTGGCTATAACCAGGAGATTATGACAGGAGTCGTTGCAGCGGGTGAAGCTGCAGCTGAGCCAACTTATTTTGACGGTCCTGCTGGTGGACGTGGATTATCACCCGCTGCTCCGCAAAGCGTGAGTCTACGTCCGATTGGACGTAATGAACCAATACTAATCGACATTGGCTGTTGTATTGACGGGTATACGATAGATCAGACTCGGACCGCTGTCATTGGCGAGCTCCCATCTGAGCTTATGGACGCATATAAGGTGGCTAAAGCGATTATTAAGCGGAGCGAAGAGCTGTTATGTCCTGGTGTGTCACCTGAACGACTATATGCTGAAGCTTTGGAGATGGCCGAAACGGTAGGACTATCTAATCATTTTATGGGCTTCGGAGATGATCAGGTCAAATTTCTGGGCCACGGTATTGGACTTGAGATCGACGAATGGCCCGTTCTGGCTAAAGGATTCCAAGAGCCCCTTGAGCCTGGAATGGTATTAGCTGTTGAACCTAAATTTACTTTTCCTGGACTAGGTGTAGTCGGAATAGAGAACACTTATCTCATTACGGAAACAGGCTGCATGGCATTAACGATCTCACCAGAGAAATTGTATGAGCTGCAGGATTAATAATCAAGAATTCCCAATCATCGAAAACCGATTGTCGGTTGGTCGGTGATTTTTTTTATTAGCGTCTGAACGATTTGAGCTTGGTAAACGTATAACCTGCATTATAGTGAAAATAACGTGTTCAATGAGGAGGCGGGGGCTACGAAATATGAAACCAATGAATAAGCTCTCCCGCAATGCTCGAATAACGGATACGGAGCTGGCGGCCTTGCTTCGTGAGCACTATAGTATGGTGTTTCACTATTTACTAAAGGTGACCATGGACCGTTCATTAGCGGAGGATATGACTCAGGAAACGATGATTCGAGCGATAGAGAAAGCGGATAGATATGACGGAAGCTCGAAGTTTTCTTCATGGCTTATCACTATCGGCACAAGGCTTTTTCTAGATACGCTTCGGAAACGTAAACGAGAGCAAAAACAATTGCAGGATGAATCAAGAATGTCAGCACTTCAGTGGGAAACCATTTCTCGTGGCACCGAATGGTCGGAGCTCATGGAAAGCTTGGAGAAGCTATCGAAGGAAGAACGAATGCCGCTTGTCCTCAAGCATTATTACGGATACACCTACGAGGAAATCGGAGAGATAATGTCCTTGCCTCCGGGAACCGTCAAATCAAGAATTTTTTACGGAATCCGTAAAATTCGAGAGGAGTGGAAAGAAAATGAAGCCATCCGATAAGGATGTTGACGATAGCTTAATAAGTGAGCTGAAGCAAACATGGGATCAGTTAGACAATGCGTACTCTGTAACGCCAGTACCTCTTCACGATTGGGAAACGTTCATCACTGAGCGTCGCCAAATTATAAAAAGAAAATTATGGCGCGACTTGGCTCTCTTCTGGCTGGCAGCTATCCCGATCGTTGTAGGCATCGTTATGCTTGGATATGGGTTGTCATTATGGTTCTGGCTTCTAGAAGGCTTGTTTCTAATCGCGGGAGTTCCATTACTCATTAGTGAAATCAGGAGCGCACGAAGAAAAGAGGAAGAGGCTTATGAATGAAGTTCCCATTAAAGATTTTTGGTGGCTTTTTCTCATCCTTGGAGTGCTACTAATCGCACAAGGTACGATATTGTTCCTGCATGCTCGCCGTCATGGACGGAGGGCTTGGTTATGGGGATTGTGGGGACTTACGTATTTTCCGATTCCTTCACTTCTTTATTTCCTACTGCATTGGTGGAAAAAACGTAAAGCTAAAGCTCCTAATAAAGGGGATAGGGAGGACTAACGCAAATGAATGATAAGCTGATTATGCTACTGCTGCCTGTACTTGTTATTCAACTTATTTTGATGGTTACAGCCTTAAGGTATCTATATCGCGCATCTTCGGTTCGTGGAAACAAGTGGGTATGGGTCCTTGTCATAGTCTTATTTAATATTGTGGGACCGATTGTCTTCTTTGCTTTCGCCAGAAGGGAAAATGGATCATGAATCTGTTGACGACAGAGAGGTTGACCCATAATTATGGGGCAAAAGCTGTGCTCAGAGAAGTAAGCTTTAGTGTTGGTGAGCGTCGATGTATTGCGTTGCTAGGACCTAATGGCGCAGGTAAAACGACAACACTGTCTATATTGGCAGGTCTACTCGAACCGACATCTGGGAAGCTTTCTTTTAAAGAAGGATTGGACAATGATCGGCGGCGATGGATGGGATTTCTTCCGCAAAGTCCATCGTTTTTCGGTTGGATGACAGGACACGAAACGATAGTGACCGCAGGTAGACTATGTGGCTTGTCCAAAACAGAGGCAGAGAATCGAAGTAGAGAGTTGCTTGAGATGTCGGGATTAGAAGAAGCAGCGAACAGACGTGTGTCTGGTTATTCGGGAGGAATGAAGCAACGATTGGGCTTAGCTCAGGCAGTCGTTCATCGTCCCCGCCTACTCATATTGGATGAGCCAGTGTCCGCATTGGATCCTATCGGAAGGCGCGATGTATTAAAGATGCTGGAGTCGTGGAAACAAGAGATGACGATTTTGCTTTCAACGCATGTTCTTCATGATGCAGAGCAGGTGTGCGACGATTTGATCTTAATGAATAAAGGGCAGGTAATCATCCAAGGAGAGATGAACCAGCTACGCAGAAATGCAGGGCATCCGTACTTAAAGATCGTTATAGAGGAAAATGAAGCTGCTGATCAATGGTTAGAAGGGCTGAGCCGAATTTCGGGAGTCCTTAAGGTCGGGAGGGAAAGCTTTCAATGTAACATCCAAACAGGCGACATTGACCACGTACGTGAGAAGGTTTTGCGTAGCGCAATAGATGAAGGAATAAAGCTTCAAACATTCGAGGTTAGCCGAAAATCATTAGAGCAATGGTTTGTTGAGGCGGTGCAAATATGAACGGCTTTCGTATTTTGCTTCACAAAGAATGGCGTGAGGCGGTTCGCACCGCCAAATTGATATGGTTGCCGGCGGTGTTTGTTTTGCTAGGCTTGTTACAGCCGATTTCGGCGAAATTTATGCCGGAAATTATTGCCTCAGCAGGCAATCTTCCTGAAGGTGCAATCATACAGCTTCCGATACCTAAGCCGGGAGAGGTACTAGGCCAAGCACTGGGAAACTTCGGATTAATAGGCTTACTGGCGATTTGTCTAGCTTTTATGGGTACGATATCTAGTGAAAGAAGAAGCGGGACAGCGGCGTGGATTCTTGTCAAACCTGTTTCTCCATTCGCTTACGTAGCCTCTAAATGGGTCATGCTAATCATAACTGTCGGATTATCCTTCGGTTTGGGGTATGGAGGAGCATGGTATTATACGAATCTCTTAATCGGATACCCCAATGTAGGAGACGCTTTATTTTCTGCACTCCTCTATTATTGCTGGCTTGTATTCGTAGGAACTATTGCCATTGCAGCCAGTGCTTGGCTTCGATCTCCTGCTGCTGCGGCATTCGTTGCCATCGGAAGCGCGACTTTAATGCAGTTGATCCGTGGATTGTTTGAACGGGATCTATCATGGTTACCCTCTGGTTTAGGCATGGAGGCTGTTTCCCGTCTCACAATGGGAGATTTCTCGAGCTGGATTGGCTCAGCTTTAACCGCAGCTGCAAGTATCATTTTACTTATGATAGTGGCAGTTAGAGGGTTAAGGAGAAGCATAGAGTAAACCTATTCCATATCCCCCCATGTGACACCATTTGCATAGTGTGATACTTTTTTAGTAGGATATAAGTATTACTAAAGTATGCATAGAGAAGGGGAGAATCGGTATGCTGAAGCTGGGGGAAAAAATCATTATCGTGGATGACCGGTTCGAGCAGAATTTGCCTATAGGCGAATATGGCTTTGTTATCGCGTATGACCGTAATAACGATAGTGCTTTCGATTATATTATTCGTGTACCAAAAGCTAATAGACAGTTTTATGTGCCCTGCGAGGATATTGAATTAGAAGAAACTTTGCTAGAGCTTGAGGTGGACCGTATCGAGAGAGAGGCACTCATTGACTACGCATTGGTTACTAGAAATGAAGAGCTATTCAAGAGAATCATGAATGGCGGTAAAGAAGAGGAACAGCCGATTGAAGAAGAAACAAGCAAAGAAGTGCTGACTCGTGATGAGTTCATTCGTCAAGTTAACTTGAAGGCATGGATTTGATGATTTTCAATAACGAGCTATTTTTCTTAAAAAATGCTTCACATGCAAACGTAAGAGGTGTATTACAGGGATGCTTTAATCTTTGTAACACACCTCTTTTTCTATTTACACTCTAACTGCAGCTGGAACGGGAGAGGCACGCCCAAACAAGTAACCTTGGAACAAGGAAACACCCGCCCTTCTGACGTAGTCCCATTCCTCCTGCCTCTCCACGCCTTCTGCTAACACAATGCCATGAAAGCGAGAAACACGATTAAGCAGATTGTCGATGTAACGCTGCTTCCCTTCATCCTTGTCGCAGCCGCTTACCCACTTTCGATCCATTTTTACATAGTCAGGCTGTAGTCGCTCTACGGTATCCAAGGTTGCAAAACCCGTTCCAACGTCATCTAGTGCAAGTAGAACCCCCTGTTGTCGATACACATCAAATATTTTCAACAGCTCGGGGTCATCCAGAGGCTCGGATTCAATCACTTCAAATACATAATCGCTTGGATCTGTTCCGGTTTCCTTCATCAACTCAAAGGTGTCCTTAAGGCTAGAATAGGGGCTATGAAGCGAGGAGGGTAGGAAGTTAATGAAACGCTTCATTCCCTTCTCAAGATGAGCAGCGCTAAGGCGAATGGCAGAATGTCTGGCCTCCCGATCGAGAAAGGAATGCTGCCCGATCTTCCGAGCTTTCTCGAATAGCTCCGCTGGTCTGAAAGGCATTTGCTCCGGCAACGGGCGCAGTAGAAATTCGTATCCCATAATTTTACCGCTGGGTTGTACAATGGGCTGCAAATGGGAGGTAAAGGTGTGATGCAATATATAGTCCGAAACACTCCTACCGTTAACTTCTCCAAAAAGCTGAGACAGAGAATGCCAACCTTGATTATCATCGTCAGGTTCATTTTCTTCCGCTTGATTCAGGTCATTCGCGTAAGAGATACGGCAATTCACATCTTGGGCAGTAGAGCTCGATAATTGCTTCTGGAGCTTACTCATTAACTGGAGTAATTGCTGTTGATTATGGTACCCGACATTTAGGGGCAAATCCTCGGGTTCAGCTGCATCATATATCGCTTTACGTAACAAGGTTCGCTCAACTGGATTTTCTGCGGCGAACTCGACCAAGCCATGGTCCCGTAAAGGTGTGGAAGACTTACAGTTGTGGTAGCGGGGCATACAATTTCCTCCTAACAAATAGGTGTACGCTGTTATTTTACCCATTTCTCTATAGAGTCAAGCTGCATTGATTCATTGAGTTCCCTTAGTTTGTCCGATATAATGAAAAGAATGAGCAGAATTGTGGATTCAAGGAGGTCAGTACAAGTATGAGCATTACTAGAAATGATGTAGAGCACGTTGCGAATTTGGCGCGTCTAGAGCTGTCGGAACAAGAGAAGGAACAATTTGAGGGACAATTAAACGCTATTCTTAAATATGCGGAAAAATTGAATCAACTGGATACAGACGGCATAGAGCCAACAAGCCATGTGTTGCCCCTCGCTAACGTCATGAGAGATGACAAGGTGAAGCCTTCCCTGCCGATTGAGAAAGTACTTCTCAATGCTCCGGAAGATGAGGACGGCCATTTCAAGGTACCTGCGGTTTTGGAATAAAGATTAGGAGGACTTAGAATGTCGGTTTTTGATTTGAGACTATCAGAGATACATAATCGTCTTCAGAATAAACAATTATCCGTTGCTGAGCTAGTGGAGCATTCCATTAAGCAGATTTCTGACTCGGATGACAAAATAGGTGCTTTTCTTACTTTGAATGAAGCGGGAGCACGTAAGGAAGCATTAGCTTTGGATGCACAGCTTGCAGCAGGCGGAAATCGCGGTTTATTGTTCGGTATCCCAGCAGGAATTAAGGACAATATTGTTACTGAAGGCCTTCGTACAACATGCGGTAGCAAATTTCTGGAAAACTATGATCCCATTTATGATGCGACTGTTGTATCTAAGCTTCGTGACGCACAATCGATTACAATCGGCAAGCTGAACATGGACGAATTCGCTATGGGAGGGTCCAACGAAAATTCGGCGTACCGTGCTGTGCGTAACCCATGGGATCTTGAACGTGTACCAGGTGGATCAAGTGGTGGATCTGCGGCAGCGGTTGCTGCTGGACAGGTTTATTTTACACTTGGCTCCGATACTGGTGGATCAATCCGTCAGCCAGCTGCTTACTGTGGCGTCGTTGGATTGAAGCCGACATACGGTCTTGTTTCCCGGTTTGGGCTTGTGGCATTTGCTTCGTCACTTGATCAGATCGGACCGATTACGAAAAATGTTGAAGATTCTGCTTATGTTTTGCAAGCTATTGCAGGTCACGACGACAGAGATACCACTTCAGCCAATGTTGAGATCCCCGATTATTTGTCTGCATTGACAGGTGATGTTAAGGGCTTGCGAATTGGTGTTCCTAAAGAATATTTGGGAGAAGGAATCGATCCCCAAGTGAAGGAACGTGTGCTTGAAGCTTTAAAAGTGTTCGAATCACTCGGCGCTGTATGGGAAGAAGTATCCCTGCCGCACACAGAATACGCAATTGCGACTTATTATTTGCTCGCTTCCTCGGAAGCATCCTCCAACCTGGCTCGTTTTGATGGTGTGCGTTATGGTGTGCGTGCTGATAATCCGTCGAACCTGCTTGATCTGTATCGTCGTTCTCGCAGCGAAGGATTCGGAGCAGAAGTAAAGCGCAGGATCATGTTAGGTACTTATGCGCTTAGCTCTGGATATTATGACGCTTATTATAAGAAAGCCCAGCAAGTACGTACTTTGATCAAGCAAGACTTTGATCAAGTGTTTGAGAAGTATGATCTCATTATTGGACCAACTGCCCCGACAACGGCTTTCAAATTGGGCGAGCAGGTTGGAGATCCGCTTACGATGTATTTAAATGATATATGCACGATCCCCGTCAGCTTGGCGGGTGTGCCTGCAATTAGCGTACCTTGCGGAACAGCAGAAGGTTTACCTGTTGGACTGCAAATTATCGGTAAGCCGTTTGATGAGCAGACGGTTCTGAGAGCGGCGCACGCATTCGAAAGCCAAACCGGGTTTCACAACCTGCGTCCGGCTCTGTCTTAGGAGGAGCACAATATGTCCAAATATGAAACGGTAGTCGGTCTTGAAGTACACGTTGAGCTGCATACGAAATCCAAAATTTTCTGTGGATGCTCGACTTCTTTTGGAGCACCAGCTAATACTCACACTTGCCCGGTATGCTTAGGCCATCCCGGCGTATTACCCGTATTAAACCGTCAAGCGGTGGAATATGCTATGAAAGCAGCCATGGCTATTAATTGCCAGGTTGCTGAATGGTGCAAATTCGATCGGAAAAACTATTTTTATCCCGATTCGCCTAAGGCTTATCAAATTTCACAATTCGACCAGCCGATCGGCGAGAATGGCTGGATTGACATTGAAGTGAATGGTCAGACGAAACGAATTGGTATTACCCGCCTTCATCTAGAGGAGGATGCAGGTAAGCTGACACATATCGACGGGGGATTCGGCACCTTAGCAGACTTTAATCGCGTGGGCACACCTCTTGTGGAAATCGTGTCGGAGCCTGATATCCGTTCGCCTGAGGAAGCAAAAGCTTATTTGGAGAAGCTCAGAGCGATTATGCAATATTGCGACGTTTCCGATGTGAAGATGGAAGAAGGCAGCTTACGCTGTGACGCTAATATAAGCATTCGTCCGTATGGGCAAGAGAAATTCGGTACTCGTGCGGAATTGAAGAACATGAACTCCTTCAGAGGTGTTCAACGCGGCTTAGAGTATGAAGAAATTCGTCAAGCTGAGGTGCTTGATGGCGGCGGAGTAGTCGTGCAGGAAACTAGGCGCTGGGATGAAGGTCAAGGTAAGACGATAAGCATGCGGAGTAAGGAAGAAGCTCATGATTACCGCTATTTCCCTGATCCGGACTTAGTAAGACTGCATATTGATTCCGAATGGCGTGAGCGTGTTCAAGCTTCTATTCCAGAGCTACCAGATGCTCGTCAAGCTAGATATATTCAACAATATGGGTTGTCTTCGTATGATGCCAGTGTTCTAACTGCTTCAATGAAACTGGCTGATTTGTTCGAAGAAAGCCTTAAGTATACAAGCGATGCGAAAGCTTCCGCTAACTGGATCATGGGAGAATTACTCGGTTATTTGAATGCTAATAGCTTGGAGCTTGCTGACGTTAAACTTACAGGTCACGGCTTAGGTGAGATGATTCAATTAATCGAGAAGGGCACGATAAGCAACAAAATTGCTAAAACCGTCTTCAAGGCCTTGATCGAAACGGGTAAATCGCCGCAACAAATCGTTGAAGAGCAAGGTTTGGTGCAAATCAGTGATGAAGGCGCGATACTATCGATCGTTGATGCCATTATTGCGGCTAATCCGCAATCGGTAGAAGATTTCCGAAACGGTAAGGAGAAAGCCATTGGTTTCCTCGTGGGTCAGATTATGAAGGAAACGAAGGGCAAAGCAAATCCAGGACTCGTTAACAAGCTACTGATTGATCGTTTGAATGCATAAATAGTAAGGAAAACGGCAAATTCGCTACTAGCGGGTTTGTCGTTTTATAAATGACGATGAAGCCGTGTTAATTGAGAAGAGGAGGTGGCTGCAATAGAAGCTGGAATTGTTTCATTGGATATCAGGCAATGGGAGATTGCGGAGGAAATCTGGTCTCTGCAGCATCATGCTTATCGAGTAGAGGCTGCATTGATTGGTGTGGCTGATTTGCCTCCCCTTCTAGATACGGTCAAAGATCTTCAGGCTTGTAAAGAAACATTCTGGGGATACCGTGACAAGGATGGAGATCTTATAGGCGTCGTTTCTTATCAGCAAGATAAGGTCGGTTTTTATTCCATTTGTAGGATGATGGTTCACCCTAATTATTTTCGCCAAGGGATAGGGAGTTTACTAATGGCGTATATATTAAATCAGAGGAATGATGTCACTCCAACCTGGTCCGTAACAGCAGAGATCCGTAATCTACCCGCCATTCACATGTATAAGCGTTTCGGTTTTGAGCTTGCAGAGACATTCAAGCCTGTTCAAGGCATCCAGATGGTAAGTCTAGTTCGTCCACCCTGCTAACATTCATTTTTCCTGTCAACTCAGACCTCAGCCTAGGTTTATCCCCGTCCCCAAACCATTGTTTGGCCAAATTCCAATATGATACTATAAAAATAGTTAGAAGGGATATTTATGCATAATCCTTGGGTTATAGAGAACACTCATCTTGTGTTACGTTTATTTTTATCTGTTGTACTTGGTGGGCTTGTTGGTTTTGAAAGAGAGCGCAAAAACCATGCGGCTGGCTTACGGACTCATACATTGGTTTGCTTGGGCTCCTGTTTGCTTATGATCCTTTCCATGTACGGATTTGCAGATTTCGTAGGTGAGCCGAATGTTCGATTGGATCCTGCTCGCCTTGCCGCTCAAGTGATTACGGGTGTTGGCTTCTTGGGAGCGGGGACTATTTTATTTACTGGCAAATCAATTACGGGCTTAACTACAGCTGCCTCCATCTGGGTTGTTATGGCTGTGGGGCTCACAGTAGGCGCTGGATTTTACTTGCCAGCTGTTCTTTCCGCGGCTATGGTTCTTCTCATCTTATGGGGGTTAAACATTGTAGAGAAGCGATATGTCAATAATCGTAAGGAATGTACATTTATTTTAACCGCTTCGTCAGACACTTCTTATGTGGAATCCTTTCAAAGCGTATTGACACAGCATGGAGTTAAATTGATCAAGGTTCGTTTCCTTGACATAGAAGCTACTCCAATGGGATCAGATCTTCAAGCTCAAAGAATAATGATATCGGTCGTACTCCCCCATAGGGAGCTTTTAATTGTAATAGCGGATGAGCTTAACCGGATTAATGGAATTAGGTCTGTTACAGCGGAATAGTAGAGTCGGAGGTAGGGAAGATGATAGAGTCGGATGAGAGCAACAGCAAGGGTTATCCATTGCCACCAGCTCCGGGGTTTAATACTCAAGGAGCTAGACAGGAGCAATGGCAGGGGGGCTTTGGAACCCCACCAGCCTATTCGCAAGAGCCTAGTAAACAGGTGGGCCGAAGAAGGAAGTGGATTGCCGGCTTACTGGCCTTTCTAATTCCGGGTGTTGGTCATATGTATCTAGGTTTGATGGTTAAGGGTATCGTGCTCATGCTGCTTCTTGCGCTGAATATTACGGCTATCGTATACGTATCCGTTGAAGGAGATAATGTACTATCTATTGTATTAGTAAGTTTATTGGTTCCAATTGTCTACTTCTTTAACCTGTTTGATGCCCTTCAAAGCACGGATACTGTCAATGAACGAAACGCGAACTTTGCTTTGAACGCTCAAAGAGGATGGTCAGAAGGGATGGTTAATCCGTCAGCAGAAGAGAGAATGGCTCGCGGAGTTCCTCCATTGGGTATCCTACTCTTTGCAGTAGCGGGAGTCATCATCCTTGTGATAGTAAATACGAGATGGACACACTGGCTGTTTAATTCCAAAGGCTCTATGTTCGGGGCTATTGTACTTATTGGTGCTGGAGTAGCTCTGTGGCTGTGGGAATCCAAAATACAGAACCAAAGCAGGAGATAGAAGAACATTTAGCTAAGCGAATGGGGTCGGGGTGTATCTTCCATTGACAATGTTCGGAAATGGAACGTAGAATAAAGCTATACCTGTTACTTTAATGCAGGCGTTCATTATGAAAGGCTGTGAGAGCATGGAATCCAGGGTTGAGCATGCCGTGGACCAGCTCAGATCCGGCGGTGTCCGGATGACTCCTCAACGGTACGCTATATTACGTTATCTTATGGAATCATATACTCATCCGACTGCAGATGATATATTTCGTGCGCTCTCTCCCGCATACCCGAGCTTAAGTGTCGCTACTGTCTACAATAACTTAAAGGTTTTTGTAGATGCCGATCTTGTTCGAGAGCTAACTTACGGGGATGATTCCAGTCGGTTTGATGCCGATATGTCCGATCATTATCATGTCACTTGTACGAATTGTGGAACAATGGTCGATTTTGATCATCCCCCTGTAAAACAGGTCGAGGATGCAGCGGCTGCTTCTACAGGATTCAGTGTGCTTGGTCATCGGATGGAGATATACGGTCTTTGCCCTACATGTAAAGGTATGCATTCCTAATTAAATTTTAAATTTCATGAGCACGCAGGGATGACTACCTTGGCGTGCTTTATTATTTAGAGCCTTAAACAAACATACAGCAAGCAACTTTCTTCCCTGTTGAAACGTTCCTTTTTTAGAAGACAAGCCTTCTTACAGCTAGATAGGCAGAAACGGAGAGTGAATAGTTTTGAACAGCAATTTGTCAACGGAACCTCGTCGTTCCAAAAAACGATCTAGGCCTTGGATGCTCTTTCTTCTGCTTTTCGTGTTAGCGGCTGTTGCCGTCATATGGTGGAATGCATCTAATGCACCTAATTCTTCTTATATTAAGCCTGAATATTCCTCGAAGCCATTTCCGATTATGATACAAGGGAAGTGGACCTCATCCTTTGCTCAAGGAACAGCAGAAGGCTTGCTCATTCCTATATCTGTTGCACAGCAGGTGATGGGGGAAGGGATTCACTATGAGGAAAAAACAGATTCCATAATATTGACTACGGATACTAAGGTGCTTCATTTTAAGACTGGAGAATTGGATGCTACGTTAAATCGTAAACCATTCTCTTTGAGGTTTGCTGCTAAGAAGATTGATGATGTTCTATATTTGCCTAGTGCCCCGCTTGTGGAATTGTTCGGGGCTCGAATTGAGCTTGCCGAAACGACTGGAATTGTTACGTTAACGATGCCTGGAGAAGCAATTCAACACGCAGGAGTTCCTGAAACGAAAACAAAAGGAATTAAACTTCGTGAAGGGCCTAATAAATCTTTTGCTATCATCGAGGATATAACAGCTGGCTCTGATATGCGATTGTGGGGAGAGCAGGAAGGCTGGTATTTAGCTCAATCCAAGTCAGGGAATATCGGATACATTTCCAAAGGAAGCGTTACTCTGCTCAGCATTGAGAAGATTCCTACAACAGCATCCTCGGAGAAATCTTTTGCTGCTTGGAAAGGAAGCGGGAAACGTATTAATTTGACCTGGGAGCCAGTCTACTCCTCGAATCCCGATACTAATAAAATAAGTGAGATGACTGGTGTTAATGTAGTGAGTCCTACCTGGTTCGAATTGCTGGATGGTAAAGGAAATATTCGCAGTAAAGCGGACGCTGGGTATTCTTCATGGGCAAATGCCAAAGGTATTCAAGTTTGGGCGCTGTTTAGCAATGGTTTTGATCCAGACAGGACTCACACAGCATTAGCCTCATATGAGACTAGATTTGCTATGATTCAGCAGATGCTAGCTTATGCAAAAACGTTTAAGCTGCAAGGTGTTAATATTGATTTCGAAAATGTATATACGAAGGACAAGGAAAATCTCGTACAATTCATGCGAGAAATGACTCCGCTGCTACATGAACAAAATTTGGTTGTTTCTATTGATGTGACTCCAAAATCGAATAGTGAGCTATGGTCTGTTTTTCTGGATCGAGAGCGATTAGGCTCAATTGTCGATTTTATGATGGTGATGGCTTATGATGAGCATTGGGCATCAAGTCCAGTGTCAGGCTCGGTTTCTTCGCTATCCTTTTCAGAAAAATCCATCAAGCGTATATTAGAAGAAGACAGGGTTCCAGCGAGTAAATTAATTCTGGGCGTTCCATTTTACACGCGGATATGGACAGAGGAGCCAAAAGGCACAGATGGCGTCAAGGTTTCCTCTAAGACGATGAATATGGATGCAGTACAGAAATTAATTAAAGAGAAGAAGCTAACACCGGTTTTCTCGGAGGAAACAGGTCAGCAATATGTGGAGTTTAAGGAAGGTAACCTAGTTAAGAAAATATGGATTGAGGATGCGTCCTCCATTAAGGCACGTGCTGAGCTAGCAAAGAAGTACGATCTAGCAGGTGTCGCCTCATGGCGCAGGGGATTCGAATCAAGTGATATTTGGTCTGTGTTGGATAAATCGCTACAAAGCCGCCCTTAACACAGAAGTGTTCATAAGCAGAAGCTATAAAACAAAATCTCCGGATACATTGACTGTAATCGTCATTGTATCCGGAGATTTTTCATTTGCGGGACTACTGATTAAGCTTTTAAGGCTGAGCTTGAATGGGAGTATCATCGCTAGTGATAGGCTGAATGTTCGTATTAGCTTTCTCAGGGTCGAGAGTTAGAATCGTGTGACAGTACATACAACGATCCGTTGTTCCAAGCATTTTTGTTCGCTTGCTGCATTCTGGGCAATCGATTACAGGAGCGCTTGTAGATAACATTCCGACCCAGAAATAGATCCCCATACTTACAAAGCAGCTAATTATGCCGAAGACCATGAAGATGGCAGCGATTATTTTCCCGACTTCGCCGAAGAGCAGAATGCCGCTTGTTCCAAAAATCATAATTCCCATACCGGCTAGTACTAGCAATAGTCCCCAAGTACGCATAGTCGATATTTTACTGGCTTTCCATTTCATGTTGTTATCTCCTTCTATAGAGCACATTAAATGGTCGTTTTACGCTACAGATTAATCTGTCTCACTCGATTAGGCAGGAAACAGGAGGTGCATTGTAGAACTAGACCATACTCGTGATTTTAATTATAGCTCACATTTTGTGGACAGACCACCTTGGCCAGCTCAAAAGAGGTGATTTAAGTTTATAAGGATGTGATTAGGGTGGTTCAAATGGATAATAGCGGGATTTTCTACTTAGAGCAATTGGGGCAGGAGGAGGGCTTAATCAGTCTACTTCTTGTTGCCAACCCTTTCTCGTACCAGCCATTAATTGATGGAATGGATCGTTTGGCTTTAATTGTTACGAATGTAGCTGATGCAGATAAGAAAATGGAGCACTGGATATGGAATGACGCTCGCATTCAAGTAAGAAGAGTAACCCCAGAGATGCTGGAAAGCTGGATCGTTAGCGGGCATAATCGCAATGTTATACATTGGTTAGTCCAAGGTGACATTCTCATTGACCAAGATAGCTATTTAACGGATTTGCGCTCTAGACTAATGGAATGGTCTCCACTGCTGCGGGAACAAAAATTGTTATGCGAGTTTTCTCAGTTCGTCCGAACTTATTTGCAAGCTAAACAAGATATTCAAGATGGTCAGGTATTAGATGCTTATTCTCAATTGTTAGCCTCTCTTCACAATTTAGCCCATATTACATTGGTAGAGCAGGGGATGCATCCGGAGCTGACGGTTTGGGAGCAGATGAGAAGGGTTAATCCTGGTATTTACAAATTGTTAGAGCAATTGACGACCAGTGGAGAAACGCTAGAACAACGAGTACAGCTTGTATTGCTGGCTTGTGAGTTTTCTATTCTTAATAAAATGGAATCCTCGTGCGTGCTGCTTATTCGTTTAATAGAAAGTCGTAAAGAGTCGTGGACACCTGCAGAGCTGCTGCAGCATCCTGATTTAGCAGGCTTAACTTTGGAGCTATCCGTGCTTCTTCAGAAGCTTGTTAGACGGGGCTGCATTCGTGAACTAGCTAAGCCTGCACGTAATCGCGTCAGTGGAATAGTAGAGCTTCAATACGCTTCAGCAGGCCGATTATAATCATTGGAATAGTAGAGCGCGGTATGCTTCAGAAGGTCGATTATAAGAGGCTTAAAATAAATGTCGAAAAAACTGTTGACTTGTTATATCATTCTGTGATAAATTATATCTCGCCGCTGAAAAAGTAGTGCAAAGCGGAAACAGCATAAATCAAACGCTGCAAATTAAGAGCTTGCAATGTTGATACAAGCTGTGGTATATTATAAAGCCGCTGATAGTTGCGGAGTATACATAATACCAAAACGAATTGTTCTTTGAAAACTGAACATTGAGCGTAAGATGTGACTGATTGCCAGCGATGTTTCATCGCGCACAGTCGTCATAAAGAACGAACAAATCGTTGGAAGACAACTTCGGTTGTTGGAAGACAAACCAGTTGTAAAGATTGAGCCTCAAAGGCTCTTTAATGCGAAGCTTCGGCTTCACTATTATGGAGAGTTTGATCCTGGCTCAGGACGAACGCTGGCGGCGTGCCTAATACATGCAAGTCGAACGGATCTTGTTTAGAAGCTTGCTTCTAAACTTGGTTAGTGGCGGACGGGTGAGTAACACGTAGGCAACCTGCCCATAAGATCGGGATAACATTCGGAAACGAATGCTAAGACCGGATAAACAATTTGATCGCATGGTCGAATTGGGAAACGCGGAGCAATCTGCGGCTTGTGGATGGGCCTGCGGCGCATTAGCTAGTTGGTGGGGTAATGGCTCACCAAGGCGACGATGCGTAGCCGACCTGAGAGGGTGAACGGCCACACTGGGACTGAGACACGGCCCAGACTCCTACGGGAGGCAGCAGTAGGGAATCTTCCACAATGGGCGAAAGCCTGATGGAGCAACGCCGCGTGAGTGAGGAAGGCTTTCGGGTCGTAAAGCTCTGTTGCCAGGGAAGAATAAGGGTGAGAGTAACTGCTCATCCGATGACGGTACCTGAGAAGAAAGCCCCGGCTAACTACGTGCCAGCAGCCGCGGTAATACGTAGGGGGCAAGCGTTGTCCGGATTTATTGGGCGTAAAGCGCGCGCAGGCGGTTCTTTAAGTCTGGTGTCTAAGTGCGGGGCTCAACCCCGTGATGCACTGGAAACTGGGGAACTTGAGTGCAGAAGAGGAGAGCGGAATTCCACGTGTAGCGGTGAAATGCGTAGAGATGTGGAGGAACACCAGTGGCGAAGGCGGCTCTCTGGACTGTAACTGACGCTGAGGCGCGAAAGCGTGGGGAGCAAACAGGATTAGATACCCTGGTAGTCCACGCTGTAAACGATGAGTGCTAGGTGTTGGGGGTATCATGCCCTCGGTGCCGAAGTTAACACATTAAGCACTCCGCCTGGGGAGTACGGTCGCAAGACTGAAACTCAAAGGAATTGACGGGGACCCGCACAAGCAGTGGAGTATGTGGTTTAATTCGAAGCAACGCGAAGAACCTTACCAGGTCTTGACATCCCTCTGAATCCTCTAGAGATAGAGGCGGCCTTCGGGACAGAGGAGACAGGTGGTGCATGGTTGTCGTCAGCTCGTGTCGTGAGATGTTGGGTTAAGTCCCGCAACGAGCGCAACCCCTAAACTTAGTTGCCAGCAGGTTAAGCTGGGCACTCTAGGTTGACTGCCGGTGACAAACCGGAGGAAGGCGGGGATGACGTCAAATCATCATGCCCCTTATGACCTGGGCTACACACGTACTACAATGGCCGGTACAACGGGCTGCGAAACCGCGAGGTGGAGCCAATCCCAACAAAGCCGGTCTCAGTTCGGATTGCAGGCTGCAACTCGCCTGCATGAAGTCGGAATTGCTAGTAATCGCGGATCAGCATGCCGCGGTGAATACGTTCCCGGGTCTTGTACACACCGCCCGTCACACCACGAGAGTTTACAACACCCGAAGTCGGTGGGGTAACCCGCAAGGGAGCCAGCCGCCGAAGGTGGGGTAGATGATTGGGGTGAAGTCGTAACAAGGTAGCCGTATCGGAAGGTGCGGCTGGATCACCTCCTTTCTAAGGAACCCTTCGGGGTTATAAAAGTCCATAGCTACCTCGGTAGGATGGCAATTCGTTTCTTACGCTCAAGTTCAGTTTTGAAAGAGCAATCTTTCAACCATCTTGTTTTCCTCGATTGTCAATCTTTGTGGGTTGAATCTTTGATCGAAAACATGATAATATGTTTTTCCCTGCCGAAGAAGCAGGAAATCTTGTACCTTGAAAACTGGAT